>JANQQC010000043.1 GCA_028285145.1 Hyphomonadaceae bacterium
ACAGCGCGAAACACCGCGGCGTGCGGGGACGGCTTGCGCCGAACATCGCATTCACTCTTTCAGCGAGGCGCAGCGTCGTCTCCGCACGGGCTCTTCATACTACCCGGACGCGGGAACGCGGGCCGGGCGGTGGCGCAGGCCCACCCTCACGCGTCACCTTCGACCGCGCAGCGGTCTGAGGGCCCATCTCTGGAGCTGTCAGATTGCACGAGTGGGCGACGCCAGAGCTGGGCCCCCAGATGAGCTTATGCTCATCGGGGGTGACGCAGGCCGAGAGATCGCAATTGAAGGAGAACCACAGCCCTGAGCCGTTCTCGGCTAGTTCGCCTCGAACCATGTGAGGCCGAAGGCCGATACGGAAGCAAACAAAACTTCCGCGAGCAAACTCAAATCAACCCTTCCCTGTGCTCACCGCGACCATTGCCGCGCGTAGCACCCGGTCCCCGATTTTCCAGCCGGGCTGGAAGGGCTCGGCGATTGTGCCAGCGGGCTGGTCGGACGGGATCTGGCTGACGGCCTGATGCAGGTTTGGATCGAAGGCCGATCCGGCCGCTGCATCAATCGCAGTAACGTTGTGCCGGGCCATCACGGCGTGCAGTTCCTTCTGGGTCATTTCGACCCCGCCCAGAAGGCCCCGGCCCGCGTCCGACAGTGCCTCGCGCGCTTCATCGTCGAGCGCTTCGAGCGCACGCGCCAGATTGTCAGAAACCGGAAGGAGATCGCCTGCAAACTTTTCGACCGCATAGACACGCGCATCGGCCACCTGCCGCTCGGCCCGTTTGCGAACATTGTCCATCTCCGCCAGTGTGCGCAGCAGCTTGTCGTTCAGTTCAGCGGCCTGGGCTTCCAGTTCGATGATCCGCTCTTCCGGCGTCGGCTCGCGTTCGATCTCTTCTGCCGTACTGCCTTCCGTTTCAGGCTCGGCCGCGTCGGCGTCCTCGGCCCCGGCTTCGAACTCTTCCGGAATCGTCTCGTCAGTATCGCTCATCATCACTCCTTACGTCCGCCGCGGTCGATAACCTCGCCCACGACCTTCGCGGTATAGTCCACCATGGGGATCACGCGTGCATAGTTGAGCCGTGTTGGCCCGATCACGCCCAGCGCGCCGATCACCCTTCGATCGGCGTTCATATAGGGTGCGACAATCACGGAGGAACCCGATAACGGGAAAAGCCTGTTTTCCGACCCGATGAACAGCCGCACGCCTTCCGCCTCGCGTGTGGAATCCAGCACATCCAGCAGGGATTGGCGCCGCTCCATTTCCTCAAACAACTGGCGGACGCGGTCGAGGTCTTCGGCCGCCTCCGCATCTTCCAGAAGGTTGGCCCAGCCATGCACGATCAGGGCGCGTTTTTCATCCGGCCCCTCCCCCGACCAGGACGCGAGCCCCGCCGCAACAAGCGCGCTCGCCGCATTGTCGAGCTGGGCGCGCCGCGTCTTGAGTTCGGCGATGACCTCGCCGCGGGCTTCGGACAGGGTCCGGCCCTTCATGCGAGCGGCGAGGAAATTGCCAGCCTCGATCAGCGCCGTGGCGGGAAGCCCCTCTGGCAGCGCGAGCAGCCGGTTCTCGACGTCGCCATCCTCGGTTACGAGCACGCAAAGCGCCTCGCGGCTCCCGAGCGGCACGAACTCGACATGGCGCACCGGCGCATCCCGTGTCGGGGAGGCGACCAGCCCGGCCCCACCGGCCAGCCCGGACAGGATCGAAGAGGCTTCGTTCAGAACGCCAGGAAGGTCGCGGCCGGCGGACTGCAAGCGCGCATCTACAATCGCGCGGTCGGCATCGGAAGGTTCTCCCAGTTCGAGAAAACCATCCACGAAAAGCCGCAGACCCTGATAGGTCGGACGACGGCCGGCGCTGACATGCGGGGACTCCAGAAGGCCAAGCTCGGTCAGGTCCGCCATCACATTGCGAATAGAGGCAGGCGACAGTGAAATCGGTCCTTTTGACAGCGTCCGCGAGCCAACCGGCTCGCCCGTCTCCAGATATGCCTCGACGATCTGCTGGAATATGCCGCGCGAACGCGCGTCCAGAGATTGCAGTAGAGAGCCGGTTTCAGGCGACGTTGTCATGGGCCGATATGTATTCGCTGGCGCGTCAGCATTCAATTAGCGCTTGGCGGTCTGGCTGCTTTCCGCTTGGGTGTAGATCATGACGACGGAACGCCGCCGCCTCACCCTGACGCAAGCCCTCGCCTTCGCCTCGATCGGAGTCCCGCTCGCAGCCGTCGGATTACCGATGGCGGTGTTCATCGCGCCCTTCTATGCCGACCAGATGGGCCTCGGCGCAGCGGTGACCGGCCTTATCTTCATGTGCCTGCGCTTCTGGGATCTCGCCACCGACCCGATCATGGGGTGGTTGGTGGATACACGCCCCTCCAGATGGGGCCGGGTCAGCCACTGGCTGGCAACCGCCGTGCCCATTCTGGCGATTGCCGCCTTTTTTCTCTACATGCCCGGGCAGCCGCCCGTTGGCCCGCTCTATGTTGTGTTCTGGCTGACGGCTTTTTATGTCGGCATCACGATGCTTTACACACCGCATCAGGCCTGGGTGCCGACCATTGCCAGCGACTATGATGACCGCTCACGTATGTTCATGTGGCGCGAGATCGTCTCCACGGCGACCCTGCTCTCCCTGCTCGCCCTGCCGACCATTCTTTCCCAGACACTCGGCTTTGACCGGCACCAGCAGATCGCCGTGATGGGCATCATCCTCATCGTCTCATTGCCGATTACTGTGGGCCTTGCCCTGCGACTCGTCCCCGATCCTCCACCGAAGGCGGATCACCCAAAGTCAGATTTCAGCCCACAGGCCATTCGCAAGGCCTTCCGCAACAGCGCGCTCTGGCGCGTGCTCGCGATCGAGATCTTTGTCGGCATCGCCATCGCAGGAACCGCCGGCATGTTCCTGTTCACGGCCGAGTGGGTGTTTGGGGTTGTCGACCTCGCCCCGGTCGTCCTGATGGCGCATTTCGTCGCCGGGTTCGCGGCAATGCCAGTGTGGACATGGTTTTCGAAACGCAGCGAGAAACACCTGGCCCTGCGCGCGGTCTGCTTCTGGTCGGCGGCAACCTACCTGCTCTACATCCCACTCGCCCAGATTGGCGGCTTCTGGCCGCTAATGATCGCGGCGCTGGTTAGTGGCTTCGGGTATGGCGCGCCCTTTATTCTGGTGCGGTCGATGATGGCGGATGTCATTGAGCGGGAAACAGCGCGCTCGGGTGAAGCACGATCCGGGCTTTACTACTCCATGCTGTCCGGAGCCTACAAAACCGGAGCCAGCTTCGCGATCGGTATCCCCTACCTCTTGCTGGGCCTGATTGTCGGGTTTGTCCCAGACGCAGACAATGATGCAGACGTCGTCCGCGGACTACTGATCACATTTGTGGGGGTGCCGCTCGTGGCCTACACAACGGCCGGGCTAATTGCCGGGCGCTACCCGCTTACGCGCGCCGTGCAGGCCGAATTGAATTCATCGTCCTGAAGCCGAAGCGTTCTCCTAAGGCGAATAGGTGATCGGATTGCCCGAAGAGTCGTAATAGGTCACTTCCGTCACGAAGCGTGGGCGCCTGACCGACGTTCGCACGATCGGAACATTCGTGGGCAGGCCCATAGTCGCGAACTTCGGATCGTAGACGCCCTTCACCTCAACGAGGATCATGGACTCGCCTTCCGCAATCGGCGGCAAATCGTAGGCGGCCAAATCGCTCGTCTCCAGTTCATTGCCGGGGACGTTCGTCTGGCTCCAGATGACCGCTTCAGTCACTTCAGGGTCTGACGGGCTCGCCTCTACCGGATTGATCACGCTAGTAATCGAAAAACTGTGGGTTGCAGGAGACGCTGTCCAGCGCGACATCAAAGCGTTACCCGTTACAAAAATTGCATCTCGCTGCGCGTCGTCCATGTCCAGAACCCGGGTGGACAGATCCGACAACGTCACAGCTGCCACTGTTGCCTGTCGCGCAGCACGTGCGGTGTCGAAAGCGGCGACCACGCCGAGAAAAATCAGCATTAGGCCAGGTACGATCAACGCAAACTGCATCGCCGCGACACCGCGCGTATTACGCTTGAAGCGCTGCAGCCTGGCCAGAACGGGTTGAAAGTGCCGCATCAGAACGGCTCGTTCATGAAGGCTGTAGAGGACACCAGCTGGAAACGACCAGTATCTGTTTTGCCGAGCGCCAGCCCGACACCGAGGCCCGGCGTCATGACTTCCGTCGTCACACACACTCTCATGAACATGATCTGGCTGTCCGCACCCGTGGAGTAGGTTACCGTCGGCGTGAAGGTTGAGTCTGATGAATCAAGACACTCAACCGCTGTGGTAGGTGGCGAACTGAAATCGCTGATGACCGTTGTTTCAACGTTGATGTTATTAATGCAGTCACTGAACACGAAGGCTTCGTTGCAGATCGCGGCCTCGAGCGCTGCCTTGGTCGGTGCCTGACCGGTATAGATCTGACGAGATGCCTTTGCGACGGCTTCATCAAGGATAGCGGTCTTGGCCATCATCCAGCCGGTCTCCAGCATGGAGAAGAGAAGCGCGAAGAAGATCGGCCCCACCATTGCGAACTCGACCGCCGTGGCTCCGTTCTCGCTGCGCCAGAATGGCTTGAATAGATCCTTCCTCATCGCGCCTTACCCTGTGATCCGGAGGGCATTCACCGACGCGGCAATGGAGTCGAAAGCCGACTGAATATCGAGCGATTCCACATGGTAGTATTTGCTGCCATCAGATGCGCAATATTGCAGCATGCTGTCAGGCAGGGAGCCCGCCGAAATCTGGAACCCAATCGTGTACACGACCGCACCATCGGCCTGAGCGTCATCGCAAACACGCTTGAAGTAACCAACGGCCTTGTTCGTAGTCGCAGGGGTTGAGGCCCCTCCCCTATCAACGATTTCTTGCTGGTTATTGTTATTGCCACTGTTACCAGAGCCAGCACCGTCCGCGACGTTGTTCGATCGATTGGTGTGGGTGTTGTACTCTGTATAGTCCTGAGGTCGGAATTGGTCTGTGATACCACCGTCCGTCATGACAACCAGCACTTTCAGCGTGTCGTCATCGTAGTCTGCAGGCCGATCAGCGAAGTCGCCGTCAAAGTAGCCTTTCCACTTCGGTGACAACGCCTTAAGGCCCCACATGGCACCAATGTCCATGCCGGTGCCGTCGGACAATGTCATGCCGTTGATATGGTCGATCAGATCGGTCTCATTATTCGAGTTCATGAACATGCCGCTATTGTCGAGTGGGCACCACGGATTGAAGTTGTTCCACTTCCAGAAGTGCGGCACCTGACCGCGCGAGTTCACCGGGATGAGATCGTCGCTGAAGTCGACGCTACGATATTCGATACAGTTGTCACCATCGGTGAACCGAAATGTCTCGTTCACGACATTTGAGCCGATATTGTAATTCGTCTTCGTCGGATTCAGGAGCGTGCCTGCAACAGTGGGCGTGTAGTCGTCGAAGAGATCCGACCCAATGTTCACAGTACCACCGAAAGGGATAATGCTAATGGAGGTGACGTCCGTGGAGTCATCGTCGAGCATTTCATCGATAAAGTTGGCGGCTGCGTCCTTCAGATTGGTAATCCGCGTACCTCTCATGGACGATGAGATGTCCAGTACGAGCGCAATCTCGACATTGGTAATGCTCTGCGTGGCCGAGGAACTCGCAAACACAGGCATTGTCTCGATCCCGAAAAGGCCGAGGAAGTAAGTATCGATGTGACCTTCGGCGGTGATCGTCACCGTCTTCGAGTTCAGCGCAACGGTATTGGTGACAGATACATTCAACGTACTCAGAAAATCCGGACGTCTTACGAGGTTGGAGTCGATGAACTCCTCAACCACGGTTTCAACATCGGAGCTGTTATTGAGGTTGGCCGCGGCCAGCGCTGCGCTGTCGATCGACGCGCGCAGCTGACTCGACATGGTCGTTGCACGAATAACATCCACACCACCACCGAGAATTCCGAGCAACGGTATGATGGTCAGCGCTGTGATGATCGCGATATTGCCGCGTCTGTTTTTCAAGAACCTGGAAAACACAACTTCACCCCAAGACATAATTCATCAGGCGCGAGACGTACCAAATATAGATTTCCAACTTCTTGCTTTGTCCTTGAAAATTCGCCGGTTTTCTTAAGATCTCAGCAACAGTTGGAGATCTGTTCGGCACTGGACAACCGCTCGGATTTGCGCAAACGGTCTGCCCAGCAAAAGGACCCCTCATGACCAATTTTGAGCGCCCCTCGGGCCGCACCGCCGATCAGCTTCGCGACGTTGTTCTGGAGACGGGCGTTACCCGCTATGCGGAAGGCTCCTGCCTAGCCAAATTCGGGCATACCCACGTGCTTTGCACGGCCAGCTGGCAGGACAATGTGCCTGGCTGGATGCGCGGCCGTGGCTCTGGCTGGGTCACCGGCGAATACGGCATGCTGCCGCGCGCAACGCACACACGCGGGCGGCGGGAGGCGGCCGCCGGCAAGCAGTCAGGACGGACGCAGGAAATCCAGCGCCTGATCGGACGGTCGCTCCGGTCCGTGGTCGATCTCAACGCGCTTGGCGAAAACCAGATCACCATCGACTGCGACGTCATCCAGGCCGATGGCGGAACTCGGACAGCGTCGATTACCGGTGGCTTCGTGGCGCTGGCTCTCGCCTGTAAATACCTGCGTAAGGAGGGCGTGATCGAGCGCGATCCGATCGTCAAACAGGCCGCTGCGATTTCCGTCGGTCTCTTCAAGGATACGCCCGTTCTGGACCTCGACTATCCCGAAGACTCTGGCGGTGAAGGCGACATGAATGTCGTTATGAGTTCAGATGGCGACTTCATCGAGATTCAGGGGACCGGCGAAGAACGCCCGATGACGCGTGCTGAGGTCGAGGAAATGATGCGGCTCGCGGAAAAGGGCTGCAGCGAGTTGTTCGAGGCCCAAAGGCAGGCCATCGGTTAGAGGCTACTGAGCCGCCAGGTTTCCGGATCGCTCCTCGTCTTCATCATCGAAAACGAGAATATCGCCAGGCTGGCAGTCGAGCTCGCGGCAGAGCGCTTCGAGCGTGGAGAACCGGACGGCCTTGGCTTTGCCGGTCTTCAGGATGGAGAGGTTGGCAAGTGTGACGCCGACACGTTCTGACAACTCTGTCAGGGACATGCGGCGGTCGAGGAGGACCCTGTCAAGGGTAACGCGGATAGCCATGTCTACCTCCTATATGGTCATCTTCTGGTCCTCGCGCAGGCGTGTTCCTTCCCGGAACACCTGCGAGAGGACGAAGAGCGCGATGACCGAGGCCCACGCGGCAAGACTTGGCGCGAGCCGAAGGTCACCTCCAAGATCGAAAGAAGCGCGCAGCACCAGAACGGTGGCGTAGCGTGCAAGTTCCATGATGGCGATCGCAATTGCGATCCGCGACAGGCGGGGCGCATTCTCAGGAACGAAGGGGTCCCCCTCTGCGAGGGTGGATAGAATATGGCGCAGCTGCACGCAGATATAGACAAGCCCCGGCAACATCACCGCCAGTGCCGCAAGGGCCCCGACGAGTTGGCCAGCCGACATATCCTCGGCATAGACATCCCCGCCCGGAATGGCCATTTCACCGCCATTGAGGCTTGCTGCGAGCCCCATCCCGATAAGGATGAAAAACAGAGTTCCGAAGATCACGGCCACCCAGATGACCACGCTCATCACGGTGGACAGGATTGCTGCCATGGAGTTTTCAGGTCGTGTCGTCATGGACATCCAGCTTGATTACAGGCTCTGAGGGTCAATCTATTCACCAAACCACAGAATCTTTCTCGTTTAACGATAATACTGTTCACGACTAAAGCAAGATTGGAGCCGCATTCGGATGATAAAGCGTAAACTTCAGCCCGGGCCGCTTGTGGCTGCGACGCACAATGCAGGCAAGGTACGTGAGCTGAAGGACCTGTTTGAGCCAGCCGGACTGGTTGTGCGCTCCGCCATCGAGCTTGGGCTCGACGAGCCGGAGGAGACCGAGATGACCTTCACCGGAAACGCGCTCCTGAAAGCTCGCGCAGCGGCGATCGCAACCGGCGAGCCGGCCCTCTCGGACGATAGCGGCCTGTCAGTGACCGCACTTGGCGGGCAGCCAGGCATCTACTCGGCGCGGTGGGCCGGTGAACCACGCGACTTCGGGCGAGCCATGGAGAAGGTGCAAGCAGCGCTGAATGATATCGGTGCTGAAGACCGCAGCGCGAAATTCGTCTGCGCGCTCGCGGTCGTGTGGCCCGATGGCGAGGAGGTCGTGTTCGAAGGCGAAGTTCATGGCACGCTTGTCTGGCCCCCACGCGGCGACCGCGGCTTCGGCTATGACCCCATGTTCGTTGCGACCGGGAAGTCCGTCACATTCGGAGAGATGGACCCGGCCAAGAAGCACGGCATGAGTCATCGCGCGGATGCTTTCAAAAAATTGCGGGCCGCGTTGCTGCCGTGACCGTTTTTGGCCCCGACTACGGGTTCGGTCTCTACGTCCACTGGCCCTACTGTTCCAAGATCTGCCCCTATTGCGACTTCAATGTCTACGCCGCCAAGGACAGGGACAATGCGCCGCTGATCGATGCGATCCTCAAAGACATCAGCGCGCATCATCAAAGGTTTGGCGGCGCGCATCGGCTGGACACGATTTACTTCGGTGGCGGCACACCGTCCCTGCTCCTGGCAGGCGACATTGCGCGAATCATCAACCATGCTCAGTCCCTGTACGGACTTGGCGAGAAATCCGAGATCACGCTGGAGGCCAATCCAAACGATCTCCTCGGCGCTGACCTCAAGAGCCTGCACGATGCAGGCGTGAACCGATTGTCTATCGGTGTACAGAGTCTGCGCGATGATGCACTTGCCTTCCTCGGAAGAGACCATGACGCCCGAACGGCTGTGCAAGCTATCGAAAGCGCCCTGCCCCTTTTTCGGTCGATCTCGATCGATCTCATCTATGCCAGGCCGGGCCAATCGTCCGAGGACTGGAGCAATGAACTGAACGACGCGCTTCAGCTGGGCGCGCCGCATCTCTCGCTCTACGAGCTGACGATTGAGGAACGCACCGCCTTTGGCCGCCGCGCCGCGCGCGGAGACCTCGTCCCGATGGAAGACGATGCACAGGCCGACCTTTACGAACTTACCGAGGACATCACCCGTTCAGCGGGGCTGCTCGCTTACGAAATCTCCAATTACGCAGCTTCGCCCGATTATCAGTCGCAGCACAATCTCATCTATTGGCGCGGCGGTGACTGGATCGGCGTTGGTCCCGGCGCGCACGGTCGGATGAGCGATGGTAACGCCCGCTTTGCCCTTGAAGCCCCTCGCCGGCCCGCCGACTACGTCTCTGCTCTGGAGTCCCCCGGCACATTTGCGGCTCTCGAAACCGCGCTTTCGCCGCTCGATGCCGCGCGCGAACTTCTGGCCATGGGCCTGCGCCCGGCCGAAGGCATCGACCGCCATAGGGTGGAAAGCCTTACGGGTTGTTCTCTCGATTCTGAGTTGGTTGAACGCTTCGAGGGCGCTGGCTGGCTGACCCAGAACGGCCCGGTCCTCGCGCTGACACGGGCGGGCCGGCTGCTGGCCGACAGGATCGCCGCAGAACTCGCGCCCTAGAAGACGTCTTCGAGGAAATCCTCGCGGCCGGGTTCAACTTCGACAGCGCCCTCATCACCAGTCACCTGCATGACTGACAGGCTGCGCTGCGCTGTGCCATCCTGCCGGAAGCGGAACAGGCCGTTCACGCCTCGGAAGCCGTCCGGATTGTTGAACTCTTCGGGGGTGTAGCCCTCCTCATCGGCCAGCGCAGCCGCGAGCGAGGCCGCATCGTAGCCAAGCGATGAAAGCGCCGTTGGGGCCTTGCCATAGATGCGGGCGAAATCGCGATCATATTTGGCCACATCTTCTGGCGGCGCGGCGGGAAAATAACCGCCGATCAGCGTCGGCTCGCGCCATACTGAAGCATCATTCCAGCGGCTCGTGCCGAGCATGGTTACATAGCGCGTATCCACACCGAAGTACGGCAGAAGCGGCGCAACGGCTCGCAGCTTCACACCGCGTTCCGGGATCAGCACGGCAACGCGTTCAGGGATCCGCGTGGCTTCGGCCTGCACCACATTCGCAACCGCACTCGCTTCATCGGTCGGGGCGTCATTGGACGGATCGTAGAAGCCCGAGGAAATGACCTGTGCGCCCAGACCGGCGGCTTCGGCGCGCATCGCAGCTTCGACCCGGCGGCCATATCCATTGTTCGGACCGAGAAATGCGAAGCTCTCAATGCCCCTCAGCCGCGCAAACTCCATGATGCGCGCGACTTCCTCTTCCGGAGAGACCGAAGCAAGCCAGGCATTGCCGCCAGCGACCCGTCGGTCATTCGAAAATGCGAGAACCGGAATCGCCTCCTCTTCCGCGACGCGGGCAACGGTCTCTACATTCGCGGCGAAGAGCGGCCCGAGAATGATGTCGGCTCCATCGTCCAGCGCTTCGATGGCACGCTCTTCTGCGACGCTCTGTGTTCCGGCGGTGTCCTTGGGCACGATCAGGAAGTTCTGATCGCCATGGTCAAACAGACCCATTTCGATCCCGGCGAGCAGGCCTTCCGCTTCGGCGCGAACATTCCGGTTTGGGTGGGAGAATGGAAGCAGGACAGCGGCACGCACAATGTCCCGGCCCACCATGTGGGGTGGTGTGACGCCCTCCGCGAGCGCCTGCTCGATCTCTTCCTCTGTGAGTTCCTCCTGCTCGATTTCCCCCTCGGCTGTCTCGACAGGCTCGATAATGGGATCAACTCGTGGGCCACCGGAGGAGATTGGCGCGGGCGGACGCGGCGCAGACGTAGCGCAGGCGGATACGAAAACGAGCGCAGCAGCCAGCACGCCCTTGCTCCACAAGCCGCTTGGCGAATTGATGGAAAGCCGCAATGGTCGCGTCGATGTCATCTTCTGATCCTTCCTACCCGGCGGCGATTCCCGCTTCAGGCGATTCTATTGGTCCTGCCGACGCACGGCAACAAGATGTCCCAGACCTCAAGCCCGGCCTCTATGTCGTTTCGACGCCGATCGGCAACCTTCGCGATATCACCCTGAGAGCCCTCGATACGCTGGCCGCCGCCAACGAAGTGCTCGCCGAGGATACGCGTCAGACACGCCGTCTGATGGACGCTTACGGCCTAAAAACCACCCTTAGCGCCTACCATGACCATAATGGGGCGGCGCGGCGGCCAGCACTGTTAAAACGACTGCAGGAGGGCGAACCGCTCGCGCTCGTATCAGATGCCGGCACACCGCTCGTCTCGGATCCGGGTTGGAAACTCGCCAGTGAGGCGATTGAGGCGGGTGTCGATGTGATCCCGGTCCCCGGCGCATCGGCGATGCTGGCCGGGCTCGTCGCCTCGGGTCTGCCAAGCGACCGCTTTCTCTTCACCGGCTTCCTTCCAGCGAAATCCGGCGCGCGACGCCAAGCCATCGAGTCGCTCAAATCCAGCCCGGCAACGCTTATTCTCTATGAAAGCGGCCCGCGCCTCACAGCCTGCCTGTCAGACCTTGCAGCGGTGCTGGGGGGAGGTCGCGAAGCCTGCGTCGCGCGTGAGTTGACCAAGCTGTTCGAGGAAACCCGCAGGGGCACACTTGAAACACTTGCGGAGCATTACGCCGCCAGCGGTTACCCCAAGGGTGAGATCGTCATTCTTGTCGGCCCGCCCCGCGAGACATCTGCAAGTACTGACGAAATCGACGCGGCACTCAGGGACGCCCTCTCCCGCCTACCGACGAAAGCGGCGGCGGCCGAAGTGTCCAACGCGCTGAACCTGCCAAAACGTGAGTGCTATCAGCGGGCGCTGGAACTCAAAGCTGAGCGGGATGGCTGATCGGCGGCAGGCCGAGCGCCGCGGACGGGCGGGAGAATCGCTCGCGGCGCTGGCTTTGATGTTGAAAGGTTATCGTATTCTTGGTCGCCGGGTTCGCACGCCGGTTGGCGAGATCGACCTGATCGCTCGGCGGAAAGACGTGATCGCTTTCGTGGAGGTCAAGGCGCGACGCGATAGCGAGACCGCGCTCAACGCCGTCACTGCCACATCAAGACAACGCATTGAACGCGCGGCAGATTTCTGGATGGCGCGCCGACCTGATCACTCTGCGTTCGGCTGGCGTTACGATATCGTAACTGTCTCGCCTTGGCGCTGGCCGGTACATTTTCGCGATTCTTGGCGCCCTGATTTCGCCGCAAGACGATCGTAGCTGTCCGGACCGTCGAGAATAGTATTTGTCTGTCCGGAGCCTTTCATGACGCCCCATCCCCTTCTCATCGGCCTTGCCTGTCTCGGCCTGTCGTCCTGCGCTGTGGCTGCCGTGGGCGCTGTTGGCGCGGCAAGCGTGGCGGCTGTGCAGGACCGTACCGTTGGTGAGGCGATTGACGATGCAACCGCCTCAAACACGATCAAGGCTGAACTTCTGAACAAGAGCGGCGAGAAGTTCGCCGGCGTCGATGTCGAAGTCACGGGCGGGCTCGTCTTGCTGTCTGGCCGAGTGAACACCCCTGAAGATCGCGTCGAAGCCGAAGGTGTCGCCTGGCGCCAACCTCAGATCCAGGACGTCGCTAATGAAATCCAGATCGCGGCACCTGGGGGGTTCGTCTCGAATGTCGCTGACGAAGTCATCACCGCCCGGGTACGGACTGCACTGGTCACATCACGCACTGTGAAGAGCTATAACTTCAACATCGAGACCTATAACGGTGTTGTCTATCTCATGGGCATCGCCCGCAGCGCGAAGGAACTTCAGCACGCCGCTGAAAAGGCGAGCGTAATTGGCGGAGTGAAGCAGGTCGTCTCCTATGTCGAGATTCGCCAGCCCAGATCGGCGGCGCTCGCGCCTGCTGCATCTCCGGCCACGCCTGCACCCAAACCAGCCGCTGATGGCACCTCCGCCCCTTATCAAGACGAACTCGACGGCTCATATAGGCCCTGACTTATTGGGCTTTTCTGCTAGAGCGGCCCTGAACCGACGATTCAGGAGGGCCGGCATGGCTTTGCGTATTGCAATACAAATGGACCCCCTGGAGTCCGTCGACATTGACGGTGACACCACGTTTGCGCTCGCTGAAGTCGCGCAGGCACGGGGCGCGTCGATCTGGGTCTATGGACCAGAGCATCTGACGTTCAATGAAGGCCGCGTCCTGGCGCGCGCCCGCCCCGCCACTGTGCAGCGCGTGGCGGATGCGCCGGGTGTGTTCGGAGATGAGGAAGTGATCGACCTCGCCGCAGACGTTGATGTCGTGCTCATGCGGCAGGATCCCCCCTTCGATATGAGCTACATCACCGCCTGTCACCTGCTGGAGCTGATCGCAGACGAGACGCTGGTGCTCAACGATCCGGCCTATGTGCGCGGCAGTCCTGAAAAACTGTTTCCCCTGCTCTTTCCCGGCCTCATGCCAGCAACCCTGATCTCGCGAGACCAGCCGGCGATCGAAGCCTTCCGCGAGAAGCATTCGGACATAATCCTGAAGCCGCTCTATGGAAACGGTGGGGCCGGCGTCTTCCGCGTGAAGCCGGATGATGGAAATTTCTCGTCTCTTATGGAGATGTTTCTTGAACGATCACGCGAGCCCGTCATCGCGCAGGCGTTCCTCCCGTCGGTCTCCGAAGGCGACAAGCGCGTGATCCTGATCGACGGCGAGGCGGTTGGAGCCATCAATCGTCGACCTAGAGAAGGCGAAACGCGCTCGAACATGCATGTGGGCGGGAAAGCTGAGCCATCAGAACTGTCGGACGCCGACAGGGCGATCTGCGACGCTATCGGACCGGAACTGAAACGACGGGGGCAGGTTCTTGTCGGCATTGATGTGATTGGCGGTAAGCTCACCGAGGTGAATGTGACCTCGCCTACAGGCCTGCAGGAGCTGAAACGCTTTTCAGGCATAGATGCCGCAGCGCTCTTCTGGGATGCAGTGAAAATCAGGCTGGACGCCCGCGCCTGACGCCGGCATCATAGAGGCATGATCAGAACCTCGGCAGCCGCCCTCGCTCTCGCCCTTGGATTTACCGGTACGGCCTGCGCTCAGGACGCGGCAGAGCCAACCACTGTCAGCGAAGACGCTGCACCGAGCGGCTTCAATCTGCGCATCCCGGGCGAAGAAGCCGCTGAAACCTATAGCGGCTTCAATCTGGCTATTCCGGGCGAAACTGAAGCGCCGGCCTTTCGCCTGCCCGACAATGCGGTGAGCTCAAACGCATTCGAAGATCTTCCCGATGTCGGCACGGTGACCCCAGAACAGGGCGAACCGGACACGGCGGGCAGCGACGAGATCATCCGTCTCGAGCCTTAATCGGTTTTTTGTTCTTTATTTGTTCCGAAAAGTGAGCTATGCCTCACATCCTGAAAGGGATGGGGATGGTTTGCAGGATCACGACATTCGCCTTTGAGGGCGTCGACGCAAAGCCGGTAGATGTTCAGGTTCAGCTGACCGGTGGACAACCACATTTCGCGATTGTCGGCCTTCCGGACAAGGCGGTCGCTGAAAGCCGTGAGCGGGTCCGCGCGGCTTTTTCCTCACTTGGACTCGCCCTTCCCCCGAAACGGATCATCGTGAACCTCGCCCCGGCGGATCTTCCAAAGGAAGGCAGCCATTACGACCTCGCGATTGCCCTTGCCATTCTGGCCTCAATCGGCGTGATCGCGCCTGATGCGCTGGACGGCCATGCCGCCCTTGGGGAACTGGCGCTTGATGGCGACCTTGGCGAGACGCTTGGCGTTCTTCCGGCGGCCATGGCCGCCTCTGCCATGGATCTGACGCTGATCTGCCCAGCCGTTTGCGGGGCAGAAGCAGCGTGGGCCGGCGGTGGTGTCCTGCCGGCGCGTGGACTTATCTCACTGGTCAATCATTTCTCCGGACGCTCAATGATCGCACCACCCAAGGCCGGTGAACTCGCTGAACTTCCCCCCGGGCCGGACCTCCGCGATGTCAAAGGCCAGGACGGCGCGAAGCGCGCGCTGGAGATCGCGGCCGCTGGCGGTCACAACCTCCTGTTCTGCGGCCCGCCCGGATCTGGAAAGTCCATGCTGGCCCAACGCCTTCCGGGGCTCCTGCCGCCTCTTTCTGCGCGCGAGCTTCTGGAAGTCAGCCAGATACAGTCGGTCTCCGGCATGCTCGAGCGGGGGCGTCTGTCCCGGCGGCGTCCGTTTCGTGCGCCGCATCACTCCGCGTCCATGGCGGCCCTTGTCGGTGGCGGTGTGAAAGCCAAGCCCGGTGAGGTCTCGCTCGCCCATCATGGCGTACTGTTTCTGGATGAGCTGCCTGAGTTCAACGCCCAGGCGCTAGACAGTTTGCGCCAACCTCTGGAAGCAGGCGAAGCGGTGGTGGCAAGAGCGAACCGGCACGTGCGATATCCAGCACGGTTTCAGCTGATCGCGGCAATGAACCCCTGCCGTTGTGGCGGCGGACCGGGCGCATCAGCCTGCAGCAAAGGCCCGCAATGCGCAGCCCGATATCAGGCTCGCCTCTCAGGGCCTTTCTTGGACAGGATCGACATCTTCTACGACACGCCTCCCGTCACGGCGGTTGACCTTGCCCTTCCCCCACCGACCGAAGGAACACAGGAAGCGGCCGCCCGGGTTGCTGCAGCGCGCGAGTGTCAGGTTGCGCGCTATGGCGATGCCGATACAGACGGGCGGCGTCCCCTCAATGCAGATGCACCGAGCGCAGATATCGAACGCACCGCAAAGCCAGATGGCCCCGGTCAGGCTCTGCTCGCGGAGGCCGCCGCAAAACTGAAGCTGACCGCAAGAGGCTATCACCGGGTCCTGAAGGTCGCCCGTACAATTGCCGACCTTGATGGCGCGGAGACGACGGGCCGGCTGCACATTGCCGAGGCGCTGACCTATCGCCGGCGGGCTCCGCAGGCGCATGTCACAGCTGACCCGGCGCAACTCGCATATTAAGCAATTGATCAGGCCTTGCGGGCAAAGATGTCGTCCATGTCTGACCAAGATAATGACAAAGACCTCGAGCAGGCCTTCCTGGCCACAGCCAGCCATGAGATCCGGACGCCGCTGAACGGTATTCTCGGAACGGTCTCGCTTTTGCTCGAAACAGACCTCGAGCCCGCCCAGCAGGAATATGTCGAAACCATTCGGGACAGCGGTGCGCGCCTGCTGGACCTCCTGAACAACGTCCTCGATTACGCGAAGCTCGATGCCGCCGGAATTGAGCTTGAGCGTGAGGCTTTCGACCCCGGCGCTGTGGCGCGCGACGTCGTTGAGCTGCTGGCTCCGCGGGCCCATTCCGCCGGGCTCGACATCGCCATCCGGTTCGCGTCCGACGCGCCGCGCAGCGCAAAGGGAGACGCCGGGCGCATCCGCCAGATCCTCTTCAACCTTGTCGGCAATGCCTTGAAATTCGCTGAAAGCGGCGGCGTTCTTGTCGATGTCACCTCCTCTGAAAAAGGTGTCGCATATCGCGTGATCGATACAGGTCCTGGTATTCCGGATGCCGAACGCGAGCGCCTGTTCGACGCCTTCGCGCAGACCAACGCTGCAGACGCGCAGAAAGATGGCGGCGTTGGTCTCGGCCTCGCTATCGTTAAGCGCCTGTGTGACGCGCTTGGCGGAACGGTTACCATTACCGGTCAGCCTGAGATGGGAGCTGCATTTGAAGTGGATCTGCCGCTTGAGGAGGCAGATCCAGCACCGCCTCTGGCAACGCAAGTCTCAGCACGGATCGGGCTGGTTGGTCTACCACCCGCCACCGCGCTTGCCGTCTCAGCGACGCTGGCAAATAGCGGCTGCTCTCCCATCCTCATCGATGCAAAACGGCCCGGACGCCAGGATCTCGACGCAGCAATCGTCAGCGCTGATGCGCCGAAGCGGACCATTGCCCGCATGATCGAAAAGACCCGAACGCTGATCGCACTCCGGCCGGAAGACCGCGGCGCGATGGCAATGTTCCGGGAAATGGGCTCAGCCGGCTGGCTCGTCCGCCCCATCCGGCGGCAATCGCTTGTCGAGCGTATCGGACTGATCCTTTCAGGCGACGAGGCCATTGATGAAGATGAGGATGTGCAATCACTGGGCGCAGGGCACGTGCTGATTGCCGACGACAACCAAATCAATGCCCTGATCGCACAACGCGCCTTGGAATCGGCTGGTTTTCGGACAAGGGTTGCCAATACGGGAAGCGAAGCGTTGGAGACAGCCTTGAATCAGGAGACCTCACTGGTCCTGATGGATTTGCGGATGCCAGTCATGGATGGCTTCGAAGCCATGCGCCGGCTGCGCGCAGAAGGCTTTGAGGCACCCATCATCGCGATCTCGGCGGAAATCACCCCGATCATTGAACGGCGTGCCCTCCAGGCCGGCGCGGATGCTGTCGCCGCCAAGCCGATCGAGGCGCAAACGCTACGCACCATGGCCATGAAGTGGACGAATGCCGCCCGCCGGGCAGGCGCTGCGTGAGCGAGGCGGTAGACGCAGGGGTTTCTGAGCCCAGAAGCTTCAGGGAAGCGCTTGCCCTCTTCGCCCAACCCAAAATCGCGATGATGTTAGTGCTGGGCTTTACGGCCGGGCTGCCCTTCCTGCTTTACTTCAGTACGCTGTCAGTCTGGCTGAAGGACAATCAGATAGATGAGGCGCTGATTGGCTTCTTCTCCTGGTTCGGACTCGCTTACTCATTCAAGTTTCTTTGGGCACCTCTGGTCGATCGGTTCGACCCTCCCGGCCTGGCGAAAATCTTCGGTCGCCGCCGGGCGTGGATCTTCGTTGCGCAGATTGGTCTCGCTCTGGCCATGGTCGGCATCGGCTTCAGCAACCCGACGACCAGCCTAGGCGCAACTGCACTTTTCTCCTTCCTCATCGCATTCAGCTCGGCAACACAGGATATCGGCGTTGATGCCTGGCGCATTGAGGCCGCTGCCAACGACGACGAACAGGCGACGCTCGCCGCCGCTTATCAGTATGGTTACAAGGTGGGCATGGTGATCTCCGGCGGAGTCGCACTCGTCATTGCAGGCGTCGCCTCCTTCCCTATCGCCTACTGGACAATGGCGGCGACCATGGGGCTCGCGGCGCTTGTCTTCGCTGTATGGGATCGCAAGTACGGAATTCACGCGGCCGCAGCTGCCGGCGTGATCCTGCTGACGATCGGCCTGGCTTCCGCCTTCGATGCATTCTCCTCCATTATGGTAGCGGACTCAGTCGCGGCGAAACTGACACAATGGGCCGGTTGGCTCTTCTACGCTGTTGCGGCAGTCGCTTCGGTCGCTTTCGTTGCAGCCATTACCATGGCGCTGCGAGACCGACCGAAAGGCTCGACCTTCTCTCTTGGTGGGCTCTTGACCGGTATCGGCTTCGCCATCGCGGCATTTGCCAGCATTGCGCTGATCGCGGCAGGTCTGGGTCTTGCCCTGCCACGACTGTTTGGGGCGCTTAACATGGAGCCAAGCCGCGGGCAGATCGCTCAATGGGCAATATATATCGCTGCCGCGCCCATAGTGCTTTGTGCGATCGCCATCCCATTCATCCGCAGGCTGACGCCTGACGCGTCACAATTGCGCAATCCGACGCTCGCGCCGTTCCTTGATTTCTTCTGGCGCCATGGATGGGTCGCGCTGCTAATTCTTCTCTTCGTCTCGACCTATCGGCTAAGCGACATCGTGATGGGCGTCATGGCCAAACCCGCCTACACGCATATGGGCTACTCGCCCGCCGACATTGGCGTCGTCAGTGGAACCTACGGTCCATGGATCATTTTTGTCGGCGTTGCGCTGGCAGGGTTTTCAGCGCTGAAGCTTGGTTTGCGGACATCGCTCATAATAGGAGCCGTCGTGTCCGTGATGGGCAATGTGATATTCGCCTGGCTTGTTAACCAGCCCTCCGACTCCCTTCTTCCGCTCTTCATTGCCGTGACGGCGGACAATATCGCGGGCGGCTATGCCGGGACTGTATTTGTGGCCTTCATGTCTACTATGGTCTCGAAGTCATTCGCAGGCACTCAATATGCTATCTTCAGCTCAATCTACTCCCTCGGGCCCAAACTGGTGGCCGGCACTTCCGGAGTCATGGTTCTCGCCTTTAGTGGTGGCACTTCGGCGTCGGTTGAAGGCTACTCGCAATTCTTCCTCGTCGCCGCCGCAATGGGCCTTCCGGCCATTGTGCTCGCTGCACTCGCAGGCCAAATGAAACCCGACCGGGAAAGCGTGCTGAAAACCAGTTCGAGCTCGGCTATCGCCTAGCCAACCGCTTTTTCCCGCGTGACACCATCAATGTCGTAAGCGGCCAAAGTCGCTAGATTCACAATGTCAGCGGACGTCGCGCCAAGGCTGGCAATCTGAACGGATTTCTCAAAACCGAGCAGCATGGGACCAATGACGGTCGCGCCGCCCATGGCACCGAGGAGTTTTGTGGAAATCGCAGCCGAATGGATTGCCGGCATGACAAGCACATTGGCAGGCCCGGACAGGCGCGAGAACGGATAGATCAGCTTGTGATTCGGGTTCAACGCCACATCCGCGGCGAGATCGCCCTCATACTCAAAATCGATATCACTGCGCCGGTCGAGCAGATACATCGCCTCGCGGACTTTCTCCGACCGCTCGCCCATCGGGTTTCCGAAGGTCGAGTATGACAGAAACGCCACGCGTGGCGTAAAGCCAAGATGCTGAGCGGCGCGGGCTGCCTCCATCCCGATCGCCGCGATCTGACCGGGATCGGGCAGCTCGACCACACTGGTGTCTGCTATGAATACCGTGTGTCCGCGACCGATCACCATGGACATGCCGATGATCGGCTGGCCGGGGATCGGGTCGAGCACAAGACGGGCGTCAGACAGGGCGACGTCATAGTTCCGCGTGACGCCCGTCACCATGCCATCGGCATCACCGAGTGCCAGCATGCAGGAGCCGAAAACGTTCCGGTCCTGATTTACGAGGCGCTGTGCATCCCGCTTCAGGTAACCACGGCGTTGAAGGCGGTCGTAGAGATAGTCCGTGTACTCAGGATTACGGTCTGACAGGCGTGCATTGATAACTTCGAGAGACCCTTCCGGGACGCCCATTTGTTTCATGGCGCGATTTACCTGCTCTTCGCGGCCGATAAGGATCGGCTGGCCGAGCCCCTGATTCTTGAAGGACAGCGCCGCGCGAACGACCACCGGTTCCTCGCCCTCTGCAAACACGATCTTCTTCTGCAGGGGGCGGACGGTGCCCTGAATGCCCTGCAGGAAGGATGCGGTCGGGTCGAGCCGGCGCGCGAGGCTGTGCCGATACTCGTCCATGTCGTCGATGGGTTTCCGAGCGACGCCGGTGTCCATCGCAGCCTGCGCGACGAAGGGTGGAATGAAGGAAATCAGCCGAGGATCGAATGGCGTCGGGATGATATAGTCAGGCCCGAACTGAGGACGCGAGCCGTGATAGGCCGCCGCGACTTCATCAGGAACGTCTTCCCTTGCAAGCTCGGCAAGGGCCCGCGCGGCCGCAACTTTCATCTCTTCATTGATGCCCTTCGCACGGACGTCGAGCGCACCCCTGAAGATGTAAGGAAAACCAAGCACGTTGTTGACCTGGTTGGGGTAGTCCGAGCGCCCGGTTGCGATGATCGCGTCGCTACGAACTTCCTTGATGTCTTCTGGTGTGATCTCAGGATCGGGGTTCGCCATTGCAAAGATGATCGGCTTGTCCGCCATTGAGGCGACCATCTCCTTGGTCACGGCACCAGCAATAGAGAGACCCAGCAGGCAGTCCGCATCTTCCATAGCGTCTGCGAGCGAGCGTTTGTCAGTCTTCACAGCGAAGGCTGACTTGAATTGGTCCATCTTCTCGGTGCGGCCCTCATAGATCACACCGCGGCTGTCACACATCAGGATGTTTTCGGCCTTCACGCCAAGGTGGCGGATCAGCCCGGCACAGGACAGTCCGGCGGCTCCGGCACCGGAGACGGCGACCGTCACATCTTCCAGGTTTCGGCCCGTGATATGGCAAGCATTGATCAGGCCCGCCGCCGCAATAATAGCGGTGCCGTGCTGGTCATCGTGGAAGACGGGAATATCGAGTTCTTCGCGCAGGCGGTCTTCGATGATGAAACAATCCGGCGAACCGATGTCTTCCAGATTAATGCCGCCAAAGGTTGGCCCGATATTGCGGACCGTCGTGATAAACTCTTCGGCATCTGTCGTCGTGACTTCGATATCGATGGAGTCGACGTCGGCGAAACGTTTGAACAGGACCGATTTGCCTTCCATCACGGGTTTCGATGCCATCGCTCCTAGCGCGCCGAGTCCGAGAATGGCGGTGCCGTTCGAAATCACCGCAACCATGTTGCCTTTAGAGGTGTACTCGTAGGCGAGGTCCTCATCCTCGGCGATCGCCTTTACCGGAACGGCAACGCCGGGACTGTAGGCCAGCGACAGATCCCGCTGCGTGCCCATGGGCTTGGTCGGAGCAACCGACAGCTTGCCGGGCGAGGGCTTGGAATGAAACTCGAGGGCTTCTTCGTCGGTGAAGCTCGGGCGTTTGACTGACATGAGGGCGGGCCTTGGACCGGAGAGAGATGAGAAAGGCGGCGACCCTATGCCTGAGCGCTCGCCGCTACAACCCCGATTGAAAGCGGCAGCTGCCCTTTCGAATCTCCCGCCCCGGCGCTAGCTTGCGCCGCAATGGCCGACGGCTCTCCCTCCCCTGCACCTGCTGCCAAAGCGCCTACACCGTTCATGGCGCAATATCTTGAGATCAAGGCGGAACATCCCGACGCCCTGCTCTTCTTCAGGATGGGCGATTTCTATGAGCTGTTTTTCGAGGATGCAGTAGATGCAGCCGGGATTCTCGACATCACGCTAACCGCGCGCGGCGAGCATAGTGGCAAACCGATTCCCATGGCCGGCGTGCCTTATCATGCCGCCGAAGGATACCTGGCCCGGTTGATCAAATCCGGGCGTCGGGTTGCCGTCTGCGAGCAGCTGGAGAGTCCAGCGGAGGCAAAGAAGCGCGGATCAAAATCTGTTGTCGCGCGCGGGATCGTGCGCATCGTGACGCCGGGAACGATCACCGAAGAGGCGATCCTTCCAGCACGGCGCGAGCAGATGCTGGCGGCGATCGGATTTGCAAAAGGCGGAGCGGAGGCCGGCCTTGCCCTTTGCGACATCTCGACGGGGGCCTTCGAAATTGTGCCTTTGGCTCCTGAAAGCCTCGGCGAAGCGTTGGCGGCAGCCCCCGTCAACGAACTCATCCTGACAGAGTCAGACCTGCAGCGTCCCCTGCTCTCAACCGCTCTTGAAAGCCTGACCGCGCCGACAACACCGCGCCCGGACCGATGCGCGGGCGTCAAAGCCGGCGAGCGACTTCTCAAAGAGGCCTTCGATGTGAAGGCACTTGATGCGTTTGGCAGCTTCGCGAAAGCGGAGCTCTCAGCCTGCGCCCTGCTGCTCGACTATCTCAAACTGACCCAGGCAGGAGGGGAAATTCAGCTGAACCCGCCGAGACGGCCAAGAGCTGGAGCCGTCCTTCAGATCGACCCAGCCACACGTGCCAGCCTCGAGATAGATCAGTCTATGACTGGCGAGAGAAGCGGGTCGCTGCTCGCGACAGTGGACCGTACGCTGACGGCACCCGGGGCGCGTTTGCTCGCGGATCGCATCACCAGGCCATCGACGGACAGCAGCGAGATCTCAGCCCGTCATGATGCCCTTGCATGGTTTCTCGACGATCCGGGCCTGCTGGACGATTGCCGGCAAGCGCTCAGACAGACACCGGATTTGGAACGCGCGCGGGGGCGGCTACGACTCGGGCGTGGAGGGCCACGCGACCTGGCTGCAATCGGAAACGCGCTGAAACAGGGCGAGACGATCGCCACCGGCCTCGCGGGCCGGATGACAGCACCTCCGGCTCTTATCGAAGCCGCCTGTACCGCTCTGACACTGATAAAAGAGCCGGAACTGGGGGCGTATGCCGTAGATCTGTCTCGCGCGCTGAAAGAAGATCTGCCGGCTCTGGCCCGAGATGGCGGCTTCGTAGCGGAAGGTTGGGATCCGCCGCTGGACGAAGTCAGAGCGCTTCGCGAAGACAGCCGCAAGATCATCGCGGCGCTCCAGCAGGACTATATCGATCAGACCGGCATTTCGGGCCTGAAGATCAAGTTCAACAATGTGCTCGGCTACTTCATCGATGTCCCAGCACGGCATGCCGATCCGCTGATGAAAACCCCACTCAGCGAGACGTTCATCCACCGGCAGACCCTTGCGAACAATGTCCGCTTTTCAACGGAAGAACTGTCTACGCTCGCTGGGCGTATTTCGCGGGCTGAGGACGAAGCCAAAGGCCGCGAGCTCGCGATCTTCGACGACCTGACGGGTCGTCTTGAAGGGCTTGCCGCACCACTGACAGCTGCTGCGGCGGCGCTCGCCGAGATAGATGTAGCAACGGGCGGCGCTGTCTGGGCAGATGAGGTTGGCGCGGTCCGCCCCGATCTCGTCGCTGAACCGGTTTTCGCTGCCGACGGCCTGCGCCACCCCGTCGTAGAGGCCGCTCTGAAGTCTGATGGTGCTGGGTTTACCTCCAACGCGCTATCCCTTGATGCCTTTGGAAAGACAGCTCCAAGGCTGTTGCTGGTGACTGGCCCCAACATGGCAGGCAAATCGACTTATCTGCGACAGGCCGCGCTGGCGGTGATCCTTGCACAGGCGGGCTGTTATGTACCTGCCCGATCGCTAACGATCGGACTTGCGGACCGGGTATTCTCGCGCGTCGGAGCATCTGACGATCTGGCACGGGGGCGATCGACCTTCATGGTGGAAATGGTTGAGACCGCCGCCATTCTCAACCAGGCGACCGAGAAGAGCTTTGTCATCATGGATGAGGTCGGTCGCGGAACGTCGACCTATGACGGGCTTGCGATCGCCTGGGCAGCAGTTGAACATCTTCACAACATTAATGGCCCGCGCACACTCTTCGCCACTCACTATCATGAGCTGACGGGTCTGGCAGACGAGCTGGACGCCGCCGCTAATGCGAGCCTGCGGGCCAAGGAATGGAAAAATGATCTCGTTTTCCTTCACGAGGTGCAGCCCGGACCCGCCGACAAGTCTTACGGCGTCCAGGTGGCGCGCATGGCCGGCCTCCCGAAAGAAGCCGTGAGGCGTGCGAACCAGTTGCTAAAACAGCTCGAGGCCGATCCCAGCGCGCCGGAAAACCTGCCATTGTTTGCTGCCGCGCCCATGCAGGACAGCGCACCGCCGGATCGGACATCGTCCGCTCACAAGGCGCTTTTGGACGCGATTGACCCAGATGCGCTGACGCCCAGGGAAGCGCTTGACCTGATCTATCAGCTGAAATCCCTGAAGGATGAGGCCTGACGCAGGCGCTCGAACCGGTTTACAAGCAGATATGAGTGAAAATGCCCCAACCCTCGTCGAGGCCCGCCGTCCCGTTAGTCGCAAACCCGGCAAATGGCGGATCGCCAATATTATCGACGGCCGCTCGCTGCGTGTGAACCTCACCGCCGTTGCCATGGACAATCTGGGGGATGATCAGGCCGCTCGGGCGAGAATGCTGGACCTTTTGCACGGCGCTCTGTTCCGTGGACGGTTGATCGCGCAGGAACGTCTTCAGCAAGGCGCGGATGGTCTTGATACGGCCCGGTTGCTGGCGGCGGTTCAGGATGAGGTGATCAGCGCCCTGTTCGATTTCACGACCGTTCACGTCTTCCGCGCACGCAATCCTACCGATGGCGAACGCCTCGCGGTTGCAGCGACAGGCGGTTATGGCCGCGGCGTGCTGGCCCCCTCCTCCGACATTGATCTGCTTTTCCTGCGCTCTTACAAGGCAAGTGCCCACACCGAGAGCGTGGTCGAGTATATCCTCTATGCTCTCTGGGATATGGGCCTGAAGGTCGGTCATGCCTTCCGCACCCCTCAGGAATGCGCCCGGCTCGCGAACAGCGATGTCACGATCAAGACGTCCCTGCTTGATGCCCGCTACATCGCCGGCGATCGCAAGCTTTACGACAAGGCCGGCGCGACCTTCCAGAAGGAGGCGGTGTCCGGCAAGGATGCCCAGTTCATCGCCGACAAGCTGGCCGAGCGCGACCGCCGCCATGCTAGGCAGGGCGATGCCCGCTATGTGGTCGAGCCCAATGTGAAAGAGGGCAAGGGCGGCCTGCGCGACCTGCAGACGCTCTACTGGATCACCAAGCACATCTATGGCGGCGACACGTTGGAAGATGTTATGAAAACGGGTGGATTCACCCCGCACGAATATCAGGTGTTCATACGCGCCGCTCGGTTCCTCTGGACGGTACGCTGCCATCTCCACTACATTACAGGTCGCCCAGAAGAACGGCTGAGCTTCGATCTGCAGCCCGAAATCGCGGACCGGATGAGCTATCTCGACCGGACGGGACAACTCGGCGTGGAGCGTTTCATGAAACGCTACTTCCTTGCCGCAAAAGATGTCGGCGGGCTGACGCGCATCTTATCTGCAAAACTGGAAGCTGATCAGAAAAAGAAACCTGAAGGCCTACGCCGCCTGCTTCCAACGGCATCCGCAAAGCCGTTTGCCGACAGCGATTTCTGCGAAGATACGGGCCGCATTGCGATCTCCGATGACGACCTGTTCGACCGGAAGCCAGAGGCCATGCTTGAGCTCTTTGTCGAGGCGGATCGGCGCGAACTCGACGTCCACCCAGACGCCCTGACTAGCGCAACGCGTCATCTCAAGCGCATCAACGCAGACGTTCGCAAAGAAGAAACCGCCCGCACCGCCTTCATGGACGCGCTCCTCAGCAGCAAGCGCCCCGGGCCGACGCTCAAACGAATGAATGAAGCCGGTGTGCTTGGCCGGTTCGTACCCGAATTCGGGGCGATCGTCGCCCAGACCCAGTTCAACATGTATCACTACTATACGGTGGACGAGCACACGCTCCGTGCCGTTGAAGTGATTTCTGATATCGAACACGGGCGGACAGATGATCACCGCCTTGCAACCTCGATCTTCCCCGACATTGAAGGCCGGCGGGCGCTCTATCTCGCCATGCTGCTGCACGATACGGGGAAAGGTCTGGGCGATCAGCAAATCGAGGGCATGAAAACGGCCCGTCGCGCTTGCCGTCGTCTTGGTCTTGGAAAGGCCGAGACGGAGCTGGTCGCCTGGCTTGTCGGCAATCATCTGGAGATGAGTGAGACCGCGCAAAAGCGGGACATCTCAGACCCGCGGACGGTTGCGAAGTTTACCGAACTGGTTGGCTCGCTTGAGCGCCTGCGCCTCCTCTATGTGCTGACCATCGCCGATATCTGCGCAGTGGGGCCGAATGTCTGGAATGGCTGGAAGGGTCAGCTGCTGGCCGATCTCTATCATGGTACGGCGGCGGCTTTGCGAGGCGGCCGGACCAGCGAGGGAGCCATCGCCGCCGAGCAAGCTGCGCGGGCAGAGCAAAGAAAAGCCGAGCTCGAAGAACGGATCGGCACCATTCCGCCCGTCCTGGAAGACATGGAGCGGGCCTACTGGGCTGGCTTCGATGTCGACGAGCTGGAACACCATGCTGAGCTTGTACAGGGCGATGAGACCAACAAGGTTGATACCATTGTTCGAAGTGATGGTGGTGGGACCGCGCTGCTGGCGACAGGTGATGACCGGGTTGGATTGTTCGCCTCGTTCGCAGGAGCGATCGCAAGCGAAGGCGCGAACATCGTCTCGGCTCAAGCATTCACGGCAAAGAGTGGCCGCATCCTCGACATCTTCATGCTTCAGGACGATCAGGGAGACGCTTTCGCCGGGGACGATGAGCGTCGCCGGGACCGATTGGAGCAGGCTGTATTGAAGGCTATGAGTGAGGATGTCGCGCCGCCGAAGGGGTCTACAGATCGCAATCGGCGCGAAGCAGCATTTCTGGTCCGTCCACAGGTTCAGATTCATGACGACGTCTCGGCCGACGCCACGGTTATTGACGTTACCGCGCGCGACCGTCCGGGCCTCCTTTGCGACATCTCAAGTGTTCTTGCTCAATCGGGTCTCTCTATTCGCTCCGCCCATGTGGCCTCCTATGGCGAGCGGGTGTTTGATGCGTTCTATGTCGAGGCCGAGAATGGTGAGGCCCTGCCCGAGGGCGACGCGCGAGACGCGCTGCGACAACGTTTGCTAGGCGCGCTTGGCCGGGACGAGCCGAATGCACCTGTCACTCCTGCCCGCGCGCTGCGGCGTGCCCGGTCCGCTGACAGCTTCTGACGCCGGGATGAGCCTTCTCCGAAACACATTCGTTCAATCCAGCCTCACGCTGGTCAGCCGGGTGTTGGGCTTTGTTCGCGATGTTTTGATTGTTGCCAAAATCGGGGCGGGGCCAGTCGGAGATGCCTTCGTCACGGCACTGATGTTTCCCAATCTGTTCCGGCGCATCTTTGCAGAAGGGGCCTTCTCTCAGGCATTCGTCCCTGCGTACGCTCGCACACTGGAGGCTGAAGGGAGCGAAGCAGCTGAGCGCCTCGCGCAGGAAACGCTCAGGGGCCTGTTTGCGCTCACCGCCGGTCTCGTAATCGTCGCGCAGATCGCGATGCCCTGGATCATGAGGGTGATTCACGGGGGCTATATCGACGATCCCGTGAACTTCCCGTTCGCCATTTTGCTGACCCAGATCACCATGCCTTATCTGGCCTTCATGGCGATGTCGGCGCTGTTTTCAGGCGTTCTGAACTCCGGCGGCCGTTTCGTGTTCTCGGCAGGTGCACCCACCCTGCTGAATCTATGCCTCATCGGGGCTGCCTTTCTGGGAGACGATCCGCGGCACACAGCCACCATTGCCTCATGGGCTGTTCTCGTGTCCGGGCTCCTTCAGGCCTCGCTCCTATGGTGGGGGGTTTCCCGGCAAAGAGTTCGCCTTGCTTTCGGGATGCCTCGGATCACGCCGGGCCTGAAAAAGATCACGGCGCTGGCCGTGCCCGGCGTCATTGCGGCTTCTGGCGTCCAGATCAACATTCTGGTCAGTCAGGCGTTGGCGAGCTTTGAGACGGGCGCGAAGTCCTGGCTGTTTTACGCTGACCGCCTTTACCAATTACCCCTGGGTCTTGTCGGCGTGGCTGTCGGTGTTGCGATCCTTCCACGCCTCGCTCGCGCCGCGCGAAGCGAAGACACGATCGGCGGCGCACGCCTCATGGATGACGGTATCGGCCTTGCGATGGCACTCACGATCCCTGCGGCTGCCGCGCTGATGGTCGCGCCTTCTTACCTGATCGATGGGCTCTATGCGCGCGGGGCGTTTACGAACACGGACGCCGTGCAGGCCGGCCGCGCGCTTATTCATTACGGCTGGGGCGTGCCGGCTTTCGTTCTGATCAAGGTGCTGGCCCCAGCCTTCTTCGCCCGTGAAGATACCAAGACACCCATGCGGTTCGCACTGATCTCTGTGGCGGTGAATACTGTTCTGGGAGCAAGCCTTTTTTTCTGGCTGCGGAGTCAGGGTGCTGCCGGTTTTCCGGGTCTTGCTATCGCGACAAGCATAGCAGCCTGGGTAAATGCGGGGCTGCTCTTTATCGCGCTTCAAGCCCGTGGCTGGTACCACCCCGGTGGACGCCTCATCACGCGCATGCTCGGCGTAACAGCGGCAAGTTTCACTATGGCCGTCGCATTGGCATTCATGTTGCGGGAGCGCATCCGCCTTGAGGCTCTGGTGATGGGCGATGGACTGACAGACGTCGCAGCTTTCATCGTGACCGGCGGCGGCATCTACGCCATAGCCGCTATCTTGTTTGGCGCTGTTCGGCCGAGCGACTTCAAGGCCCTCTTGCAGCGCGCCCCTCAAAACCAAAGCTGAAACGGCATTGCACGTAGCGGGGAATAGGTTATTCCGCCCGCCATGACTGACAACACACCCGCCTATTCCGGCCCCGAGCGCGTTTTCTCAGGCATGCAGCCCTCCGGTGATCTGCATCTTGGCAATTATCTTGGTGCGCTGATCAATTGGGTAGGCCTGCAGGACACGCATGACTGCATCTATTGCGTGGTGGACCTCCACGCGATCACCGTTCCTCAGGATCCAGAAACTCTTGCACGACAGACGCGGGAGATTGCGGCTGCCTATCTCGCGAGCGGTGTGGACCCCGAACGATCAATCGTTTTCGCGCAGTCATCGGTTCCCGCTCACTTCGAACTTGCCTGGTACTTCAATTGCACCGCGCGGATGGGCTGGGTCGAGCGTATGACCCAGTTCAAGGACAAGGCCGGCAAGGATGCCGAGCGCGCCTCCGTTGGCCTTTTCACTTATCCCGTGCTGCAGGCCGCCGACATTCTGGCCTACAAGGCGACTCATGTGCCGGTCGGAGAAGACCAGAAACAGCATCTGGAGCTGTCTCGCGATGTGGCAGACCGCTTCAACCGTGACTTCGACAGGCCGGGCTTCTTCCCACTTCCAGAGCCGATCATTCAGGGACCCGGTGCCCGCATCATGAGTCTAAAGGACGGGACGAAGAAGATGTCCAAATCCGATCCGTCAGAACTCTCGCGGATCAACCTGATCGATGACGCGGACACAATCGCGAAGAAGATCAGGAAAGCCAGGACAGATACTGATCCGATCCCCGGAACCGAGGAAGGATTGGAAGGCCGGCCCGAAGTCGACAATCTTGTTGGCATTTTCGCGGCTCTGTCCGGGCGGTCGAAGTCAGATATTCTGAGCGAGTTTGAGGGTCAGGGCTTTGGCGCGTTCAAGCCAGCTTTGGCTGAATTGGCCGTCGAATCGCTTGGCCCTGTGACCAACGAGATGCGTCGTCTCATGAACGACCCGGCCGAGATTGACCGGGCGCTTGAATCGGGAGCAGAACGCGCGCGCGCCATTTCCGAACCGATCATGGATGAGGTGCGGCAAGTCATCGGTTTCTGGCGGCCCTGATTGACGCTATGAAACGGGTTCAATCATAAGGACCCCGATCATGATCCGCTCCACTGTTTTTGCCGCACTCGGTACACTCATTCTGACCGCCTGCGGCGGCCCTGAAGATGCGCCGTCCGTTGAGGTCGCTGACGCCTACATGGTGGCCCCGTCCGGCGGTCGCGACATCGCAGGTGGCGGTCTGACAATTACGGCCAATGGCGCGGATTACACGCTGACCGGCGTCGAGACGAGCGCAGCTGAAACGGTCGAGCTTCACACCATGGCCATGGAGGACGGCGTGATGCGTATGCGGAAGGTCGAAGCCTTTGAGGTCGATGCTGGAGGCACACGCAAACTGGAGAGCGGCGGCGACCACCTGATGTTCTTTGGCGTCGACAGCGAGATTGCACCGGGCGACTCAGTAGAACTGCTAATGGACTTCGAGAGTGAAGATGGTTCAACCACCACAGTCAATATTCGCGCTGATGTACGCGCCTTGGGCGAAGATTAACTAAACCATAGCGTTAAACTGTTGTTAAGTTAGCTTAACGTATTGATAACAGGAAAAGCACACGTCACAGTGAATCAACTCACAGGACGCCGCCAATGCAACAAGCCCGCTCTCTTCCGCTAGCTTACGAAACGGAAGACAAACCGAAAGCGATAATATTCGGCGACGCGGGTTACCTCGAATTGGAAATGGCTGAGCCGAGCCCGCTTATGGTCAGCGCCTCTCGCCTTTGGCGGCGCACGAAACTAGGCGCAAAGGTATTGGCCGTATGCGGACTGATCGGCTTCTATCCCGCGATGATGGCGCAGGGGCACAAGATCAACGATGCCCCTGTTTCTCTGAATCACGGGCTACCCTGGGCCGCACCGGAGGCCGGCGTCGCAGTGACGCTCATCGCGCGGGAGATCTACGGCCCGGGATGGGCGAATGACCGCGAGAGTTGGCATCCACAATCACGTCTGCGCGCCATGCCTGCCTGGCAGGGTGGAATGGCCAACGCGCTGTCCGAGCATACAGCCTTGTCCGCCAGCCTGCTTGCCATAGCCGGAGCAGCCGACTCAGACCTCGAAGCCGCTGTTCGCCTGCTTCGAGTTGAAGACGACCTTGAGATGGCCCCACGCCTGGCCGCTGCGGCAGAAGCGCTGGCTCGTTATGATGGGCGTGCCGCCCGCAATCTCGCAGTATCGGTGCGGGGAGATGCGGCGCTGGCAGCTGAGCTGCGTCTCTTTGCCGATTGGGCAGACCGGTCTCGCCTGTCACTGGACGACCGCGCGGGCGAAGCAGATGGCTGGATGGCGAGCGATAGCGACATCGAAGCCTTCTACACCGCCAAGGCTCGCGCTCATGTGGCTCATGAGTTGCTTGATGCATCCGCCCGCGCTGAGCCAAAGCTGATGGCGAGCGCAGCCATGCGTGCCGAGATTCGCAAAGCAGAGCTCGTATGGCGGAAAGCAGCAACTCAGCAACCGCTGCTCGTCTACAATCGAGGCGATGATTTCCTTGGCATGAACAGCCATCTGGAGAACATGGCGAACCTCATGGAGGATGCCGCAACAACGTCGCGAACTCTTGCGGACTTGCTCGAGACGCCGCCGGAGTCTGTTTATGTGGCTCAGATGGACCCGTCGCTTTTGACGGCCTCGCCTTGAACGATACGCGGTTCTGAACCATCTGAACCGACATGAGCAGGCAGGAGCCGTCGCATGTTTATTCAGACTGAACCAACCCCAAATCCGGACACTATCAAGTTTCTTCCGGGCCGCGAGGTTGCCGGTGCCTCAGGGCCGTTTGACTTCCCGACACCTGAAAGCGCGGCCAGTAGCCCACTGGCGCAAGCGATTTTCGGCGTCGACGACGTCGAACGAGTCTTTCTCGGGGCAGACTTCGTCTCGATTTCAAAGACCGAAGAGGCGGACTGGGCTCATGTGAAACCCATGGCCCTGGCGGCGATCATGGATCATTTCGTCGCCGGACTTCCCGTGCTGACGGATGCAAGCGCTGCGCAGGGCACCCCCGCCGATGATACTGTATATGAAGGCGAAGCCGCGGAGATCGTCGAAGAGATCAAGGAGTTGATCGATACGCGCGTGCGGCCTGCCGTTGCTCAGGATGGCGGTGACATCGTGTTTGACCGGTTCGAGCCGGATTCTGGCGTAGTGCATCTGCACATGCGTGGTGCATGCGCAGGCTGCCCCTCCTCGACATATACGCTGAAGCAGGGCATCGAAAACATGCTTCGTGCCTATGTGCCTGAGGTAACGGCTGTCGAAGCCGTTCTTTAGGTCGGCTCAAGCGCCGGAAAGAACAGCCCGAGGAGAGCCAATGACCTACCCGGTCAATGATAACGCCCTTGATGTGATCTTCAGGGACGCACGCAGCTACAATGCTTGGGAGGACAAGGACGTACCAGAGACGCTTGTGCGCGCAGTCTACGACCTCACCAAGATGGGACCGACAAGCGCCAACTGCTCCCCTGCACGGTTTCTGTTCGTCCGCAGCGACGAGGCCAAAGACCGCCTTGTCCCGCATATGCTGGAGTCGAACCGTGATAAGGTGCGGACGGCACCATGGGTCGTGGTAATCGCGCATGACATGGAGTTTCACGAACGCATCCCGGAGCTCTTCCCGCATAATCCCGGGGCGAAAGACTGGTTCGAAGCACCGGATGCGCGGCATGAAACGGCCTTCCGGAACGGTACACTTCAGGGGGCCTATATGATGATCGCGGCGCGCGCGCTCGGCCTCGATTGCGGCCCGATGTCCGGTTTCGATCAGGATGGCGTGAACAATGAATTCTTCATCGGTACTGATGGTGAAATGGAGAACTGGCGGGCCAACTGGGTCTGCAGTATTGGCCATGGGTCCGAGAAGAACCTGTTTGAAAGATCCCCCCGGCTGGACTTTGAAACTGCTTGCCGGATCGTTTGATCCAAACCGGTTTGAACATTCTCTCAATCCACACGGCAAACCGTGCCTGCGACGTCTGCGTTCTAAGCGGGGACAAGGTTAGTCGCAAAACTGAGACGATGGCCAAGGGCCAGGACGTCGCCCTACCCTTGATCGTAAGGGGCGTGGTGGAAGAGTCAGGTCTCGCGCTGAACGATATCGACCGAGTCGCCGTCGTCACGGGGCCCGGCAGTTTTACAGGCCTGCGGATCGGACTCGCTTTTTCGCGAGCGCTCGGTCTGACCCTGGCACGTCCTGTTCTGGGCGTGAACAGCCTTGAGGCAAGCGCGCCATACCCGTCTGAGACTCCTGTTCGCGTTGCCCTGGCTGCAAAGCGCCGACCGCCTGACAGAAGCTGGTGGGTCGATACGATAACGAACGGCATGTCGAGCATAGCGGGACCTGCCGAAATGGACGCCGATTCACTCACCGACCTGCAAACGCGTGAGCCGATGGTCCTGTTCACTGACGAAATTGATACACTCCAGGCCACATTGCCAAGTGTTCCTGTAAGCTTTGCGGCCCCGTCTGTGGTCACGGCTGCTTTGATCGCCCACATGTGCGACCCGGCCGATCGCCCTCCCAATGCAGCCTATACCCGCGAACCAGATGCCGCTCTTCCTCAGACGAAAACATGACCGAGGTCGTGCGACTCCTGAGCGAGGACGCCGGGCATATGGCAGAGCTTCACGCTGCCTGCTTCGACACCCCTTGGGATGAAAGCGCTTTTCGAGACCTTCTCGCCGTGCCCGGCGCGCTGGCGCTTGGCATTGTTGAGGACGGCAGACTGGTCTCACTTATCCTGTCCGCGCTGGTTGCCGGAGAGGCCGACATCGCGACTGTTGCCACGCAACCGACCGCACGTCGAAAAGGGTATGGTCGAAAACTTCTTCAGGAATGGCTCAGCGCATCCGTCGCTCTTGGTACCGAACGCGCGACCCTGGATGTGGCAGCTGACAATGAAGGCGCAATCGGCCTTTATGAGGCTTTCGGATTCACGCCCGATGGCCGACGCCCCAATTATTACCGTCGTGCAGATGGGACTAAGGCCGACGCAATCCTATATTCGCTAAAGCTGGACACCAGCGCTGGACTTGGCGCCGCCCCAACGGCATAGGAGGCTTTATGGACCGCATTGAGAAAATCTGCATCGAAAAGGGCCTGCGCATGACAGAGCCGCGCCGCATCATTGCGCGTGTCCTGTCGACCTCGGATGACCATCCAGATGCAGAAGAACTGCATCGCCGCGCAAACGCACTCGATGCGTCGATTTCGCTGGCGACCGTCTATCGAACGGTAAAGCTGTTTGAAGACTACGACATCATCGAGCGCCATGATTTCCGTGATGGCAGGGCACGTTATGAGGAAGCTCCGACCGAGCACCACGATCACCTGATTGATGTCCGGTCTGGCGATGTCGTGGAGTTTCATTCCGAGGAAATCGAGCGCCTCCAGGAAGAGATTGCGCGTAAACTCGGCTACAAACTCGTCGATCACCGGTTGGAGCTCTACGGCGTGCCAATCGACAGCAAGGACTAGAGACGTCCTGTACTGGTAGCGCACGCGCGCATTCTGAGTCATAAGCCCGCGAATGACCGAGACCACGCCTAAACGCCTCTTTATCAAGACCTATGGGTGCCAGATGAACGTATACGACTCCGAGCGTATGCGCGACGTGCTGCGCCCGCTCGGCTATGCGGCAACCGAAACGCCCAGCGATGCCGATCTGGTTGTTCTGAACACTTGCCACATCCGCGAGAAGGCCACTGAGAAGGTCTATTCCGAACTCGGCCAGTTGAAGAAGATGAAGCAGGCCTCTGGCGGCAAGATGACGATCGCGGTTGCTGGCTGCGTTGCCCAGGCGGAGGGCGCGGAAATCATGCGCCGCCAGCCAGCCGTTGATCTTGTGCTCGGCCCGCAGGCTTATCACAAGTTGCCGGAAATGGTGGCCCGTGCGTCCCGCGCCGCCGGCGACAGGCTGGAAACGGAATTCGAAACACTTGAGAAGTTTGACGCTCTGCCAAAGGCGCGAGAAGCGGACGGTCCGACTGCATTCCTTTCGGTCCAGGAAGGTTGCGACAAGTTCTGCACCTTCTGCGTCGTGCCCTACACGCGCGGTGCCGAGCTTTCACGTCCGGTGGATGACATCATGGTCGAGGCACGCAGTCTCGCCAGTCAGGGCGTACGTGACATCTCCCTGCTCGGGCAGAACGTTAACGCATTTCATGGCGCAGCCCCTGCCATTGAGGGCGGCGAAGAATGGACACTGGGACGACTGGCCCGCCATCTGGCCAAAGTCGGCGGGATCGACCGGATCCGGTATACGACAAGCCATCCCCGGGACATGGATGACGACCTGGTTGCCGCCCATGGCGACACGCCCGAGATCATGCCTTTCCTTCACCTTCCGGTTCAGTCGGGGTCGGACACAATCCTGAAAGCCATGAATCGCGGCCACACAGCTGAGCGCTATCTGGAGATCATGCGCGGCGTTCGCGCAGCACGGCCCGACATTGCGCTTGCTTCGGACTTCATTGTTGGTTTCCCCGGCGAACGTGACGAGGACTTCGAAGCCACCATGGACCTCGTGAGAGAGGTCAACTATTCAATCGCCTATTCCTTCAAATACTCCCCGCGCCCGGGCACGCCGGCCGCTGACATGTTCGGACAAGTGCCTGAAGAGGTGAAAGACGAGCGCCTCCAGCGGCTGCAGGCTCTGCTCCGCGAGCAGCAAACAACGTTTAACGCCTCCAAGATCGGTGAAACACTGCCTGTGCTCGTTACAGGGCGTGGACGAATGGATGGGCAGATTCATGGACGGTCACCCTATATGCAGTCCGTTCACTTTGATGGCCCAGCGGCGCTGATTGGCGAAATCGTCAATGTGCGGATCGAAGGTGCAAGCTTGAACTCCCTGTCGGGCGTGCTTCCAGACGCCAGTGAGGCCGCCGCTTGACGCGTTTTTACCATGTCGCCGACCCGCAACGTCTTCAGGATCTTTGCGGACCAAACCACACCCACCTCGCCCTGCTTGAAATGAAGCTGGCGGATGAAGGCTTACGCTCGGCCGAAAGTCAGGGCGGCGGTGTGAAGCTGAAAGGGGACGAGACGGGCGAGGCTATTGCGGAGACAGCACTTGCAATCTTCGAGCGGCGACTCGATGAAGGGGCCGACGCTACAATCATGGAACTGGAGGGCGCGCTTGAAGCCGCGCGCGCGCCGACCGCGTCCTTCGCCGGACTCAAGGGTCTCAAAAGACCAGTCACACCGCAGACGAGCGGCCAAGCCAAATACATGAACCGGCTCGTGGATCAGGAGGCGGGGCTGATATTCGGGACTGGACCGGCCGGCACCGGCAAGACCTACCTCGCCGTTGCCGCTGGCGTAGCTGAACTTGTCCAAGGCGTTCGCGAACGGCTGATTGTGACACGCCCGGCCGTTGAAGCCGGAGAGAAGCTCGGCTTCTTGCCCGGCACGCTAGAGGAGAAGGTCGACCCCTACATGCTGCCAATCTGGGATTCGCTCCGCGAGCTTCTCGGCCAGGAGCGCATGGAGCGGTCCATGGCCCGCGGCGAAATCGAGGTTGCCCCGCTCGCCTTCATGCGCGGACGAACATTGAAGAAAGCTTTCGTCATTGTCGATGAAGCGCAAAACACCACCATCGCTCAAATGAAGATGGTGCTGACACGGCTCGGGCGAGAAAGCCGCATGGTGGTAACCGGTGACCCTGGACAGGTCGACCTGCCGAAGGGACAGACATCGGGTTTGCGTGATGCGCTGCGGGTCTTGAACGGCGTGAAAGGCGTTCACAGCTGCCAGCTGACGGCAAAGGACGTTGTACGCCATGATCTCGTTGGCCGGATTATTGATGCCTACGATTCCGACGGCGGGAAACATGACGATTGAACTCGATCTCCGCGTCGAGGCAGAGGGTTGGCAATCGATCGACGGGTTAACCTGCCTCTGTCAAAAAGCGCTCGAGGCAGCTGCCAAGTTGGAGACAGTGGTCGGCGAAGTCAGCTTGCTGCTTACAGATGATGTGGAGATGCAAACGCTGAATTCAGCCTGGCGCGGGAAAGACGCGCCAACAGACGTGTTATCATTTCCCGCCGATCCCATGGATGCGCCATTTCTCGGTGATATCGCCGTTGGCATCGGTATCGCGGCACGTGATGCTGAAACACAAGGAAAGACGCTGGCCGACCATCTTCGTCACCTTGTGATCCATGGTTTTCTACATTTGGTCGGTCATGACCACGAAGAAGACACACAAGCAGTAGAAATGGAGGCCTTGGAGCGACAGGCGCTTGCCACGCTTGGCGTGCCCGATCCATATAGGTCCAGAGCTTGATTCGCCCGATGAGCAGTCCAAACGACCCCGACGATACAGAAGAACGCCAGAGCTGGGCGCGTAGCCTGTTCGGCCTGGGCCGGTCCAATGGCGGCAGCCGGGATGAAGCGTCAGCAACCGACAGCCAGATGCGATTGCGAATCGCCGAGTTCGAGGCGGGACGCGTCGAGAGCGTTATGATCCCGCGCGCGGACATCATTGCTGTCGAGATTGGTACGGACTTCAACGCCCTCACCAAGATCTTTGCCGAAGCCACGCATTCCCGCCTGCCCGTCTATCGCGAAACCCTAGATGACCCCGTCGGCTTTGTGCACATCAAGGACGTGATCACGGAGATTGCGCGGAACGGGCAGACCGAGCCGGCACCGTTGGAGCGACTGCACCGGAAAGTTCTGTTTGTACCTGCATCGATGAAGCTTTCCGACCTCCTGCTCAAAATGCAATCCACCCGAATTCATCTGGCGCTGGTCGTTGATGAGTACGGCGGTACTGACGGCCTCGTTTCTCTGGAAGACCTTGTCGAGGAGATTGTCGGCGACATTGAAGACGAGCACGATGATGACACCGCAATGGTGATCCGCCGCGGGCCAGAGCTTTGGGAGGCCGACGCGCGTACTGAGATTGAGGAGTTTCAGGAGGAAGCCGGCTTGGATCTGTCGCTTCCTGACTTTGGTGATGAGATCGACACGCTCGGCGGCGTCGCATTCGCTCTTGCCGGGAAAGTGCCGGTGCGGGGGGAAGTGCTTCGCCATCCGGCTGGTGCCGACATTGAGATCATTGATGCCGATGCCCGGCGCATTCGCCGTTTACGGCTTCGTCTCGACGCTGAAACGCCCAAGGACGACTAATGCATCTCGAACATCAGAGCCATGGCTTCATCGCGCTTGGGCCAATGCATCAGGCATTCGCCAAGCTGACAGGCCTCGCCGCGCTCGCGATCGCGATGTTGCTCGGAGCGTTTGCAGCCCTCGCCTTTGCGCCGTTCCATCTATCGGTAGCGCTTCTTGTGTCGTTCACCGGGCTCATCTGGATGATTGATGGTGCACGGGGTCACCGCAGGTGGGGACGCGCGATTTTTGCACGCGGCTGGGCCTTCGGGTTCGGATACTTCCTCATCAGCATGTACTGGACAGCCGAACCGTTCCTCGTTGAACCCGAAAAGCATCTCGTCTTTATCTGGATGCCATTATTGCTTCTACCCGGTGGCATGGCGCTGATCTGGGGCACTGCTTGCGCAATGGCCGGAACCTTCTGGTCCCAATCGCCGTCGCGGGTCTTTGTGTTCCCGGTCTTCATGACGCTTGCAGAGCTTGTTCGCGGGCACCTGTTCGGCGGATTTCCATGGAACCTGGCCGGTACGACCTGGATTCCAGGCGGCGCTCTGTCGCAGGCGGCATCTATTGGCGGTGTCTACTGGCTCACTCTAATCACCATCTTCGCAATGGGATCGGTCGCCGCACTCGTCGATCTCCGCGACGACAGGTCCATGGTCAATCGTGTTCTGCCCGCTGCTCTATCGATCGTGATCGTCAGCGCAGGCTGGGGTTGGGGTGCTCAGCGGTTACAAACACCCCTCGAGCTTACCGAGCAGAACATCGTTTTGATGGATTCAGGTGTGCCGCAGGCGGAGAAATGGGAAATCGGTGCCAATGAGATTTTTGGCCAGTATGTCGAGCTGATGGAAAGCGTGGAAACGATTGAAGGGGACCTGATCGTCTGGCCAGAGGCTGCGCTACCGGTCGACCTTCTGCAGTCTCCGGGGTCTACAGAAGCGGTGGTCTCGCTGCTTCGCGACCGCAAGCTCATCATCGGTACGCGCCGCTACACCACTTATCAGTACGAGACGCCAACCTATTACAATTCGCTGACGGTCCTGGACACCAACAGCGCGCGTTCAACGCCGCTTGCTGTTTATGACAAGCACCGGCTGGTTCCCTTCGGAGAGCTCGCACCAGTCAACTTCATCCCCTTTGGCCGGGCCATTTCGGGGATCCTGCCATCAGCCCTGCAACGCCAAATCACTCAAGGCTTCGAGCCCGGAGAGCTTGGTCCAAGCGCCGTTTATGTTGATGGTCTGCCACCTTTCGTAGCGCTAATCTGCTATGAGGGACTCTTCCCGGCTATTCCGCGCGCTGTCGATCCACGCGCAGAGTGGATGGTGCTTATCTCTAACGATGCATGGTTCGGCGAGGGTCTCGGCCCCGATCAGCATGCAGCACAGAATCGCTACCGCGCGATTGAATCGGGTCTTCCGATGGTCCGGGTCGCGAGCCGAGGGCAAAGCGGGATCGTTGATGGCCTGGGTCGGCTGACCGTTCAGGCGCTGCCGATCGCAACCACGAGAGAGGGCTGGGAACCATCGCTTGGCCGCGGAGCCCTGCCCGCATCACGCCCGCCAACCCTCTTCTACCGTTATGGATTACTGGCGTTTTGGTTAACTGCGTTATCCATGCTGGTGCTGGCCTTTCTGAATTGGCGCCGCTAGGGGTGACGGCCTGTACCGCGTCAGCCAGGAGGTCTGTTGGCCATGTCTGATAACAAGTCGCCCAGCGATATTGACCGGATCATTGGTCAGAGACTGCGTCTGCGTCGTCGCGAGCTAAAACTGACGCAGGACAAGCTCGCTCAGCTTCTGAACCTGACCTTCCAGCAAGTTCAAAAGTACGAGAAAGGCGTGAACCGCATTGCGGCTGGCCGTCTATATGACATCGCCAAGGGCCTCGGCGTCCCGATCACCTATTTCTATGACGGTGTCGAAGACATGCTGGAGAACAACCGTCAGGCGCTGGCAGAGGAAAACCCAGATGCGGCAGCACCCGTTATGACGGGTGAGATGCTGGAGCTTGTCGCAGCGTTTCAAGCCATCAGGGATGATGGCCTGCGCAAATCGCTCCTTGCCGCGATCAAGGCCGCCGCAAAAGCGTCAGAAGACGGCGCGTAAGCATTGCCAGACAAGCGAGACAAACCGATCCGGACATTCGGGCGGACAGGTGGACGACCTCTGTCGCCACGCCGACAAGCCCTAATAGACGACGTACTCCCAGCACTCGCCATAACGCCTTCGAGTGCGGGCGAACTCGATCCGCAGACGCTGTTCGAAACACCAGGACCAGTCTGGCTTGAGATCGGCTTCGGTGGCGGCGAGCACCTGATCGCTCAGGCGCGCGCCTATCCAGATGTCCGCTTTATTGGCTGCGAGCCCTTCATAGAGGGCATGGCCAAAGCTCTCTCCGGGATAGATGAGTTTGGGCTGACAAATGTACGCCTCCACATGGACGATGCACGAGATGTTCTGTCCTGGCTCGCTCCCAACAGCCTTGCACGCTGCTTCATCCTGTTCCCGGATCCGTGGCCAAAAAAGAAGCAGCAAAAACGCCGGCTCATCCAGCCTGACTTCCTGAGCGCGCTTCATACGGCGTGCGCGCCAGGCGCTCACATCCGATTTGCGACTGACGTCGCCAGTTACGCTGACGAAGCGCTTTACCACTTTCTCACGCATGGCGTTTTTGATTGGCGTGTAGAAAACGCAGCCGCATGGCGAACGCCGCCCATAGATCACCACACGACTCGCTACGAAGCAAAACAGTTGGGAGACTGTGCTCCGGTTTGGTTTGACTTCGTCGTCTCGGGAACTTGACTTCACTTGCAGTGGCGAAACACTCAGAAAAAGAGGATCGATATGAAACTCATAATCTCCGCAATCGCCAGCGTGCTGATAGCTATCCCGGCAACTGCCAACACTGTCGACGATGCTGTCACCGCCTTCAACACTGCGATGTCGACCGGCCAGACAACCGAACAGACCGCGGCCGCCCGCAATCTCATAGATGCAGCGATAGCCAATCCGGACGCGGAAAACTCAACGCTGCTGGCTTTTGAAGGCGCATGGACACTTTGCCGGGTTAGTGACTGCACCGGTGCCGTTCGTGGTGCTGAGTTTGCAATCTCCCGACCTGCCACTGGAAGCCACCCTCTCATGGCAGACCGGCAACTGCTGGCCGCGCTCGCCAACTGGTCTGAAGATGACACCAGGCGAACAAGAAACAGGCTGAACGAAGCGCTGAAATCCGTTGCCCCGCGCCGCCCGACACGGCTTTCAGCAACCGCCTATGAACGCCGCTACGAAAGCCGCATGTCGAAAGAGCGGTACGAGTCCGCTGCCTCGGCAGCCAATGCCGCCATCGCGCATCTGGAGCCTTCGAAAGACAGCTTGCCTGAACACTATGTCCGCGCTCGCACTGCGGCCATTGTGGCGGCCTTCTATGACGATGCCGACCTCGAATTGCTTGAGGCGATAACTCACCTCACGGGCGAGCTTGGAGAGCAGATGCTGGCAGCTGCTGATCGCGGTGCGCCACCCACCTGGCTTCAGGATGCTTATTGGCGTTCGGATGCCTGGCGGCTCGTCATGGAGACGAATTTCACACGCCGCCGTGACAAGGAACGAGCTGAGGAGATCGCTTCCCTGCTGGACAGCTATCAATCACCTCTCTCCATCTGGACGCCAGCCAATGCACGCCCACTTTGCGACGGTACATTCGATATGACACCGCCAATCGAATACCCGCGCGACGCCATCCGGCAAGGGCGCTATGGAGCCGTGCTTCTGGGTTTCGATATCTCGAATGGCCGTGTCCTTAACGCACGCGTACTCGCAGCCGTCCCATCCGAAACGTTTCGCGCGCAAGCGCTGCAGACGATCCGTCAATGGCGCTGGCAGGCCGAACAGGACAGCCAGAATAGCGCCTGCGCCATGAGCCGAGAGAACGTTACCGTCCCGATCGTGTTTCGAATCCGCTAACATGCGTCATACCGGTTTTGCTTGACCATTCGCCTTAGACGTGAGCCTGTCGCCCCATCGAATACGGTCGGTCTGAGTGCAAGACCCCGTCAGACCGACGGCCCTGACTTCACTACCTCCGTTTCGATAGCAATCATGACCGTCCACAAAGTGTGGTCCGGCGTGAATCCTACGAAAGGCCATATAATGGCAACCGGCAAAGTTAAGTGGTTCAACGACCAAAAGGGTTATGGATTTATCCAGCCTGAGGACGGCGGCAAGGACATCTTCGTTCACATCTCCGCCGTGCAAAAATCCGGTCTCGCGACTCTCGCTGAAGACCAGCAGGTTGAGTACGAACTCTACACGGACGAGCGCCGTGGCAAGACCTCTGCAGTTGATCTGAAAGTCATGTAAGCAGATTTGGACGAGGGGTGACAAAAGTCTCTCAGGGGACTATATCCGCCTTAAGTCGAAACATATCGGCGGCGGTTCCGGGAACGGGGCCGCCGCTTTTCTTTATCTGGAGCTCGCTTGTCTTGATCGCCTGGACCGAACAGGAAAAACGCATCCTCGCACTGGCTGAGCCTGTGGCGAATGATCTCGGAATGGAGATCGTGCGCGTTCGGATCATGGGTGGCAAACGCCCCCTGCTCCAGATCATGGCGGAGAAGTCGGGCGGTGCCCCGACTGACGTCGAGGATTGCGCGAACCTGTCTCATGGCTTGTCGCCGGTTTTCGAAGCCACTGACCCGATCTCTGAGGCCTATCGGCTGGAAGTGTCGACGCCGGGCATCGACCGTCCTTTGACGCGTACCGGCGATTTCGGGCGCTGGATTGGCCATCTGGCCAAGATCGAACTGGCGCGCCCCCTGGAAGGTCGACGACGGTTTCAGGGTGTCATTATTGACGAGGATGAGAGCGGAGCCCACATCCAGTTGGATGAAGACGCGGTGCTGGTCGCTGAAATCCACGAAATGTCCAAGGCAAGCCTCGTCCTCACTGACGAGTTGATTGAAGCTGCCCGCGCAGCCGGTGGCCTTCCGCCACAACCGGATGAAGACGACTTAGCCGGCTTCGAGATTGACGAAGCTGCTGACGAAACAGACGAACAAGAAGAACAAGCCTAGGAGCCAACAATGAGCACGATCGGCGTATCAGCCAACCGGCTGGAAATCCTGCAAATCGCAAAAGCGGTCGCTGAGGAAAAGGCGATCGACCGATCCATCGTGATCGAGGCGATGCAAGAAGCCATCGAGAAGGCCGCCAAGTCCCGCTACGGACAGGAACACGATATTCGAGCCGTCATCGACGCCGACACCGGCGAACAATCATTGTGGCGCATCCAGACCGTGGTTGCCGACAAGGACATCGAAGACGAGTCCATGCAGATCACGCTGACGGATGCCCAAAAGATCGATGGGGATCTCGATGTTGGTGACGAGATCAAGGAAGAACTCCCGCCTTTCGACTTTGGCCGGGTTGCCGCCCAGACAGCCAAGCAGGTCATCATGCAGAAGGTTCGCGATGCAGAGCGCGACCGCCAGTATGAGGAGTACAAGGATCGTGTTGGCGAGGTCATCAACGGCATCGTCAAGCGCGTCGAGTACGGCCACGTCATTGTGGACCTTGGCCGCGCTGAAGGTGTGATCCGCCGCAATGACGGCATTCCGCGGGAAAACTTCCAGCCAAATGACCGCGTACGCGCCTATCTCTACAAGGTATCTCGAGAGGTGAAGGGGCAACAGATCTTCCTATCGCGCGCTGCACCTGAGTTCATGGTGAAACTGTTCGCTCAGGAAGTGCCCGAGGTTTACGACGGCGTCATCGAGATCAAGGCCTGCTCACGCGACCCGGGCAGCCGCGCGAAAATTGGCGTGATCTCGAATGACAGCTCAATCGATCCGGTTGGGGCCTGTGTCGGTATGCGGGGTGCCCGCGTGCAGGCCGTTGTTGGGGAGCTGTCTGGGGAGAAGATCGACATCATCCCGTGGAACTATGACGATGCGACTTTCATCGTGAACGCCCTGCAGCCCGCAGAGGTGTCCAAGGTTGTCCTGGATGAGGACGAGCAACGCGTCGAGGTTGTTGTTGCAGACGATCAATTCCCTCTTGCAATCGGCCGCCGTGGTCAGAACGTCCGCCTCGCTTCGCAGCTCACCGGCTGGCAGATCGACCTGATCACCGAAACTGATGACTCCGAGCGCTATCAGCGAGACTTTGCAGAGCGCACTGCCCTCTTCATGAAAGCCCTCGATGCCGATGAGACGCTTGCACAGCTTCTCGCGTCGGAAGGCTTCGACACTGTTGAAGAGATTGCCTATGTGGCCCCTGAAGACTTCATTCAGATCGACGGGTTCGACGAAGAGGTCGCCGCAGAACTTCAGGCTCGCGCGCAGGATTATCTTGAGCGTCTGGCAGCTGAGCAAAATGAGCGCCGCAAGGAGCTTGGCGTGGAAGACGCGGTGATGGAGCTCGACAGCATGACACCGGGCTTTGCCGTGAAGCTTGGCGAGAACGATGTGAAGACCGTAGAGGACGTCGCTGGTCTCGTACCCGACGATATCACTGGCTGGCGCGAACCTGGCCCAGACGGCAAACCAGTCTTCCAGCCGGGCATTCTGAAGAAAGGCGAGATGCGCAAGGACGACGCGCAGATCTTCATCATGAAGGCTCGGGTACAGGTCGGCTGGATCGAGCCCGAAGCGCTGGCGGAACTGGAAGCCCAGCAGGCAGCTGATCAACTCGGCGAAGAGATGGATCTGACCGAGGAAGAAAAAGCACTTCTGGCGCTCGGTGAGTTGGGATCATCCGACGACTCCGAAGAGCTCGAAATCGATCTGGAAGCCCTTGCAGCGGAGGGCGGCGATGAAGCCGCACCGCAAGAATGAGGCGGCGCGAACGCGCCTGAAAGAGACGGGAGTTCCCGTCCGGCAGTGCGCGGTGACGCGAGAGCGTCTCGCGCAAACGGATCTGGTGCGCTTTGTCACTGGTCCTGATGGAATCGTTGTCCCCGATATTGCTGCGAAGCTGCCGGGGCGTGGAGTCTGGATTCGTGCGGAACGAAACGTTGTCGATGAGGGCGTGAAAGCAGGTGTTTTCGCGCGCGGGCTGAAACAGAACGCTAAAGCTCCGGACAATCTCTCAGATTTTGTTGAGAGCCGGCTCCTTGACCGGTGTAAGGGCTTGTTGGGCATGGCCAGGAAGAGCGGCCAAATCATTCTGGGATTCGATCAGGTCCGCGCCTTCCTCCGCAAGGATGAACCGGGCTGGATGCTTGAGGCAGCGGACGGCTCCAAGGACGGCCGCAACAAGCTGCACTTTCTCGCAAAGGCCCTATATGACGATGTGAGAACAGCAGGCGCTTTAACGGCTGCTGAATTGGGCATGGCCTTTGGGCGGTCGCATGTGATACACGGCGTTCTTCAAAAGGGACCGCTGGTGAATCATTGGGCTGTCGCCTATGGCCGGTTGGCCGGGTTTCGGCCCGCTCCCGAAGCGCACTGGTTTACGCGTGAGGGTCGGTAATGACTTCACCGTCCGCGTAGTGCGGATGGCATAATTTTGGTATTGGGTACGAATGAGCGACACAAAAGACATCGGCGGAACGACTGGCGGACGCAAACCTCTTTCCACGGGGAGAGGTTCGGGCACCGTGAAGCAAAGCTTCAGCCACGGCCGGTCAAAGCAGGTGGTGGTCGAGAAGAAGAAGCGACGCATGGTCGGCCCTGGCGGCGCGACCGCACCTTCCAAAGACAGTTCCGGCGGCGATAAGCCGAAAGTTTCCAAGATTGCCGAAGCGGCCAAAAAGCTCGGTATTACGGAGGCAGAACTGCGCGCGCGGCAAGCTGCGCTTCTGAAGCGCCGCGAAATGGAATCCAAGCGCGAGGAAGAAGCCAAGAAGGTTCAGGACGCAAATGCCCGCCTTAGAAGCGAGCAGGAAAAGAAGGTCCAGGCCGTCAAGGAGCGCGAGGAAGCTGACGCACGACGAAAGGCCGAAGAAGAGGCCCGCCTTGCCGAGGAGGCCGCGCAGGCCAAGGCCGCTGCGGAAAGCAAGAATAAATCATCGGGCCGCGGTGCTGCGACACCTGATCCGGCTGAAGCAATGCCCGATCCCTCCGCACTGGAGTCGATGGGCGGCCGGGTCAAGAAATCAAAATCGCGCGACGATCGCGACCGGAGCGGAGAGTCGTCCTCCAAGCCTCGAGGCGGCGAGCGCCGCCGCAGGGGCAAGCTGACCATCGCTTCTGCGCTTGGAGACGATACCGAGCGTCAACGGTCTCTCGCTTCTGTCCGCCGGGCACGCGAGCGAGAGCGCGAACGTCGCGAAAGCGGCGGGAGCGATGTAGGCGAGAAAGTATCGCTGGAGGTCACCCTACCCGAGACCATCACTCTGCAGGATCTGGCCGGACGCATGAAAGAGCGTGTCGCCGACGTGGTGAAGTTCATGATCCAGCAGGGCGAGATGATGCGTGGCAACGACATCATTGATGCCGACACAGCGGAAATCATCGCCGAGGAGTTCGGCCACACCGTGAAACGTGTTTCCGAATCTGACGTTGAGATCGGGCTGGAAGGCGAGGAAGACGATCCAAAGGATCTGTCCCCTCGCCCACCAATCGTGACCATTATGGGTCACGTTGATCACGGCAAGACGTCGCTTCTTGATGCTCTCCGCGAGACCGACGTGGTTTCCGGCGAGGCCGGCGGCATCACGCAGCATATTGGTGCTTATCAGGTCACCCTGAAATCGGGCGACAAGATCAGCTTCCTCGATACGCCGGGCCACGCAGCCTTCTCGGCCATGCGCGCGCGCGGTGCCACCGCCACCGATATCGTGGTTCTGGTGGTTGCCGCCGATGACGGCGCAATGCCTCAGACGATCGAAGCCATCAATCATGCCAAGGCGGCAGAAGTTCCGATCATCGTTGCGGTCAACAAGATCGACCTGCCTGGCGCAAATCCGGACAAGGTTCTGACCGACCTGCTCCAGCACGATGTCCAGGTCGAAGCCATGGGCGGTGAAATCCAGGCTGTGCCAGTCTCCGCTCTTCAGAAAACTGGGCTCGATCAACTGACAGAAGCGATCACGCTTCAGGCAGAGCTGCTCGAACTCAAAGCTAACCCGAAACGCGCCGCAGATGGTGTCGTCGTGGAAAGCCAGCTCGACAAGGGTCGTGGGCCGGTTGCAACTGTCCTCGTCAAGCGAGGAACCCTGAAGCGCGGCGACATCGTTGTTGCCGGGGCTCAGTGGGGCAAGGTCCGCGCACTCGTGAACGAACGCGGCAAGCAACTCAAGGAAGCTGGCCCGTCCATTCCGGCCGAGGTGCTCGGTCTGGATGGCGCACCTGATCCAGGTGAACCTTTCAACGTGGTCGACTCCGAAGCCCGCGCGCGCGAAATCACCGAGTATCGCCAGCGTCAGAAACGTCAGGTTCAGGGCAAGGCGGGCGCAGCGGCGCGCGCATCGCTCGAACAGCTGATGACAAAGCTCAAGGATGGCGCAACCGAAACCTCGGAACTGCCAGTGGTTGTCAAAGGCGACGTTCAAGGATCGGTCGAAGCGATCAGTCAGAGCCTCGAAAAAATCTCGACAGAAGAAGTGCGCGCGTCCGTGATTCATGGTGCGGTCGGCGGTATCTCCGAGAGCGATGTCCTGCTTGCCCAGTCCACCGGTGCGCCTATCTTCGCGTTCAACGTTCGCGCCAACAAGCAGGCGCGTGACCTCGCCGAGCAGGAAGGCGTCGAGATCCGGTATTACTCGGTGATATACGACCTGATTGACGATGTCCGGGACACGCTGTCGGGCATGCTCGCTCCGGAGAAACGCGAGACCTTTATCGGCTATGCGGAGATCCTCGAAGTCTTCAACATCACCAAGGTCGGCAAGGTTGCCGGTTGCCGGGTCACCGAAGGCGTCGTCAAACGCGGCTGCGGTGTACGTCTGCTACGCGACGATGTCGTGATCCACGAAGGAATGCTAAAGACACTGAAGCGCTTCAAGGATGAAGTGGCCGAGGTGAGCAATGGCACCGAGTGCGGTATGGCCTTCGAGAAGTACGACGACATCCGTCAGGGTGACCGGATCGAGTGTTTCGAGGTCGAGGAAATCGAACGCCGGCTTGAATAGTCTCAGGCATCGAAAACGAATGTGCGGGTGAAGCAGGTGTCCGGTAGGTTACCGGACGCTTGGACTCGCGGGCATAGGCACGCATGGCTGAAGCATTGACCGTCTCAGGAACGCTGACCGAGCAGGACATGACGAAGCTGGTCAAGGTTGCTCGCGCCAACACGATTGGACCAACCGCGCTTTACTATGCCGGTGTAACGGCACCAGCCGTGTCAGCTGCCATGGCAGTCGTCACCAATGCAGCACTGACCGATGCCCACCTCCCTGACTATTGGGTAAGCTTCTGGTCGTCGATCATGGCCGCACTGACAGGGATCAGCTGGTATCTCATCTTTGTACGTTGGTCCGATCGACGAAAAGCTGGGCGGTCGTCGGATCTAGAAGGCGAGACAGAGCTGAGTGCAGACGAAGAGGGACTTCTGCTCAAGCGTGCACAAATCAAAACACGCATTGGCTGGGCTGCCATCTCCCGCATACAGTCGACCAGGAAGCACACAGTCGTATTCGTGACCCAGCATAGCCCGATCGTGATCCCGCACGCCTGGTTTGTTGATCGCGAGACACAGGCTTCATTCCTTACGGCCCTAGAAAAGGGAGCTGCCTAATATGGCGCGCCGTCCTTCAAAATCGGGTAGTCTTGAACCCTCCCAACGCCAGCTGCGTGCGGGAGAACTGATCCGTCATGCACTCGTCGATATCCTGGCCCGCGAGGACTTTCGTGATCCGGCTTTGGCCAGCGTATCAGTTACCATTGGTGAAGTGCGATGTTCACCAGACCTCAAGCATGCACGTGTCTTCTGTTCCCCGCTTGGGTCGGACAAAAATGAAGACTCAAGAGCACTCACAGATGCACTAAACCGCGCGGCCGGTTTCCTGCGCGGACGACTCGGACGGGAGATCGATATGAAGTTCACGCCTGAGCTTCGCTTCATTCCTGATCGCAGTTATGACGAAGCGACGGCAATGGATCGCTTGCTGGATAGTCCGAAGGTCCGCCAGGACCTTGAGAACCCTGACGAACGCTAAGCGCCAGCGCTAAATCCCCGCGCGCTCCAGTAGCCTGTCAAAACCGGCCCAGAATTCCGCACGGCGTTCATCCGTCTCCATGAGAATCTCATGCTTCGCACCGGCGACCGTCACATGCTCACAATCCGGCAGCAGCGAAGCGACGCGGTCATGAGATGCGTTATCGACCAGCTTTTCCTGTTCTGCCGTGGCGAGAAATACCGGAATATCGACAGCCTTGATCTTGGCCGCCTTGGCGAAGGTACCGATAATGTTAAGCGAAGCACCGAGCCACCCCCAGGTGACCGGCCCAAGTTCCAGTTCCGGCGCAGCATCGACCAAAGCCTGCTGCAGCTTCCAGCGCTGCTCGTCATTGGTTACGATATTGTCTTCGAAGCGCTCACGCGGTCCCGGTTGCTGAGCGTAGTCATCGGATCGCCCCATCACCCGCATTGCCCAGACAAGATAGCGCATCCCGAAAATGCGCGTGTTGAAACCCCACATCGGCGCGCTGAAGGCAGCTGCTTCCACTTTCACAAGTTTCTGCGCAATGGCGGCCAAAGCAATGGCTCCACCCATGGAGTGCGCCAGCGAAACATAAGGCCGCGGCAGCCTATCCTCCAACGCGTCCAGCCCGTTGCGCAGCGCGCCCATGAAGGTTTCGAAGTTGTCGATATGACCCTTCTTTGAATCCTCCAAAAGCCGATCGGAAAGGCCCTGCCCCGGCCAGTCGAGAATGAGAACGGCAAAGCCTTTGGCTTGAAGCTCGCGCGCGGTTTCGAAATACTTCTCAATGAACTCTGTGCGACCTGGACAAACAAGGCATGTGCCGCGCGCCGTACTTTCATTCAGCGCGGGCGCAATGCAGGCACGCAGGCGTCTTCCACCAACCCCTCGGAACCAGATCAGCTCTGCACCTTCAGGCCTCGGATTTCCGGGAACATCGACAAAATCACCAAGATCATCCTTGGCTTTCGGTGAGGCGGTTTGTTCAGTCATCAGCAACATCATACACAAACTAAAAGCGCCGCGCGCGGAGTATTACCTCAAGCGCACGGCGCGTTCATTCACTTCGTCGACGTCTTTTACGAGAACTTCGACATCAAGCCCTGAAGCTGCATGGCAACTGACATGTCGCCGAGCACTTTCAGTTTGCCCTGCATGAAGGCCATAGTCGGGTCCATCTCTCCAGCGGACAGCTTCTGGAAGTCACCCCAGTCAACCTTGATCGTGGCGTCAGCTTCACTGTCGGAATTGTCGACCGTGCCCGTTTGGCCGTCGATGAAGAGTTTCCCGTCGTCGCCGAAGTCGAATTTCACCTTCTTGGTGAAATCGCCGCCAGCGGTGACCGCTGCATCTGCCTTTTGAGTCAGTTCTGCGAGATCCATCAAAGCCTCCTTGAAAATGGGTCTGCTGAGATAAAGCAGGGCCACCCCATTGATTGCAAGGGAAAAGGCAGCGGCGGCGCTGACGTTTGCGTTAAAGGAAAGGCTGGCCTTCCGTCACGGGATGCGTGAAACTATGACACGAACGTCACGGTTTGGGAGAAATAGACATGGCAGATGCTGAACACTTTGATGTCCTGATCGTCGGTGCCGGCATTTCAGGTATCGGTGCCGCTGTACACCTGAACCGGGACTGTCCCAGTAAAACATATGCGATTCTGGAAGGCCGTGAGGATATCGGCGGCACGTGGGACATCTTCCGATATCCGGGAATCCGCTCCGACAGCGACATGCATACGCTTGGTTACCGCTTCAAGCCGTGGACCAATCCAAAGGCCATCGCCGATGGGCCGGCTATCATGGAATACCTGCGGGAGACTATCGCCGAGCACAAGATCAAAGACCACATTCGCTTCAGTTCGCTTGTAAAACGTGCGGAGTGGTCAACGCCGGATGCGCGGTGGACCGTGACAACAGAAAGTAAGGACGGCACCTCGCAGACCTATACCTGCAACTTCCTTTTCATGTGCGCCGGCTACTACTCCTACAAGGGTGGTCACCGCCCTGACTTCCAGAATGAGGAAGCCTTCAAGGGACAAATGGTGCACCCTCAGGAATGGCCAGATGATCTCGATTATGCGGGCAAGAAGGTCGTCGTCATAGGTTCTGGTGCGACGGCCATGACGCTGGTGCCTTCGATGGCTGACAAGGCCGCCCACGTCACCATGCTGCAAAGATCACCAACCTATGTCGTTTCCCGCCCGGCACGCGATGCGATCGCGAATACGATGCGCAAAATCCTCCCCGAGACGGCTGCTTATAAGCTATCCCGATGGAAGAACATCACCATGCAGGGGTATATGTACAACAGGACGCGAACACACCCGGAAAAGGTGAAGGAAACCATTCTCGGTATGGCGCGCAAGGAGCTCGGTGATGATTATGTCGCCGAGCACTTTACCCCCAGCTACAATCCCTGGGACCAACGCCTTTGCCTTGTGCCCGATGCCGACATGTTTGAAGCCATAAAATCGAAGAAGGCGTCTGTTGTGACTGACCACATCGACGAATTTACCGAGACGGGCATTAAACTGAAATCTGGCGAAGAGCTTGAGGCCGACATCATCGTTACCGCGACAGGCCTGCGCCTAGTCGTGCTTGGAGAGGCCGACTTCATTGTCGATGGCAAACCTGTCGATTTCTCGAAAACCTGGACCTACAAGGGTATGGGTTACTCAGGCGTCCCAAACCTGATTTCTACGTTCGGTTATATCAACGCGTCGTGGACGCTTCGGGCAGACCTTACGAGTGAGTATGTCTGTCGCCTTCTAAACCACATGGACGAACTGGGCGTGCGCCAGTGCACACCTCGCCTGCGCCCGCAAGATGGCGACATGCCAGAGCGACCTTGGATCGATGATTTCTCCTCTGGCTACATGCAGCGCGTCATGCACCTTTTCCCACGCCAGGGTGATCGGGAGCCCTGGCTTAATCCGCAAAGCTACACCAAGGACAAGAAGATGTTCCGGCAGGCTCCCCTAGAAGATGGCGCGATGGTCTTTGACAATGCCGCCTCCGGGGCTGCGGCTCCAAATGATGCCGAGCCGGCCCTGACAGCGGCCGAATAGGCCAGCTACCTGGAACGATGACAAAGTTTCTCGAGACGGCTCACGGGAGTCGACTTGCATACCGGCGCACCGAAGGACGGGGCGTTGGCCTAGTCTGGTTGTCGGGCTTCAACTCAGACATGCAAGGCTCAAAGGTCACGACGCTGGAAGCATGGGCGGCGTCCAATGGACGTCCCTTCCTTGCTTTCGACTATTCTGGTCATGGATTGAGCGACGGCGATTTCTCCGACGGGACAGTCTCCCAATGGCGTAATGATACTTTAGACGCCATTGATACTCTGACAGAGGGTCCGCAGGTATTGGTTGGATCATCCATGGGGGGATGGATGGCCCTGCTCGCCGCAACCGCGCGGCCTGAGCGGGTTCAAGGTCTGGTACTCATCGCACCGGCCCCCGACTTCACGGAAAAATTGATGTGGACATCATTCAATGCTGACACACAGGCGGAGATCATGGAGAAGGGTGTCCATATGCGTCCGTCAGACTATGGAGAGCCATATCCGATTACCCGTGCGCTTATCGAAGACGGACGGAACTGGCAGTTGCTTGAATCGTCGATTGATTTCGCTGGTCCTGTGCGAATCCTTCAAGGTATGCAGGATCCGGATGTCCCATGGCAGCATGCCGAAAAGCTCGTCAGCGTAATCCGGTCAGACGACCTTACATTAACATTGATCAAGGATGGTGATCATCGCTTGTCGCGAGATGAGGATATTGAGCGACTGCTAACGACCTGTGCCGAAATCACGGCACAGCTCGACGGCACACCCGGCACTTAATCGGTAACGATCGCTTCTTCGATGGCGTTGTAGGTCGCGTCGTTCGCGTCGCTAAAACTGTTAAGTGCAGACAGAAGTGCCACGACGATCAGGCTAGCAATCAGGCCATACTCAACAGCGGTCGCCCCCTGCTGGCAGCGGCCGAAACGCTTGATGCGCGATCTGAGGCACGTCGTGGTCATTAAGAAAACTCCCGCAATCTGTCATTTCTACCTGAACGAAATGAAGAACTCGCTAACCAGCGCGAACAATTTTCATGAAATTCAATGGGATACTGCGGCGTTGATTGCTTTCAGCCCGTCGCGATAGCTTGGATACTGCGGCAACCAGTCCAAGGCGGCTTTGGTCCGGCCATTGGAAACACGCTTGCACTCGGAATAAAAGCTTCTGGCCATCGGGCTCAATTCATCCGACCGCCAATGGACCTCTGGCGGCGCTGGTGCACCAAGTAACTCTGCTGCAAACGTGGTTACATCCTGTGGCGGAGACGGCTCATCGTCGCACAAATGGAAAACACCGGTTAAGGACGGCCGTTCGAGCAACGCCATCAACCCGTGCGCGAGATCGTGCACATGAATACGGCTAAACACTTGGCCTGGCTTGAGAATTCTCTTTGCTTTGCCAGCCCGCACTCGCTCAAGCGGCGAGCGCCCGGATCCATAGATCCCGGGGAGCCGGACAATACGCGTGTCCGGCCGGGTCTCCAACCACTGATCCTCGGCTAGGACGCGTCTGCATCCCCTTTTTGAGGACGCTTTTCGAGGTGTCCACTCAAAGACCCAGCCGCCGTCCAGATCACCATAGACACCTGTGGTCGACAGGTAGGTGACCGACGCCGCTTCGCGCACGGCGTCATGCGCAGTACGCAAGGTCGGACAGCCCTCAGCATCGGGAGGCGTCGAAATGAGCCAGTGGGACCGGGCGGGAGGGCGTGGCACCGCCCCCTCGTTGAAGACCTGCCCCTCGATTCCGAGCCCATTCAGCCGAGCGATGCCCTCGGCAGTTCGTGTAGTGCCCATAATCCGCCACGTGTCCTTACTCAGCAAGGATGCCATGGCCTGCACGGTGTATCCGGCTCCGAAAGCAAAGACAGTCTGTTGCTGAATAGTCATTTGCTGTCTGTCTATCTGCGTTTTAGGTCCACGAGTCGATCTCTGGAGTACCGTTCAATGCTGCTTCTCGCCACCGCATTTGCAGGTTTCGGCCTAACCCAGACGGCCAGTGCAGATCTGGCGAGGGATGAACTCGCACGACTGGAGACCTGTCTTGAGCGGATCGAGACAAACCCTGAAGCGGCTTATGAAGACGGCCTAGCGTGGCTTGGACAGGGCAGCCGACCGCCGGCGCGGCAATGCGTTGCCCTCGCGCTCATCGCGCTTGGCCAACCCGAGGCTGGCGCGGCCGAACTCGAAGATCTCGCCAACGCGCCCGATGCAGGCTCCCTGGAACAACGCGCGCTTTATCTGGCCCAGTCAGGCAATGCATGGATGGCGGCAGGTTTACCACGTGCGGCGGAGACGACCTTGACCAACGCCGTGAAGCTTTCACCCAATGACAGTGAACTTCATGCTGACAGGGCAGCCGCCTATCTCGCGCTTGAGCGTTGGGAGGAAGCGCTCGGAGACCTTGACTATTCGCTGTCTATCCAGCCCTCCAATGCCGATGCACTTGCCATGCGCGCGCGGGCCTACCTTCAACTGGAAAGGTATGATGACGCACTCAACGACGTCGATGAAGCCCGCCTTCAACGACCGGAAGACATCGAATTGCTGGTCCTGCGCGGTGATATCCGCGAAGCCCGCCGTGTTGGAGAACGCTAGGCAGGCTGGGCTGCAACTCTGATGCCTCACCTGTGACGCGATCCTTGACAGAGTTGCTCGCCTCGGACGATTGACTGGATACGCTTCCAGCGCTTCACGCGCGCCGTTCAGGACGGATTTCTTGCGCGATTACAGTCTTCCAGACATGACGGAGCGGACAATCCTGCAGATCATTCCGGATCTGGCCGCCGGCGGTGCAGAACGCACCACAGTGGAAATGGCTGAAGCCGTTGTGCAGGCTGGCGGACGAGCCCTCGTTGTAAGCCGCGGCGGGCGTCTCGAGGAGGCGCTCGAATCGGCAGGCGGTGAGCTTATCCGAATGAATGCCAAATCGAAGAACCCGCTGATCATTCGGTGGAATGCAAGCAAACTCGTCGAGTTGATCCATGCCGAACATGTCGATCTGATACATGCTCGGTCACGCGCGCCAGCATGGAGCGCCCGCATGGCAGCCCATAAGACAGCGATCCCCTTTGTGACCACTTATCACGGGGCCTATGGCGGGACCTCAAAACTCAAGGTCCGCTACAATGCCATTATGGCAGCCGGCGAGCGTGTGATCGCCAATTCAGACTGGATCGCCGCGCATGTCCGCGATGTCCATAAGGTCGACCGTGATCGCCTCGTGACCATCCCTCGCGGTGTTGATCTTGATGTGTTCGCCCCACAGGCGGTGTCGGAGGAGCGCGTAGAAACCGTCCGCAAAGCATGGAGTCTGACAGAGCAAGGCCCGATCATCCTTCTCCTTCCTGGCCGACTAACGGGCTGGAAAGGACAAATGGTGGCCATCAAGGCGATGGCTCGGCTGACTCGTGAGGAGCAGGCCGCGACCCGGTTAGTGCTTACCGGCGATCCACAGGGCCGAGACAATTATTTGCGAGCGCTGGAAGACGCGATCCTCGATAATGGCTTGGGTGGGTGCGTGATCATTGCCGATCACTGTACCGACATGCCGGCCGCATATCGCGCCTGCGACGTCGCCCTTATGCCTTCAACGCGCCCGGAAGCTTTCGGGCGCGTTGCTGCCGAAGCCGCCGCAATGGAACGCCCCGTTATTGCGTCTGACCATGGCGGCGCTCGTGAAACGGTGCTTGATGGGCGCACAGGTGTGCTCGTAAAACCCGGCGACCCTATCGAACTTGCGGGGGCTATCAGGACCCTGCGCGATATTCGCCCAGAGGCCCGCGCGGCCATGGGCGAAACAGGAGCCCGGCATGTTAGGGAACGCTTCTCTAAACGTGGGCTTCAGATCGCGACACTTAAGGTCTATTCTGAATTGTTAAGAGAAACCGTGTAGCCCACAGCCCGCCATGACAGCCAAAGCCGCTGCAAAACTGAACCCCGGCCCAAAAGCCAAGAGCGTGCTCGTTATCAAACTGAGCGCACTGGGCGACTTTGTGCTGGCGCTTGGGGCCATGAAAGCCGTGCGGGGGCACCACCCTTCAGCTTGCATCACCCTGCTCACCACACCGCCCTTCAAGGCGTTCGCCGAGCTTTGTCCCTATGTAGATGTTGTCGAAACGGACGGTCGTCCTGAGGGTGTGAAGGCAACAGCCGCCCTGATCGGGCGCATCCGCAAGAACCATTATGACATCGTTTATGACTTCCAAACGAGCGGGCGTACCGGGAACTACTTTAAGGCCCTGAACATGCCGCTCCGCAAGCCACCGCTCTGGTCCGGGCATGCGGAAGGCGCAGCGTTCCATCACAGCAATCCGAAACGCGGAACGATGCACTCCATCGACCGGCTCGCCGAACAGCTCACCTATGCCGGCATAGGCCCCGCTGAAGGTTGGAGCCCATCAACCATACCCATGCCGGATCTGAGCTGGGTAAGCGAGCAACTGGGGGATAAGCCAAGCCACCAGCCCCAGTACTTCGGCATTAAATCACCTTACATGCTTCTGATTCCGGGGGCCTCGCCCCACCGGCGGGAGAAGTGCTGGCCTGAAGAGCGCTATGCAGAACTGGCCGCCAAACTCGCAGATGCAGGCGTTGAACCTGTGATTATCGGCGGCAAAGCGGAGGGTTCAATCGCGCAGGCCATTGTTCGTGCAGAACCTCGCGTCAAGAACCTCGTTACGCGGACCGATCTGTTCCAGATCGTCAGCCTTGCCCGCAACGCGCATTTCGTGGTCGGCAACGATACCGGTCCTATGCACATGGCAACCCTGTCGGGCGCGCCCGGCATCGCGCTTTTTGCGACCAATGAAAGCGATCCGGATCATGCAGCACCACGCGGATCAACCGTGATCATCGTCCATGCACCGACGCTGGACAAAGTATCCGCCGATGATGTCTGGCGCTCGATCAAGGCGCTTGGGCGCCTACCCGAGCGGCAATCGGCGTGAGACGACGCTTGAAGATTGCCCTAAGCATCGGCATATTGCACAGCGCTCTCGCAACAAAAGGAGATGAGCTATAGCCCGCAGACCACACGCGGCCCCGCCGCCAAAGAAGACAGGCCCAAACGTTAACGCGGATATCCGCGCCGCCCGTGTCCTCCTGATCGACGAGAACGGAGACAAACAGGGTGAAATGCCGATCGAAGCTGCACTCGACGCCGCTCGTGAAGTAGGTCTGGACCTCGTCGAGGTTTCTCCAAATCAGGAAACGCCAGTCTGCAAGATCCTAGACTATGGCAAGCTTCGTTACGAAGAGCAGAAGAAGAAGAATGCTGCACGTAAGAAGCAGAAGTCGACCGATCTCAAAGAGATCAAGATGCGCCCGAACATCGATACGCATGACTACATGGTCAAAGCCAAGTCGATGACACGCTTTTTCGAAGATGGTGACAAGGTGAAAGTCACGCTCCGCTTCCGTGGACGCGAAATGGCGCACCAACACCTTGGCATGGAACTTCTTCAGCGCGTGAAGGAAGATTTCGATGAGGTCGCCAAGGTTGAGCTGGAGCCAAAACTCGAAGGCCGCCAGATGACCATGGTTATGGCTCCGCGTTGATGCCCGTCCACACACGCCTCATAGCCTGTTGCTTGCTCATTACGATCGCAGGATGCGGGTTGACGCAGTCTGGCGAACAAGCCCCGGCCGACATGGCCGAAGACACATGTAATGCCAACCGCTTCACTGATCTTGTCGGCAAGACCGCATCTGATCTCGATCTGACCACATTACCCGAGCTTCACCGTATTCTCGGCCCGAACGATATGGCGACCATGGACTATCGCGCGGAGAGGCTGAACATCCTGACGGACGAAGCCGGAGTTATCGTCGACCTTGAGTGCGGTTGAGCCACGGCCGACGGTGCTGATTTCCAGTTGATTCAGGACCGTAATTGCGTCATATGACGCCGCTTCCGGTTGGAGTGGCGAACGGCATGCCCTCCGACTTCAACAACACTCAGGGCCGCCTGAAAGGGCGTGAGCTCCAAAGGAGAACTGAAATGCCGAAGATGAAGACCAAGAAAGCTGCTGCAAAGCGCTTCAAGATTACGGCGACCGGCAAGATCAAGCACGGGGTCGCTGGCAAGCGTCACCGCCTGATCAGTCACAATTCCAAGTATATTCGCCAGAACCGCGGCACGAGTGAGCTGTCAAAAGCCGACAAGTCGCGTGTGATGAAATACCTGCCTTACGGATTGTAGACCCATGCCACGTTCAAGAAACAAAGTTCCCGCCCACGCGCGCCATAAGAAGATCATCAAGGCAGCTAAAGGCTATCGCGGTCGCAGGAAGAATACGTTCCGCACCGCCAGTGCAGCTGTCTGGAAAGCCGGTCAGTACGCCTATGTCGGCCGGAAGGTAAAAAAACGGTCATTTCGGTCGCTCTGGATTCAGCGGATCAACGCTGCCGTGCGCGAGCATGACGACGCCCTGACCTATTCCCGCTTCATTGACGGCCTGACCAAGGCCGGCATTGAAGTCGACCGGAAAGTCATGGCCGACCTTGCCGTACGCGAGCCTGATGCCTTTGGTGCCCTGGTGGACAAGGCCAAGGCGGCGCTGGCCTAACACCGGGGAAAACAAAACGCGCGTCTTCCGCCGGGCTTGACCGGCGGACCTCCCCCTATATGGCTCACACACAAGACTACGGAGGCCCGCCGATCTGATCGGCGGGCGACGCATGTCAGGAGCTTAAGAGGGACGAACCATGTCCGACATCGAAACCATCGAAGCAGAAGCGCTGAGCGCCATCAAAGACGCAGGCAACCTCGCCGCGCTTGATGAGGTGCGCGTCGCGGAACTCGGCAAAAAAGGTCGGGTCTCCGGCCTTATGAAACAACTCGGCGGCATGAGCGCCGAGGAACGCCAGGAGATGGGCCCGAAGCTCAACGCACTGAAAAACCGCGTCGCGGATGCGGTTGCGGCCCGCAAGGCCGATCTGGAGGATGCCGCTCTCGAAGCTCAGCTGGCCAATGAAACGCTGGACCTCTCTCTGCCGCCAAAGCCCGAAGCCCGCGGTGCCCTGCACCCGGTCATGCAGGTGTTTGAGGAAATCGCTGCCATCTTCGGGGATATGGGTTTCGCGGTCGCGGAAGGCCCTGACATTGAAGACGACTGGCACAACTTCACAGCCCTAAACTTCCCGGAAGGGCATCCGGCAAGAGAAACGCACGACACCTTCTTCTTCCACCCACAGGAAGGTGCCCCCGCAAAAGTGCTGCGCACCCACACCTCCCCTGTCCAAATCCGCGTCATGGAAGAAACGCCGCCGCCAATTCGTATTCTGGTGCCCGGCCGGGTTTATCGGAACGATTGGGACGCGACACACACACCAATGTTCCACCAGGTCGAAGGCCTTGTGATCGACAAGGGCATCCATATGGGACACCTGAAAGGCTGCCTGTCCGACTTCGCGCGCGAATTCTTCGAGGTGGACAAGGCGGCAACCCGTTTCCGTCCACACTTCTTCCCCTTCACCGAACCATCGGCCGAGATGGACGTCCAGTGCGACCGCTCCGATGGTGCCGTAAAGGTCGGTGAAGGCAAGGACTGGCTTGAAATTCTCGGGTGCGGAATGGTTCATCCGAACGTGCTGCGAAATTGCGGCATCGATCCCGATGAGTATCAGGGTTTCGCTTTCGGTATGGGTGTCGATCGCCTTGCGATGCTTAAATATGGCATGCCGGACCTGCGCCCCTATTTCGAGGCAGATCCGGAGTGGACACGTCATTATGGTTTTGCGCCCTGGCTGACGCCAAGCGTAAGCGGAGGACTAAGCTGATGAAGTTCACGCTGTCCTGGCTCGAAGAGTATCTGGCGACCAAAGCTAATCGAGACGAGATCCTTGCCTACATGATGAAGGCGGGACTCGAAGTTGAGGAGGTTGTAACGCCCGCTGAGAAGCTTGCGGCTTTCACAGTCGCTAAGGTGCGTGAAGCGGTGCCTCATCCGGATGCTGACAAGCTGCGGGTCTGCACCGTCGACACGATCGAAGGTCAGAAGCAGATCGTGTGCGGAGCCCCGAATGCACGAGCCGGTATGAGCGCGATCTACGCTCCGCTTGGGACATATATCCCTGGCGCGGGCTTCTCACTCGACAAGAAACCTCGGAAGATCCGCGGCGTAGAAAGCCACGGTATGCTCTGCTCTGCCAAGGAGCTTGAGGCCGGCGATGACCATGACGGCATTATCGACCTGACAGAATACTTCGAGATCGGAACGCCTGCGGCCACCGCCCTTGGCCAAACCGATACCCTGATTGATTTCGAGGTCACGCCAAACCGGCCTGACTGGCTTGGGGTCGCCGGTATCGCTCGCGACTTGGCAGCAGCAGGCGCGGGTCGTTTCCTCGCCAATGAACCGAAATCAATTGATGGCAGCTATGATTGCCCCATCGGTGTAGAGATCGGTGCCCCTGAGGCCTGTCCGACCTTCACCGGACTTATGATCACTGGCGTAAAGAATGGTCCATCCCCGGAATGGATGCAGAATCGCCTGAAAGCGGTTGGCATCCAGCCCAAATCGCTGCTGGTCGACGTGACCAATTACATATCCCTCGATCGCGCCCGGCCACTCCACGCCTTTGATGCAACCAAGCTCAACGAGCCCATCGTGCCACGCCTCGGCAAGGCGGGGGAAAAACTCGTAGCGCTGGATGGCAAGACGTACGACATCACTGAGGACATGTGCGTCATAACCGACCGATCTGGTGTTATCGGCCTCGGCGGCGTTATGGGCGGCGAGTCCACCGCCGTCAGCGACGATACAACCGATATCTTCCTGGAAAGCGCATGGTTTGATCCGCTCCGCACAGCCCGCACGGGCCGGACAACCGGCATCGTTTCAGATGCCCGATATCGATTCGAGCGCGGCGTGGACCCGCGCAGCTGCCTTGATGGATTGTATCAAGCCGCTCGCATCATTCTCGAGCATGGCGGAGGGGAAGTGTCCCGACCGGTCATTGCAGGCGATCCCCCTGCCCCCCATGAGAAGGTCACCTTCCACACCGAAGATGTTACGCGCCTGACTGGGCTCGACGTCAAACCAGCTGACATGAAAAAGATGCTCAAGGCGCTTGGCTGCGACATCGAAGATGCCGGCACGACCTGGTATGTCATCCCGCCGAGCTGGCGCTTCGACATTGAGCAATCCGCTGACTTTGTCGAAGAGGTCGCACGCCTTACAGGCTATGACGCCTTGGAAGAAACGCCGTTGCCCCCATTGCCCGGGGGCCGCAAGGCACTCGCGACCCCCTTGCAGCAGCGTGTCCGCACCGCCCGCCGGACGCTCGCCTCGCGCGGATTCGTGGAAGCCGTCACGTGGAGCTTCATGGCGCGTGAGAACGCAGCCCTCTTTGCTGGCGGCGCAAATGCAGTGTCACCGGCGCTTACGGTCGCAAATCCCGTCGCGTCCGAGCTCAACCAGATGCGCCCGTCCATTCTCGGCAACCTCGCAGAGGCGGCACAGCACGCCGCCGATCATGGCGCGCGCGAAGTGAAACTCTTTGAAGCCGGTCCGGTTTACCTCGGCGATGGGCCAAAAGATCAGCGGACGATGGTCACCGCACTTGTCCGTCCGGTTGCACCACGACACTGGCAAGGCGCAGACAGCTATGACGCTTACAACGCGAAAGCCGATCTGTTCGCGGTGCTCGACGCGCTGGGTCAGCCGCCGGAGCGGTTCCAGATTGGAGAACACAAGGCTGGGCACTTTCATCCCGGTCAGGCCGCAGCGTTGAAGCTCGGCCCGAAAGTGACCGTCGCCCATTTCGGCGCACTGCACCCGCGCGTTCTGAAAGCCATGGATGTTGATGGGCCTCTCATCGCTTTCGAACTCAACCTAAACGCTTTGCCGCAGATGAAGGTGAAGCCGGGTAAAACGAAGCCACTATTTGAGAAGGCAGATCTTACTCCGATCCGGCGCGATCTTGCATTCGTCGTGGACAAGGCAACACCTGCTGGCGAACTCCTACGATTGGCGCGTGGTGCCGAAAAGAACCTGATTTCATCAGCGGACGTATTTGACGTCTATGCCGGCTCCGGCATTGACGAAGACAAGAAATCCGTCGCATTCGAGATTACGATTCAGCCGCGCGGCGAAGCCCTCAAGGACGCCGACATCGACGCTATCATGAAGAAGGTGATCGGGGCGGTGGAAAAAGGAACAGGCGGGAGCTTGCGCGCCTGACGCACAGCTCCCATAAGGGGAGCCCGGCAGATGAGCCTACGCAATGCCCTCTACCGGCAGCTCGACCCCGGCGCGCGAAGCAAGCCGGGTCTCTCAGCTGTAAACCTGATCATTGTCGTGGTCGTCCTGGCGAGCTTTGTCGTCTTTGCGCTAGAGACTGAGCCGGGGATTGAGGGTGACTGGCGCACCGGGATCCGCGCCTTCAACTTCGCCATACTCATGATCTTCGCGGTGGAGTACTTTGCCCGAGTATGGACATCGGTCGAAAATCCTAAGTATCGCGGCCTGACGGGGCGGCTCCGATACATGGTTTCGCCTTACCCATTGGCAGACCTTGTTGCATTCCTGCCTGAGCTTCTTTGGCTACTCTTCGCTCCGGCCGGTTCGAACGAGCAGATGATTATGCTGCTGCGCGTATTGAGGCTCGCAAGGCTGGTGAAGATTGCGCGGTTTATCCCCGCCTTCGACGCCTTTGGAGCATCCATGCGCCGAGCCGGCAGCCAGCTGCTGGCCACTTTGGCGCTGGCGCTCGTGCTGGTCTACGTCTCCGCGGTGGTGCTTTATCTCATCGAGGGCGTTCAGCAGGGCCGCGATGAGTTTGGATCGATCCCAAGGTCGATCTGGTGGGCTATCGCAACGCTCACGACGGTCGGCTATGGGGACATTTATCCCGTGACAGTGCTCGGCCGTATCGCAGCATCGATCATCGCCATCACTGGGATCGGCGTTGTCGCACTACCAGCCGGTGTATTCGCCAGCGCGTTTTCAGACGAGCTGCGCGAACGCGAGTTGAAGAAAATGAAGGACCGGATCGACGCAGGCGCATCATCGGCTGAAGAAGACGACCCTAGAACGAGCTGACATCATCCCGTTTTTTGCGTCGCCGGCGCAGGCGTATTTTCTGCCAGAAACGCTTTCGCTCGGGTGCCGGCAACGGCTCAAGGTTTTCAATGAAAGCCTCCGCACAGGCGCGCCAGCTAAACTTCTCCGCATAGGCTCGGGTCGTCTCTCGATCGAGTTCTAGTGCCTTCAAGCTTGCTGCCTTCAGATCATTATCGACGATACCGGCGTCGGAGCCTGGAATGATGTCTTTCGGACCTGGGGCGTCATAGGCAGAGACTGGCGTTCCAGCCGCCATCGCTTCCAGAATGACAAGCCCAAACGTGTCGGTCAGGCTGGGGAACACGAACACATCAGCGCTTGCAAAGCAGGTGGCGAGTTCCTCTCCGAATTTAGCCCCAAGAAAGACGGCCTCCTTGTACTTTTTCTTCAGCTCATCAAGCTGCGGCCCTTCCCCGACCACAACTTTCGAGCCCGGCAGGTCGAGCTTTAGAAAAGCTTCAATGTTCTTTTCCACTGCGACACGGCCAACGTTAAGGAAGATCGGTCGCGCGAGCCCTTTGAAGGGGTCGGCTTCGGTGTCCGGCTCGGCGCATTTGTCTGGATGAAAGAGGTCCGTATCGACCCCTCGCGTCCAGCTCACGACGTTTATGAAACGCTGCGCCACAAGCTCCTCGCGCATGGACGGCGTTGCTACCATGACCTTGCCTGAATACTTGTGGAACCAGCGGACGAAGCTGTAGCCCCAGCTTACAGGGATCGGGAAGCGGGCAGAAACATACTCTGGAAAGCGCGTATGATAGGATGTCGTGAAAGGGTGCTTGATTTTCAGCGCCATGGTGCGCCCGGCCATGCCCAGCGTTCCTTCGGTGGCGATGTGCACGGCATCAGGCTCAAAGGCGTCAAAGCGTTCTTCAATGGCTTTTCGTGCGCCGAGCGCGAGCTGGATCTCACTATAAGTCGGCAACGGCACAGTGAAGAAGCCATCCGCCGGCGAGACAACCTCCCATTCGTGACCCATCGCCTCGCATTCAGCGATAACCCGCTTCATTGTACGCACGACGCCATTGACCTGAGGGTCCCAGGCATCGGTGATAAGCATGATGCGCATGCAGTCTCCTGACGGTTCCATCCGCGCGCGTTAGGCGCAATCTGGGGGAGGTCTCTGACGCGGTAAAGAGTGAAAGTGACTTGCCGGCAAGGCTCAATCATCAGCGCATCAGGACGGGCCGCTACATAGCGACTGAAAGTGAGATGGCTCCAAAGCGCTGCGGGCCGTCCTGTGCTCTGAACTGTTCTGTCCGATGGACATATGTGAAAGCGATCTGGGCGTTTTGATACCGAAAGGCGATGCCTGATTGTATGTCCGCAACCAACGTTCGCCGGTCATCGACACTTGGACTATCGCGAAATGTGTTGCCGTCCAGAAAGATGTCTCTCGCGACGGCGCGAACATCAACACCGGCAAACAGATAAGCCCCAAACCCGTCATCAGGCCGATACACCCCTCCTCCAGACAAGGCGGGACGTATTCGTGGCGGGCTGAAATCGCTTTGCAGGGAATCAGCCCCGATGCCGAACCGGGCCATCGCCCCGGCATTGGCATAGGTGCGAACATTGCCGAGCGCCAGGCCGCCATGAACTGCGAGATCTGTGCGCAGGTCGAATGGTAACTCGTAGCGCCCCACAAGTTCCTGACGCTGACCGATCAGCTCAATTCCAGGTTCATCTTTCAGCTGGCTGTCCCAGCCGCGCGGCTCAACCGCATTGATGAGATCGTGCCAGTTCGTTTGCACATAATCCCCGCCGGCAGACGGTCCCACTATGCCGAGATTAACCTGAACAGTGCTTTGTGTATTCTGGTCCTGCGCAACGCCGGTGAAGGAGATGTTGAGCCATCCCGCATACGGGCGATCATTGGGGTCAGGTACAACAGCCGAGATGTTTTCGGGGGTGTAGATGACATGCGATAGCGCGTAGCCTTGGCGTACCTGATTATCGACATCAATGCCCGGCAACAGTCGGGCGGCGGACTTCAAAATTCCAAATGTCCGTTCTTCACTCGCCATACGTTCAAGCCGAAGACCGTTGGAGTAGTTGCGATCCGTACCGCCAAACAAGTCATTCTCAACGGTAACAGAGATCACAGCAGGGGCTGCATCATCTGCGGTTGCCGTTGATACGAAAAGGGCCGCGACAAGCGCGGCCCCGATAACTGGGATACGAAGTGTCATGCATCGCTTCTAACGCTTGAGCGTGAAGCTGACACCTGCAAAGTCTTCGTTCTCGCTGAAACCGCCATTTCGATCGCGATACTCCACCTCACGGCGGATATAGCTCAATGAAAGCTGCCCGCCCCCACGATGAACCGCGAACCCAGCCTGCAAATCACCGACTGTCACCTGGTCGCGAATCTTCATGGCACCAACATCGGTAAACCCACGATCGCCAGTCTCCCAGACCAACGCTTCGCCGTCGGCACCGGCAAATACATACCAGCCACCAGCGGGCTGTAATCCGTCCGCTTCAAGCGCTTGTCCCAGCCGGACCTCTGCACCGATGCTTCGCTGTTGAAAATTCCCTTCGTCCCGAAGGCTCAGACGCGGCGCAATGCCCACATCGAAATCTAGGCCTGTTCGCTCACGAGGCGCAGAAAGCGCGAGCTCAGCGCTGAAATTTCGTTCAAACTCCAGCGGCTCGGCCATCCGGGCGGCCTTGCGATCTGCCTTATACACCTCAACACCCTCGCTCGACGACCAGTCGAGCGACAAAAGAGGCTGAACGGTCGGAGAAACTGCAGCACTATAACCATTGGAGGCGGTGAATGGCTCGGTACGGAGTTCCAAAGGCTCTCCATAAAGTGGCGTATTGAAGCTGTTCGGAACCACTTCATAAGCATTGTACGAAGATGGCACGGCAGGCGCTATGCCAGAATTCAGGGCTGTATCCGCAACGAAAGCAGCGGTTGTTTCTTCCACATGCACCGCGACCGGTACGCTCGCATATGACGTGCTATATTGTGCACAACCTTGGCAGGCCAAGGTGGTCATCAGCGTTGAAGCAACTGTGATCATCGATCCCACACCTCTCATCTGGCACTCCTCAAATCCCCCCGAAGAATGCCGACGCTCACTTAAGCTATCATAAAGAAATGGCGTCGGCGAGTCGGCTTGAAGAGCAATTCAATTAACTATCGCTACAAATTCTTTCGGCGCAAAAAGGTTCCATCTTGTTGTTATTATTGGTGTTCATAAGCAAATCGCAGGCCGAGGCCCGCGATCGCGCTATTAACTATGGTTGAATTTCTGACTTGCTCTACTGACAGGCGAGGCATTCATCGTAGTCAGTGTCGGGGGTTTCCATCTCACCTGCTTCAAGCTTTTCAGAGCCCGCAAACGCCGCTCGCTGCACCGATTTGGAGCGGCAGTAATAAAGGGACTTCAGCCCTCTTTCCCATGCCGTCCAGTGCAGCATGTGCAGATCCCACTTATCGATATCGCCCGGAAGAAAGATATTCAGCGACTGGGACTGACAAACATAAGGGGTGCGGTCAGCCGCATGCTCAATGATCCAGCGCTGGTCGATCTCGAAGGCCGTCTTGAACACGTCCTTCTCGTGCTCATCAAGAAAGTCCAGATGCTGGACTGAGCCCTCATGCTCCAGAATGGAATTCCAGACTTCAGGCGCATTCTGCCCCTTTTCTTCAAGAAGCCCTTCCAGCTGGCTGTTTTTCACCGTGAACGAGCCAGACAATGTCTTGTGCGTGTAAACATTCGCCGGAATGGGCTCGATGCCAGCAGACGTTCCACCGCAGATAATGGAGATGGAGGCGGTCGGGGCGATAGCCATTTTATTCGAGAAGCGCGCCATAACACCGGCGTCCCGTGCATCCTCGCAAGGACCGCGTTCCTTGGCGAGTTTCACCGAAGCCGCATCCGCGCCGCGGCGGATGTGCTTGAACATCTTTTCGTTCCAGACTTTCGCCATGGCGCTTTCCATTGAGACGTTCATCGTCTGCAGGAAGGAATGAAAACCCATCAGGCCAAGACCAACTGAGCGCTCACGCTGGGCGGAATAGACAGCCTGGGACATCTCATCCGGTGCGCGGTCAATGAAGTCCTGAAGAACGTTATCGAGGAAGCGGAACACGTCCTCCAGGAAGTTCTCATCCTTCGACCACTCCATGAACTTCTCGGCATTCAGGGAGGATAGGCAGCAAACGGCGGTCCGGTCGACGCCATTATGATCCTTGCCGGTTGGCAGCGTGATTTCGGAGCAGAGATTGGACTGCGTGACCGTCATGCCCAGCTTGCGCTGATGCGCTGGCATCGCGTTGTTCACGGTGTCGGTGAACAGAAGATATGGCTCACCAGTCTGGATCCGCAATTCCAGGATTTTCTGCCAGAGTTTACGGGCATTGACAGTACGCAGCACCTCACCGTTTTTCGGGCTGATCAGGCTAAACTCAGCGTCTGCCCGGACAGCTTCCATGAATTCGTCGGTGATGTTGATGCCGTGGTGCAGGTTCAGGGACTTCCTGTTGAAGTCGCCCGACGCTTTGCGGATTTCGAGAAACTCCTCGATTTCAGGATGGTGGATGTCGAGATAGCAGGCCGCCGATCCGCGGCGCAGCGACCCCTGGCTGATTGCAAGAGTCAGCGAGTCCATCACGCGGATGAACGGAATGATGCCGGAGGTCTGCCCGTTCTGGCCAACCTTCTCACCGATCGAGCGGACATTGCCCCAATAGGTGCCAATGCCGCCGCCATTGGAGGCGAGCCATACATTCTCGGTCCATGTCTCGACGATGTCATCAAGCGAGTCGCCCACCTGATTCAGGAAGCAGGAAATCGGCAAGCCCCGGTCCGCGCCGCCATTCGACAGGACAGGCGTCGCTGGCATGAACCAGAGATTTGACATGTAATCGTAGAGGCGCTGCGCGTGGTCGGCATCATCGGCATAGGCTGTCGAAACACGGGCAAACATGTCCTGATAGGACTCGCCAGGCAGCAGGTATCGGTCTTCAAGGGTCTTCTTGCCGAACTCGGTCAAATTAGCATCTCGCGAATCATCTGTCTGGACACCCTGAACCAGTCGCAACTCCGGCGTTCCGCCCTTGGGTTTGCCCCGGCGGACGGCGGATTTATCAACAGCGACAGCTTCTTTCGCAGACATTCTCTAACCCCTTAAACGGTATCTATTCATATAGGGACTGACCCTCGGAAGCGCCATATACGGTGCCTCAACCCATCCCTGACACAACATATAGTGGCTGATTGGTAAACGATTGGTCAACGCTGTTTTTCGTCCGTGAGGGGATTTTTCCGGTGGAATTCGAGTTACCGAAAGGTTAACGCACCTCGCGCTAAGAGTCTCACCCGACACAAGACTTCGACGGAGTCGGTTTCCAATTGGTTAGCCGCTTAGCTGGTTCCTGCTACGCCCTCGCGAGCGCCTCATCTATGAGATCAGCGGTCTCCGAGACGCCGTAGAGCGCGATGAAACCGCCAAACCGCGGGCCCTGACTCTGGCCGAGCAGGACTTCATAGAGCGCCTGAAACCAGAGCCGCAGATTCTCGAACTCATGATCCTTGCCCACGGAAAATGTGAGCGTCTGGAGACCTTCGGCCGTCTTCTCACCGCTATAGGCTTTCAGGCGCTCAGAAAGGTCTCCCATCGCCACCCGCTCCTTATCGTCGGGCGCGCGATAGGTCTTCTCCGGTTTGACGAAGTCTTCATAGTAACGGATCGCATACCCGGCCAGCTGGTCGAGCAAGGGATGATTGTCCGGAGATGCCTCGGGCGCGTAACGCGAGACGAACCCCCAGAGCGTCTCTTTGTCTTCCGCGTTTGCCACGCCAACCAGATTGAGAAGCAAAGCAAATGAAACTGGCGAGCGCGATTGTGGCGGGTGACCACCATGAATGTGCCAAACGGGGTTCTCCACCTGCCGTGCGCCCTCTTCCTGCGGATACTTCTCCAGAAACGTCAGATACTCATCCACCGCTTTCGGGATGACATCGAAGTAAAGCTTCTTGGCCACGCGTGGCTTCTGGAACTGATAGAGCGATAGCGATTCGGGTGGCGCATAGGCGAGCCATTCCTCAACCGAAATGCCATTGCCTTTCGACTTGGAGATTTTCTCGCCCTTCTCATCAAGGAAGAGCTCGTAAACATACTGAACCGGCGGCTGACTACCGAGGATCTTACAGATGCGCGAATAGATCGGCGCATTGTCCTGATGATCCTTGCCAAACATCTCGAAGTCGACGCCAAGGGCGGCCCAACGCATCCCAAAATCCGGCTTCCATTGAAGCTTCACATGTCCTCCGGTGACCGGCAACGTTACCTCACTGCCATCCTCATCCTCGAAGGTGATGGTCCCCTCTTCCGGGTTGGTGGCCTTCATCGGCACATAGAGCACCCGGCCTGTCTTCGGAGAAATCGGCAGGAACGGCGAATAGGTCGCTCGCCTTTCTTCGCCCAGAGTCGGCAGCATCACTTCCAGGATGTCATCGAACTTCTCCAGGGTGCGCAGTAGCATCTCATCATAGCGACCGGTCTTGTAGAGATCTGTTGCGGACGCAAACTCATACTCGAAGCCAAAGCCATCGAGGAAGGCACGCAGGCGAGCATTCATGTGCGCCCCATAGCTTTCATGCGTGCCGAACGGGTCGGGTACATCGGTAAGCGGCTTCTGAAGATGCTCCTGAAGACTTTCAGGGTTCGGAACGGTTGGCGGCACCTTTCGCATACCGTCCATGTCATCGGAAACGCAGATGAGCTTTGTTTCATACTTGCCATCTGTCAGCGCTTCGAACGCATTGCGCACCATGGTCGTACGGACCACTTCGCCGAAAGTTCCAATATGCGGAAGACCGGACGGGCCATATCCCGTTTCAAAGATGACGGGTCCCGTCTTCGGCTTTCCCTGCCGTTCCAGATTCTCGATCCGTTTGACCAGCGCGCGCGCCTGTTCAAAGGGCCAGGCCTTTGCATTCGCTGCGAGTTCGCTGAGGTCAGACATGATTTTCGTGGTCTCCGTTTGGTTCGAACGGAGGGCCTAGAAGCGCGTCACGGGCCGGTCAAGGCGTTGCACCTGAGAGCGCCTGCAGAAGCTCGCGATTGAAGGCCTCTGACGAGATGCCATTCAACGCCTTGACCACTTCAGTCATTTCGGCGCGCTGCCGGGCTTCCTCAAAGGATGAACCGGCAATCAGGCCTTTGTCGAATAGCGCTTCATCGGATTGGCCCGTAAGCACGAAGGCTGGCTGCCATCCAAGGTCTGCCGTCTTGGCGAGTTCATTGGTGCAGTTCGAGAACAGCGTGTTGTAGAAACGCGGCCGAGCGTGAAGACGAGCCGAGCGGTCCAGCAGGTTGCGAAGGTAAGCTCGCCTGGCGTTCGGCGTCAGGTCGAGCGGGTAGATGTAAAGCTCATGGTCGAGGTAAACGGCGCGACGTGTAAGCAGATCGCGCGGCTCCGCCCAGACATAGACGAGTTCGAACCGGCGAAAGGCACCGGCGAGCGGCGCAAACTTTTCATGTGTTTGCTTGCGTGCCTCAATGGTCAGGCCGAGCAGATGACCACCGCGGAACTCGAACAGCACCAGCGTGTGCGCCATCAGCGGGATACCGGGATGGGGTTCGACCACGAACCAGACTTGCTTCAACTGACCAAAATCGATCTCTGCGGAGTACAACCACCCTTCAGAAACAGGCCCATTCTCATCATATGTCCAGTCACGAACAGGAGAGATGATCGCCCCCCGTCGCGATGTTTCGACCTCAGGTGCAATGGAGAGATGGGTCTGCCAATCCCGGTCATGTGACGGCGCTTTAGTATAGACCGTCGCAAGGAATGGCAGGATGGCGGCAAATGCGCCGAGTAGGATCGGACGGAACCACATTTCCCTGCTTTCGCAAACAAGTGGTGATTTTACCAGTCTCGCGTCATTCAGTTGAGCTTTGCATTGTGTAATAGCGATCAGCCCCAAATGGCCGCACCAACAAATGCTCGATAAGCGCGGCATCAAATGCCTCATTGGAATGGGCTGGCATACTTCGGATAATCGCGGTGACGTCTGCCAGTTTCGATGCCTCTTCGAATGATGTGCCTTCGCCGGCAAAACCGACATTGAAATAACGCTTGTCAGCATAACCGGTAAGAATGTCGGTGTAGTGCCAGGAAAGATCGAAGACTTTACTCAGCTCCGAGGTGCAGTTGCGCAGGAGCATATTATAGAAGACCGGCCTGTCGGAAAGCTTCGCCGTTGTGTCCAGCAGTTCGGTTAGGACATCTGCCAGTTCGTCCGACGATCGTTGGATGCGGTAAAGGTCGAAAGGCCTTTCAGAAAACCGTGCACGCCGCAGCAAATGATCACGCCCGGTGGACCAGCTATAGATCAGTTCATAACCGTTGAGCAGCCCTCTGATTGCTCGACCACGCAACCAGCCCCTATGCGACTTTGATGTTTCAGGGCTGAGTCGCCTCGCATCGATGGACAGGGCCAGCGTTGAACCGTCCTCGAAGGCAAAAAGGAGAAATGTGTGGGCGGCAAAATCTCCAAAACGATGAGGCTCGAAAGCCATCCACGCGGCAGTTACCGTTTCGGGATCGACATAGTGCTTCTGAATCCAGCGGTCGGAGTTTAGGCTCCACAAGCCATCATAGGTCCAGTCGCGAACCCAGTTCAATTCCGCTGTGGACCCGAGCCATTGAACGTCCGGCGTCTTTTCGAACTGGACATCCCACGCGCGATCATTGCTCGCTGGCTTCGTCGCGATCACGCCCAGGAACAGCAGCCCGGCCGCCGCGAGCGCCAATAGGATTACTCTGAACCGCACCACCTGCAATCGCCCTTGTCATTGGCAGGAAACTGACCGCTTGTGCCATATTCCATTCAGCCTTCAAGCTCGTTGACCCAGCATCTGCAAGAAGCTGGCCAGTCTCGAGAAGCTCATAGGCCCGATGCGCAGGGCGGGCTTCATCCTCCGTTACACGGTGCATGATGTGGCGAGGCGTTAACTCTGAAGGGTGCGAACAGCCCGCGGCTCCCACCACCTCCATAAGTGCGTGCACTGTGTTTTTATGGAAGTGATAGACGCGCTCCGCCTTGTCAGGAACGACAAGCCCGCGCTGCCGGCTGGCCTTGGTGGTTGCGATACCGGTCGGACAGTTATTGTTGTGGCAGTTGAGCGACTGAATACAGCCGAGCGAGAACATGAAGCCGCGCGCAGTGTTCACCCAGTCCGCGCCAAGCGCCATCGAAGCTGCCATTGAGAAGGCAGAGATTTGTTTGCCCGAGGCCGCAAGGCGCACCTTGTCCTTTAACCCTGTCCCAACCAGAGCATTGCGCACCAGTAGGAGCCCTTGCCGAAGCGGCGCGCCAACATGATCAAGAAACTCTGCTGGAGCGGCACCGGTCCCGCCCTCGGCACCGTCAACGACAATGAAGTCCGGATGGATCTCGGTCTCAAGCATGGCCTTGGTCAGCGCCAGCACCTCCCAGCGATTGCCAACGCAAAGCTTGATCCCGACAGGCTTGCCCCCTGACAGCTCTCGAAGCCGTGCAATGAACTCCATCATCTCGATCGGTGTGGAGAAGGCAGAGTGAGATGGAGGCGACAAGCAAGTCTCACCAACCTCAATGCCACGCGCCTCGGCAATCTCCTTGGTGACCTTCTCGCCTGGAAGAACCCCGCCATGCCCCGGCTTGGCTCCTTGGCTCAGCTTGATCTCGATCATCTTCACCTGACCGAACTTCGCTGTCTCCTCGAACCTGGCCGGATCAAAAGAGCCATCCTTCGCACGGCATCCGAAATAGCCCGAACCAAGCTCCCAGACGAGATCGCCTCCACCCGCTGCGTGATAGCGGGAGACACCGCCCTCGCCTGTATCGTGATAGAAGCCACCCTTGGCCGCGCCGCGATTGAGCGCCTCGATTGCATGTGCACCAAGCGAGCCGAAACTCATCGCCGAAATGTTCAGAACACTGGCGGAGTATGGGTGAGCGCATGTGCCTTCCCCCACCATGACACGCGGATTGGTGTCCTTGGGCATCGCCGCCATCATCGAATGGGACAGCCACTCATAGGGTGGCCGATCAATCTCCAGATGACTGCCAAAGGGTTCAACCGAAGACACGTTCTTCGAACGCCGATACACCATGGCGCGTTCTTCATGATTGAATGGACGCCCCTCGGTCTCGCTCTCGACAATGTAAGACCGGAAGAAAGGGCGCAGCTCTTCAGCAATCCATCGGACACGACCAATGATCGGGTAGTTCCGCCAGATCGTGTGATGTGTCTGCACGACGTCGTAGACCCCAAGCACAAGCACGCTGCCCACAAGCACCGCAACGAAGCCAAGCAGAGGCACAGCGTCTATTGCGGCAACACAGACAATAAAGAGAGCGGCGACCAGCGCCAGCGGCAAAAATCGATGCAAGGGACGCGCCTCACTCTTTCCTAATTCAAGTCGGTCGAACCTATCCGCCACACCCTCCCGGTCAAACCCCGCTGGACAGTGAGTACTTCACAAACCAAACATCTTTTTAATCTGTATACTGATATAAAAGATGTTTTGATTTCCACAGAAATGCAGAAATAACTTTGCTTCGGAAAGATAGGCGCTAAGTGTGCTCATGAATCGCAGATATTGATTCGTAGTAGTGTGACCTCCGGACTAAGCGCTAAGGGAATGCCCGATGAGCAAACGTGACGAACTAATTGAAAAGTATGCAGCCGACCTCATTGAGAAGGTTGGCGAGAAGAAACCTGACATGGCTTTGTTGACAGCCGTGACCAAGGCTTGCGGGCCATCCATCTACAAGAAGGACTCCGCAACGGTCGCTGCTTCCGACAAGTCTGAACTTGAGCGTGTGAAGACGAACTTCCTAATGAAGAAACTCGGCCTTAAAGACACGCCGAAACTTGATGAAGGTATCAAGGCCGCGATCGCAGCCTATGGCAAAGGCGTGCGCACCAAGCACCGCCCTGTCTTCTACTACCTGCTCGCCAAGCAGTTCAAAAAAGGTGCGGCGATCAAGGCCGAGTACGCCTAGGTCACTGACCAACTGAAATGAAAAGCCGGACCGGATCTTCTCCGCGTCCGGCTTTTTCTTGTTTGGGCTAACCTCGGTCCGCGCCAGCTTGTATTAGTAGGCGTTCAGCTTGGCATAGCAATCGCGATGGAAAGACGCGCCGCCATACAGCGCTTCCTGCGCACGCGCGCGCTTCAAGAAGAGGCCGGAGTCATGATCGTCCGTCATGCCAATGCCGCCATGCATCTGCACCGTCTCATTGGATACGAGATGCACAAGGTCTGACGCGCGCGCCTTGGCTAGGCTTGCAAGCTCACCAACATTGTTGCCACCCTCGTCGACAGCCGCGAGCGCGGCTGCAACGCAAGAGCGGGTTAGCTCGATATCCGTGAACATCTTCGCGGCTCGGTGCTGGAGTGATTGGAAGGAACCAATCAGCTGGCCGAACTGCTTACGCGTATTCAGATACTCAAGCGTCATGTCGAACATTGCCTGAGAAGCCCCCAGCATTTCGGCCGCGATGCCAATGCGCGCCCTGTCGAGGACTGGCTCCAGAACATCCCAGCCCTGATCAACGCCGCCAATGACAGCGTCCTCCGAAACATCCACGCCGTCAAAAGTCACGTGCGCCGCGCCGTGACTGTCCACTGTGTTGAGCGCCTGTATCGAAACGCGCTCCGCATTGCTTGGCACAAGAAACAGAGTCAGGCCATGTGTCTGGCCAGCGTCACCAAATGTGCGTGCGACGACGATGAAGACATCGGCGTGATGCGCATCCGGCACGTAGCGCTTCGCACCTGTAATCTTGTAGCCCTGTCCGTTCTTCTCAGCTTCGGTCGAGACATTGGCGGGCGCATGATGGGAGCCCTCATCCAGTGCAAGCGAGAAGGTCGCCTCTCCACTTGCGATCTTTGGCAGCCACTCAGCCTTCTGCGCTTCGGTCCCGCCAAGCTGGATGGCAGAGGCTGCAATCAGCGCCGTCTGCAGTAGCGGTGTCGATGCGATGGAGCGGCCCTGCGCCTCGAGGATCTGGCCCAAGCCAACAAGACCAAAGTGTTCGCCGCCCGGCTCATCCGGAATGATCACGCCAAAGAAGCCGAGTTCTGCCAACTTGCCACGCGCCTCGCCATCAACGCCGAGCTTGCCGTCATCGCGCAGCGCGCGCAGCCGGGTCACGGGTAGTTCATCGCGCGCAAACGCCATGGCCGTCTCGCGCAGCATTTCCTGATCTTCTGTGAGAACGAACGTCATCGATGCTTCCTTACATACTTGTCTGTCTGATTAAGCGGAGGCTTGTGCTCTGGTCCAGTCAAGCGAGTCCTCAAGGCGATCATTGCCCCAGAACATTTCGCCGTCTGGCGTGAAAAAGGTTGGCGCGCCGAACACGTCGCGCGCGACCGCGATATCCGTATTGGTGCGCAGTGCATTCTTGGCGTCCTCCGAAGCGCCTCGCACCATGAAGTGATCGGCATCGCCGCCAGCTTCGGCAATGATGCGTTCAAGAATGCTCTCATCAGAGATCGACACACCGGCCCGGAAATTCGCGAGATAAACACCCTGGATGAACTTGATGGCAGTGGTCTGATCTTCTTCCAGCATGACACACGCCATGCGTGCCGCCTTAAGGCCGTTCTGCGGGAACACTTCTGGGCGCTTGAAGGGAAGCCCCTGCTTATCGCAGATGCGTTTCACGTCTCGCCACATATAAGCACCCTTCTGCGGATGGTTATTGAACACACTGTCTGCCACGCCGTGCTGCGCCTCGAAGATTGGCCCCAAAAGAAAGGGCCGCCAGACCACCTCGACACCCTTCCCTGCTGCAACCTCTTCGATACGCATTGCGCAGGGATAGGAGTAAGTCGAGGCGAATTCGAAGAAGAATTCGAGCTGTGGCATCTACTGATGCTCGCGCAGCCCCAATACACGCTTGGCGATGACGTTGAGATTAATCTCGGACGTTCCGCCTTCAATGGAATTGCCCTTGGCGCGCAGCATGGCGCGGGTGGCTTTCATGGCCCCTTCATCGAAGCCCTCGCCTTCCCAGCCAAAGGCCTCCGTGCCGAGCGCTTCAACCATCAGTTCATGACGCTCCTGATTCATTTTGGCGACGGCATATTTGAGGATCGAAGCCGTATGCCCGACTTCCATGCCAGCCTTGGCTTGTTCCTGGCTGCGCTGGACCGTCAGGAAGAAAGCGCGGCGAAGCATGTCATTGTCTGCGATGCGCGCGCGAAGATCACCATCAGCAACACGGCCATCGCTGTCCGTGCCGACATGGATCTTAGCGTACTCGTCCGGCCCCAGAATGCCGGAGCCGCCCGTGCCGCCAAAACCACCTGCGGAGATTGAAGACCGCTCGAACTGAAGCAGCCGCTTGGCAATCTTCCAGCCGCCATTCACCTCACCGACCAGTTGGTCCTTCGGCACTTTCACATCATTGAAGAAGGTTTCGCAGAAGGGTGAGGAACCCGAGATTAGTTTGATCGGGCGCGCTTCCACGCCTTCGCTCTCCATGTCGAAGAGGATGAAGGAGATGCCTTCGTGCTTCTTCTCGGTTGACGTGCGCACAAGACAGAAGATCCAGTCGGCTTGATCGGCATAAGAGGTCCACACCTTCTGGCCATTGATCAGGTAATGGTCGCCCTTGTCTTCGCATTTGGTTTGCAAGCCAGCGAGGTCAGAGCCAGCGCCCGGCTCTGAATAGCCCTGACACCAGCGCGTCTTGCCCTTCACGATGTCCGGCAGGAAACGCTTCTTCTGTTCTTCATTGCCGAACTCCAGCAATGCGGGTCCGAACATCCACAAACCGAAAGAGAAGAGCGCTGGGCGCGCCTTGATACGGCGCAGCTCTTCCTGAAGCACCTTGTTTTCCGCTTTGGAGAGGCCCCCGCCGCCATAGGCCGCTGGCCATTCCGGCGCGGTCCAACCGTTTTCGCCCATCCGCTCGAGCCAGACCTTCGAGTCCGGATTTGTGAAAGACTCCCGCTTACCGCCCCACACGATTTCGTTGTCCGTCATGGGCGTCCGCATGGCCGGTGGGCAGTTCTCCTCAAGCCATGCCCGCGTCTCCTTGCGAAAGTCTTCCAGTGTCTCGGTGTCGCCAAAAGCCATGAGCCGTCTCCGTCGCGCTTAAACAATTGCACGCACAATAGCCTGTCGGAGACAGCCCGTCCAAGTGTCACGCCGCGTCAAATCAGCAGCGGTAATCAGCCCATCGCGTAAGCGAATTCCTCACGGATGATCTTGCCGTCTCTTACATAGTAGGAGGCGATCTCCTGCATCTTTGCCCGCTCGCCGGTTTCTTTCGTGGTGACATCAATATCGAAGATGACGTGAAACCGGTCGCCGCCATGAATAAACGGGCCTTCAGCCTTCGACTCGTGAACCTCGTGCGCTCCGTTCCACCATTCATGCTTGCCACGAATCGCGTCGAGCCCCTGCACTTCCGCACTTTCCTGACCTGGCATCGGGGCCGCTTCCACCGAGACGGCATCGGGCGCGTAAAGCTCATTTAGGCATTCTGTATCCTGACCGGCATTGCAAAGCTCGACGAGTCTTGAGCCGATCGTCATCAATTCCTGAGGGGTGTGCATGTCCATCTCCATCCTGTTGCCCATCAATGAGAAAAAGAACATAACACGAACAGACAAGGTCCGCCAGCGCCGCTCGTCGTAAAGATTTGGTTATTCAGCGCTAAAAGCCCCGCCCGAGCAGAGAATGCTCCGGCCCGGTCTCAAATCCGGCAAGGTTGAGGGCGTGGACAATGACGAGGAAGGCTGCGAAGCCGCTGAGGATCATGATGAGCCGCCAGGGCAGCACCCGCGGTTTGGCGTCATCCCATGGTAGGCCAGCTTTCCAGTTCGCATAAACCGCGAACGACAGAAACAAAACTAGCGCCAGCCCAGTGATGATCCAGTGAAGCACATTTACTCCGCGAAGGCTGCTGCGAGGGACAAGGGCGCACGCGCCGTCAGTCCGTGCGGCGTCTTCGCCCAAAAGTGCGGCGCGTTCAACAAGCCATAGACAGCCCGCACCGCAGCAATGCTCTGCAAAGGCCAATAGAACGGCAAGGTCAGGATCAACCACAGACGTCGCAGGCGAAAGCGTCCCGGCGAAAGTATCGCGCTGGCGGCGTTCACCGCATACCCCGCCGTTAAAAGACCAACACCCAAGGCACCGAGCGTGATCTCACCTGAGACCAGACATGCAAGACACCAAAAGGCCAGTGGGCCATGTGCAATTGCTGCGAGGACAGGACCGGCGATCGACAATTGCGCCGCAAGAAAGCCGAGCAGACCCAATTCACGGATCGCCCGCTTTGGTTCTCGCATGATCACCAGCCAGGTCACCATGAACCCTTTCAACCAACGGGAGCGCTGCGCCGTCCAGACGCGGATGCTTTCCGGAGCCTCCTCCAACGTTGGCGGCGAAATGAACCCGAAGCGCCACCCCATGCGCGCAAGACGCAGGCCGAGATCTGCATCTTCGGTTACGTTCCATGCGTCCCACCCACCAGATTCCCTTAGAACGTCGGTTCGGAAGTGATTGCTCGTCCCCCCAAGCGGGATCGGCACACGGAGCAAGGTCATGGCCGGGATGATCAGTCCGAAATGGATGGCATATTCAAGCGCCCATTGCCCGGCGACCCAGGTCTCGCGACTATTATGCGCCTTAAGCGGGGCCTGAACGCCAGCCATTCGGTCGCCCCCTCGCGCGAGTGCCTGAAGCGCGGCGCGCAGTTGGCTCGGGTGTGGACGGTCCTCAGCATCATAAATTGCCGTGACCTCTCCCCTCGCCCGTTGCAGTCCAAAGTTCAGAGCACGCGGTTTCGTCTGAGGGATGCCGGGTGGCAGGGTCAGAATTTCGGTGGCATGGGGCCAACGCTCAACAAGAAGCGCCTCGGCCGTCGCCTCATCACCTGCTTCGATGAGCAGCTTCAAGTCCAGCTTGTCAGGTGGATAGTCGAGTTCTGATATCGCCCGCGCAAGACCCGGCACTGTCTCGGCCTCCCGGTAGAGCGGAACAAGGAGGGTATAGATCGGAAGCGTTTCATCATTCACGCGCACAAACTTCCTTCCCGGCCACAGGCGGCGCACAGCGCCTAGGAGGGTCAGGCTCGCGCGCCAAAGAATGAGCGCCCCGAACACTAGAAGAGCAAGCGCGCTCAAATCCATGAACAACACTGCTGGCATGAAAAGCCCGGCCAGCCCGACCAGCGTGATCGTACGCGTAAGCGTCAGGATCTGCTTGGCGCTGGCACCCCCTTTGGCCGAGTAGGCCGGGCTGACCAGCGGCAGAGCCTCGCTGGCGAGGCCCGCTAATGCATCGTCGATTGCCGCCGCACGTGCGATGGCCTGCGCATCCAACGGATCGGCAACATCTCCCATGCCGTCCATTGGAACAATAAGTGAGTGATCGTTTCCAGTCTTTTCTTTCCATTTTGCCGGTTTTCTAGCCGACTTCGCTTGCTATCGCCCCGGCAAGAACGCGCCCGCTGCGCCATGCCGCTTCAACGCGCGGTCCGATCGTCCAGTCCCCACAAACACCGATTTTGACTTTCGGATCCCACGGAGAAACGCCTGCTGGAGCCGTCTCAACCTGAGCAAACCGCCAGCGGTGAGCCGCAGCATACGCAGGGGCAGGAGCGAGTGTGGCGGATAAAAAGGCGGTCGCCAGCATCTTCTCGACCGCTTCTTTCTCGTCTTCCAGATGGCTACGCGACCAAGTCGGCGAAGCGTGCAGCACCCATGTCTCTGCGCCGCCCCTTGCTGGCTTGGAACTATTGCGTGCGGCCCATGAGATCGGGCCGTCCTCAAATCGGGCAGCGTCCCAGCCACTCTCGAGCGGTTTGTCGAAAGCGAGCATCACCGCCCAGCAAGGTGCGGAGACGGCACTGCCGGCTCGATCAGCGAAGTTGAACGCAACCGCTTTCATCAGATCAACGGCCTGCTCAGCGGGTGTCGCCACAACCACGGCGTCGAAGGGGCCTTCGTCTGATCCGCCTTCAAACGAGAGCGACCATAGACCGTTCGCGCGCGATAGGCGTTCGACCCGCGCGCCCCAGGTCACATCAAGTCGGCCCGCCATATCTCGAATGACACCGTTCATTCCCGGCGTGCCAACATAACGCTTATCCTGCCGAGATGGAGTCACCGTGCCACGAGTGTCCACATCCACCACGCGGCCGACCCACTCAGCTGCTGCTCCGTTTTCAACCCACTGGGCAACGCGCCTCTGAAACCCTTCGTTACGCGCTGTGAAAAACTGAGCACCATGGTCCCAGCGCAACTCTCCAAGTGATGTCTCCGCCCGACGCGTAGACATCCGTCCACCGGGGCCGCGACCCTTGTCGAACGAGCACACGGTATAGCCTGCCTCGACCAAGGCCTCCGCGCAGGACAGCCCCGCCATGCCGGCTCCTACAATCGCTACTCTCATGAACTGGCCCTCTCTCCGCGCGCCCGGCGAGACCTACCCCGCTTCTGTCGAAAATCCAGCGACAGAGGCCCGGCATTGGCGAACCCGCCCAAATGTTCTATATATGTTCTATGACGGATGTTCAGTTGGTCTGGTTCAAACGGGATCTGCGCGCTGTGGATCATGCGGCGTTGGCTGCGGCCTGCAATGCAGGTGGCCCGGTGCTGCCGCTCTACATCTTCGAGCCAGAGTATTGGAGCCTGCCAGAGCACTCCGGACGACAGTTCGAGTTCCTGCTGGAATGTCTTCAGGATCTCGATGAAGCGCTTCGGGCGCGCGGCAGCCGTCTCGTGATTCGCGTTGGGCAAGCCGCTCACATTTTTGCAGCCCTTCACAAGACCTGCGGGATCGCAGCAATCCATTGCCACGAAGAGACAGGCCTTCAATGGACGTTTGATCGCGACAAGGCCGTCCGCGCTTGGTCGCTGCGTGCCGGTGTGCCGGTACGCGAGCATCGCCAACACGGCGTCACACGTGGTCTAAAGCAGCGCAGCGGCTGGAACAGGCAATGGGAATCGCTCATGAGCGCGCCCCGCATCGCACCGCCAGACGCCATTCCGGCCTCGATAGTTCCAAGCGATCCATGGCCGAACGCTGAGGACCTTGGCCTCCCAGTTGACCTCTGCCCCGGTCGACAGCAGGGTGGTCGGAAAGCAGCGCTGGAATTGCTCAAATCATTTCTTGCCGATCGTGGTCGGACCTATCGCAAATCCATGTCGAGCCCTCAGTCTGCTGCCGAAACATGCTCAAGACTTTCGCCGCATCTCGCCTTTGGAACACTCTCCGTGCGAGAAGCCTATCAAAGCGCTGTCGGCGCACGCAGAAAAAGAAAGGCTGCAGGCGATGAGGCTTTTGCAGCCTCGATCGACAGCTTCATCAGCCGGCTTCACTGGCATTGTCACTTCATCCAGAAGCTGGAGAGCCAGACCAGTATAGAGTCCCGCAATCTACACAGCGCTTATGATGAATTGAGAGACAATCCCGCCGCCGACGACCCGCATTTCATCGCCTGGGCAACCGGGCAAACAGGCCTGCCTTTTGTCGATGCCTGCATGCGGAGCCTGCGTGAGACGGGATGGCTGAATTTCCGCATGCGTGCCATGCTCATGTCCTTCGCCAGCTACCATCTTTGGATGCACTGGAAGCGCCCCGCCGAACATCTCGCGGCGCTATTCACAGACTTCGAACCCGGCATTCACTATGCACAGGCCCAGATGCAGTCAGGGACCACGGGCATCAATACACCGCGTATCTACAACCCGGTGAAACAGTCCAAGGACCAAGACCCCAACGGCGCGTTCATTCGGCAATGGATACCAGAGCTTGTAAGGCTTGGCCCAGATCACATTCATGCGCCGTGGGAAGCCCCTAGCGATGTGCTTCTTTCGGCCGCTGTCCGGCTAGGTGAGACCTATCCAACTCCAGTGGTGAATCATCTCGAGGCAGCGCGAGCCGCGCGAGCTCAGATTCACGCCCGGCGAAAAGATGGAGCCTACAGGCAGGAGGCGAACGCGATCCAGAATCGTCACGGGTCAAGAAAGTCGGGAATTCGTCACCGTGGCGTTCGACCAAAAACCACGCGCGGAGCACCGAAAGGGCCCGAGCAACTCACCCTCGATTTCACCCAGAAATCGGACCGATTCTCAGCGTCAAATTGATCCAATTGCGCTTTTCCAGGGTCATATCCGGTCGCTGTTGGCCAGATTTATCGAAAAACAATGCGGTATAATACATTGTTTTTAAGATGTTTTTGAATTTTTTTATTCTTTTTCGGCTATTTTTTATTGAAAAACAATAATCTCGTCCCTAGTTTGATTGTGTCGATGCCAAACAGACTCAGCGGCTCGGCACTGAACCGAAACAGAAAGGACCAAGACCCATGACCCCGCTCGCCCGCCAGACTGACACCGCCCTGGCCGAGGCCCCAGCTTTGAACGCATCAGCGTTTAGCCGGATCGCCGAAATCGATGTCCCGCCAGCAGCCAACGACGCCATCGAAAAAGCGCATCCAAGCCTGCTTGAGCGTCGTCGTCGCCGGACCAGCCGCCGCAGCACCCACCTCTAGGTTAAGGCAGAAACCCCAACCAGCAGCCGCGATTGCTCCCCTTATCAGCGTGCTGCGAGCCGCCCCGCCTCTCCGACGGGGCGGCTCATTTTATAGCAATACTTTACATCTGTAACGCTACATATTTTCACAAATATTTCATTTGCAAAAATTATCGAAAAACAATAATCTCACGGTGAGGAAAATCAGGGGCCAACAGAAGGAAAGCAATCATGTCTATTCGTACCCTCTCCATCCTGTCCGCCGCCGGGCTCGCATTGGCCCTCCCTGCGGCAGCTGCCAGTGTTCAAGTCGAACCCGTGAAAATCGACTTTGACAAGCTGGAAACGCCGAACGGCGTGGAAACGACATACGAAACGCTGAAGACAACTGCAGAAACCGTCTGCGGTGCAAGGGAATTACCGGTCAATCTTGGCACCTTTGTGAGATCGCGAGACTGTGTGACCACGGCGCTCAACAAGGCTGTCTCAGACGTCGACCACCCAAACCTGACCGCCTATCACGCCGCGAAGAGCCGCAACTAATCAGTTGGCCGCAGTTCCTTGGGGCGGATGACATCTACGAGCTTGAAGTGCGGCGGGATGAATGGACCGTCCTCTTCAGCCTCAAAAAGGGCCGCGCAGCCTGTCGGAAACTTCTCCGTCAGGCGCAGCGCGGCCTGATGGTCATGACTGCCAGCCTCACGGAGAATCGACAGCGCGAAATCGTGGATACCGGGATTGTGCCCAATAATGATCAGCGTACCCGCGCCATCATTGGCAGAAACAAAACTCTCAAGACCACCCGCACCGGCCAGATACAGCCCTTCGTCCAGGCGATACTCCGTGGCCGGGAAAACCGTCACCGCCCCCGCCCATGTCTCACGTGCGCGTCGTGCTGTTGAGACCAGCGCAAGATCGGGCACCCAGTCCAGAGACAGCAACTCCTCTGCCATCAGCACCGCGTCATGCCGCCCGCGCTCGAGAAGCGCACGGCCATGATCATCGACGCCTTCGTACCAAGGCTCGGTCTTCGCATGTCTTTGCAGGATCAGTCTCTTCACACCGCGCCTCCAGCGCACTTAGAAATTCTCATGCGGTGTATCAGCCCGACGACCTTGCTGTTCCAGCACCACGATCACACCTTCGCCCTATCATTTACTCAGCGGAGCGTAACCATGAGTCTTCTAATAGGCGACACTGCCCCGGACTTCGAGGCCGACACCACATCTGGTCCCATCAGGTTCCACGACTGGGTTGGCGATGACTGGGTCGTCTTCTTCTCCCACCCTGCAGACTTCACCCCAGTCTGCACCACTGAGCTTGGCTACACGGCCAAGCTGAAAGACGAGCTTGCGGCTCGCGGTGCCAAAGCACTGGTGATCTCCGTGGATAGCGTAGAAGACCATAAGGCATGGATCAGCGATATCGAAGAGACGCAAAACGCCAAGGTCGACTTCCCGATCATTGCCGACCCGGAGAAAAAGGTCGCCACCCTCTACAACATGATCCACCCCAATGCGGACGCGAAAGTCACCGTGCGTGCGGTCTATGTCATCGATCCGAACAAGAAGATCCGCGCCTCGATCATCTACCCGCCGAGCGCCGGCCGGAACTTCGACGAAATCCTTCGCCTGATCGACAGCCTGCAACTGACTGACAATCACAAGGTCGCCACGCCGGTAAACTGGCAGTCTGGCGAGGATGTGATCATCGTCCCGTCATTGACAGACCCGGACGAGATCGCGCGGCTCTTTCCGAAGGGCTACACCGAGATCAAGCCATACCTGCGCGTGACGCCGCAGCCGAACAAGTAAGCGGCCGGAAACAGCTCCAACGAGAAAGGGCGGCGGCCTTTCCGGCCCCGCCCTTTTATCGTGTGCGTTTCAGCTTGGTTGGTCAGGCTAGCTCTCGGCGTCACCCCAAAGCGCCTTCACGGTTTTGTCCCGTCCACAGGCCGTGCGGTAATACTGATACTTTACAGGGTTCTTAAGGTAGTAGTCCTGATGATAGTCCTCGGCCTGATAGAACGTCCCAAGGTCGCGTACTTCCGTCACAATCGGCGCTTCGAAACGACCCGATTGATTGATCTCAGCAACTTCGTCGCGCGCTACAGCCAGCTCTTCCAACGATCCAACGAAAACGGCGGTCCGATAGCTGTCGCCCGTATCACAGAACTGACCATCGGCGTCGGTCGGATCGATATGGCGGAAGAAATATGAGACAAGCTCTTCGTAGCTGACCACTGACGGATCGTAGGTCACTTCAACGGCTTCAAGGTGGCCCGTGTCTTTGTAGGTCACCTGCTTGTAAGTCGGGTTCTCAACTGTGCCGCCGGTGTAGCCAGAGATCGTAGCCACGACGCCATCAACCTTGTCGAAATCGCTTTCAACACACCAGAAGCATCCACCCGCGAAAACAGCCGTTTTTAACTCTATCGCAGCGGTATCCGTCGGAGCACCTTGTGCTACGGCCGTCGCAATGAAGGACGCACTCGCAGCAGCGAGCCCGGCGACCAACGGGACAGCATATGAGGACGACAATTTCATTCTAAACTCTGGTTAACAAATTTCGGCTTCGCAATCCATATGCGTTCGCACGTGCGAAATGTTTAGGGGCAAAGCGCAGCTCTGACGCAAACGTGTGCTACTCGTGACATGAACACCACGCATCAGGCCGGTGGCGCACCTGTCACACGTACACGCACCGCCGCTGCCCGGCCATGTTCGTCCACCGCTTTCACAAGGTAGAATCCCGCCCTATCAGGCCGCCAGATCGGCGCGCCAGCATCATCCACCTCAGTCGGTTTGCCATCGACATACCATGACAGGGCCCCCTGCCCTCGCCCCGACAAAACGAAGGCGCGCGTCGCGCGTCCATCCACGGCCCCGGCCCAGAGTTCAGCCCCGCGCGGTGGGAAAAGGATTTCAGGTGGAGCTTCACGTTCGGCGAACTCTCTCATTGCTCCCCGCGCCTGCAACTCATCTGAAGACGCGATCCGGCGGATCGACTCCCCCTCTTCCCCAAGGCGATGTGCCGCCCTGTCGGCAATCTCAAACAACACAGGCAGGGCATCGCGCCTACCGGTCGCACCCGGGCGCGGTGCCCCATCCGCCCGCCCGACCCAGACGACGATTGCGAGATCACCACTGACCGCTGCAGCCCAGGCATCGCGATGGCCATAAGAAGTCCCTGTCTTGAAGGCGACCTCAGGTGCTTTCGCGGTCAACCGTCCTGGCATTCGCCCCTCAGGCGCTGGTCCATCCAGCAGGATTTTCTGAATCGCAACCGCGCTGCCAGGCCCAATCAGACGGTGGCCTGCCCTTTCGCGGGAAGTCACCTCGTCCTCGGCCCGCCAGACAAGTGGTTTGGCCCGGCCATCATCGCCGAGCGCCGCATAGAGGACTCCAAGCTCCCGCGCCGTCATACCCGCCCCGCCCAGCGCAAGTGCCAGCCCTGCATTGCGCTCAGCGACACCGGCGATGCGGGGCGGCGCACCGGCCAGTGCGAGTTGCGCGGCGAACCGTTGAGGTCCAACCCGGTCGAGCGCCAATACGGCCGGCACATTCAGGGAGTGCTGCAAGGCTTCAGCAACACTCACATCCCCCCTGAAGGATCGGTCGAAATTCTCCGGCTGATAAGCGGCAAACCGTTTTGGCAGGTCCTGAATCCGGGTCTGGGGGGTGGCCTCTCCATCGTCGAATGCCATGGCATAAATGAATGGCTTCAGCGTTGAACCTGGCGAGCGCGCCTGTGCGGTAAGGTCGAGCCAGCCCCCGGGCCTTTTCCTCGAGGCCGATCCAACATGGGCGCGCACCGCCCGCGTTGGAATGTCGATAACCAGAGCAGAAAGCTGCACCTGATCACCGATCGACGCCGCTCGCGTTGCCAGCAGTCCTTCGAGCTCTGCCTGCAGAGAGCCATCGAGTGTTGAGCGTGCATCCGCCATCGGCCCGCTTCGCAGCGTTTTTTCCGCCCCGTGCCATGCACGACTTGGGAAAGCATGGCGCACGGTCGGCAGCGGAGCTGAAGCCGCTTCCTCCGCACGTGCGTCAGCAAAGAAACCAAGACGCGCCAGCTTGCCCGCAATCTGTGCCCGGCCTTTTTCGGCACCAGCCGGCCTAAGGTCCGGGCGGCGAACCTCCGGGCTTTGGGGCAGACCTATCAGGAGTGCAATCTGGTCATCGGTCAGGCGGTCCGGTGCCCGGCCGAAATAGGCATGAGACGCCGCGCGAATACCTTCCAGATTGCCGCCATAGGGCGCAAGCGTCAGATAGAGCTCCAGGATTTCCGGCTTCGACAGGCGCGCCTCGATCTGATGAGCCCGCACCATTTCGATGAGCTTGGACCCGACCGTTCGCGGTCTCGGCTCGAGCAAACGTGCTGTTTGCATTGTAATCGTCGATCCGCCCGACACGATCCGGCCCGCCGATGCAGACGTGACGACGGCTCGCACCATGCCGATCCAATCGACACCCGCATGGCTGTAGAACCGCTGGTCTTCAACTTCGAG
>JANQQC010000044.1 GCA_028285145.1 Hyphomonadaceae bacterium
TTAGGGCGCAGGGCGGCCCTCTGCGCGATGCTATTGTGAGCGCATCGACATCGCGCCTACGGCCTGTTCTGCTGGCGGCCAGCACGACAATACTTGGCATGATCCCGCTTCTGGGCGATGCCTTTTTTGTCTCGATGGCGGTAACGATCATGGGCGGTTTGGCTTTCGCCTCAATCCTGACTCTCGTCGCCGCCCCAGTTCTCTATGACATCTTCTTTCGTGGCGGCCGCCCGGATAGCCCGAACCTCGCGTAGCTCCTCGGTGGATAGCGAGGACACGATCGGCTCGGCCAATGCGGGGGGCCTGGACCCGGTCACAAGGCCAGCGGTCGTTCTGTCGCTCTTGCTTTGATCGAACGTACGGCCGGTCGTTCGACGAGAGGCGGCTCAGCTCACCCTATTGCAGCCGGACCTTGCGTCTTTCGTGCGGCCAGATGCGTTTCAATCGCTTGTGGGTCACCGGCCAGCTGATCTTCCGGAACTCTTCGCTCCGCCACGCGTCCTACGATACGCCGAACCGGGCATCGCTTTGTGCCAAGCACTGGCGAAGAGCGGCAGATGCGGATAGCCTTACCTTTGGAGATCGATATCTGACCAGGAGGGTCGCCCTGCTGAGAGTGGCCCCTTTCAGGCATTCGGCCGAAGCTCATTATGCAGCGGCGCTGCTAGTAGAAGCTCTGGTTGGTCACTCTCGCTGGAGACTTCACGGCTTGGCATAGCGCGACAGGTACCCCTTCTTTAGAGCCGCGCATCTCAGCTATCCGCGTTGCCCCTGAACCGACGTCGCAACGCCTGGCGGCGATGCCCCGTAGCTGAGTTTGCCCGCTATGCGGCCTGGTAAATCCTCAAAAACTTGTCCACTCCCCTGGTGACCCGAGCTTCGATCTCCTCTTCGCTGAGCGTTAGGTCCGGGAAGACCTGGATCTCAATGGGCAAGAAGCCCTGACATAGGACAGAAAGGTCCTCCGCCGCCTCTCTAGCATCTCTGACCTCCAGCTTGCCCTGATCAGCCCAATCCTGGATCAGGTTCTGCAGGGCAGATCGCATGCGTCCCGGGCCCATTTCGAAGAACTGCCGCCCCAGTTCGGGTTTCCGTTTGGCTTCGAGCAGGAACAGAGGCTCCGGCCCCATGAGTTCTCTGTTCGCGAGGGCTGTCATGAGCCGACGACACAGGTTCAGCAAGGTCTCTCGCAGCGGCGCCGTCGTATCGACATCGCCGGGGAAGTGCGCCATCGCCTCCTCGCCCATAAGGTCAAAAACGGCGGCGAACACATCCTCCTTGCGCCCGAACTTGTAATAGATCGTCGTCTTGGCCACGCCGGCCGCCTCGGCGATTTCCTCGATCGTGACCGCTTCCACTCCGCGCTCGAAGAACAGCTTCTTGGCAGCGACCAAGATATCGCGGCTCTTGCGCTCGGTGTAGGGCAACGCGTTTGCCCGGCTCGTACTTTTTTTGACAGCAGCCATTGATCCACCTTCTCAATACTACGAAGTCGTAGTATGATACGATATCGTAGTATTAGTCGCCTGCCCTTCGGAGCCAATGAGACCCATCATGCGCAAAATGCACCAAGACGCAGGAAAGGTGAAAGCCCTTCCCCAGACGGCCGCAAGTGAAGCGGACGATCGTGGGTTATCGGGCGATCGTCCGCTTTGACTGGGTGCTCAGGACCCCCACCTTCTGGGTCGGTCCCCGTGTCGTCCCAAGGGCATCGGACGCGGGATGTCTTCTTTGCAACGACACGGGTCCTCTCTGGCGGCGTGCAGTTGTTCGGTGGGGGCCATTCCAGCAGTGCATGGTGCGGGATGGTGAAGGTGGGCGTGCCCTGGGCGCACCGGCTTGGGCAGTTGGAACTGGCCAACGGGCGGCCAGACCCGGCGCGC
>JANQQC010000045.1 GCA_028285145.1 Hyphomonadaceae bacterium
ACGCGCGCGGACGCCGAGGCGTCCACCCTTAGCGCACTCACACTCAACGGATGCCCCGGCGTCCGCGCGCAAAGCCCTGCCTCCGGCAGGCTTGCTCAATCTCAACACCCGGACGTGGACACACGGGCCGGCTCAAGGCGCAGGGAGAGACTGCCATGACGAGGAGAAAACACCGGCGCTCAGACGCGCTCACCGAGGCCGCCCTGCGCGGCCGGGCCGAGCGGGCCCGCCGGACCGGGGATGAAGCCGGGCTCGCCCGCGCGCTGGCGAGCCTGTCCCGTCTCAAGCGGCTTGCCGCCTTTACCCCGCCTGCGGACCCTATGCTCAGTGATGAGGCCCGCTTCGAGGCGATGAGCGATGATGAATTCTACGCCAAGCTGGCGCGTCTTAATGACGGGCTCGCCGGGACGCGGGAAGGGGAAGATAAGGGACTCGACTCCGATATATGTTCTTGATACGTTCCGGTTCTCATCACGCTGGAGAATACAATGATTGGATATGTCACACTCGGCACGGCGGACATTGCCCGCGCGGCGAAATTCTATGATGCCATCGCTGAGGAAATGGGCGTTGGCCGGATGATGGGTTCTGAAGATGAGAACTTCATTGCCTGGGGCGAGCCGGGCGGTTCGGCAGGCATTGGCCTGACCAAGCCCTTCGATGGCCAGCCGGCCAGTGTCGGCAATGGCGTCATGGTCGCCTTTCAGGCAAAGGACGCCGATCATGTGAAGCGGATCTATGACCGGGCCATGTCGCTCGGCGCGACCGATGAAGGCGCACCGGGCCCGCGCGGCGACAGCGGCTTTTATGCCGGCTATTTCCGCGATCCGGACGGCAACAAGCTGAATGCCTTCTGTATGTAAAAGGGTGTGCCGCCTAGTCGAGCACGCTGCTCAGGATTGAGCGCCCGCCATCCAGCATCAGGGTCGCGCCGGTAATGATCGCGGCTTGCGGGGAGGAGAGGTAAAGCGCGGCGTCGGCGACCTCATCGGCGAGCGCGGCGCGGCCAAGCGGCGTGCGCTGTTTCAGCCAGGGCTCGGTCTCTTCGGCGCGCGGCCGGACGGCGACTACGGCATTGGCGCGAATGCCATCTTCGGCGAGTTCCAGCGCGCCGGCCCGCATCGCGCCGAGCACGGCGCTCTGGGTGATACTGTCGGTAAAACGTCCCGGTTCGCCGAGGCGCGCATTGATGGAAAGGACAAAGGTGATCGTGCCCATCTGCCGGGCGCGTTCCATGCCGCTGGACGGGGTGTCCTCTTGGGCCCGCATCCGGGTCGCAAACAGGCGCATGGCCAGTGCCGCCCCCCGCAGGGCCTTCATCGTGGCCTGCTCGAAGACATCGTCGTCGAACTCGAGCAGCGTGTCGGGCTCAGCGACGCGGGGAACGATCACGGCATTATCGATCCGGTCGAAGCGCTCCAGCGCTGCGGTCAGGGCGTTCTTCAGGCCCATCTCGGTGTCGAGATCGGCCTGGGACAGGATCACCTCTTCCGGAAGCGCTTCGCGGGCCTGTGCGACGCGTTTCTTGTCCGGGTCGGCGGCGATGACATGGTGGCCTTCCTCATGGAAGCGCCGCGCAATGGCCGGGCCAACTTCCCGGCCAAGGCCGAGAATTGCTGTGACGGGCGTGGCCAAGCCTAGGCGTCCTTCTTGGCTGCCGCGCTGGCACCGGGCGATGGTTCTCCGCGAACGGTGCGCAGATCATCGCCGAGGATGGTCAGCCGGTCGTTCAGCCGGTGCAGCGCCATCAGAATTTCAGACAGGAGGCGCACGACGAGGAACGCAAACAGGGCGATTGAGAGCCCCGCCGCCGCCTGGATGAAGGCCGGGATAATGGAGCCGCTGAACAGCGTTCCAAGGGCCATCAGGATCACGAACACCGACAAGGCGGCGAGCAGGATCCCCAGAAAGAATACACCTGTCTTGATCAGCGCTGGTGATAGCGCACGGTCCTGATTCAATAAGTCTTTCATACCTACCTCCGGATCCCGCTCGGGGGATCCGAGGCGGCGCTGCAAATATTGAGCCTAGCTCGCCTGCAGGTGTCGCAGCTCCTCCTTAATTCGGAGTTTCTGTCGCTTCAGTTGCTGGACCTGCGTGCTGTCATGGGTGGGTCGTTTCTGCTCCGTCTCGATCTTCTCATCGAGCTTGCGGTGGCGCACGGACAATTCTTCGATCCGACCTTGCAATGACATGGGCAACTCCTTCTGCTTGAAGAAAGACGATCGTGTCTTTCATGCAACAGTTAATCATAAGAGGGTGCGTCCGTCACGTGAAAACAGAGTCAGCCCGCTCGCCTATGGCGCGTGCTGTCGGACCTGCGTTTTCCGGGCAAACATGGCCTCATCGGCCGCCGCCAGCACGTCTTGGGCGGTTTGCCCGCGTCGCCATGCCGCGACACCGAAAGAGGCGGAGGGCTGAATCACGCCGTCGCTGCCATCCGGCTCGATTTTGAGGGCATGAACAGCCGCGGCGAGTTCCCTGGCCTTGGCCTCGCAGTCGGGCCGGCTCGCATGCGGCAGGATCAGCCCGAACTCATCCCCGCCAAGACGGCCAACAATATCGGATTCCCGTACATTCGATTCCAGCGCACCGGCTACGGACACCAAAACCGCGTCGCCAGCAGCATGACCGTGGGCATCGTTCACGGCCTTGAACCGGTTGAGATCGGCAAAGATCACGCAAAGCGGCGAGCCATATCGCTCCGCCAGCGCAATCTCCCGGCGCAGCTCCCGCTCAAAGGCCCTGCGATTGAAAACCGGGCAGAGCGCATCATGATCGGCCAGCGCTTCGGCATCGGCCAAAGACTGTTTCAGCTCCGCCACTGCTTCACGCAGGAACAGGACTTCCTCGCTGAAGGCCTCAACGGCCGCCCGGGTACGCGGATCGAGCTTTTCCAGATCAACCCCCAAAGCCCGGATCAGCGCGCGCCGTTCCTCGCTCAGGCCGTTAATGTCGCTAAGGGGATCTTGGTCATCCGCCATTGCCTGAACCCTAGCATACAGAGGGCAAAAGGCGAGATCGCGCCGGTTCGGCTTGACCTTGCACCGAGACACCATAAGGTCGCGCGCTTCTCCAGAGGGGGCCGACATGACAAAGGCGACTTCCAGCGGCGATGCGCTCGTCGGCGTGATCATGGGAAGCCAGTCCGATTGGCCGACAATGAAGGCCGCCTGCGATGCGCTGGACAAGCTCGGTGTGCCCTATGAAACACGCATAGTCTCGGCGCACCGCACACCGGACCGGCTCACCGACTATGCCAAGACTGCGAAATCGCGCGGGTTGAAGGCCATCATCGCGGGCGCGGGTGGCGCGGCGCATCTCCCCGGCATGGCCGCTTCGATGACGCCACTGCCTGTGCTCGGCGTTCCGGTCCAATCCAAGACGCTGTCGGGCCTCGATAGCCTTCTCTCGATTGTTCAGATGCCGCGCGGCATTCCAGTCGCCACGCTCGCCATAGGGGAGGCGGGCGCTGCCAATGCCGGGCTTCTCGCGGCATCCATCGTTGCCCTCGAGGATGAGAGCGTTGCGACCGCTTTGGATGCTTACCGGGCCGAGCAGACCGCGGCGGTTGCGGAGACGCCCGAGCGATGAGGCCATTGCCGCCCGGCGCGGTGATCGGGATGCTCGGCGGCGGGCAGCTCGGCCGGATGATGGCCGGGGCCGCAGCCCAGCTTGGGTATGACATGCATGTGTTCAGCCCGGAGGCTGACAGCCCGGCGGGCCGGGTGTCCGCGACTGAAATAGTGGCCAACTATCTCGACGAGACCGCCTTGGAGGCGTTCGCGGCCCAATGCGATGTCGTGACTTATGAGTTCGAAAATGTGCCGGTTGAAGCAGTCGCGATCCTGGAGGCCGCCGGCGCAACTGTTCGTCCGGGTGCGATGGCGCTTGAAAAGGCTCAGGACCGGCTGATCGAGAAGCGCTTCCTCAACGATGTCGGCATTAAGAGCGTTGCCTTTGAGGCGGTCGATGCGCCTGCAGCGATTGCGCTGGGGCTGGAGCGACTGGGCGGTGAAGGCATTCTGAAGCGCCGGCGCGAAGGCTATGACGGCAAGGGCCAGGTGCGCGTCGAGATTGGCGACGATTACGCAGCGGCCTGGAAGGCGCTTGGCGAAGCGCCCTCCATTCTGGAAGCACTGGCGCCCTTTGAGTGCGAGATCTCCGCGATTGTCGGACGTGGGGTGGACGGCACGCTCACATCGTTCGAGCCGTCGCGAAATACGCACGTGAACGGCATTCTAAGACGCTCTGAAGTTCCGGCGCGCGTCGGCGAAGATACCGTGGCAGATGCGATTGAGCAGGCGCGCCGGCTCGCCAATGCACTGGACTATGTAGGTGTTCTGGCGCTCGAATTCTTTGTGCTGCCCGGCGGCGATCTGCTCGCCAATGAATTTGCGCCCCGCGTTCACAATTCTGGCCACTGGACGCCGGAGGCCTGCGATACCGGCCAGTTCGAGCAGCATATTCGCGCCGTTGCCGGGCTGCCTTTCGGATCTCCGGACCGCCGCTTTGATGCGGTCATGGACAATCTGCTCGGCGAGGAAGCGATCCTGGCTGCCGGGGAGCCGGGCGTAACGCTCTATGGCAAGGGTGAGCCAAGACCCGGCCGTAAGATGGGCCACAAGGTCACCCGCATTAAGCTGGCCGGCTAACTCAGGCGGTTTCGCTGGACTTTTGCCTGAACGGCCGCAGGAACGGCCCGAGGACTTTTGAGCCGGCCTGACCCAGCTGCATCGCGTTCTTCAGTCGGCTGGCAATATGAGCATCGATTGCCTCGCTATCGGTCTCGTCCAGCCATTTCAAAACGATGGACGGCAGCGCGGAGGCTAGAAGGCCACGCTTGGTGTAGCGGTTATAGTCTTCTGATGTGTCGCCGGTCGCCGTCCATACCATGTCGGCAACCGACCATGTGCGCTGGGCCGGAGCGCTGACCCGCCAGGGAAGGGCTCCCCAATTGATTGCGCGGCGAACGGCTTCGCGGTGATCACTCATTTCGTCGAGCCATGCGCGCACGCCAAAAGCGACTTTCTCATGAATCCTGAGATCGGACAGGTCTTCAGCTTCGATCCTGGTGCGGGCGGCGTCTTCTGCGCGATTGAAGAAGTGCTCGACGAGATCGGCGACACCGCCCGGCGCGGCGAGCGCCTGCTCTGCTTCGGAGAGACCTGCTTCCTCCGCGGCGCGGGTTGCTGTGACATTGGTCCAGCCGTCGAAAGCGACCTCTGGCAGGAGGGCGTCGAGCCAGGTGTCCCGGAGCAGATTTGATGGTGAACGCGTCATGTCATATACCTAGTAGGCAAGTGGCTGCGCCCATGATATAGGCGCGTCCTTCGATTACCTATGTGGCAAGACAAAGCGGGTTTCGCCACCCGAGACAAATGGAGATTGACCCATCGTACAGATCGTCGTCCGCGACAATAATGTCGAGCAGGCCCTGCGCGCGCTGAAGAAAAAGATGCAGCGCGAAGGCCTTTTCCGGGAAATGAAAAGCCGGACCCACTTTGAAAAGCCGTCCGAAAAGCGTGCCCGCCAGCGCGCCGAAGCTGTGCGCCGTGCGCGCAAGCTGGCCCGCAAGCGAGCCCAGCGCGAAGGCCTGCTCTAGAGGCAGCTTTTCGATCGATCTGAAGAAAAACCCCGTGGCGGATGCTACGGGGTTTTTCTTTTGTACGGACACCTGCCGCTGCGAGAGGGCAGCGTTTGTCTTGCTTATCGCCGCTGCGCGTTCAACCATGCCCTTGATTTGGGAGGATCGGCGTGATGAGCACAATCAGCATTTGGAGCAATGGCCGGCGCTTGCTGGCGGCTTCGACTGTGTCCGTTCTGGCGGTGGCGTGCGCGACAGCTCCGGCAGAGGAGGTGCCGGTCGCAGCGGCCGAGATGAGCGTTGAAGCGATCCATGAACGGGCGCTTGTCCTCGATGCCCATGCTGACATCGTCCTGCCATCGACTTCGGCGCTTTATCTTGCCTCGGACGGGCAATCCAAGGTCGCGCCATCGAAGCTTGAGGCCGGCGGCGTTGATGCTGTGGTTATGGCCGTTGCGGTCGGGCCCGGTCCGCGCACAGCTGAAGGCGATGCGGCGGCGCGCGCGGAAACTGACGAAAAGCTCGCTGCGGTTCAGGCGCTTGTTGCAAGTTCGCCGGAGGCATTGGCGCTGGCGAGATCGGCCGATGAAATCACCGCGACTGTTGAGAACGGCCAGATCGCGCTGATCCTCGGTTTCCAGAATGCACGGGCTTTTGGCGGCGATGTCGATTCGATTGATGTGTTTTATGAGGCCGGCGTCCGCGTCTTCGGGTTCAACCATATCGGGCACAATGATTTCTCGGACTCCTCGCGCCCGGTCTTCATCTCGGAACTCGGCGCCTATGAGCCGGCTGAAGAGCATAACGGGCTGTCTGAGCTTGGCGTTGCGGCTGTTGAGCGGATCAATGCGCTCGGCGGCGTGATTGATGTCTCCCAGATGTCGAAGGCGGCGACGCTGGACGTGCTCGACCTTTCCACCGCGCCCATTATTGCGACGCACTCAAATGCTCGCACGCTGTCCAATGTCAGCCGGAACCTGTCGGACGAGGAGATCGACCGGATCGGCGAAACCGGCGGCGTGATTCATATCGCCTCGTTTGGTGCTTATCTCATCGACCTGTCGGACGAAGCCCTGCTGGCGGAGATTGATGCGGTTCGCAGCAATGCCGGCCTGCCGGCGGAATATTCTTATCCCTATGAGCTCTACTGGGAGATCGAGGACGAAGAGGCCAAGCTCGCCTTTCTCGGGTCGATGCGGGCTGTGCTCGGGCCGAGCAGTGTTGGCCGAATGGTCGATCATATCGATTATGTCGTGGAGCGGATCGGGATTGATCATGTTGGCGTCGGGACGGACTTTAATCATGGAGGCGGGATTGGCGGTTTCACCGATGCCAGCGAGGCCATGAATGTGACCGCTGAGCTCGTAAAGCGCGGATATTCTGAAGAAGACATCGGGAAAATCTGGGGCGGGAATTTCCTGCGTGTGCTGCGCGCGGCCGAAGAAGGGGCGAGTTCAGAATAGGGCTGATTGTCTGACGCTGGGGGAGGGATGCTATTATCATCCTAACAATGGAGATCTTGTCGTGAGCATTGCAGGTCAAACGCTTGAGCGGCCAAAGCTGAGCTATCGCAAGCCGGCCCGGCCTTATTATCTCGAACGCGGCGACAGTGTTTTGCCGGCGAGCGAGCTTGATCTGGAAACGCTTGATCTCGTCGATGCCGAAGTCTGGCGGCAGAACAAGATGTGGGACCGGTTCGAACGCCTCCGCAGGGAAGACCCGCTTCACTGGACGCCGGAGAGTTTTGTCGGGCCTTACTGGTCCGTCACGCGATACGAAGATGTCATGGCGATTGATGTCGACCATAAGCGCTTCTCCTCCGACGCAAAGTATGGCGGGATCACCCTTGGCTCTCCGATTGAGGGTTTCAGCGCGCCTAGTTTCATCTCCTCCGATGAGCCGGTTCATTCCGCCCAGCGCAAGACGGCTCAGCCCGCGGTCGCGCCGACCATGCTGCGCGATTATGAGCCGCTGATCCGCCAGCGCACGCGCAAGGTTCTGGACAGTCTCCCGGTCGGTGAGCCGTTTGACTGGGTCGATACGGTCTCGATTGAACTAACGGCGATGATGCTGGCCACACTGTTCAACTATCCCCAGGAGCGCCGGCGCGAGCTGACGCATTGGTCCGACATTACGACCAATCCCCGCGATCCGGACATTTGCCCCGGCGGCGTCGACCAGTGGCGCGAAGAACTCGCCGAATGCCTGCGCGTCTTCTCCGCCATCTTCGAAGAGCGCAAATCCGCCCCGCCTTCGCCGGACCTGATGAGCCTGCTGGCCCATGGCGAGGCGACGCGGGACATGAACCCGCAGGAGCTGCTCAGCAATGTCATCCTGCTGATCATTGGCGGTAATGACACGACCCGCAATTCCATGTCCGGCGGGCTGTATGCGTTGAACCAGTTCCCGGAAGAATATGACAAGCTGAAAGCTGATCCGTCGCTCATCCCGAACATGGTCTCGGAGATGATCCGCTGGCAGACGCCGCTTTCATATATGCGGCGCACCGCGCTCGAAGATGTCGAGATGCACGGCAAGACGATCCGAAAGGGCGACCAGATCGCCATGTGGTACATCTCCGGAAACCGGGATGAAAACTTTTGGGACGAAGATCCCAACCGCCTGATCATCGACCGCAAACAGGCGCGCAATCATATCTCCTTTGGCTTTGGCATTCATCGCTGCGTCGGCAATCGCCTGGCCGAGCTTCAGCTGCGCATCCTCTGGGAAGAGATCCTTGAACGGTTCGAGCATATTGAAGTGATCGACGAGCCAAGCTTCGTGCCGAGCTCATTCGTACACGGATATAGCTGGCTGCCGGTCGTCTGCCATCCGAAGGGCTGAGTGCGGCGCGGTCTGACATCTCTGAAACCCTCATTGTGAGCGTCACCCTCGATGGCCGTCAGGCCATCTGAGGGCCCAGCTCGAATGTTTTCCACCTTTGCGATATCTGCAGGCCACCAGAGATGGGCCCTCAGACGGCTGCGCCGTCGAGGGTGACGCGTAAAAGGGGGATCCTGCAAAACCCCCAGCGCCAGCGGCCCGCAGGGCGGGCTTCAAGGCAGGATTATCGAGACAGGTCAGGGTGGGTAGGCCTCGCGCGCCCGCATATCGAGCCCGCGCAGCAGGCCGGCATTGAGCCCGGTATCCCGGGCGAGCACGCCCGGCGGCAGGCCGATGCGACAGATCCAGCAATGTTCCGGCCGGGAGCGGGCGGTGACCTCCGCCGCGAAACGGATTGCCCGCCGCCGCATCCAGCGCGCCATGCGCGCGGCCATCGGGACCGGGTCTGCGATGACGGCGTCCAGCCGGTCCTGCCGGCGGGTGAGCCAGTCGGCCGGGCGGCCCGCATCTTTCTCCTGCGCCTGTTCAATCTGGCTGAAGTCGATCCCGCCGGAGCCCCATGGATCGAACAGGGGCAGGGGATTGCTCTTCGGCCCGGATCGCGCGCGCCGGTGTGGGACCGGGGCGGCCTCAGGCACGGCGATCGGCGTGATGTCCAGCCGCACGGCGATGAGCAGCACCATCCGGCGCACCATCGCCTCGGCCATTTGGAGTTCTCTTAAGGCGGCATTGTAGATCCGGCGCGGCACCCAGCCATTGTCGGCGGCCTGCACGGCGCAGGTCACGCCGAGCTTCAGCGCGCCAAGCGCGTTGCCCATCCGCGCAAACAGGTCGCGCGCAAAATCGAGAACATCATCCGGCATTCCGGCGGAGTATAGCTCAGCGCCAGAAGGCGGGGATAAGTTTGCTGGATGGGTAGTGTTTCTCGCGGAAAGGGTGGGGATAGAGGCGGGGTTGTCCTCTCAACCAATTTGACCGCAGTGGACTGTCTAGTCACTCGCAAATGAGTCAGTACCACCTATCTAAAAGCAACCTAGAGTGGGGGGATGGCATGAGGCTTACACGATTTCGGATATCAAACTATCGCAATGTTATCGATTCTGGATGGATCGAAACCACGAAAGTAACCGCGTTTGTTGGACAAAACGAAGCCGGGAAGAGCAATCTTTTCGAAGGCCTGTACGGCCTAAATTCCTACGTCGACACAAACTATGATCCCGATGAAGACTGGCCCGTCGACGATTGGAAGGGAAAGAAAAACTCGAAGGGGAGTATTGTTTCCCAAGGCTACTTCGCATTCGAGGACGAAGAGGCCGAAGCGCTTTTTGAGTACGCTGATGATAGGCCAATTGAACCGGAAAACGATGAAGAGGCTGAGGAGGTGCCAGCAGCCGCAACTCCCCCAGACGGTATTCAGCTCTACGCTCGCCGGAAGTATGGTTACAAGACGGAGTTCTTTCTCGCCAACGAAGCAGGAGAACTCGTCGATCTCGGCGATCTAAACCTCTCGCAGGATAAGATAACTGAATGGGCAGAAGAATGCGTTCCTCGTTTTGTGCTAATTCAGGATTACGAATTTTCGGGTGCTCAAGTTGAGCTTAATGAACTCAAGTCGAGAAGAGACAATGCCGGCGGGGCTGCGCAAGTCCACAAACTCTCGATTGATGATCAAACAATTCTGATCGTCTTGGACCTAGCTGAAATCGAATTGGACGATTTTGTTGCGAAGGCGCAAAGCGCAGAAGGTCGTACTTTGCGTCAATTCGACAAGAGGGCAGCTTCAGCCTACCTGACCCAGCAATTTCAGGCGCTATGGAAACAAAAGAAGGTCAAGTTTGAAATCGACGTGGATGGTCCAACGCTCAACATCTTTGCCGAAGATGAGGCCATCGGTTTCCCAGTCCGACTGAACCGCCGCTCCACCGGCTTCCGGTGGTATGTGTCATTCGCTTGGAAGTTCACGCATGCCTCTAAAGGTGACTTCCAAGACTGTGTTCTTTTATTGGAAGAACCGGGCATTCATTTGCACCATAGTGGTCAACAAGACCTGTTGAGAGTTTTTGAGGATTTATCGGCGACGAACACTGTCCTCTACACCACACACTTGTCTTCTATGGTCGATAAGGCCAATCCTGAGCGAGTTCGAATCGTAGAAACCGATGCTGATCATCATCTGAAAGTCAGGCATGGCGTAGTTAGCAGTCAGTCCGCGCCGATGGCTGTGATCGAAAGTGCGCTTGGTTTGACTTCCGATCTGTCGGGCATGCTCGGCAACCGTAAAGTGCTTATCGTCGAGGGCGGAACAGACGCCTTGATCCTAAGTAAACTGTCCGGTCTGCTTACAACAGCAGGAAAGGTGGGGCTTTCTGATCACATATACATGTGGCCGGCTCAGACTTCCACAAAGGTACCTATGTATGCCGCGTTCGCCATTGGCCAGCGATGGGATGCCGGTGTTCTTCTCGACACTGACGAAGCTGGTCACTACGCAGCGGATCAAATCAAAGGAATGGATTTAAAGGCGTATGCTGAGGAAACTGGGCAGGATTTTCGAGTATTGATGCTTGGGGCTGCGTCGGGAGTGAAGAAAACTGATGTAGCTATCGAGGATATCTTCCCGGAGAAGTGGTTCCTTGATTGCGTAAATCGAGCATACGGCCTCGCGCTGAAGCTCGAAGATTTGCCCAAAGACGGTTCTTCGTTGATCGCGAAGCGAATTGAAACTGCACTAAAAGAGCGCCATGCGCGAAGCCTTAAAAAGAAGGATGTTCTGAAAGAAATGCTCAGCGATTTTGACAGTTGGAACACCCTAGCAGACTTGCCTAAAGGCACCGCCGCAAATGCGGAGCGCCTTTTTAAGAAAATCAACGCGGCCTTTGGCGTTGATGAGGTGGAGCCTCAATAACCTAGCAGCATTCTGTTGGGTTAGGGCCGCCTTAGTCTCCTCCACCCCAAATGAGACCGAGCCCATTGACTCGCCCCTCATTCCGACCAGCCTTGCTTGCAACGCCAAGGAGCAACGGCGATGTCAAAATGGTTGTGCGGGATTGGCGTGGGGCTGTTGCTCGTCATGGCGGCGTTTCACGGCATGGGCCTCGTCTATCTATCCGGGCTGATGGCCGGGTCCGAAGCCCCGCAATTCCTGAAAGACATTTTCCCGGTCCTGTTCGTCCATGTGACGATCCATCTGGCGACGCTTGCAGCCTTCGGCGTGGCGGCGCTGGCCCTGCCGGCGGCGCGGCGGGTGCTCTCATTCATTATCGCCGGAGCTGTCGTGTTCAGCGGCGCGCTGGCGGTTTATCTCGGCGCGGTCGTGCCAAGTGTCATTCTGTTTGGCGTGGCGGCCTGTTTTCTCGGGGCAGGGCTGATGGGTCGCCCTGCCGCGTCACCGCCGCTTACGGAGCGAGCGAAGCTAGCAGCCCCAACACAGCAATGAACGCGACAAACAGGACAAGCAAAGCAAAGAGCGCAAATGTCAAAAGTGCGGCCAGCTTAAAGATCACGATGCCGGCGTGCATGACGATTAGGGCTAATCGGCCCGCAACGTCGGTGGCTTGATCATACCCATCCTTTGGCCAGACCATCACGATGAGAATGGAAAACAGGATCAACGCCAAGAAGGTTTCAAGCAAGGCGTCGTATAAGAGCGAGATTGCGACCGCTAATTCCATTTGTACCTCCCCAGGCCAACTAGCGTTTAGGTAGACTACGTTCATGATGCGACGTTGTCTTGTCGCTGCGCTATCGCGACTCGCCGGACGTTGGGTGTCACGTCAGAGCTGGGCCCTCGGGTCGAGCCCGAGGGCGGCGGGGCTGAGGGGTCTGGGCTTTGTTCAACGCCCCGTTCTCAAAGCTACGAAACACCCTTAAGGGGGGATGGCCGTCATCAGGACGAGAGCCGAGCAACAAAGCGAGAGCGACCTTTGGACAAAGCGCCGCCTGCCAGTCACCGACGACTCCAACGAGACAAAGACTTTACAGGCGGCCGGCTCTCCAGCTTTCGCGAGGTCTTTTTGCGCCATGGCCTGCCGGGGCTTGGTCTGGCGCTGGGCTTCCTCTGCCTTCCGGGCCTTTGGGATGTCTTCGTCGAGAGCCTTGAGCGGGGGCTGGCGACGCCCGGGCGCTATCTGATCGGGGCTGTCCTGATCTTTGTGGGGTTGAATGCCTATGCCTGGTGGACGGACGGGCGCTTGCGCCTGCCGACGCTCGGATGGATCGCCTATCTCGGCGCGCTGTCCCTCTGGGAAGAGTGGGTGTTCCGCCTCGCCATGCCTCATCTTCTGGAGGGCATGGGCGCATCGGTCTGGGGGGCGGCGATCATCAGCGCGCTGGTCTTTGGCGGGGCGCATTACTTCACGCTGCGCTGGAAGTGGCAGTGGTGCGTCGGCGCGTTTATTGGCGGGCTCGCCCTGAGCCGGCATATGGGCCTGCATGGCGATCTGCTGCTGATCACGGCGTTTCACTGGATCGCCACGAGCGTGAATACGCCGCGCCCGCCGGGGCAGTCTGCGACGCGGGCGGTGGCCTGACGGGTTTAGCTGAGCCGCGTCAGAAGTTTCCCGAAAATCTCCACGCCCTGGGCGAGCTGCGCCGGGTCGATGAATTCATTCTCGACATGGGCCTGATCGATGGAGCCGGGGCCGCAGATCACCGCCGGGAGGCCGGCGCGCTGGAACTGGCCGGCTTCGGCCGCGAAGGAGACCGCGCGCTGGGCATTGTCGCCGGTGAGGGCGCGCAGCAGGATCTCTGCCGGGCTGCCGGGCTCTGCATTGAGCGGGGGCACGTTGGAGAGGCGGTCGAGGCGCACGCCGGCCTCCGGGAAGCGCGCCTTGAGAGCGGCGTCGGCAGCCTCTGCGGCGGCGGTGAGCGGGGCGAGGATGGTGTCCACGTCAAAGCCCGGCGGGCAGCGCAGATCGCAGGAGAAGCGGCACTCCCGCGCGAGGATGTTCGTCGCCGTGCCGCCAGAGATGATATTCATGTTGAGCGTCGGGTAGGGCGGGTCGAAGGGGGAGTCGTCAGGGGCTTGTGTTTTTAGGTCCGCCTCGATCTTTCGGACGACCGCCATCAGGTCCGCCGCGACGCCGATAGCGGAGACGCCATGGTCCGGCAGGGAGGAGTGGGCCTCATGGCCGGTGACGATCACCTCTGTCAGGGAAATGCCCTTATGGCCGGAGACGACCTGCCAGAGCGTCGGCTCGCCGACCCAGACCGCTTCCGGCTGTGCGCCGCGGCGGATGATCTCCTCGATCATATAAGGCGCGCCCTTGCAGCCGATCTCTTCATCATAGGAGAAGGCGAAGTGGACGGGGCGGGAGAGGCTGGCGGCGGCAAAGTCCGGCGCGAAGGCGAGGCAGAGGGCGAGGAAGCTCTTCATGTCGGACGTGCCGCGCCCATGGAGCAGACCGTCTTTTTCGGTGAGCGTGAACGGGTCGGTGGTCCAGTCCTGCCCGTCGACGGGGACGACGTCTGTATGGCCGGAGAGGACGATGCCGCCCGGCGCATCCGGCCCGATGCGGACCCAGAGATTGGCCTTGTCGCCGGCCTCGTTCGGGATGCGTGTGCAGACCGCGCCGAGGGGGGTGAGCTTGTCCTCGATCCAGTCGATCAGCGCGAGATTGGAATAGCGCGAGGTCGTGTCGAAGGCGATGAGATCGGCGAGCGTGTCACGAACGAGGGGAAGGGAGGGCATGGGGCCTACCCTGATGCCTTTTTCTTTCCGGGCACAAGGCGCTTGAACCAGTTTGCGACATCGGAGACGCCCGTACCGTGCACCGCGCCGGCGCGGTAGACCTTCGCCGCCAGCCACAGGATGAGCGCCGTTGCCGCCGCCATCATGCCAAGCTGGGCGACGACTTCCCACAAAGCGGGCTCTGTCGGCATGCGCAGGATGAGCAGGAAGGGCGTCAGCAGCGGGATCCATGACATGACCTGCACGATGGGGGAGGTCGGGTCATTGGCGGCGACCATGAACATGATCAGCGGCGACATCAGCAGGACGAGCAGGGGCGTCATCAGGGTCTGGGCTTCCTGGATGGTGTCGCAAAGGGAACCGAGCGCGAGGAAGATCGAGCCATACATGAGGTAGCCGAGGACGAAGCTTAAGAGCGCCGGCCCGACAATGGCGGGTTTGAGCGCCGCGCCGACCACCGCGCTGATCGTGGAGGCGGCTTCTCCGGAGATGGCCGAGCTTGCCCAGATCGAGACCAGCGAGCCGCCAACCCCCCAGAAGGTCATCAGGGTAAGCGAGACGGCGAGCACGGCCAGCAGCTTGCCGGCCAGAAGCTGGGGCAGGCGCACGGAGGTGAGCAGCGTGTCGAAGATCTTGTTGGAGCGCTCCTCAATCGTGCCCATCAGGAGATAGTTCACCACGGAGAAGATCAGCGTCCACAGCACAAAGGCCATGCCGATGGCGGCAAAGTAGGGCGCGCGGTCGGCGATGGTGACGCGATTGTCGCCGCCGCTGGTCGGGCGGGCGCGGCGTTCCTCGATGGGGCGGGTGGTGTCTGCGATGGTTTGCAGGATGGACGGGTCAATGCCGCGCGCCTCGAAGATGCGTTCCTGCGCGAGGGCGCGGGCGGCGCGCCCGGTGATGGCTTTAAGCTCGCCGGAGGTGATGTTCTCAGACCAGTATTCGATGGGCTCGTCATCTTCCGGCACGATGATCGCGGCGAAGAGGGGCAGCGGGCCGTCCGGGGTCTCGATGAAGCGTTCGCCCATCAGCCACGGGCGCAGCGCGTCTGCGGTCTGCGCAGGCGGTGGCACGGGAATGTAGGCGGCCTGCGGCAGGGCAGCGATGTTCTGCACCCCGGCAGCTTTCAGTGCGGCTTCGGGGGAGGCGCCGCCCTCAATGGCGTCATCAAAGCGCGCGCCCATGGCGGCTTCGTCCTGTCCCATCATGCCGAGGGCTGTGATCTGGGCGCGTGCGGCGGCGATGCGCGTGCGGCCGAACTCCTCGTTCAGGGCGTCGGCGAACTCGGTGCCGCTCTCGATGACGGTGTAGTAGCGCGTCGGCGTGGTGGAGGCGGCAAGGGCCGGGGCGAGGGAGAACACGCCGAGCAGGACCGGGGTCAGGAACAGGCCGAGCCAGAAGCCCCAGGCCGTGACGTAGCCAAGATAATCCCGGCGGGCGACGAGAAAGACGTTTCGCATCAGGCGGCTTCCTCCGGGACGGGAGCAGGGGTGGGCGCCTCGAGCTCTGCGGCTTCGGCCTCGCTGACGAGGGAGACAAAGACATCGCGCAGGCGGGCCTCTTCAGGGGCAAAGCCGGCAATGGGGGCTCCGGCTTCGATGGCCGCGCGCAGGGCGTCCTGCGCGTCCCGGCCGGGCGGCAGCGTGATGCGCCACCAGTCCTGATCGTCGGTCATTGGCTCATGCACGGCGGAGAAGGGCGTAGAGGCGAGCGCACTGTCGAGCGCGAACCCATCGGAGACGGCAATCCGCGCGCCGCGGCCCAGCGTCTTGAAAGCCTCGTCCAGCGTGCCGTCAAAAACCTTCTTGCCGCGTGCCATCATAACGATGGAGTCGCACAGGCGCTCGGCATGCTCCATCACATGGGTGGAGAACAGGATGGTCGCGCCGCGCTCATGTTCTTCTCGGATCAGGTCTTCCAGGCCCTGCTGGTTGACCGGATCGAGGCCGGAAAAGGGCTCGTCGAGGATCAAGAGTTCAGGGCGGTGAGCGAGGGTCGAGAGGATCTGGACCTTCTGCGCCATGCCCTTGGAGAGTTTGGAAATGCGGGACCGCGCGAACTCTTCCAGACCGGACATGTCCAGCAACTCATCCGCGCGGGAGTTGGCTTCGGCTCCGCTCATCCCCTTGAGCTTGGCGAAATAAGCGATGGTGCCGCGCGGCGTCATCTTCTTGTAGAGGCCGCGTTCTTCCGGGAGGAAACCGACCCGGTGCAGCGCTTTCAGGTCTGGCGGACCGCCAAACAGGCGCGCTTCGCCCTGATCGGGCGACACGACACCGAGCGCCATGCGCAGGCTGGTCGACTTGCCGGCTCCGTTCGGGCCGAGAAATCCGATAATCGAGCCCTGCGGGACAGTGAAGCTCAGACTGTCGACCGCGCGGAAATTGCCGAACCATTTGGTCGCATTCCTAAGCTCGAGCGGCGTTTCAGCGGTCATAGGGCCTGCTTTCGGTCAGTCTCTTCGTGAATAACGATATGTAGGTCTTCTGTTTTGTCGAAGCGCCTTGCTATCGGATTAATCCCGGCGCAGCATTCCTGCATGAACACAGACCTCGACCAAGAGCGTCTGGCCTGGCTGGACGATGGTGATGACACGCCGCGCATCGGTTGCAACCGCAAAATAGGCGGGGTGACCTCAGATGCAGACGCGCTGCAGCGTATCGAGCGCGCACTCGACCGCATCAAGTCCGGGGATTATGGCTATTGTGTTCGCTGCGGAGATCCGCTGTCACTGATCACGCTTGAATCTGATCCGGCAGCGGATTCCTGCCAGCGGTGCGCCTAGGCGTCAGACGATCAGCCCGAACAGCGTGATGATCACCTGAACGAAAACAGCAAGCGCCGTCAGGCCAATGACCGCCGCAACCCATGCACCGCCCATGCCCATGGCCAGTCCACCGACAAGGCCGGCACCCGCGACGAGAACGAGGGAGACCATCCAGTTCATGCCAATGGCGAGCGTGAAGGTCAGGTAAGCGACGACGAGGGTCGTGATGAAGCCGCCCCATACGCTGGCTTTCATGAAGCCGTCCCAGGTGCTTTTCTGGTCCGAAATGTCCATTTCGCCACGAACGTAATTGCTGTCAGCCATTTGGCTCTCCGCGCATTGGTAATTGCACGTCTCTTAAGCGTCCGCCTCCCGGCGTCAAGCCGCCAAACCCGCGCAGTCGCGCTAGTTCACCTTTTTCGGGTCTGCCGGTGTGTCGGGAACGAAGATGTCGGGCAGGGGCGCGGCCGGCACGCCTTCCTCTTCCAGTGCGACGCGCTCTTCTGCGGTCGTCTGGCCCCAGATGGGCCGTTCTTCCTTATCGCCATAATACATGGCGCGCGCCTCATCGGCGAAACCATCCCCGACATTGTCATATGTTTCAGCGATATGCGCCTTTGCTTTTCGGGCTAGGGCCGCAAGATCTGGCGCGGCTGACGTGTCCGTACGCTTCACGGAGGGGGCCATGATCTGCTTGCCGACGGCGGTCGAGCCGCAAAAGGCACACGTCACGTCGCCTGCCTCTTTCTGCTCGTCATAGGCCGACGAGGACTTGAACCACGCATCGAAATCGCGGTCGCAATCAGAACAGGTCAGCGCATACTTGATCATGGGCGGTCTCAGGCGGTGAGCAGAGCATCCAACTGTCCGCGTTTCTCCAGCGCCATCATATCATCACAGCCGCCAATATGCTGGTCGCCGATGAAGATTTGCGGATAGGTGCGCCCGCCATTGGAGCGCTGGATCATTTCCGCGCGTTTGCCGGCATCCATACCCGCATCGATCTCTTCAAAGTCGGCGCGCTTCTTTTTCAGAAGAGATACAGCCCGCGAACAAAAAGGGCAGAAGCCGCGCGTGTAAATCGTTACCTTGGCCAAACCGGTCTCCAAAACTGCTGAGCGCTATATGGTGACATCTTCGGCGCGGACAACGCGGGCGAGCACAAGGACGTCGACGCTCGCTGCACCAGCCTTAGTGAGCGCACGAGTACAGGCGGTCAGGGTTGCCCCGGTCGTCAAGACGTCGTCGACCAGAACGATGCGCTGTCCATCGACCAGTTTGGTCCGCGACCGGCGAACATCGAACGCGCCCTCGACGTTGCGGCGGCGAGCCCGCGCGGCGAGGCCGGCTTGCGACGGCGTGGACCTGATACGGCGCAGAATATCCATCCGTGCCGGAACACCAGAGGCACGCGAGACGGCAGCGGCAAGCCAACCCGACTGGTTGTGGCCGCGTGTTACGAGCCGGCGATAGTGCAGGGGGACGGGGACGAGCAGGTCGGCTTCAGCCAGGAGCGGGCGACCGGCACGAGCCATCCAGCCGCCCATGGCGGTAAGCCCATCGCGTCGGCCTGCGCGTTTCAGGTCGAGCACGGGGCGGCGCGAGGCATCATCATAGACAAGGGCTGCGCGGGCGCGTTTCCAGCGGGGCGGGCGGGCTGTGCAGGCTGGGCAGACGGTCTGCTCGCCAAGGTCGATGTCCTGCGGTCGGCCGCAAAGATTGCAAAGTGGCTCGTCGATAAAGACCAGCGCCGCCCAGTCCGATGGTGCAACAGCCCCAACGCCGCCCCCGCGCTCGCCGGACACGATCGACCGGGAGGGCCATATCCACTCTGACAGTGCGGCAGCCGCGCGCTTTGCCGGGCCGTGCAACTGGTTCATATCTGGCTTCATGACCGCTCCCGCTGCCCCCATAGTGTTTGACCGCTCACGCCTGCGCAAGCGCAGGGACAGGGCCGCTGACGGGTTTGAGGGGTTTGATTTCCTCCACCGGCGGGCAGCAGGTGAACTGGTGGAGCGGCTGGAGGATGTGTCCCGGACGTTTCCGTTGGCGCTTGATCTGTCTTCCGGTGCAGGCGGATCAGCCGCAGCGATCAGGGAGTCCGGCAAGGTGGGGCATCTTGTGGCAATGGCGCTGTCTCCTGTGGCGGCTGAGCGGTTCCGGTCGGCGAGCAACACGGCGCTGGCGGGCGATGTCGAGGTGATGCCGTTTCGCGATGACGTTTTTGATCTTGCGGTTTCCCTGCTCGATTTGCACTGGGCGAATGACCTGCCTGGGGCGCTGATCCAGATCCGCCAATGCCTTAAGCCAGATGGGTTGTTTCTTGGTGCGCTGCTGGGAGCGGGGACGCTGAGCGAGCTGCGCCAGTCGCTACTCGCTGCCGAAGCTGAGGTGACAGGCGGGGCTTCGGCGCGGATTTCACCTCTGCCGGGGCTGCAGGATATGGCCGGATTGCTTCAGCGCGCCGGGTTCGCCCTGCCAGTAGCGGATATTGACCATGTCACCGTACGTTATGACAGCGCATTCGAGCTGCTTAGCGATCTAAAAGGCATGGGGGAGCGTGCAGCGTTCGCCGAAACAACAGGGCGCGGGCTATCGCCGCGTATCCTGAGGCGAATGGCGGAGATTTATGCTGAACGCTTCAGCGATCCGGATGGCCGCGTGCGCGCCACTTTCGAAATGATCTGGTTGTCGGGATGGGCTCCGGCTCCGCACCAGCCAATACCGCTCAAGCCCGGAAGCGGACGGGTCAGCCTTGCCGATGCGGTGAAGAGCTCAGGCTCCAGATAGGCGGGCGCGCTGCCAGGCCGGACGACCGGCAAGCGCGGCGAATAGTGGGATGTCGGCCGGCGGGGCCGGATAGGTGTTCAGTTCGTCCGGCGTCACCCAGGCAAAGGCCTGCCCTTCGAGCGGTTTGGGGTCGCCCGACCAGTCATGCGCGGCAAAGAGCGGCATCAGGAGATGGAACGTCTCATAAGTGTGGCTGGCGAAGGTGACGGGCTCGAAGACCTCAGGTGCGATGCGAATATCCAGTTCCTCAGTGAGTTCGCGGGCGAGCGCGGCTTCCGGGGTCTCGCCGGTTTCAACCTTGCCACCCGGAAACTCCCAGAGTCCTGCCATCGACTTTCCTTCTGGTCGCTGAGCCAGCAGGATACGGCCTTCGCGATCAAAGAGAGCAGCGGCGGCGACCAGCAGCACAGGCCTGGTCATGTCCGGTACGCACCGTTGATGTCGACATAGGCGTGGGTGAGATCGCAGGTATAGACCCTCGCGGTCCCGGGACCTCGTCCGACTCTGATCGAAATGTCGATCTCGGGCTGTGCGCAGACCGCGCTTGCAGCTTCCTCGCTGTAATCCTTGGCCCGCGCGCCGCCTTCCGCGACCAGCACATCCCCGAAACGGATGTCGAGCTGTGACTGGTCGACGGGCTCAAGGGATTTGCCGACCGCCATGACAACCCGCCCCCAATTGGCGTCGCCTGCTGCGAGCGCTGTCTTCAGAAGCGGTGAATTGGCCACGCTACACGCAATCGTTCTGGCGGAGGCCGTGTTGACCGCTCCGGCGACGTCTATGGTGATGAACTTCGTCGCGCCCTCGCCGTCCTTAACGATTTGAACGGCCAGCTCTTTGCAGACTGCATTTAATTCCGCCGCAAATGCAAACAGTCTGTAGTCATCCCGGTCTTCGATGAGCGGCGCGCCTGAGGCTCCGGTGGCGAAGACCATCAGCGTATCGGAGGTTGACGTATCGCCGTCCACGGTGATGGCGTTGAAGCTTCGGTCGGTCACCTCCCGCACAAGCTCGTCGAGCAGGGCCGGGGCGATGGCTGCGTCGGTGAACGCGTAGGCGAGCATGGTTGCCATGTTCGGCGCGATCATGCCGGACCCCTTGGCGATGCCGACGATGGAGACTTCGGTTTCATCCACAGGGCACGTCGCGCTCGCGCCTTTGGGATAGGTGTCTGTTGTCATGAAGGCGCGGGCGCAGGCCTCCCAGTCGGGCGGGCCCAGCGCGGACAAGAGGTCTGGCACAATGGAGCCGACATAATTCGGATCGGGCAGCGGCTCCCCGATGACGCCGGTCGCCGCGAGGAAGCAATGGTCTTTGGGGACATCCAGCGCGGAGACCATCGCGGCGAGACTCGCTTCGTTCTTTTCGACGCCGTTGGGCCCGGTAAAGGCATTCGAGTTTCCCGAATTGACAAGCAGGCCGCGTGCCGCGCCTTCACCCGTCTCAAGGGCTTCCCGGCACCACTGGACATCCGCCGACGCCGTTGTGGAGCGGGTGAACACGCCAGCGCATGTCGTTCCTTCGTCAAACGCGAAGAGAAAGACATCATCCCGGAGGGCTCCGTAAAAGCCCCGGGAAGCCGTGGCCGCGCGCATGCCCTTTACAGGCGGAAGCGCAGGGAAGTGGTCCGGCGCGAATGGAGAGGGTTTGAGTTTCAAAGCGGGTCTCCCGCACCGGTCCGGCCCGGATCGAGCGGGCTTGTCTCGCGTTCAGGCCGGCCTTCCGGCGCATTGCCCGGGCGGCGTTCGATGATCGCCTCAACGCGCAATTCTTTCAGGATGCGGCTGATCTCTGAGTAAGTGAGAAAGGTCACGATTTCCGGGCGCATCTGTTCCAGCGTTTGCGGGGCTTCGGTGCGCCGGTCTTCGACGCGCAGGATGATCCAGCCATTCTCGCTTTCAAAGGGCTCCGACATGGTGCCGGTTTCGGTGTTGCCGATCATGGCGGCATAGGTGGAGGGAAGGTCCCCGGGCACGATATAGCCAAGCGAGCCACCATCGAGGCGCGTGGCGCGGTCGATAGAGTGTTCCCGCGCAATGTCGGCAAAGTCGGCCCCGTTCATCAGTTCGGTATAGAGCTCAGCGGCCTCGCTCTCGGTGTCGGCGACGATGTGGCTGACCCGGACCTCGTCGTCGAGCTGCTGAAGCGCGACCTGCTCTTCATACATTTCCGCGATGCGGGCCTCGGTGACATCGCTCGCAACAAGGCTTTCCACCAGGATGTTGCCGAGAATCCGCTCGCGCGCGGTCTGCAGGCGGCGCTGCGCGACCGGATCCTGCGTCAGCCCCCGTTTGAGCGCTTCCTGCGCCATCAGTTTCTGGTCGATCATCTGATCGAGAATGGTGTCGTAGTCAGGGTGAGAGGGTCCAAAGGACTCGCCCGGCGCAATCACGCCCTGAGCGGCGGCCTCAAGTTCAACATCTTCCACAAAGACCGGATCGCCGTTCACGAAAGCCGCTGAAGCAGCGTCGACACGTAGGGGTGGCTCTTCCTCTACGGGCGGTTCGGAACCGCACGCAGACAGGGCAATCAGGGCAGACGCGACACCAAAGACGCGCAAATGCTTAAAATGACACATGTTCGTCCTCATTGGGGCAGGCGCAGCCGGTCGGATTGACACCCCATTGCGGCGTTCTTAAGTCTCGAATGCACATCGGTCGAGTGGGAGCGGCCAGCGTGTTTCACGCGCGACGTAACTCCGTTTCAACGTCTCGTCGGATATTGGCCCGGCCTCCTGCCTAAAGCGATTTGGTTTTCTTGTATGTTGTCTGTCGCCCGTAAGATTTTCGGTTCCTCGAATGATCGTAAGCTCAAGCCCCTGACGGCTCGCGTCAATCGCATCAACGCGCTTGAGCCGATGATGGAGGCGCTGTCCGACACCGCGCTGAAAGCAAAGACCGAGGAGTTCCGCACCCGGCTGGCCGAGGGCGCATCGCTCGACAGCCTGCTGGAAGAGGCCTTTGCGGTTGTTCGCGAGGGTTCGAAGCGCTCGCTTGGCATGCGGCATTTCGACGTTCAGCTGATGGGCGGCATGGTGCTGAACAATGGCGCGATTGCCGAAATGCGCACCGGCGAAGGCAAGACGCTGGTGGCCACGCTGGCGGTCTACCTCAACGCGCTGGAGGGCAAGGGCGTCCACGTCGTGACGGTGAACGACTACCTTGCCAAACGCGATGCAGAATGGATGGGCCAGCTCTACGGCTTCCTTGGCATGTCGACGGGTGTGATCGTTCCCGGCATGAGCGATCCCGAGCGCCGCGAGGCCTATCACTCAGATGTGACCTACGGCACGAACAACGAGTTCGGCTTCGACTATCTGCGCGACAATATGAAGTATGCGCTGAGCGACATGGTCCAGCGCGATCATCATTATGCAATCGTCGATGAGGTGGACTCCATCCTGATTGATGAGGCGCGCACCCCGTTGATCATCTCGGGGCCGACCGACGACCGCTCAGAGCTTTACCGCGCCGTGGATGCGCTGATCCCACAGCTGGAAGACGAAGATTTCGAACTTGATGAGAAGCAGCGCTCGGTCGTGTTCACAGAAGAGGGCTCAGAGAAAGTCGAGCAGTTGCTGACCGAGGCGGGCGTACTGGAAGGGTCTCTGTGGGAACCGGCCAACATCTCCATCGTCCACCACACCAACCAGGCGCTGCGCGCGCACAAGATGTTCCAGCGGGACAAGGACTACATCGTGAAGGATGAGCAGGTGATGCTCATTGATGAGTTCACTGGCCGCATGATGGAAGGCCGGCGCCTGTCTGAGGGCCTGCACCAGGCCATCGAAGCCAAGGAAAAGGTCGACATCAAGCCCGAGAACCAGACGCTCGCCTCGATCACCTTCCAGAACTATTTCCGCCTCTATGAAAAACTGGCCGGCATGACCGGCACAGCCCTGACCGAGGCTGATGAGTTTGCCGACATCTACAAACTTGAAGTCGTCGACCTGCCGACCAACAAGCCGATCATGCGGATTGATGAGGATGATGTCGTCTACCGATCGGCGCAGGCGAAATATGACGAGATCATCGCCGTGGTCCGCGAAGCTCAGAAGAACGGGCAGCCCGTTCTGCTCGGTACGGCCTCAATCGAGAAGTCAGAGCTTCTGTCCTCACTTCTGAAGAAGGCCAAGGTGCCGCATGAAGTGCTGAATGCCCGCCATCACGAGCGTGAGGCTTACATCGTGGCGCAGGCCGGCGTGCCGGGCGCGGTGACGGTTGCAACCAACATGGCCGGCCGGGGGACAGACATTCAGCTTGGCGGCAACCTCGAAATGCGGGTCGAGGAAGAATCCGAGAAGATCCGCCAGAAGGAAAAGCGCGAGCCGACCGAGTCAGAAATCTCGATGATCACCTCGCAGGTGAAAGCCGAGATCGAGGTGAAGAAGAAGCAGGCGCTGGATGCGGGTGGCCTGTTCGTGATCGGAACCGAGCGCCATGAGAGTCGCCGGATCGATAACCAGCTAAGAGGCCGGACGGGCCGTCAGGGCGATCCGGGCCGCTCGAAATTCTTTATCTCCATCGAAGACGATCTGATGCGCATCTTCGCCGCCGAACGGCTGGAAGTCGTCATGCGCCGTCTTGGCATCAAGGAAGATGAGGGCATCACCCATCCCTGGATGAACAAGGCGATGGAGACCTCGCAAGGCAAGATCGAGACGCGCAACTATGAGATGCGCAAGAACGTCCTGAAGTATGACGATGTCATCAATGACCAGCGCAAGGTAACCTTCGAACAGCGCCGGGACTTCATGCACTCCGATACGGTCGGGGATACGATCGCGGACATGCGCGAGGATGTGATTGACGGCATTGTTGCTGCGACCATGCCGGAAAAGGCCTATGCCGAGCAGTGGGACATTGCCGGTCTCGATGAGATGATCAAGCGCGATCTCGGGCTCGACCTGCCTGTGGCGGACTGGGCGGCGGAAGAGGGCGTCGCCAATGAGGAGGTCCATGAACGGATATCCAAAGCGGCCGCCGATTCTTATGCTGCCAAGCGTAAAGCGGCGGGCGACCAGCAGGTCGACCATATTGAGAAGCAGGTCCTGCTTCAGGTTCTGGACCTGCGCTGGCGGGAACACCTGCAGCAGATCGACCAGCTGCGCTCGGTGATCCATTTGCGCGGCTACGGCCAGCGCAACCCTCTGAACGAATTCAAGGAAGAAGCTTTCAAGCTGTTCCACGCACTGCTGGCGGACCTGCGGTCAACAGTGACGCGATCCCTGATGAATCTGCGGGTTGAGGCGGCACCACCACCCCCGCCAACGCCGCCGCGGACTTTTGAAACCCATGTCGATCCGGATACGGGCGTAAACGAAATGGCCTCGACTTCCGGGCCGGTAGCCGAACCGCCACCGAACTCCCGCGTCGCGCAGGCCGAGGCCGACTGGTCGAAGACGCCGCGTAATGCGCCATGCCCATGCGGGTCTGGAAAGAAGTTCAAGCATTGCCACGGGGCGCTGGCCGGACAGGTCTGAGACCGCCCGATCCTTAACGAATGCTAAGAATCGCCGCGTTTCAGCCGCGCGAAAACCCGGCATGCGCCTGACTGACGCCTTTTGCGCTGATCAGTTTTCAGCCTTGCAAACATAATCTGCAAGGAGGCGCGGTTCATGACCGACACATCACAGGGCCCGCCCGGCAATTCGCCGACCTCTTCCATTACCAGCGCCGTCGGCGCGCTGGTTCCACATCGGTCGGCAGGATTGAAGCTGCTCCTCGTTTGCGGGCTGGCCCTGCTGATGGCGATCCCGGCGCTCTTCGTTTTTGGCGTGGTTCAGGACCGCTCCAGCGGGGCCTCGCATGCTCTGAACGAAGTCAGCCAGAAAGTGGGCGGGCAGCAGTCTGTTCTCGGGCCTGTTCTGGCCTTGCCCTATAGCCGGACGCCGAATCCTCAAAAGCCTGACGTCGTCGTCCACGGCGTGGCCATTGCCTATGCGGAAGAGGGGAGTGTCACAGCGGATGTCAGCGTTGAGGAGCGCGAGCGGGGCATTTACCTGGTGCCAGTGTTCAACGCTGAGATGGACTTCGAGGCGCGTTTCGATCCTGCTGCCCTGCGAGGCGCTTTGCCTCCGGATGCGAGCCCGGTTTGGTCTGATGCGCGGATCTATTTCGGCGTCAGCGACAATCGCGGCATCGGGGCGACCCACCTGCGCGTGAATGGTGCCTCGGTTCCGGTCGAGCCCGCGCCATACCTGCATCGCCATGATGGTGGTTATCACCCCGTCCCGGCTTCCGGTGTGTCGCTCGCGGGCGGCGACTGGGCTGGATTGCAGACGGCAGAAGCCCCATTCGATGTTGATCTGGCACTCTCGCTTACCGGCGCGCAGCGCCTTGCTGTGGGGCCATTTGCCAAGACGACCACCATGTCGATGACCAGCGACTGGGAGTCGCCAAGCTTTACCGGTGGCATTCTGCCGGGCGCTCACAATGCCTCCGAGGAGGGGGTCGAAGGTTTCACGGCCTCGTGGAGTGTTCCTTATCTGGCGCGAAACATTCCGGGAGCCGGGCCGATGCTGAACCTGTCGGATGTAACCGCCTGGGACCAGCGTGACATGGCCGTGCGGTTCATGCGCGAAGGTAATCCGTATCAGAGTGTCCAGCGCGCTCTGAAGTATGCCGCCATGTTCGTTGGCTTTGTCTTCCTGGCTTACTTCCTGTTCGAAATCGCCAGTGGATTGCGCGCCCACCCGGCGCAATATGTTCTTGTCGGTTTGGCGCAGGCGATTTTCTATCTGCTTCTGCTGGCGCTGTCTGAGCGGATCGGATTTGACGGCGCATTCTTCCTCGCCGCGACCATGACGGTCGGCCTCACAGCGGCCTATGCGGCTTCTGTGTTTCGGTCGATGGCCTATGGGCTCCGCGCGCTTGGCGTTCTGTCAGGGATTTACGGACTGATCTTCATCCTGATGCGGGCCGAAGATCACGCGCTGCTGGCTGGCGCGTTTGCGAGCTTTGCGGCGATTGCGCTGACCATGTGGATGACCCGCCATATCGACTGGTATGGGGAACGAAGCGCGGCGTAGGCCTAAGGCTCGAACGGGGCGTCGGGGGCGTTGCGCAAGGTTTCGGAGATATGATGACGCAACTTGCGGGTCAGATCGACGGCGTCGCCCTTGAAGGTCTCCGGAGAGATGAGAGGCCCGAACGTCATCTCGAAAGAGGAGCGCTTCTTGTTCAGAAGCTCATGGAAGAGGGTGATGTCGCGAAGCTCGCCGTTCAGCTTCGACAGGGTGTAGAACAGCTTCGAGTTCCGCGCGTCCAGATTCAGCGGGATGACGGGAGCCTTCTGTTTCCGCGCGAGGCCGACCGCGGTTGAGAACCACTCCTGCTCGGTCAGCTTCCCATCGATCATCTTGGCGAGCTTGCCCGATGGGAAGATGACCACGCATTTCTCCTCGGCGAAGGCTTCACCTGCCAGCCGCAGGGTTTCCCGCGTCTTGGCGGGCGAGCGCTTCTCCATCACCCATTCAACAGGAATGACCACATCGCCGAACCTGGGGTTTACACGCATCGCGTCAGCATTCGCGAAGAATACGACATCCTTGCGCACGGCCGTTAGGGCCTCCCAGACAGCAACGCCATCGGCGAGGCCGGTAGGGTGGTTCGCGATGACAACGGTACGCCCTGTTTCCGGGACCCGGCCGAGATTCTGTGTCGTAATCCGGAAATCGAGCGCCTGAGCTAGAAAATCGAAGGAATCGGCCCCTGACATGTGAGACAGGTCATCGGCCATGCGCCGGGCTTTGTCGTAACCCAGCATGCTGTAGAGGACCGGCCTGACCACTGGCCACGTCCAGTGTTCGGAAAAGGACGGGCAGCGCTCCTCGATGAGAACGTCCACGATATGTGCGTCAGAAGCCGGCTCAGCACTGAGAAAGGCCGATTGTCTCGGCGCAGGCGCGGCGATGGACTCTTCTGCCATTTGGCTCCCCTGAACCGATATCTGGTCCTGAATAAGACAGAACGCAGGCCTTATTCTTCGTAACACTTAGCTTAGCATGAACGGTGCCGCCCGACGCCACCCTGCGAAACACATGCCCGGATAAGGCGAGAAAGATGCAAATTTAAACACCTTGGTCACTTTCACTTTACCAAGCCGAAACACCCGCATGCGAAAGTCGCCTCCACAGAGACAACCGGGGCAACGACCCCGACAGTAAAAAGGCGGAAGCAATGAAGGTACTTTGGGTCGAGGATCATGCGCCGGTATGCGACATGCTGACGATCGCCGCCGACAAGGCCGCGCGAAATCGCGTTCAGGTCGACCTCGTCATTGCAAATACGCTGATGGAGGCTGAGCGCCGCCTGCGTCTGGAGCGGTTCGATCTCGTTGTCCTGGACCTGACGCTGCCCGACAGTTTCGATGCTGACATGACGATTGCCCGGGTCGCCAATATGGGCAAACACCGCATCGCTGTTGTGTCCGGCAGCGAGGAACGCGATGCTGCCGTTGAGACCGCGCTTGGCTGCAATTGCAACATCTCGCCGGAAGCTGTCTCCAAGGCGAGCGTGCCGTTCAACCGTTTCATCCAGCGTCCGGACGCGTTTGAGGATTTCCTCTTCGATTTTATGCCGGCCGCAGGTGCAGCGTCGGTCCGCGCGGCTTAAAGACTTCAGTCGAAAACAGACCAGCCAGCCGCCTTTGCGAAATGCTCCAGCGCGGCTGATCCTGCGAGAGACGTCCCCGCCTTGTTGAGCCCGGGTGACCAGGCCGCGATCGCGCCGCGTCCCGGAGCGATAGCGAGAATCCCACCACCAACACCGCTCTTTCCCGGCAGGCCGACGCGGAAGGCAAACTCGCCGGAATTGTCATAGTGACCACAGGTCATCATCACGGCATTGATCCGCCGGCATCGTTCTTCGGAGATAATCTGGGCACCCGTCTTCGGGTCGCGTCCATTGCATGCGAGAAATAGCCCGGCCTGCGCCAGCTGACGGCAGGAGAGGGACAGGGCGCACTGGCGGAAATAGGCCCCGAGAGCTGTTTCCACCGGCTGGGTCAGGTTGTCGAAGGCTGCCATGAAGTGCGCAAGGCTGCGATTGCGCGCCCCGGCCTTGGCTTCGGACTGGGCGACCTCTTCGTCGATCTCAATCGTGTCATCGACCGCCCGCTCGCGGAGGAAGCCGACAAGCTCGGCGATGGTCTCCTCGGTGGATCGATCGCCGATCAGCCGGTCGGTCACTGCAATCGCACCTGCATTGATAAGAGGATTGCGTGGCCGCCCGTTCTCGCTCTCCAGCTGGACAATCGAGTTGAAAGCCGTGCCTGAAGGTTCGCGTCCGACACAAGACCAGAGCGCGTCGCTGGTTCGCTCCAGTGCGAGAGCGAGGGTGAACACCTTCGAGACAGACTGGATCGAGAAGGGCGTGTCGGCGTCCCCGGCTGTGTGGCAGACCCCATCGGTTGTGGCGACGGCGAGTCCGATCTGGTTGGGATCCACTTTGGCAAGGGCCGGGATGTAGTCGGCAACCGTCCCCTCACCGCACCGGGGCTTCGCGGCGGCCAGCGCGGCATCTACCATCTCACTCATCGTATCGGCCATCAGGCACACCCTCTGATGCTGTTCTTGTTTTCCGTGTCGTGTCCGGGATTTGGCCGCCTGTCCAGCAGCAGGGTCTTGCCCCCGGCATCGCTTTCCGGCATTTCGCAAGTCAGCTGCCCGGGTCTGACTGTATATGGATATGCTATCCGCTGCGCCGGTGACGGTGATTCTCATCGCGATCAATGTTGTCGCGAGCCTTTACGCCTTCGCAAACCAGGACTTCCTCGAGGAGAACACCTTCCATGTCGGGCCCGTCCGAGCCGGACAGTGGGGCCGGATGCTGACCTCCGGCTTCCTGCATGTGAACATGATTCACCTGTTCCTGAACATGTTCGTCCTTTTCCAGTTCGGCCCACCGATTGAGGGATATATCGGCACCGTGAACTACAGCCTGCTCTACTTTGCATCGCTGCTGGGCGGGAATGTCTGGGCGCTGCTCGATAACTGGAAGAAGCTGGAGTATCGCGCCGTTGGAGCCTCGGGCGCGATTTCAGGTGTCATCGCCTCGTTCTGCCTCTTCCTCCCGACCGTGACGCTCTGGCTATTTGCAATCATCCCGATGCCGGCCCTGCTGCTGCTTGTGCTTCTGCTGGCAGGGAGCGCGTATTTTTCGACCCGGCCCAACACCATCATCGGTCATGAGGCCCATTTTGGTGGCGCGCTTGCTGGAGCGGTCGTGACGCTGATGGTTGCGCCCTATGCCTGGGGCCGCTTCATGGAGGCTCTGACGGGGTATCTGGGCTAGCATGGTCGACATCTCATCCAGATATCAGGCCCGCATCGCCACTGGCGCGCTTACCCCCGATCCGGCGCAGGCAAGGGCCGTCGCCGCCCTGGATGATCTTGCAACACGCCTGCGGCACCGTGGAGGAGGATTCTTCTCAAAACCAAAGCCCGTGCGCGGCCTCTACATGTGGGGCGGGGTCGGGCGCGGGAAGTCCATGCTAATGGATCTGTTCTTTGCCGAAGCCGCGATCGAACAAAAACGGCGTGTCCACTTCCACGCCTTCATGGCGGGCGTCCACGATATGCTGGCCGACTGGCGCGCCATGGATGAGAGCGCCCGCCGCAAGTCACCCTGGCGGGTGAAAGGGGCAGGGGATGATCCCATTGCGCCCGCCGCGAAGAAGATCGCCAGCGAAGCGCAACTTCTCTGCTTCGATGAGTTCCAGGTAACGCAGATTGCCGATGCGATGATCCTGTCACGCCTGTTCGAAGCGCTGTTCGATCGCGGCGTGACTGTGGTGGCGACGTCCAATCGTCATCCGGACGAACTCTACAAAAATGGGATCAACCGCGAGCTGTTCACGCCCTTTATCGATTTGCTGAAGGATCGCTGCGATATCCATGAGCTGGCTTCGGACCGGGACTACCGGCTGGAGCGACTGACGGAAGCCCCGGTCTGGCATTCCCCGCTTGGGCCAAAAGCGACCGCCGCCATGGATCGGGCCTGGGAGCGCCTGACCCTCGGCGCGGATCCGCAGGCTTGCGAGCTGACGATCAAAGGACGCAAACTGATGGTCTCGCGCGAAGCAGCCGGCGTGGCGCGGTTCACCTTCGAGGAGCTGTGCGCCCGCCCGCTCGGTGCGTCCGACTATCTGATGATCGCGGCGACCTTTCACACGCTTATGCTGGAAGATGTCCCGGTTCTCGGCCCGCACAAGCGCGATCAGGCAGCTCGGTTCGTCTCCCTGATCGATGCGCTTTATGAATCGAAGACCAAGCTTGTCGTCTCGTCTGATGCCGAACCGGAAGCTTTGTATCCGTCCGGGGATGGCAGCTTCGAATTCCAGCGCACCGCCAGCCGGCTGCATGAAATGCGAAGCGATGACTACATCGCGGCCGAGCGTGAGATGCTGGTTCCCGACGATCGCTGAGCTTGCGCGGTCATGCCGCCATGTTAGCGTTCAGCCATAAAACTGGAGGGAACCATGAAGCGTCTATTGTCCGCCGGCCTTTTGGTCATGGCGGTGTCGGCCTGCGCCGTTCAACCTGAAGCGCAGGAGCTGTCCGCGCCGGTCGAGGCCGAAACAGCGATGCCCGCCATCACAATCTATCATCTGGAAGGGCGTCGTTCTGAGCGCGTTGTCTGGCTCATGGAAGAGCTGGAGCTTCCCTATGAGCTGAAATTCGTGCGGGGCGATCTTGGCGCATCGATGCAGCTTGTCCGGGATCTCGGTCATGGCATGCCAATGGTGCCGACCGTGACCTATGGGGACCAGATCCTCGTGGAGTCCGGGGCGATTATCGATGTGATCCTGACCCGGCATGCGCCGGACCAGCTCTTGCCTGCGATCGACAGTCCGTATTACCCGCACTATGTGAAATGGATGCATTATGCGGAAGGTTCGCTTTCCGCGCGTCTGTTCAGCGACTATCGCGCCTGGCGGATTAATCCGCCGACTGAGCGCTCGCCGCTCGTGGATAGCGAAAATGTTGTTCAGTATGCTGAAGATTATCTCGCTGAAAACCCGTGGTTCGGTGGGCCTGAATTCTCTGCCGCCGACATCATGATGACCTTCCCGCTGAATGTTGCGACAGGCCTCAACCTCGTTGATTCAGAGCAGTTTCCCAACGTGGCGGAGTGGAAGACCCGGATCGAGGCGCGTCCGGCCTATCAGCGCATGCTCGCCAAGGCGCGCCCTGACGGGATGATCGGCAGTCTGCCCCCGGTTCAGCATCCGCCATCCGACAAGCGCGCGACTTTTCCGGGCCGCTAACCGAAGCAGCTTGCGCCGCTGACAGAATTGCTTAGGTGACGTGCAGGGTCGGCCAAAAGAGGTCGGCCCTCGCTTCAGTGGAGCAGGTTATGGACAGAGTTCTCATTATTGGTGCCGGCGCGGCAGGATCTGTTGTTGCGAAAAAGTGCGCAATGGACCGTGAGACCTTCAAACACATTCATCTGGCTTCGCGCCGGATTGAAAGCTGCGAGAAAGTTGCATCAGAAACGGTGACGCCCATCGAGATCAGCCAGGTGGACGCCGATGATGTCGAGGCAACAGCCGCGCTGATTGAACAGGTCAAGCCGGACCTCGTGATCAATATGGCGCTGCCCTATCAGGACCTACCCATCATGGATGCCTGCCTTGAAGCAGGGGCGAATTACATGGACACGGCCAATTACGAACCCCGCGAAGAAGCGAAGTTCGAGTACAAGTGGCAGTGGGCCTATCAGGATCGTTTCAGAGAGGCCGGCCTGACAGCCATTCTCGGCTGCGGCTTCGACCCCGGGATGACCAATATTTACTGCGCCTACGCCCAGCAGGAAGGACTGTTTGACGAGATCGAGTATATCGACATCGTCGACTGCAATGCGGGTGATCATGGAAAGACGTTCGCCACGAACTTCAATCCGGAGATCAACCTTCGCGAAGTCACGCAGGACGGAAAATACTGGAAAAATGGTGATTGGATCGAGATCCCTGCGCTCTCAATCCGCACCATGATCGACTACCCGGAGGTCGGCCCGACCATGTCTTACCTGATCTACCACGAGGAAGAGGAATCCCTCGTGAAGCACATCAAGGGCCTTAAGCAGATTCGTTTCTGGATGACCTTTGGCGACGAGTACATCAAGCATCTCGATGTGTTCAAAAGCATCGGTCTGATCGGGCTGGAGCCGATCAAGCACAAGGGCATGGACATCATCCCGATCGAGTTTCTCCGGGACCTTCTGCCCGTGCCGTCTACGCTGGCTGAGGGCTATACGGGCAAGACTTCGATCGGCGTTATCCTGCGGGGCACGAAGGATGGCCAGCCGGTCACGAAGATGATCTACAATGTCTCCGACCATGCGAAGACGAATGAAGAGGTCGGCGCGCAGGCGGTGTCCTATACGACCGGCGTGCCCCCCGTCTCCGGTGCGAAGATGTTCTTCGACGGCGTCTGGTCAGGGACCGGCGTGTTCAATGTTGAACAGTTCCCGGCCAAGCCATTTCTTGAAGATGTATCGGAGCGGGGCCTGCCCTTTCACGTGAAGGATGTTTCTGCGAACGATCAAGCCGCACTCTTCGATGTGGACACCTAGCAGCATCCGCCTTCGCTAAGCGGTTTCGGAACATGGGAGGTGATGTCCCGCTGGTCCTGACCATAGGTCGGGATCGTCTCCATCGAGTGGAACATTTCCCAGATCACGCCCTGAGGGTCGGCCGCCCAGTGCTTGTTGGAGTGCGCGTAGCAGCAATTGGCACCCGGCTCCGCAAGCGTGGACTGCTCTGCCGACACAAGCGCATTGTTCAACGCTTCGAGGTCTTCGTCGCTGTCGACCTGTATGCCGACATGATCAACTCCGCGGGTTGCGCCGTCGCGCTGGCTGACGGCAAGATTGATGCGGGGATCATCCAGCATCCATTTCATGTAATCGGGTTTCTCGACCGTTGGTTCGATTCCGAACAAGGCCGTGTAGAATCGTTTCGTCGCATCGAGATCGGCGGCGCTAATATGGATATGCAGGCGTTTCATCTAGGCCTCTTGAGGTGCAGATCTGTCTGGGTTGAAGGGAATACGCCCTTGCAGCAATCCTTGATGAGGAAGCTGTGCAGCGTTCGGATGGCATCGTAGCTCGCGGTCGAGACGACCTCTCGGCCGCGCTTTTCCTGCTCGACAAGGCCCGCCTGTGCGAGGGCCTTGAGGTGGTGGGCAAAGGTCGAAGCGGGAACGCCAAGCGAGTCTCTCAACTGCCCGACCGTCAGCCCGCAGCACCCGGCCTGAACCAGTTTGCGGAGTACTTTCACCCGGTTCTCGTGACCGAGGGCGGCGAATTGGGCGGCGGCGTTTGCGTCATTCATAAAAAACTAAATAACTAGAATTATCGTTATTTCAAGACGGCTATGTTATTTTTCCAACGTCGCCCATTAAGCGTCAGCCAAGTGGCTTGCGCATCCTGAAGACGGGAACCGTCGTGCCGTCGGCGCTTTGCGGGGAAATGTCTTCGATCATTTCGTACCCGCAGACTTCATAGAGCGGGCGACCGGGCGCGGTGGATCCCATCTCCATGGCCTTGAACCCTTCAGCGCGGGCGGCCGCCTCGCCAGCGTTCAGCAAAAGGCGTCCGATCCCTCGCCGCGTGAAGTCTGGATGGGTGTACATGGCCCGTATCTTTGCCGGTTCCGTACGCGGATCTGCCAATGCATCATCGCGCCCGGCGGTAGCGTCACCGCCATAGAGCGTGCGTCGTCTCGACCAGCCGCCACATCCGGCAGCCTGCTCACCGGCCATAACGAGGAAATAAGTGCCATCTGCGATCAGCAGGCGGTCGATACCCATGCTCTCGGTCGAACGGGCGACCTGACGCTCATCGAGAAACTGCGGAAGAATCGCGTCCATTGACGCACGCATGACCTCTTCGATCGCGGGGATGTCGTCGAGCGTGGCGATGCGAAGATCGAACATGGTGCGCCGGTGCCGGTTTCAGGTTAGTCAGCGTCACCATGACAGACTCATCTCAGCTTTCCGACGTGCAAACGCCGGTTTTCATTCTGGATATCGGCCGGTTGCAGAAAAACTTGGCAGTCGCAGCGCGCATTCGCCAGGAAACGAGCGCGAAAATTCTGCTCGCGACCAAGGCCTTTGCGATGCCGGCTGCCTTTCCCTATATGCGCCCGCATCTGGACGGGACGACAGCGAGTGGGGTTCATGAGGCAAGGTTGGGCGCGACAGAGTTCGGCCGCGATGTTCATGTCTACTCGCCGGCCTATACCGATAGCAGTCTGCAGCAACTGGCTGGCATCGCCACCGATATCTACTTCAACTCGGCAGAGCAGCTGGCGCGTTTCGGTCCGGCGGCGCGAGGCATGGCGGCGCGGATCGGGCTTCGGATTAACCCGGGCTATTCAAACGCAACACTTGGCGGAGCGCTATATGATCCGTGTGCGCCTTATTCGCGATTTGGCGAGGTGGCCACCCGCCTCGGTGAGGTGGACTGGGGAGAGGTCGACACCCTCCATGTCCACGCCCTGTGCGAGTCGCTGCATGATGGCTCGCTCGGCCTGATCGAGCATGTGACAGAACACTTCGCAGATCAGATCAGGCAGGTGAGCGCCGTGAATTTCGGCGGCGGGCACTTCATCAACGCGGAAGGCTATGATGTGAACGCCGTTATTAAGGCCATCGGGGCCTTCCGGGAAGAATTCGGGGTTGATGTGATCCTTGAACCCGGGGCAGGGCTGGTGGTTGGGACGGGCGAGCTACATGCACGCGTCATTGGCTTGCATGAGAACGACAAACCGATTGCCATCCTGGATGTCTCAGCCTCGACCCACATGCCAGATGTTCTCGAAGCGCCGTACCGTCCGCAAATCGAAGGCGCAGGCGAAGTCGGCGAGCATGCCCATTCCTACATTCTGGCTGGGAATACCTGTATGACCGGGGACGTCATCGGCGAGTATTCCTTCGCCGATCCCCTGAAATCGGGCGACCAGCTGATCTTCACCGACCAGATGCACTACAGCTTTGTGAAGACGAACACCTTCAACGGAACGCCGCTCGCCAATCTGGCCATCCGCCATGAGGGCGGGGCCGTCGAGATGGTCTCTGATTTTGGATATGAGGCGTTTCGGCAACGCCTCGGGCGCTAGAGCGCGCCTGCTTTTCTGAGAAGCGCGCGATCCGGCGCGGCCAGAAGGGCTTCCGCGAGTGTCATCACCAGGGCGCGGGAACGGATAGGTTTTTCCACCACGGCGTCGAAGCCCGCCGCCAGCGCCTGTGCCCGGCGCGTTGGCGAGGCATCAGCGGTCACGGCGAGGATCACCGCCTTTGCTGTTGCATTGTCGCAGGCCCTGAACTCGTCGACGAGATCCTCGCCGTTCACGTCCGGCAGGCGAAGGTCGCAAAGCACGGCCTGATAGTCGGCCTCGCTGGCGCGCAGCGTGGCCTGAAGACCGTTCTCAACCGCATCGACCTGCCATCCGGCAGCGCGTAGGGCCTCGCGCATCACAAACCGGCTGACATCGTGGTCCTCCACAAGCAGCACCCGGCCGAGTTCGAAGGTCCGGCGCGTCGGAGGAGCAGGGTTGTCGACTGCAAGCCGTGGTCCGGCCTTGCGGACAGCGACACTCACAGTGAAAACTGAGCCGCCGCCGGGATTGTCGGCAAGGGTGATCGTGCCATCCATTGCCGCAGCGAGTTTGCTGGCAACGGCCAGGCCAAGCCCGATGCCGTCCTTTTCGCTGGCTGCTCCTTCCTCCGCGCGTTCAAAGGCCCCGAACAGGCGCTGACGATCCGCGGGAGCGATGCCACAACCTGTATCCGTGACACGCATCACGAGTTGAAGCGTGTTACCATCCTGTTGCGTGCCGAGTTCCGCACTGACGGCCCCGGAATCCGTGAACTTCAGGGCATTGCTGATGAGGTTGAAAAGGATTTGACGTAGTCGGGCTGGATCAGCCTCGATACGTTTCTCGCTACCGCGCCTGACGGAGACCGCAAGCGCCAACTCGTCAGCTTCGGCACAACCACGCCAAAGGGCTTCAGCATCCGAGGCGAACTTTTTAAGATCGAATGGTTCGGGCCTCAGGTCCAGACGGCCCGCATCCAGGCGGGCGGCATCAAGAAGGTCGTCGAGGATGCGTTTCAGGTGATCGCCAGAATGGGAGATGGCGCGGGCATATCCTCTGGCCGACTTTGAGATATCGGCTTCGCAGAGCATATCGGCGAGGCCGAGAATGCCGGTTAGCGGCGTGCGGATTTCGTGTCCGACCGCGGCAAGGAAATCGGCTCGGCCGGTCTCGGTCTCTTCTGCGCGGGCCTTCAGGTGTTTCATCGCCCGGGCGCGCTGGATATTCTCTTCTGCGACGGCAGAGAGAAGGGTCTCTGGCGAGACGAAGCCGACATAGAGCCCGTCAGCATGGACGATCATCCCGTCGATCAGCGCCCGCGAGTTTTTCTTTGCCGCTGCGCCTGCGACCATGGCGGCCGGCTTGTCACCGCTGACCAGAACAGGCCGCGGACTGGCCGCCTCAATGGCCAGTTTTCCGGCAATCGGGATATGCGAGCCAGACCTCGCAAAGGCCTCAGAGAGAGCGAGACGGGTAATCAGCCCGACCGGAGCTCCCTCATCGTCGACAACGGGAAGCGCGCACAACTCCGGCTCAGAGAAAAAGCGCTGCAGGGCCGCTTGGGCGGTTGCATCGGGAGAGAGCGGCAGGATCGGCGCTGCAAGATCGCGCATTTTGGCGGGCATGGATGACCTGATATCGGCGTCTGATTAACGCCGACACTGCACCCAAAACCTTTCTCAAGCCCGAACCAGACCTAACGAGTTGGTTAAAGAACGTCTTTTTTGCTTGAGACGATTTTTCCGACCAGACCGTACTCAACAGCTTCTTCAGCAGACATCCAGAAGTCGCGGTCGGTGTCCTGCTTGATCTTCTCAAGCGGCTGACCGGTCGCATCAGCGAAAATCTTGTTCAAACGCTCGCGCATCTTGATGATTTCGCGGGCCTGGATTTCGACGTCAGTGGCCTGTCCGCCGACGCCGCCACGGGGTTCGTGAAGCAGGAAGCGGGTGTTTGGCAGTGCGTAGCGGTTTTCCTTCGTCGCGGCCGAGTAGATCAGCGCACCCGCACTGGCGACCCAGCCCGTGCCGAGCACTTTTACCGGGGCTTCGACGAATTTGATCATGTCATGGATCATGTCGCCGGACTCAACGTGCCCGCCGGGGGAGGAGAGCACCAGGAGGATGGGCTCCTGACTTTCAGACGCGAGGGCCAGCAGCCGCTCGCACACACGGCGGGCCTGTTTGTCGTCAATGCCACCGGTGAGGAGAATGGTCCTTGCATTGAAGAGGGCTTCTTCAAGAAAGGCGTTGGGCTCGCCAATTGGCCGTTCGTTGGATTCTTCGTCGAGGCGGGTCATGCAGGCTCCGGAATGAAACGTTGACGGCATAGGTGAGGCGCGCAGCGCGTCTGGTCAATGGGTGACCAGCCATAGGCTGTGAAAGAAACCGGCTGACTATGCGCCGAGGATGCGCTGGACCAGTCCCATTGCGCCGGTAAAGCGCAGGCCGCCATCACGGACCGCAAGCGCAAAGCATGGTGATCCGGGGTCGGCTACAGGTTGGTGGGTGTCTTCCGGGCCCTTCAGCGCGACATCGCCGGGCCCGAACGAGCCAGTCTCGTCGGTAAAGCCGCCGGCCGCAATCAAGGTTGCCTCGTATCCCTCATGGGTGTGGCGCGGTACGGCTGCACCTGGTTCGATCCGGTAAAGCTCGACTTCCGCATCGCTCGCGCAGTCCAACCGCAGGCGGCGAATGCCGGGAGAGGTGAATTGCCAACCCGTTGAGCCGGCCGCATCCAGCGCCTTCGCGCGAAGCGGTTCGGGCAGAGTAAGGATTTCATCAAGCGCCTTGCCTGCCATCCGTGCGGCACTGTCCTCGGTTGCGCGGGTCACTTCGAGATCGTCAATCACGGCTAAAGCCCGATCGGCCGCGCCGTCGGCCATCTCTGCCTTGTCTTCGCGCTCTAGTAGAACGCCCGCGATCACTTCGGACTGGCGCACCGTCTCCGCAATGTCCGCGCGGAGCGCGCTTTGGGTCTCCACAAGCAATGCGAATGCCGGATCGAGACATCCGGCCGCGTAGGCGCTGTAGAGTTCGCTGAAGGTGGGAGGTCTGTTACTCGACATGTCTTGATCTTGGAATTTCATTTGTAATTCAGCGATATTGAGCACTCGGCGTCTTGGTCAAGTCATTGCAGCTCTGGATTGCACAGGGGAGGTTAAGACTCAGCTTCCAACTGGCCTCTCAGGCGATTGAAGGCGAGCCGGATCCGAGATTTTACCGTTCCCAGCGGCAGGTTAAATGCCTTTGCAATCTCAGTGTGCGATAGGCCGTCATAGAAGGCCGCCTGCAGCAGGATGAGTTGCTCTTCTGGGAGGGTTGCGAGCTCGCGGCGCACGATTTCCTCATGCTGGAGGCGGTTCAGGCCGTCATCGGGCTGCTCGGCCGGGGCTGGCTGCAGCATTGGCTCATCGGGCTCCAAAGCGGGTTTGTTGTTGCGACGATGCGCATCAATCCGGCGGTTTCGTGCAATGCGGAAAATCCAGGTGGAAACGGAAGCCTTCGAGCGGTCATACTGGTCGGCCTTGCGCCAGACCGTGACCATGACTTCCTGCGCCAGTTCTTCGGCTTCCTGATCGTCGGCCCCGAGCCGGCGCATATAGCTCTTCAGCCGCGGAGCGAAGAACTCGAACAGTTCAGTGAACGCATCCCGGCATTGACGTGACGCAATCCGCCCGACACACGCCGCGAAGTGTTCGCGCTGCTCGCGCTCAATGTCTAGATTGGTCGTTTGGGTCACGAACCCACTCTTTTATGGCCGCGACCATAAAACGCCATTTATGAACCTTAAGCAACTCTGACGTTGGTCAATTCTCAGTTACACACGTTTATCGTGTGTGACAAAATTCGGCCTTAACCGCCCCTCAGGATTTGAGGTGCAGAGACATTTCACCAAGTAGAGGACTGCTCTTCGGATGGCGATCAGACGACTGAAACTCAGCAAGGCAGGCCTCCTGGGTCTGATGTCGGCAATGCTGGCGGGAGCCGCAACAGCAGCGCCGTCCGCAATTGGGCGGTTCAATGACTGGACCGTTTATGAGGACACTGTGGGCGGTACGCGGATCTGCTTTGCGGCCACCGAAGCGACTGATAAGGCTCCGAAGTCTGCTTCCCATGGCGATGTATGGTTTTACGTCACCAACTGGGCGGACGGCGCAGCCCGCGGCCAACCCAGCCTGAAGGTGGGCTACGAGCTACGCGCTGACCTGCCGGCAAAGGCACGGATCGGGCGCTCGGTCTGGCCGATGTTTAATAATCAAAACGAGGCTTTCGCGGAGGATGAGGATGATCCGCGTATCGTTAGAGCCCTGAAGCGCGGGTCTGAGCTGCGTGTCGAGGCGGTCTCCGCGCGCAATACTGCGGTCGCTTATCACTTCTCTCTGAAGGGCTCCTCCAAGGCGATTGACCGCGCCGCAGCGGCCTGCCGCTGAATATCGCCCTGACGGCGCGGCCGTGTTATGGGCCGCCTCATGAAGACCGAACTTGATCTGACCCGGCGGCCACAGGTCGCCGCTGCGCCGGTATCTCTTGCCGGTATGCCGGTCCCTGCTTTGCGCAGTGAGATGGAGGCGCTCGGCCTCGATCCGAAGAAAGCCAGGATGCGCGCGCACCAGCTGCGCCGTTGGATGCACTATTTCGGGGTGCAGGACTTCGACGGCATGACGGATATCGCCAAGGCTCTGCGCGCGCAGCTCGCCGAGCAGTACACACTGGAGCGGCCTGAAATCGTGGAGCACAAGATCTCGGTCGACGGCACGCAGAAATGGCTTACCCGGTTCGGCCCGAACGTCGAAGGCGAGAGCGTGTTCATCCCCGATGTCGCAAGGTCGGGCGCGCTTTGCGTCTCGTCGCAGGTTGGCTGTACGCTCAATTGCACCTTCTGCCATACCGGCACGCAAAAGCTCGTTCGCAACCTGACGGCACAGGAGATTGTCGCGCAGGTGCTGATCGCGCGGGACGAGCTCGAAGAGTGGCCGTCAGCAGCTGAGAACCGCCGCCTGACCAATATCGTTTTCATGGGCATGGGCGAGCCGCTCTACAATCTGGATCATGTCGCCGACGCCATCGACACGATCTCCGACGGGGACGGACTGGCAATCGGTCGCCGGCGCATAACAGTCTCGACGGCGGGCGTTGCTCCGAAAATCCCCGAGCTTGGCGCTCGGACGGGTGCGATGCTTGCGATTTCCCTCCACGCGGTGCGGGACGATCTGCGGGATGAGATCGTACCGATCAATCGCAAGTATGACCTGCAGACCCTGTTCGAGGCCATCCGGGCCTATCCGGACCTTGGCAATTCGAAACGGGTGACCTTTGAATATGTCATGCTGAAGGGCGTGAATGACTCCGCTGCTGAAGCGCGGGACCTCGTCAAACTGTTGCGCGGCGTCCCGGCCAAGATCAATCTGATCCCCTTCAATCCCTGGCCTGGCGCACCCTATGAGTGCTCGGACTGGGAAACCATCGAGGCCTTCGCCGACATTGTGAACCGCGCCGGCTATGCCTCACCCATCCGCACGCCCCGGGGCAGGGACATCTTCGCCGCCTGCGGGCAGTTGCGCTCGGAAAGCGTGAAGAAGAGCGCCGCCGAGAAGCGCCGCGAGGCGGCGGCTGCCGACACTCATCTGAGTCACTGAGTGGCTGGATAGTACCAGACCCGAACAATCAATCCGTCATTGATCTCGTAGACTGCGAGTGCCGATTGTTCGGCTGTCGAGCCGTCTGCGCCTAGCCAGCTGGCGGTCTCCTGCACCGCGATGAAGGGGCCGTCCACCACTGAGCGCCCGAGCAAGCTGGTCGTTGCGCTCGGCGAAGCCACATAATCTGTCATTTGCGCCACGAGGTCCGCCTTGCCATCGGCGACAACAACAATCTGATCGCCCTCGACGCTGAGCCACTGAATGTCTGGATGCATCAGCGCTGACATCGCAGCGACATCCCGATCATTGTACGCCTCTGTGTAAGACGAGATGACCGTGTGTTGGCTGTTTTTCTGAATGGCCGCGCTCGATACGCACCCGGCCAGTGTCGAGCCAGCTGCGACTATCACAACCGTCGAGAAAAACTTCATGGTTCACACCTCAGGCAAGGTGGAGCGATCGGGGCCCCAATGGGGCCTCTTACCATTTGTACGCCTGGTTCCGCCGAACAGCAAAAGGTGGGTCCTAGGCTGCCGCGCTTTCGCGCGCCGCAACCCGGTCAAACCATGCGCTGACATTTTTCAGATCGCGGTTGAGTGGCTGGCCAACCGCTTCTCCGAAAGTGAGAAAGCAGAACAGCAGGACATCGGCGAGTGAGAAGTTTTCGCCTGCCAGAAAGGCTTTGCCATCCATCTGGCCGTCCAGCCATTTCAGCTTGTCCTGCGCGCAGGCTTTCAGGCCGTCGGCGGCTTCGGGGAGGCAGCGCATCCGATCCTGAAACATGGGCAGGCCTTCGCTGAATCGGAACCCATTGGCCAGCGGCTCGATGACGTTGAGGTCGGCCCAGCGGGTCCATTGGCGTGTTTTGGCGCGCGCCTCCGGCGTTGATCCGATCAGGCTGTCGCCGGGATGGGTCTCATCGAGATATTCGCAAATGACCGTGATCTCGGTGAGGATCGATCCGTTATCCAGTTGCAGGGCAGGGAGCTGGCCGGCGGCGTTGACCTCCAAATAGGGCGCGGCCCGATTGGCCCCGGCCATGATGTCCACTTCTTCCATATCGAGAGAGATACCGCGTTCAGCGGCAAACATACGAACGACATGGGGGTTCGGGCCCACGGAATTGTAGAGTTTCATTCTGGCTGTCCTCACTTGATATCTATTATGAGGAGCATGCTGCGCGCCTTTACCGGCCGTCTGTCAACGCTTCGCAGACCGGACCATGAAGGCGTGCGCGGCCTCTCCGACAAAGTCGGACAGTTCGAGGATGTCGCTGATAGCGGTGCGGACGCTTTCCTCGCTCCATTCGCCTGTGACCAGGTTGAGCAGGTCGAACCGGTCCCCGCCACCCTCAAGATTGATCACGAGATGCTGCCCGAAGGCCGTGGCCTTGATCTTGTCGCCATGGGCGAGCTCTGCAACGCGCTCAATCACCGCCGGATTGAAAATGGCGCGCGCCTCGGTCTGATCATTGCTGCGCAGCTTGAAACGGCGTGAGAAGATTTGAGGTCCGAGATCGACCTCGTCGAGATCAGCTTTGCTGACATTGCGTGGCCAGCTGGTTGACCTTGTTCGCAACTGCGTGACGCCCTGAAGGCGCAGCGGGGCCGTCAGCACGATGACAAGGTGATGAATGTCTGGTGCCTCATCGACACTTTCGACCCATTCGAAGGCGGCGAAGGTGACGCCTTCACGTTCGCCCAGAAACCCGTCTTCCAGACGCGCGCTTGTCGCCTGGTTCGCATAGATCGCCCGTTGCTCCGGCGTCCCGCCAATCACCGTCGCCGGCGCGGCCATGACACCGGCCTGCCGGGCGGCCTCAAGCGCGTCATCCATACCGCCATGCGTCTCCAGCATCTTAACGGCCTCGCGGATTTCCTTTGGCGCGCGTTTCCAGTTGGCAAAGGCTTTCAGGGAGGGCGGAGCTCCGCCGGGTGCCGGAACATATGTAAAGCCCGCCCGGGCCGCGAAAGCTGACAAGGCCTTCGACCGCACCAGAAACCGGCTCTGACTTCGCAGCAGGAGGCCGACGAATCGATCCCTGAACAGGATGAGGATGCCGAAGATGCAGGCCAGAAAGCCGACAATGAACAGGGGGATGTGCAGGATGATGCCGAAGAATCCGTCCGGCAGGATGCCATCCAGAGTCATGTTTAGAACAAAGAACAGAATAATCCCAATGGACATCGGCAGGCCGAGGCCCTTAGGCACGCCTTTGGAATCCCGCTCGTCCTGCGGCAGCCGAGCGAGCTCCAGTCCGAATTCGTGGTCAAACTCTGCCTGAACGCCGTCAAAGCCTGGCAGGCGTTCAATCTCGCTCCAGCTCCGCGCGGCCAGCGGTCAGTCCTTCATCAGGCCGGCGGCCTTGAGCGTCTTGCCGGCGCGGATCACACGGGACAGCTTATGCTCAGAGCTTCGGTCCCCGCCATTGGAGTCCGGGTGAAAGCGGCGCACATAATCGGCATAGCGCGCGCGAATGTCGGCGGGCGTTGCGGCCTCATCGAGGTCGAGCTCATTGAGCGCGCGGACCTGCAGCTGCGTCCGGCGGCGCTGTTCCTGACGCGCAGCATCGGCGACGCCATCCTCGAACAGGTCCCGTCCACGCCATTTGCGCATATCGTGCGCATCGGCCGACTTCTTGCCGGCCATGGGGCCGCTGCCAAACTTCCACGTCTTCTTGAAGCCATGGCGCGCTTCTTCGTTGAAGCGTTTGAGATCCTCGTCGCTCATGCCTTCGAAGAAATTGAATCGGCGATTGTACTCGCCCGCATGGCGCTGGCAGAACCAGTGCCGTCCATTGCCATTGCGCTTGGGGGCCGGAAACTCTCCCGCCAGCTCGCAATCATCATGCTCGCAGACGCGCGTTTTCTTCGCGCGTTCGCGCGATTTATCGGCTGCGGGAGGCTTCACCCGGATGTCGGTGAACTTCACGCGGTATGGAAAAGATCCGTCCATGGGGCCAGATAGTGGGGCGCAGCGGTTAAGGAGACAAGAATTGACACGCAGGATTGACCGGATTCGTGACCTTCTGACCGAAGCTTTTCAGCCCGTTTCACTTGAGGTTGTAGACGACAGCGCCCGGCACGCGGGTCACGCGGGCGCATCTCCAGAAGGGGAGACCCATTTCAACGTCGCAATTACCAGCGAAGCGTTTGAAGGATTAAGCCGGGTTCAGGTCCAGCGCGCAGTGAATATGGTGATGGCGGAAGAGTTCGAAACCGGCCTTCACGCCCTCTCCATCAAGGCCGGGCCGCCCTCATCAGACTGAGTGATGCTTAATCGGGCGTTTTCGCGATTGCCTCGTTATCGCCCCGATCCGGAAATCACGGCTTAATCGCACTGTGTCAGGTTCCGCTACAATAGGGCGGAGAGAAATCATGCGGACTCGTATCGTGGTCCTCGCCAGTCTGGCACTGGCCGGCTGTGCGGGCGGAATGTCGAAAGATGAATGTCTTTATGCGGACTGGAAGTCAGTCGGCTATGAAGATGGCGCGCGCGGCGCGCCGGCCAGCGCGATTGCGCCGCGTCGACAGGCCTGTGCCTCCAAGGCGGGTGTCACGCTTAATATGGACGCGTATCTCGAGGGTCGTGCAATCGGCCTTGCGCAATACTGCACGCCATCGAACGGATTTGCCGTCGGCGCGCAGGGCCGCGTTTATAACGGTGTCTGCCACGGCTATAACGAAGCGGCCTTCAAGTCCGAGTTCTGGGACGGGGCGCATCTCTATAAGCTGAAGTCTGTCGTCCAGAGCGCGTCCGCCGCTGTCCGCTCAGCCGAGCGGGACCTTGAGGCGATCCATTATGACATCGCCTTTACCGAGGCCGCCCTGATCGCGCCCGAGACCACGATCGTTGAGCGCATCGAGCTTTTGGCTGAACTCAAACACCTCAATGAGGAACAGTATCGCATCGAGGAAGCCATGATTGGCCTGCAGCTCGCGCATCAGGACGCCCGCCGGGAGCTTGAGTCCTATGAGTGGCGGCTAGCCTCTGAAGGAAGCTCGGACGCTCGCACCAAGACGGCGCTCGCCATCCTGCGCTAAAGGCGACCGGCGAAAAACTGGCGTCATTGTCCCCGGTGGCTATGCTGGCCGCTGAGGAGACACAAATGGAAGATTTCAAGGACAAGGTTGCCGTCATAACGGGCGGCGCAACCGGGATCGGTTTCGCGCTGGCAAAAGGGCTTGGCGCGGAAGGCGCGAAGGTCGTTATCGGCGAGCCACGGCAGGACCGGCTGGATGAGGCGGTCGCGGCCCTTACAGCAGAAGGGATCGAAGCGCGTGCAGTAGTATGCGACGTGCGCGATCTTGCGAGCGTCGAAGCGCTTGCGGATTTCGCATGGAGCGCGTTGGGGCAGGTCGATCTTGTCTTCAATAATGCGGGGGTTGGGCTGGGTCAGAAACGGCTCGTCAATTCAGAGATGGACGATGTCCGGAACCTATTCGACGTGAATTTCTGGGGTGTCTGGCACGGCTGCAAAGTCTTTGGCGAGCGCATGATCAAGCAGGGCACGCCGGCCGCCATCTACAATACCGGGTCTGAGAACTCCCTGTTCATCGCCGTTCCGGCGAACGCCGCCTACGTCGCTTCCAAACACGCCGTGCTTGGCCTTACCGACAGTCTCGACGAGGAGATGCCGGACTTCATTCGCGTCGGTGTGATCATTCCGGGTTTTGTGCATTCTGAAATGACCCGCGGACCCTTCGGCGAACTGGCCATGAAAGCTGACGATTTCGCGGCGATTATCCTCAGGCAGGTCAAAGCAGGGGAACGTTATTGCGTCAGCCATCCCTACAACATCGAACGTGTCGAGGAACGCATGGCCCCGATCAGGAAGGCGTACGAGACCTATGCGCCCCGCTATGAGGGCGACGAGGAACACGATGTCCGGACCCTCATCGAGAAAGTCCGGGGCAAGTCGGTTTAGGGGCGGCTACTCCGCCGCCACGGCTTCTTTCAGCGCGGCTTCTTCTTCCAGCCAGCGCTCGGCTTCCAGGGCGGCCATGCAGCCCATGCCGGCCGCTGTCACGGCCTGCCGATAGATTTCATCGGTGACATCACCTGCAGCGAACACGCCGGGTATGTTGGTTGCCGTCGAATCCGGCGCGGTGAGAATGTAGCCATTGTCCTTCATGTCGACCTTGCCGGTGAACAGCTCGGTCGAGGGGGCATGGCCGATCGCGATGAAGACGCCATGGACCGGGACGAGCGTGGTCTCGCCTGTGTTCCGGTTCTTGATCTTCGCGCCAGTGACGCCGAGCGGATTCTCATCACCGACAACTTCTTCCAGCTCGGAGTCCCAGAGAATCTCGACCTTGGGGTTCTTGAATAGCCGGTCCTGCAGGATCTTCTCGGCCCGCAGGGAGTCGCGGCGATGCACGAGGGTGACCTTGGAGGCAAAGTTCGTGAGGAAGAGGGCTTCTTCCACAGCAGTGTTGCCGCCGCCGACCACAATCACGTCTTTCTCGCGATAGAAGAAGCCGTCGCACGTTGCGCAAGCCGAGACGCCGAAGCCCTGAAACTTGTCTTCCGAAGGCAGGCCGAGCCATTTCGCTTGCGCGCCGGTGGAGATGATGAGGGCATCGCCGGTGTAGACCGTGCCGCTTTCGCCGATGGCGCGGAACGGGCGCGCATCCAGATCGACCTCCGCGATGTGATCCTCGGCGGTTTCCGTGCCCATCTTCTCTGCATGCTCGCGCATCTTGTCCATCAGCTCGGGGCCCTGGATTTCGGCAAATCCGGGATAGTTCTCCACATCAGTGGTGATGGTCAGCTGGCCGCCAGGCTGCAGACCCGCCACGACCAGCGTCTTGCGCATGGCGCGCGCGGCGTAGATGGCGGCCGTCCAGCCGGCCGGGCCGGAGCCGATGATCAGGATTTCGGCGTGCTTCGTATCGCTCATGGCGTGCGCTCCTTCGAAAAAGGGCAGGGGAATCGTTGGAGCCTATGTATGGGGTTTTGAGACGCGGGATGAAAGTCCCGGGCCTGCTCACAAGAGTGTGCAGTGGGGTTAAATCGGCTCACTAACGACTTCAACGGTCGCATGGGAGACATCAAACGCCTCCTTCAGCCGGGCCTTGATGTCCCGCCTCAGGGTTTCCGGGCAGGCCCCTGACGCGCAGGTGACTTCCAGTGTGACCATGGGTTTCGCCTCTGTCAGCTGCCAGGCATGTACGTGCGATACACGGCTTGCTTCCGGGATGAGCGCTTCAAGATCGGCAATGATCGCAGCCGAGGATAATGTCTCGGGAGCGCCCTGCAGAAGGATGTGGCCGGATTTGCGCACGATCCGCAGACCTGCCCATGTGATCAGTGCAGCCACGAGCGTGGAAAGGAGCGGGTCAATCGGGGTCCAGCCCGTCCCGATGATGATAAGGGCGGCGGCGATGGCGGCGACCGAACCAAGCAGGTCCCCTGCGACATGCCAGAGCGCGCCGGACAGGTTGAGATCGTCATGATCTCCACCATGCAGCACGGTAAAGGCGGCCACATTCACAAACAGTCCGCCAACCGCGATCCATAACATCAGGCTGCCCATAATGGGCTGAGGGTCCAACAGGCGCATACCCGCCTCGAACAGGATCCAGACGGCCAGCACGATCAAGGCAAGTCCGTTGACGAAGGCCGCCAGAATCTTGAACCGCGCAAAGCCATAGGACCGGCGCTCATCGGCCGGCCGTTCAGCAAGGTAGTAGCCAATCCAGGCAAGGGTGAGCGAACCGGCATCGGTCAGCATGTGCGCCGCATCCGCCAGCAGAGCGAGGGAGCCTGACAGGATGCCACCGATGACCTCGACCCCCATAAAGGAGAAGGTCAGAACGGCCGCGACCGCAACGCGCCAGCGGGCGTCCGAATGTGCATGAGCGTGATCGTGCGCCATCAGGTTCACATGCTTTCGGCTGGCGATACTGTCAACAAATAACCCATGAAAATCAGAGTATTAGAATGTGATATCGTAGCGTCAGAGCCAGTCGGGCGCGATTACCGTATCATCTCCAGCCGGTGGCATGGCCGGTTGTGGATGCCGCTTCAGGAGCGCTTCGACAATCGCATCAGCCACCCGGTCGGCTTCGCGCAGGGGTTCATAGCTCCAGCTTTCAAGCGTCTCGCCGAGCCAACGCGCGGCACCGCGATCAATCAGGCTTTGATGCAGGCGGTCGAACTTTGCAGACCGTCCGGACAGCCGGGCGATGTGCACGGGCAGGCCGTGATAAGCCGCGTCCGACAGCATGTTGGCGGAGTCCTCGGTGACGATTGCCGCATCGGAGAAGATCAGCCAGGCGAGGTACGGATTGGGGCCGTCCTCCGGCCCGGTCCAGATACGTGCGCCGACCTCATCAGCAATGCCCTTCACGACGGCGATGGCGTGGGCGGGCGTGCGACGGGAGGTTGTGATTCGCAGCCGCCAGCCCTCCCCAGCGAGCTGGCGAAGCGTTGCCGCGAGACGCTCGGCGGCGGCGGGTGTGAATTTGTGGGTCTTGGAATCCCCGCCCAGGACGATGATACAGCTTTTGCCACGTTCGTCCGCAAGGTCAGCAAAGGCGAGGCCGGCTTCTTCAATGGCGTCGGAAGAGAAGTATGATGGCGACCCGGCGGTACGGATCACATTGTCCCCTTCCAACTCATCGTGTGCAGGCGTGACAAGCATATCGAACGCGCTCGGTGACATACGTGGGTCTAAAATCTGGATGCAAAGTGTTTGCCCCGCCGACCATTCGCGGACTTTTGCTGTGAAGGGCGCGCTGCGCCGGCCAGCGGCAATCATCAGGGTTGGCCATGGAGCGGACAGCGCCTGACGTTCTTCTGCGGGTAGGGCGAGTTTCGGCCAGATCCAGGCTGAGCTCGGCAACCAGGTGCAGGGCGGCCGTGGGTGCAGCTCCAGTGGATCGGCGCGATGTCCTTCGCCATTAATGTGCGCGATGCGCATCCAGCGTTGGGTTTCGGTCAGTGCATTGACGATGGCACGAACCTGCGAGGCATTTCCAGCGCGCCCGTCGGATGCCGCCCAGATGGACGGTCCGAACGAGCGCTGGTCCGTCATGATTATTCGTACTCGACGCTGGCGATTTCGTAAGCGCGGGCACCGCCGGGCGCGGAGACCTCAGCCTCGTCGCCCTCTTCCTTCCCGATCAGCGCGCGGGCGAGTGGGGAAGAGATCGAGATCTTGCCGTTCTCAATGTTAGCTTCGTCCTCACCGACAATCCGATAGGTCGACTCCTTCTCCGATTCCACATCGATGATTGTCACCGTCGCGCCGAACACGATCTTCGAGCCGCTGATCTTCGTCATATCGATGATTTCGGCACGCGCGAGCTTGTCTTCGAGCTCTGCCACACGGCCTTCGATAAAGCTCTGCTTTTCCTTAGCCGCGTGATACTCGGCGTTCTCGGAGAGGTCGCCATGTTCGCGCGCTTCAGCGATCGCCGCGATGATGGCGGGGCGCTCAACCGTCTTCAGATTCTTCAGCTCTGCGTCGAGGGCCTGATGCCCTTCGGCGGTCATGGGAATGCGTTGCATGGGATCTACTCTGATTGATCAACGAAACGTTGCACAAAATACCGGCGGGTCAAGTGGGGAGCCGTCAGGCCGATTGCAAGGGCCGCACGGTCATGCTTCGCGTCTTCTGCGCCCGGATCGCCTGAACCGATGCGCGCGAGGCCGCGAGCGTCGTGAAGTACGGGATACGTTGGCTTAGCGCAGTCTTTCTGATGGATGCAGAGTCCTTCAGGGATTGCGCGCCCTCGGTCGTGTTGAAGACCAGAGCGACCTCGCCATTGATCATGGCATCCACAATGTGCGGCTGGCCTTCAATCACCTTGTTCACCGGCGAGATGGCGAGGCCCGCCTCGCTCAGGAACGCGGCGGTGCCGCTGGTGCCGATCAGGGTAAAGCCCATATCGATTAGGTCCTGCGCCGCTTCGATCATCCCCGCCTTGTCGGCATCCTTCAGGGAGATGAAGACTGCGCCTTCAGAGGGCAGCTTCGTGCCCCCACCGATCTGGGACTTGAGGAAGGCCGCACCGAAATCGTCATCCCATCCCATGACTTCGCCTGTGGATCTCATTTCCGGACCCAGAACAGGGTCAACCCCTGGAAAGCGTGCAAACGGGAACACGGCTTCTTTCACGGCTACGCGGCTCGGCGTGGCGTGCTTAAGGTCGAAGTCCGCGAGCTTGCTGCCGGCCATGATCTTGGCGGCGATCGCGGCAATCGGTGCTCCGACCGCTTTCGCCACGAAAGGCACCGTCCGGCTGGCACGTGGGTTCGCTTCGAGGACGTAGATCTCTTCATCCTTCACCGCGAACTGGATGTTGATCAGGCCTTTGACATTAAGCGCCTTGGCCAGCGCGATCGCCTGCTCTGACAATCGTCCAATCATGCTGGGCAGGAGAGTATAAGGCGGTAGCGCACAGGCAGAGTCCCCGGAATGGACGCCGGCTTCTTCGATGTGTTCCATAACGCCTGCGACATGGACGTCGCGGCCGTCGCACAGGGCGTCGACATCGACCTCAATCGCGTCGGCAAGATATCGGTCGATCAGGAGCGGCTGCTTGCCGGTGACCTTAACGGCTTCGTTCACATAGCGCTTCAGATCATCCATATCCCGAACGACTTCCATGCCGCGTCCGCCAAGAACAAAAGATGGGCGCAGCATGACCGGGAAGCCGATCTGCTCTGCCGCAGCGATGGTCTCCTTGACCGAGCGCGCGATGGCACCGGGGGCCTGCCTCAATCCGATCTCATCCAGCAGCGCCTGGAATTGTTCCCGGTCCTCGGCAAGATCGATGGACTTCGATTGTGTTCCCAGGATGGGTACACTTTCCGCATCGAGCAGGCTGGCAAGTTTTAGCGGCGTCTGCCCGCCGAACTGGACAATCACACCGGCCAGTTCTCCTGCGCTCTGCTCCTTGTGGACGATCTCCAGAACATGCTCGTCCGTGAGCGGTTCGAAATAGAGCCGGTCGGACGTGTCGTAATCGGTGGAGACCGTTTCCGGATTGCAGTTCACCATGATCGACTCAATACCGATGTCCGCCATCGCGAAGGCGGCATGGCAGCAGCAATAATCGAACTCGATACCCTGCCCGATCCGATTCGGCCCGCCGCCAAGAATGATCGCTTTTTTCCGCTCGGACACGCCGGCTTCGCAATCAGCTTCGGTCTCACCGTAGGCGGGGTGCTCATAGGTTGAGTACAGATATGGCGTCTTTGCCGCGAACTCAGCGGCGCAGGTGTCGATGCGCTTGTAGACGGGGCGCACATCGAGCTTGTGACGTGCTTTGCGCACAGCCGTTTCAGTCTTGCCGGTCAGCTTGGCGAGCCGAGCGTCCGAAAAGCCCTTGCCCTTGAGATCGATAAAGTCGCTTCGGGCTGTTGGCAGGCCGTCGCGGCGCACCGCATCCTCGATTTCGACCAGCTCCGCCATCTGGCGCAGGAAGAACAGGTCAATGCTGGTTAGCTCGTTGACGGTCTCAACGCTCATGCCGCTGCGCAGCGCCTGGGCGACCGCGCAAAGCCGGGTCGGAGTTGGCGTTGTCAGGCCCTGGCGGAGCGCGTCCTCGCTTTCGAACTCCATTTCATCAAGGCCAGACAAGCCGGTTTCTAGAGAGCAGAGGGCCTTCTGCAGGCTTTCCTGAAAGTTCCGGCCAATAGCCATGGCCTCGCCGACGGATTTCATCGCAGTCGTCAGGACAGGTTCTGCGCCCTTGTACTTCTCAAAGGCAAAGCGCGGGATCTTGGTGACGACATAATCGATCGTCGGCTCGAACGAGGCGGGCGTGACTCCTGTGATGTCGTTGTCGAGCTCATCCAGCGTATATCCGACGGCGAGCTTGGCGGCGATCTTGGCAATCGGAAAGCCGGTAGCCTTGGAGGCGAGTGCTGAGGAACGCGAGACGCGCGGGTTCATCTCGATCACGACAAGTCGGCCATTTGCCGGGTTCACCGCGAACTGCACATTGGAGCCGCCGGTTTCGACGCCGATCTCGCGCAGCACGGCGAGCGATGCATTCCGCATCACCTGATATTCCTTGTCCGTCAGGGTGAGCGCAGGGGCGATAGTGATGGAATCGCCGGTGTGAACACCCATCGGGTCGATGTTCTCGATGGAGCAAATGATGATAGCGTTGTCAGCTTTGTCGCGGACGACCTCCATCTCGTACTCTTTCCATCCGAGGAGGCTCTCATCGACAAGGATCTGCGCCACGGGGGAGGCGGCAAGGCCGGACCGGCAGATCTCTTCATATTCCTCGATATTGTAAGCGACGCCGCCGCCCGTGCCGCCAAGGGTAAAGGCCGGGCGGATGATCGCGGGCAGGCCGACCGTCTCGAGCGCGTCCATTGCGACCTGAAGACCGGCCAGCCGGTCGTAGCTGCCATCTTCGCGCTTCGGAGAAGAGACAATTTCGGCACGCGGATTCTCAAGGCCGATCCTGTCCATCGCCTCGCGAAACAGTTTACGATCCTCGGCCATCTCGATGGCTTCGGCCCGCGCCCCGATCAGCTCCACGCCATGTTTCTCAAGCACGCCGGCATATTGCAGATCGAGGGCGCAGTTCAGCGCGGTCTGTCCGCCCATGGTCGGCAGCAGCGCGTCCGGTTTTTCCGCAGCAATGATCTTCTCGACGAAGTCCGGCGTGATCGGCTCGATATAGGTGGCGTCCGCCAGCCCCGGATCGGTCATGATGGTGGCGGGGTTCGAATTGACGAGGACAACGCGGTAGCCTTCGTCTTTAAGCGCCTTGATCGCCTGAACACCTGAATAGTCGAACTCGCAGGCCTGTCCGATAATGATGGGACCGGCGCCGATTACGAGGATGGACTTGATATCGTCGCGCTTCGGCATGAGCGGGGTCCTCGAACGGCGGTTGGGCAAACGGCTGGGCTATAGCGGGGTCCGGCAGTGTTCTGCAAGCGGAGATCGTCGCAGCCGGCGCTCGTGCCGCCTGATAGTTGTGGAACCGTTCAGGTGCTGAAGGCCGAAAGGTCGGCATAGACCCGCCAATTGGCGATGCGATCGCCGTCAAACCGGTAGATGTCGGTACAGGGCAGGATGAGGGCCGTTTCGTCGGCGTGACGGAAGAAGTGACTGTCGACTTCGATGATGACGGTATCGCCGGTTTCGAGCATCAGGCGCGGCGTGTGCCCATCCCAGCGGACAAGCTGCATCTGACCAGCCATATAGTCACGGATGCCCTCGATTCCGTGTCGCGGGGCTTGTGCGCCGACCTGATACTGGACGTCCGGCGTGAAGTGCGCGCCGGCGGCGGCCCAGTCACCCTCACCGAGCTGGCGCTCCATTTCGAGGATAGAGCGGATGCGAGGCGTGTCCTGAAGGGGCATGGTTCGCTCCCCGGGCTTTAACGAAGGCCCGTGACCTGATCGGCGACATAGGGGTTGTCGACACGTTCCTGACCGAAGGTGGAGATTGGGCCATGACCGGGCACGAAGCGCATTTCCTTGCCTAGCGGCCAGAGTTTGGAGGTGATGGAGTCGATCAGCTGCTGATGGTTGCCGCGCGGAAAATCGGTCCGTCCGATTGAACCGCGGAACAGCACATCGCCAACAAAAGCGAGCTTGCCCTCCTGCTGGTAGATCACGACATGACCGGGTGTGTGTCCGGGGCAGTGGGTAACGCCGAACTTAAGGCCGTTCAGCTCCAGCTCGTCGCCTTCTTCAAGGTAACGGTCAGGCTGAACATTCTTGCCATCCGCGATGCCGTATTTTGCGCCCTGCTCCTCGATCTCGTCGAGCAGCCACTGGTCGTCCTTATGCGGCCCGATGATCGGGCACCCGGTACGCTCCTTCACGGCGGTTGCTGCGCCTGCATGATCGAGATGGCCATGGGTCAGCCAGACGGCGACGATCTTCACGCCGAATTCTTCCGCCGCGGCCATTAGGCGATCTACTTCGCCACCTGGATCGATGAACACGCCTTCCATGGTCTCGGTGGACCAGATCAGGGAGGTGTTCTGCTGGAGCGGTGTCACCGGAATGATCCGGATTTCGAGCTTGGGCGCGGCATGTTCAGTCATGCGCGACATTTAAGGTAGGAAGGCCTGCATTCAAAGCAGTTTCAAGCGGCGCGCCTAGCTTCGATAAAAATTCGCGCATCGAAGTATTTGCCAAGCCATGGCAGCGCCGAGAACGGATGTAAGTGCCTGAGAGCGTTGTAATGTGGAATGTAAGATTGTTTCTGCACTTCCAAACCAGATCGCTCCACCAATGCGACGTTGTCCTCCATGCTTCGGACAGCGATATGCTCCGGGAATTGTTTCAGGATGAAGTTCTTCTCCTTCATCAGTTCGATGAAGAATGCCCGGTTCGGAGTGTGCAGGAAAATGCGACCGTTGGGTTTGAGCGAGTTCTTCATTGCGCTTAGAAATTCAAGCCAGTCATCGTCGTAGACATGTTCTGAGAAGTCGAAGGCGAGCGCGATATCGAATTCAGCCGGATGGGTCTGGCAAAATCCAATGATGTCTTCGCAGTAGAACTCGGCGTGACTCGCATTCAGCTGCTGGGCGCGCATCCGCGCTTTTTCGATGAATTCCGGAGAGAAATCGACGCCAGCGTAGCGGCCAATCCGGTCATGTATTTCTCCAAGCGCCATCGCGTTGCCGCAACCGAAATCGCAAACCGCATGATGCTTCTGAAAGTCGATCTGCTCCAGCAGGCGAAGAACCCGTTTCGGATTCTGAGTTTCGAATTTCTCGACATATTCCGCGCCGTGGAGGGCTTTGCGCTCGGTTTCCGAAAGAGACATGCGACCGTATCCTACTTGATCGACCGGTCATTAGTCGAAACTCGCTAAGGCATCGCTAATGGGGCACCGGAGCTTGGGGCTGCGATTAAAGGCTGAACGCGCTTTCGTTCAGTGCTCCGTTTGTCTATCACTGACATGCACAACCAGATGGAGCTGAATCTTGCGCATGCCGAACGGTCGTAGAGCAGGGGGCCTGCCGGGGGGGCGTTTCAGCATCATCCTGATCGGTCTGTTGGGGCTCGCCTTTTACTGGTTCTCGAACCAGAAAGAGGTGCCATTCACCGGCCGCAGTCAGTTCAACACCATGAGCATTGAGGACTCCGCCCGGCTGGGGGCGCAGTCGTACGTCCAGATACTCCAGCAGGAGAGCGCCCGAGGGAACACGGTTTACTGCACTCAGAATACGAGCTGCACGACCGGCGAGCGCGAGATCACTGAAACGGTTCGCGAGATTGGCGAGCGTCTTGAAGCGGCGGCGATTGAGTTGGAAGCTGAATTGCTCCAGCAGGGTTATGATTTTGAGCCCGTCGCCAGCGCATTCGACTGGACCTACTATGTCGTCCAGTCCGACCAGCCCAACGCCTTCTGCCTGCCGGGCGGTTATGTGGCGGTCTATACCGGCATTCTCGACATCACCGGTAATTATGATGGGGAGGTTTCGCTGTCTGACATCAACGATGTCGATAAGCTTGCTGTGGTGATGGGGCACGAAATTGGCCATGCGCTGGCCCATCATGGTTCGGAGCGGATGAGCCAGCAAAAGGTCGTCCAGCTCGGATCGATGGCGGTTGGGCTAGGCCTTAGTGATATGTCGGCCGGCCAGCAACAAGCCGTCATGCAGGCCTTTGGCATGGCAGCGCAGGGCGCGGTCCTGTCTTATTCCCGCCAGCACGAGACCGAGGCCGACAAGATCGGACTCGATCTATTGGTGCGGGCTTGTTTCGATCCGCGCGAAGCCCCCGAACTATGGGAGCGCATGGGAGAGATTGGTGGTGGCCAGCGGCCGCCTGAATGGATGTCGACCCATCCGGCCTCCGCGACGCGCGCCGAGAATTTCCGCAAATGGATGCCGGACGCCATCGCCGAGTATGAACGCCGCTGCGGTCCTTTGCCTTAGTCTACATATTCGGTAGCCAGAAAATCTGCGCGGCCATGAAGATCCCCAGACCGGTCGCGGCGGTCAAAGCGAGCATGCCGCCAGTCATTGCTGTCTTTGCGACGGGTCCATCCGTGTCCCTTGCGCGATAGTACAGCTCCAGGATCACGATGGGGACGATGGAGTAGGCAAAGGCCAGCGACAGATCGAACGGGCCCTCCAGATTGTTCTGGCTGCCGGGCATCTCTCCACCTGTGATGAACGCGTAGAACCCAAATCCGAGGCGAAAGAACCAGACACCGCTTACGGCCAGGAACATCCGCATCGCCCAGCGTTCATGGCTGCGAAAGTCTCGCGCCATGGCCCGCCGGATCGTCATGAAGGCAAAGTACATGATCAACGCCGCGTTCAGCGTGTTTGCGGCAATCATCCACGGGCCACCTATCACGCCGCGTGAATAGACCAGCACGAGGGCTCCAAGGCTGATGATGAAAGCGGTCGCAATGTAGATCCGCCCATTCCAGCGATGGAAGGTGCGAAACCGGTTCCGAACCTGCGGGATGAGCTGTAACGGTCCGCCGAAGGTGATTGAGAAGGCCAGCAGGACATGGCCCATGAACAGGGCGTTTCCGAGCACGTCACCTGCGATGAAGCCGTGAAAGACGCGCCCGTCAATGCGTTCGAAATCACCGGCAAGCGTCGATCCGCCATAGAAAATGGCGATGTAGACGACGAAGAGCCACTGCCCGGCGAGTGCAACAGTAAACCACAACATGGCGGCTCCTTTCAGGGCGCGGTCGGGACCGAAGGCGGTTTGGCGCATTTGCGCCGTTGCGACGGTGTTCATCTGGGAGGCCTCAAGGATAAGTTGAAGGTATCCCGAGCCTAAGATTTACGATTGTGCGCAGACATGACCGGTGTGATCAAAACCATGACTTCGGGTTACATTGCGCCCGAAGGCGCGGCGACAAAGGAGCATCGATGGCAGAGCCCACCGTTTCTGCAGGCTATACAAAGGCCCTGTTTGATCTGGCGGTGTCCAAGGGTGCGGATCGCGGTGAACTCATGAGCGCGGCGGGCCTGACCTCAGATCAGTTCGACGACCCCGACTCTCGTTTGCCTTTTGCAACTTTCAAGACACTGATGCGCGCCGGCAAGCAGCTGTCGGCCGAGCCCGCTCTGGCGCTACTCTTTGGATCGTCGATCTCTTTCGAGAAGCTCTCAATCGTAGGTCTGGTCGCCTACTCCTCGGAATCGATGCTGGATGCCTTTCAGCAGATGAACCGCTACGGGCGTTTGGTGATTGAGGTTGAGGGCGTTGGCGATGATGACAGGTTCAAGATTGTCCGGCGCAATGGCGAAGTCTGGATTGAGGACATGCGCAAGAATCCGAACGATTTTCCCGAGCTGACGGAATCGACGCTCGGGCGCTTTATCTGTGGCCACAACAGGTTCCAACCAGACAACCCGGCCTATCTCAGCGCGGAAGTGACTCATGATGCGCCTGAGTACGCTGAGCTTTACGAGCAGATTCTCGGCGTGCCGGTTGCATTTGGCGCACCGCGCAACGCGATGCAGCTCAAGGAGGTCTGGCTGACCATGCGGCTCGCGACTGAGCGGCCCTACGTCTTTGGAGTTCTCGCCAAGCATGCAGATGAATTGCTGGCGGAGCTGAAAGACTCAAAGACGGTGCGCTCGGCCGTCGAGGCGCGGCTCATCCCCATCCTGCATAAAGGGGAGGTGAGCATGGAGAGGATTGCCCGCGAGATGGGACGCAGCCGTCAGACCCTTTATCGTCAGTTGAAAGCTGAGGGTGTTGGCTACGAGACACTGCTTGACGAACTGCGCCACCGGATGGCGATCCACTATCTCAATGGGGAAAAGGCTTCGGTAAATGAAACGGCTTACCTGGTCGGCTTCTCAGACCCGAGTTCGTTCTCGCGCGCTTTCAAGCGGTGGACCGGCTATAGTCCGGGTCAGTCCCGAACCCTTGAGGTGCGAGACGAGGTTTAGACTTGGCCGACGGCGCGCTTGCGGTCTTGCAACTGGCCTGAATTCCAGCGCGCCGCAAAGTCGACTACATCCTCGGCTGGTAGGGCCGGGCTGTAGAGGTAACCCTGTGCCAGCGTACATCCGCGACGGAGTAGGAAGTCGGCCTGCATCGGCGTCTCAACGCCTTCCGCCACTGTCGACAGGCCAAGAGTCTCAGCCATGGCGAGGATCATCTCAATGATGGCCGGAGCCTGACCGCCGCGGTCGAGCGCTGACACGAACTGACGGTCGATCTTGAAGGTCGAGAAGGGCAGTTGCGAGAGCATGGACAGGTTTGAGTGCCCGGTGCCGAAATCATCGATGGCAAGGCTGACACCCATGGCTCGCAGAGGCTCCATGACCGAGGATACTCGCGTCGGATCGGACACGGCCATGGATTCGGTGATTTCCAGTTCGAGCTTGGTCGGCGGCAGCCCGGTCAGGCGCATCGACTCAATGATCTTGTCGACAAACCGTTTCTGCTCGAACTGCATAGGTGAGACGTTGACCGCAACGCCGGCATCGACGCCCGCCTCGGTCCACTCTTTCGCTTTCTGACAGGCCTGGATGAGAATGTGATCGCCAATGTCGCGGATAAGCCCGGTTTCCTCCGCCAGCGGAATAAAGGCCGCTGGAGAGATAATCTTGCCACCCGGACGCCGCCAGCGCGCGAGGGCTTCAAAGCCGGCAATGCGGCCCGTCTTGAAGTCGACCTTCGGCTGAAAGGAGGCGCGGAACTCCTGATTCTCAATGCCTTCGCGCAACTCTGCCTCGAGGCGAAGCCGGCCTTCCTCAATGCGGTCGAGACGTGGCGTGTAGAACTTGAACCCTGAGCTGTCATCGTTCAGCATTTTCTTCAGCGCGAGCTCGGACCGCCCGAGAACGGCATCCGGTGTTGTGCCATCTTCCGGGATCATGGCCACCCCGCCGGAGACGCGGGCGAACACTTCGCTCCCATCAAGTTCAAATGCAGCGGCGAGCCTGCGGCGCAGGGCGCGCAACAGGGCAGACACATCCGAACGGCTGCCGGATTCAGCGATGAAGAGCCCGAGATGGTCTTCGGCCACCGCGCCGATGGCAAAAGCTTCGCGCTTGTCCTGGACGTCGGCGAAGTGCGCGTTCATCTCCTCGGTCAGGCGCTCTGCCGCCGCTCTGAGAAGGTCGCGCATGGCATTCGGAGCCGTGGCGGCGCTCAGTGCGCCTTCCGGCTCGAACCGGAGAAGGATGTAAGCGGCAGGGGTGTCGAAGGTCGCGATCCCGCCGGCGGCTTTCAGCCGCTCGACGATCAGCGCTGCGTTTGGAAGGCCAGTTGTCGGATCGCGATAGACCTTGCGTCGCATATCTTCGTGTTTTCTGCGCAGGCGTTGGCTGGCCCGGCTGAGCGCGACCCGCAGGCGGAACATTTCGGAAAAAGCGACATCCCCGACGAACTCGGTCGCCTGTGTATCGCCAAGATTGGAGGCGTAGTCGGTCAGCTGGTTGAGACCACTACCAATGCGCCGTGCGTAAAAGGCAGATGTCACATAGGCGGCCGCCACGCAGAACAGGGCGAGGATGCCAAGCAGCCAATAGGGCATTGGCGGGCCGTAGTGGATCATTGGTGGCGTAACCAGGGTGCCAACCGGTGTCGTCTGATAAACGATCGGATAGCGGCGCGCGCTCGAATTGGTCACGGCGTCCGAGTTTCCGGCAAGAACGGAATTGTCGAGCCCGATCACGGCTCCCTCGCCAGCGGTGTAGACTTCGAGAACGTGATCGATGCGATCTGTTTCGCGCCAGGCCACGTCCGGAGCGATTGTCTGTGCGACCGTTACGGCTGATCTGTCGGAGGCCTTAGACGCATTGAGATAGGCGTAAACCAGCGACGCTCCCATGATGGCAATGACAAGAAACGCGGCAAGACCCGACGCAACAATCGGCATCGAGCGCGCGATACCGAGCCTCTGAAGGTTCAGCACTGTCTGTTTGTCTATCGACAAGGCTGTTCACCCTCTCCGGAGACTCTTCACCAATTCCAGCAACTTAAAAGCGGAAAACATTTAGAATTCGGTGAACATTACGAAGTGGAATGCTTAATGTTTTCGCACTATGTGAGCGCGATGACCGATACAAGAACCGCCTCCAAACGCCGTGAAACCCGCGAAACAGTGATCGAAGTCAGCGTCGATCTGGATGGGACGGGCAAAAGCGACCTGTCCACCGGGATCGGCTTTTTTGATCACATGCTGGAATCCTTTTCCAAGCATTCGGCGATCGATCTCACCGTGAAGGCCAAGGGCGACCTCCATGTCGACATGCACCACACCGTCGAAGACACCGGGATCGTGATTGGTCAGTGCATCAGGGAAGCGCTGGGTGATTTCGCCGGAATCACGCGCTTTGGGCACGCCTATATCCCAATGGATGAGACACTCAGCCGGGCCGCCGTGGACTTCTGCAAACGTCCCTACCTGATCTGGAAAGTCGATTTCACGCGCGACAAGATCGGCGAAATGGACACCGAACTCTTCAAGGAGTTCTTCCATGCGCTTGCCGGCAATGGCGGCATGTGCCTGCACGTGGAAAACCTTTATGGCGAGAACAGTCACCACATCATTGAGAGCTGCTACAAGGCGACCGCGCGGGCTCTCCGCGCCGCAATCGCGCCGGATGCTCGCATGGGCGGCGCGCCCGCCTCGACCAAGGGTTCGCTCTAAAATCAGCTGATTCGCCGGAACCAATCCTCGTCCAGCCCGTTTTCAATCTTGGGAATGATGGATGATGGGTTGATTGCATGGGAGCTGAAGATTTTAGTCTGGGCGTTGCGCTTCTCGCGCTGAGTTTTGACTCGGATTCTCCCTGGTATGATGGGGATATTCGCCACGTCGCTACAGCGCTTTCGCACGGCGGCGCGCATGTGAGGGCGTTTGTGTTCGATATGCCGCGCGGCGAGCGACGCACCGACATTGATATCGAAATCATCGGCCTCGGCCCGGCGAAGGCTGCCGCTGATGCGCCTTATCCAACCATCGGGCTCATCGATCGGTTCATGATCCGCGGCCTGATGCGTCTTGAGCACTGGAAGGCACCGTTTGACATCATCGAAGCCGATAGCCGGTTCGGCATTGCATCCGGCCTGACGCGTTTCCCGGCCTCGCTCATTATCAGCCTGCCGGAACATGCTGGCCGTCGCGATGGTTTTCCAAGCCACCGCGTTGAACAACGCACAGCACAAGCGGCAGATGGCTTTGTCTCGCCGAGCCGCGACAGCGCCGCCGCGGCCCGCCATGTGTACGACCTTCCATTTGGACGGTCGCACCGCGTGGTCGCACCTTTGACCCGTTCCTCTTCTCTTGAAGATTACCGCCTCGCTGCGCGTCAGCGCATCAATCTCTACCGTGAGGTGCTTACGCTCGAAGGAGCCCATGCTCGTACCGGGATGGCTCCGGCCTACGAAATCGAGCCGGTCCGCTCGCATGTTGGTCCAGGGACCGCCACGGTCTTTGCGCGGTCAAGCCAGATGGCGAGCTGAAGCCCGAAGCAGCCGGAGGTCACGCAGAAAGGCGCTGCTCGATCAGGTCGGCGGGGTAGGGTCGTTGATACGGCTCGATACCGTACTTCGACCGGATCGCCTCTGTGGGTTTGCGCCATTCTGCTTCCCAGTCGATGGTGATGAGCGGGGGCGAGCGGCGGCCATGCACATAGGCGCTCGTGATCGATGTCATCAGCACAGGATAGCCAATTGACGGCGTGATTGCGCCCACAGCGGCCATCACGGCCAGGAACTGCGCAGAGTAGGCGTGGCCGAACTGTGCCATTTGGAAGGCCGAGAGCGCGATCTCGTGCAGCGCCGTTGTCTCGTAGCCGGCGACGATGTGCCAGAGATCGTGAGACTGAAGGATCCGGGTGTTAAGGTAATCGAGCGGTGTTGGCAGGTCCGAGAGGCCGATCTCATCGCGGTCGAGCACCTCAAGATCGAATGTGTTGTCCACGATCAGGTCGTGGAAAGTCCGCCCCAGTGAGCCCTGCGGGCAGGAGGCCAGCGTCTCCAGTTCAATGCGATTGGGCAGTGGGTCTTCGGCAATTCTTGTGACGCCCGGATAGGCTTTCGCCGCCTCTGCCGTGCGGGCGAGATAGGCCTCGCCCATCGTGCCGCCAAGCTCTGCCGTTCGCATCGTGATCTGGGCCGCATCAAGCTTGCCGGCGACCGCGTCTTCCGCGATCGACCAGAACCCGTCCCAGAGCCCGTCCGGTGCAGGCAGCGATGGCCGGACCTCCGTAGGAAGCGCGGGTGCGCCGATGGGCTCGCCGGTCCAGCCTTCGCAGAAACCATCATAGATGTGCGGGATCGTATCGGGCGCGAGAAAGGCTGAATGGGCGAGCACCGCTGCGGCGTCGATGCGCGCTCTTCGGGATACCAGGCCACGCCAGCGCCGGGCCTTTCGCCCGCAGGTCTTGGCCCGGCCGTGATCTGGCCGATTGCCGATCTGTTCGAGAAAGGCCGGCTTCACATCTGACTGCTTCATCGTGCATTTCCTCCGGCGGGAATGATTATGCACTTCCAGCCCTGCGGCAAGCCAGCAGGCCAACAGCCCTATCGTTTCAGTGGCGGCGGCGCTAAGAGCGTCGCCATGCGCATGATCGCTCTCATCGACTATGGCTCCGGCAACATCCATTCGGCTGAGCGTGCCCTGCGCTCGGCTGCTGATGATGCGAAGAAAACGCCGGAGATTCAGGTCACTTCAGACCCGGATGCCATCCGTCAAGCTGACCGGATCGTGCTGCCGGGGGTTGGGCACTATGCCGATTGCATGAATGAGCTGGATTCACGCGCTGGAGTTGTAAGCGCGCTGAAAGAGGCTGTGTTGGAACGAGGCGTACCGTTTCTCGGAATCTGTGTCGGTATGCAGCTTCTGGCGTCTCGCGGCCTTGAGGATGGCGAGACTCCGGGCCTTGGCTGGGTGCCGGGCGACGTGGCTGAAATCACTCCGGGGCCGGGCTATGCGATCCCTCATATGGGCTGGAATGCGTTGCATCTGAACGGAGCGCATCCCGTGCTCGATGGGCTGGGTGAGGAGCCTCACGCCTATTTTGTGCATTCCTATGCACTGACGCCGACCGATCCCGGCGTTATCGCCGCCACGACGGATTATGGCGGCGAGATCACCGCGGCGGTTGCGCGGGACAACATCTTCGGCACGCAGTTTCACCCCGAAAAAAGCCAGCGTGTCGGCCTGAAACTGCTCTCCAACTTTGTGCTTTGGGACCCGTCATGAGTTTCGATCTCTACCCCGCCATCGACCTGAAAGACGGAGCCTGCGTGCGCCTGATCCGTGGCGAGATGGATCGGGCCACGACCTTCAATGACGATCCGGCGGATCAGGCGTCACGGTTTGAAGCCATGGGCTTTTCAAAACTGCACGTCGTTGACCTCAACGGGGCCTTCGATGGCGCGACCGCCAATGGCGAGGCCGTCCGCGCGATCCTGAGAGCGACGGATGCACCAGTCCAGCTCGGCGGCGGCATCCGCACGCGCGCGCAGATCGAAGCATGGCTGGAGGCCGGCATCTCCCGCGTCATCCTGGGTACAGCGGCGCTACGAGATCCGGACCTTGTAAAGGACGCGGCAAGGGCCCTGCCGGGCCGTGTCGCTGTAGGGATCGACGCGGTGAACGGAATGGTCGCCGTCGAAGGCTGGGCGGAAACCTCGGACATGAAGGCGGTCGAGCTTGCTAGGGCGTTCGAAGGCTGCGGTGTCGCCGCGATCATCGCCACCGATATTGGCCGCGACGGCATGAAGACCGGCGTGAATGTTGACTTCACCGGAGAGATCGCAGACGCGGTCTCCATCCCCGTCATCGCCTCGGGCGGCGTCAAAGGCGTGGAAGACATCGCCGCCCTGAAGGCCCGGACGGGCACCCGCGCCATCTCCGGCGCGATCCTTGGGCGTGCGCTTTACGACGGCGACATTGATCCGACGAGGGCGGTCGAACTCGCAGCTTAACCCGCAGCGGCCTCTTCGGGGTTCAGCTGAATCATACGTAGATTGAGCACAGCGGCGATGCTGACCCAGGCGAGATACGGCGCGAGCAGGGCGGCGGCGAGCGACGTGTGCGGGACGAAAACCACTATGGTTGCCACGATGGACAGCCAGAGCGCGATCACGTCGGCCATCGCCCAGTCCATCCGCCGAGCCCCGAAAAACAGCGCCGACCAGCCCGCATTGAACATCAGGCTGACCATGTAGACCGTCAGCGCCGGCCAGGCCTCCCAACCCGAGGCGGACCAGACGAGCCATCCGGCAACGATAATCTTCAGGTAGAGAATGCTCCAGACCAGCGGAAACGCCCAGCCGGGCGGGGTCCAGGACGGCTTCGACAGGCCCTCATACCATTCGCCAGGCTTGAAGATCGCGCCAGACGTCGCGGCGGCAAACACCATGGTGAAGAAAACAAGGAAGGCGATCATGCAGGAGGCCCCTGGGTTACGAGCAGGCGTGTCATCGCCCTGCCACAACACTTAGGGCGTGTGATTGAAAAGACATCTGATTGCCGCCGCGCCGCGCGCAGTCTAAAGCCAAGCCCATGCTCAAGACCCGCATCATTCCCTGCCTAGACGTCAAAGACGGCCGCACCGTGAAAGGCGTCAATTTCGTTGACCTGCGCGACGCCGGAGACCCGGTGGCGCTGGCGAAGGCCTATTCCGATCAGGGCGCGGACGAGCTCTGCTTTCTGGATATCACCGCGTCTCATGAGGGCCGGGGCACAATGCTGGATGTCGTCACGCGCACAGCTGAGCAATGCTTCATGCCGCTCACCGTTGGCGGCGGGGTGCGCAGTCCGGAAGATATGGTCCAGTTGCTGCGCGCCGGGGCAGACAAGGTCGCGATCAATTCAGCGGCCGTCGAGGATCATGATCTGATTTCCCGCTGCGCGGCCAAGGCGGGTCGCCAATGCGTGGTCGTGGCGATCGATGCACGCGCCGATGGCGATAGCTATGAAGTCTTTACTCATGGTGGGCGGCGCGGGACGGGCATCGATGCCATTGCCTATGCGCGAGAAGCTGAAAAACGTGGTGCCGGGGAAATCCTTCTCACCAGCATGGACCGGGACGGCACCAAGGCCGGCTACGATCTGCCCATGCTGAAAGCTGTGACTGATGCGGTGAACGTGCCGGTGATTGCCTCTGGCGGCGCGGGCTCGGTTGAAGACCTCGCCCCTCCGGTGCTGGAAGCAGGGGCCAGCGCCGTGCTGGCTGCGTCTATCTTCCATTTCGGCGAAGCAAGCCTAGAACAGGCAAGAGCTGCGCTTGAGGGCGCGGGCGCGCCCGTTCGGCCGCTCTGAAACTCTTGAAGGAGGCCGCCATGGCCAATCAGACAGACCTTGGGCGGGGGGACCAGCTCGCCGCGGCGCTCGCCCGGCTAGCATCAACCATTGACGATCACTCAGGCCGGGACGTCGACATCTCCTATACCGCGAAGCTCCTGTCCGGCGGGCCGATGCGATGCGGCAAGAAGCTCGGCGAGGAGGGTGTCGAATGCGCGCTTGCTGTCGCTGCGCAGGGCGAAGGTGAAGTCGTCGAAGAAGCCGCCGATCTCCTCTACCACCTGCTCGTGGCGCTGAAGTCCCGCGGCGTTACGCTGGATTCAGTAGGTGCGGCGCTCACCGCCCGTGAAGGCCGGTCCGGCCTCGAAGAGAAAGCGGCTCGTCCGAAAGACTAGAGCCGTCTGAGAAACACATAGAAGGCCCCCGCGCCGCCATGCTTGTCGTGCGCCTGCGCATAGCCTGACACAAGCGCGCGGGCCTCTGTCGTCTCCAGCCAGCGCAGGAAATTCCGGCGCAGCACGCCTTCGCCCATCCGGCCCTTGCCCGTGATCACCAGAACGCACCGCGCCCCATGGCTGCGCTGCGAGGCGAGAAAGGCTGGAAGGGCAGCATGGGCGCTTTCCTGTGTATGCCCGTGCAGGTCGAACCGCCCGGCAATAGCGGTCTGTCCCCGCCGGATCCGGCGTTCCTTGCTGCGGTCGGCCGGCTGGGCGAGACGCGGCGGGTAGGGGGCTTTGGGGACCGTCCGGCTTGGCCGCGAGGCCTCGGCGGGTGTGTGCGGCTTGTCGAGCAGGTCTGCAAAGGATGCCGATGTAGGTGGCACCTCGGGAGCAGGCCGCCCCGGCATCGCTTTCACGCTCCGCGCCACCCGCGCCCAGGCGCGTTGCTCTTCAGGTTTCAGGCGGCGTTTCGACATGGCCCCGATCTAGGGCGCTGCGCCTTTACCGGCAATTACCATCCAGCCACGCGATCACAGTCTCGGTCATCTCAATCCGGGTCCAGGAAAACGAATGATCTCCGTCCAGCAGTTCATGGTGCAGGTCGATCTTGGCATTCTCCGCATAGGCCGCGACCAGTGGGTCATGAAAGGCCGCTGGCGGGACAGCAGCGTCTCGCTCCGCTGCGACGAGCAGGACCGACTTTTCAGACAGCGCCGGTGCCAGAGAGGCTAGTGCGAAACGCACCGTGTTCTCGGTCAGCTCCGCCATCGCCTGCTGCCCGCTGAACCCGTCCAGTGGGCCAGCCACGAGACCATCCGTATACGCTGCAAATCCGGCAGCTGCTTCCGGGTCCTCGTTGAAGGCACCGCCGACAATCCCGAAATCCGCAGCCGCAAGACCTGCCGCGCAGCTGATCTGCTCATCGCGCGCGGCGGTATGCAGCGCGGTGTGCCCGCCAAGGGAGTGCCCGATGGGGATGATCCGCTCAGGGTCCACGCGGTAGACGTCCGCATTTTCGCGCAGGAAGGTGGCGGCGGTCCCTGCATCCTCGATCACATGCTCGAATCCGAAATCGCCCTCAGAGCCCCATGATCCGCGATAATGGAAGAACAGCACATTGTAGCCCGCGCGGCGCACGGACTGGGCCAGATCGAGATTTTTCTCATTTCCCGGATAGCCGTGAAGCATCATCACTGTGGGATGAGGTCCTGCGCCATTCGCCAGATAGATGAGCCCGTTCAGCCGCTGACCCGCGCTCTCGAAATGCACTTCGGCGAGGGCCGGCAGGTTGTCTTCGTCAATCTGCGCGGGATCGGTTGAGATCGGGCTGGAGATATCTGCTGGCGCGGCCACTGGTGCAATATCTGCGGTGAAATCGGTTCCGGTGCAGGCAGATGCCATGAGCGCTGCGGCGGCAATGAGATAGGTTTTCGGCATGGATTGGCTCCCTGAAATCCGCTCGAACGCTAGCCGGATAGAGTGCGATTGCCACCCGAAACTTGCGCCGTCAGCAGCTGTCTTCACGATCTAATCGCTGGTTTTCCCTAACGTTTTGGCAGGTTTTTTCTCGCACGTTCACAATGTAAGGGCGGAAATGGAACAGCCATGACTTTTGATGCGCGCGGCTCAAGCGGGGCCAGTCTCGATCGTGGAAACCTGATTTTCGGCGGGCTTGTGGTCCTTGTGATCGGTGCCGTCTTCCTGTTCGCGTTCAAGCTTCCAGACTTTTTCAGCGGCAGCGTAAACGGCGCGCCGAAAGTTGCTTCTGCCGAGGAATTGCAGGGCGATGCGCTGCATACCGCTTTTTCTGACGCGGCCTCGCTTAACTATTTCAACGCGCTCCACGAAGCCGATCCTCAGGCCTATTCGAGCCTCGAAAGCAAGATTGCCCGCCGCTCCGGCGCATCCCAGAAAGATCTGCGCCAGATCGTCATGGAGCATTCCGAATCCCTCGTGAAACGCAATGCCCGCACGCTGGCGCAGGCCGACGTCAAACATGTCGATGCAATGATCACGCTGATGCGGCAGGGCCTTCGGGACGCTGGGCGCTCAGGTTCGCGCTACTGCCGAGGATCTTTCTATGCTGGGCTGACGGACATGTCGGAGCGCGAAGGCCGCCGCCTCGCGCAGGAACTGATGGATCTTGAAGGGCCGATGTATGATTGGGGCATGCGCTTCAATACGCTGATCGCGGAAGCTGTGACGGATGCCAAGGCGAACCCGGTCAAGCACGGCGCAATCAGCCGGCGGGACGAAGCCGCCTTTCAGGGCGTGATGATGTCACTGATGGCCGATCCGCATATCATGCCGCTGATCATGGCCGGAAATTCCGGGGCTGATCCGGAAGCGATGCTGCGCAAGATCGATGTCTGCGATCTTGGCGATTCCATCCTGGTGGCCGTGAAAACCCTCCCTCAGGACACCAAAGGCCGGGCCTGGGCGATGGCGATCAAGGAAGCCAACAGCGCCAACCCGTTTTCCAGTGTCCAGGGCTTTCCCGGCTTCTAGCGCGCTGATGTCTCAAAAGTCATAGGCGCGGCCACCCCGCTCCCAGTCGCCATACCGGGTCGGTTCGATTTTTTTCGGACCGCCCTTTTCGTCTGCCGGCAGGTCGGCTGCATCAGGATCGCGGGCGGCCCGGCGGGCTTCAGCCTCGGCCAGCGCGCGCTGGGCTTCGGGGGTCAGGGTCTTTTTCGGGGTGTCTGCATCTTCAGACATGAATGGGACTCCTAATTCGCTTAACGCTTTCCATATAAATTGTGGGCACTGCTGGACAATTAAGGGGCTGCGGCGAAAGGAGGCCGTTCCTGATGGGAACGATGCGCACATTCATCCTCATGGCGGCGCTGACGGCGCTGTTTCTCGGTATTGGTTACCTCGTGGGCGGGGCGCTCGGCGTCACTATAGCCTTTGTGGTGGCCGCTGCGATGAACTTCATCGCTTACTGGAACGCAGACAAGATCGTCCTGAAAATGCAGGGCGCGCGGGAAGTGACGCCCGATGACCGCTCCCCAACCGTCCGGACCTTCGCATCTGACACGCTGCGTCTGGCCGGCCATGCCGGTCTTCCACCACCGCGCATTTACATTATCGACACACCTCAGCCGAATGCCTTCGCGACGGGACGAAACCCCGAAAAGGCCGCGGTCGCTGCAACGACCGGTCTGCTCTCCATGCTGACCCGCGAGGAAGTCGCCGGCGTGATGGCGCATGAACTGGCGCATGTGCAAAACCGTGACACTCTGACCATGACCGTCACGGCCACGATTGCCGGCGCGATCGGTATGCTGGCGAACTTCGCGCTGTTCTTCGGCAATCGCGAGCGGGGCGGCCTTATCACAAGCCTCGCCATTATGATCTTCGCTCCGATGGCCGCAGGTCTTGTCCAAATGGCGATCAGCCGCTCGCGCGAGTACGAGGCTGACAAGCGTGGGGCCGAGATTTGCGGTAATCCGCTCTGGCTCGCTTCGGCGCTAGAGAAAATCGATCGCGGCGCGAAAGCCGTCGTCAATCGCCGTGCAGAGGCCAACCCTGCAATGGCGCATCTCTACATTATCAATCCGCTTGCCGGCCGCAAAGGCGACAGCCTGTTCTCCACACACCCCGCCACAGCCAACCGTGTTGCAGCGCTTCGTAAGATGGCCAACGAGGCAGCTCCGAGTGATGCCGTTGGGCTGCCTGCCGGTCAGAGCGGCCCCTGGGGATGAACCCGTCATGAGCGCGCCTCAGGCCCGCCTGGCGGCGGCGCGTCTCCTTGTCGAGATTCTGGAAGACCGGCGCACACTCGATGAGGCGCTCGATCGGGTCGAGGCTTTCAAATCTCTGGAGGGGCCGGATCGCGCCTTCGCTCGTGCCATGGCGAGCGCCGCGCTGCGCCGGCTCGGTCATATCGATCGCGGGCTTGCGCCCTTTCTCAACCGGCCGCTCGAAACCGCGGCTCCGGCACCGCGCGCCCTGTTGCGGATTGGCGCAGCTCAGCTCTGGGTGCTTGGCGCACCGGCCCACGCGGCCGTCAGCGAAACCGTCGGCGCAGCCAAGCTCTGGCCTGAAGCCGAAAGAGCGGCCGGCTTTCTGAACGCGGTGCTGCGCAAGGCGGCGGCTGAGCGGTCTGCTTTTGATGGTGTGCATGCGTCTGCGGTCTGGCCGGGCTGGCTGGAGGAAAACCTGCGCAAGGCGCTTGGAGATGCCCGTGCCGATGCGCTTGCCGCCGCCCAGTTCGACGAACCCCCTATTCACCTCACGGCAAAAACCGATGCGGTACGCGTGGCCGCCGACATTGGCGGTGAACTGCTGCCGTCCGGCTCTGTCCTTGCCCCGCGCGGAACCATCGCCTCGATGGAAGGATACGCGTCCGGTGATTGGTGGGTGCAGGATCAGGCAGCGACGCTGCCCGCGCGCCTCCTGAATCCGCAGGCCGGTGAGAAAATCATCGATTTGTGCGCGGCTCCCGGCGGAAAGACGATGCAACTCGCTGCTGTGGGGGCTGAGGTGACGGCCGTTGATCGCGCGAAGAAACGCCTTGAACGCCTGACCGAAAACCTTGATCGCACCGGCCTTTCAGATGCCGTGACAGTCAATACGAAGAATGCGGAAACCTGGCGGCCGGAAAAACCGGCAGGCAAGATCCTGCTGGACGCGCCCTGTTCGGCCCTCGGGACGCTGCGCCGTCATCCGGAAGGCGCATGGATCAAACGCCCGGATGATATCGCCCGTTATCCAGACATTCAGGCGCGTCTGCTGTCCGCCGCCACTGACATGCTCGCGCCGGGCGGGGTGCTGATCTACTGCGTCTGTACACCTTTGCCGTCTGAAGGCCGAGACGTGGTGGAAGCCGCGCTTGAGGAAGGGTCACTCACCCGCATGCCGGTGGCAGGCTCGGATGTCCCAACCTTCGAAGATTGCGTAACACCGGACGGTGATCTGCTGACCCTGCCATCCGCGACGCGGGCATGTGACGCCTTCTTCATCTCAAGGCTCACGAAATCGCCTTAAACACCTCATTTACCATGCCACGAAATCTCCTCGTGGAATTCATGTCGCATTCAGGCCGTTTTTCGATAATCACCGGGTAAATTCAGTGCAAAGGAGCACGCAATGACGACCGTTCTTAAATCCGCCGCGCCGAAAAAGTGGATGGCCGGTGCTTTCTCCGCAATGACTCTCGCCCTGGCAGGTTGTGCCGGTGGCTATGGGGCCAATGAGGTCTCTTCGACCGGCGTTGGCTATGCCTCGACCGTGCGCGAAGGCACGGTGACTGCCGTGCGCGAAGTCACCATCCGGCAGGACAACTCGCTTCTTGGCGCTGCTACAGGTGCCGTGCTTGGTGGCCTTGCGGGCTCCGAGCTTGGCGGTGGCGACAAGGCCCAGACTGCTGGTGGTGTTGCTGGTGCCGTGATTGGCGGTGTGGCCGGTAACGAAGCCGGCAAGGCGCTGAACCGCCGGGCAGGATTCGCCTACACGGTGAGATTCGCATCCGGCGAGATCAAGGAAATCGTTCAGGGCAATGATATCTACATCCCCCCGGGCACGCCCGTAAACGTCACCTTTGGCGCAGATAAAGTGACGGTGACCCCTGCGCAGTACGCGCCAGCCGGCTACTAAACGGGCAGGCTCCTGCCTTCTGCGTTAACGACCGCCGCCTGCCTTGTGCCGGCGGCGGTTACGTTTTACCGCTAGATCATGCGTGATGTGTTGATATCGCCGTCGATCCTGTCGGCGGACTTTGCCCGGCTCGGAGACGAGATCAGGGCGGTCGATGCCGCCGGTGCCGACATGATCCATGTGGATGTGATGGATGGGCATTTCGTGCCCAATTTGACCTTCGGCCCGCCCGTGCTCGAGAAACTCCGCCCCCACACCTCGAAGCCCTTTGATGTGCACCTGATGATGGCACCGGTCGATCCCTTCATAGGCGAGTTCGCGAAAGCCGGGGCAGACATACTGACAGTCCATCCGGAAGCTGGTCCGCACGTCCACCGCACGCTGCAGGCCATCCGCTCAGCCGGCATGAAGCCCGGCCTCGCGTTGAACCCCGGAACACCTGCTGATGTGGTCGAGCCGTTGATCGACGATGTCGATCTCATCCTCGTCATGTCCGTCAATCCCGGCTTTGGCGGGCAGTCCTTCATTGAAAGCCAACTCCGCAAGATTGAGCGCCTGCGTCACATGATTGACCAGTCAGGCCGCGACATCATTCTCGAAGTAGATGGCGGCGTGAACGAAAAGACCGCGCCCTCGGTCATTTCTGCCGGTGTGACAGCGATTGTCGCCGGCTCTGCCGTTTTCAAAGGCGGGGAGGGAGCCTATGCCGGCAACATCTCTGCCCTGCGGCCGCGCGTACACGCCTAAGGGGGCACACTCGCTATGAGCGCTATGGGACAGGGACACTCGACTCCGCGCCGACGTAGCGATGCCGATGATGCCATTCTCTGGCGGCGCTTTCGCGGAGTTGCTGGTGAGCACGTTAAGGCAAGCCCTGTCCACCGCCTGAAACTGGCCGGGGCGGGCCCTGTCGGTTTCTCCCTCCACCTTCGAAACCTCCTGCCCCCGGATGCGCAGCGCGGCGAGGCCCTGATTTCCGATGTCTGGCGCATCGGCATGTCGCGCGAACAACTGGCTCCGGGTGAAACCCCGTGGCGGCTCAGCCTGCCATCGCGCCACTTCTCAGACCGCATTCAGCGGTTCGACTGGCTGCCCGATCTTCTGGCGCACGGCGAGGCCGGGGCCGATCGGGCCCGTGTCCTCGTCGATGACTGGATTGAGGTTTTTGGCAAGTTTGACGGATTTGCCTGGCGCGCCGGGCCAACCGCTGATCGTGTCTGGAACTGGATGCGTGCGGGGCCGGCCCTGTTCGACAGCGGTGAGGAAGAGCCGCGCCAGATCCGAATGGAATCCTTTGCGCGCCAGACGCGCCATCTGGAGGCGGTCGTGGATGCCGCGACCGATCCTGCCGCCCGCTGGCGCGGGGCCTGCGCGCTTGTCGCCGCGGGGATTTGTGTCTTTGCAGGCAAGGATCTGGAGCAGCGGGTCGGGCGGCTGGAGGCCGAATGCGTTGCGCAGATCCTGCCGGATGGCGGCCATGTGCAGCGCAGCCCCTCGCGTGGCCTTTCCGCAATGTTCGACTTCCTCGCCCTGAAAGACCTGTTCGAACGGGCCGGACGGCCGGTGCCCGACTTCATCGACCGTTTCGTTCCGCGCATGGGCGCAATGGTGCAGTTCTTCCGGGCCAGCGATGGGTGCCTTGACCCGTTCAACAATGGTCATGAGTCTCGCCCAGAGCTTGTCTCCGCCGCGCTGGCTGCGCTGGAGACGCCACCTCGCCGCTTCACCGTTTCTCCGAAGTCTGGCTTTCAGAAGCTGGAGAAGGGTGGCACGCGGCTGGTGCTCGATTCCGGGCAGGCCCCGCTCGCGCCCTTTGGAGATGAGGCTCATGCTGGCGCGCTCGGCTTCGAATTGTCTGACGGACCAGTGCGATTGATCACTTCTTGCGGATACAGCCCCGAGGTCGATATAGACTGGCAGGCCGCCGTCCGGCGCACAGGTGCCCACTCCACCCTGTCCATTGCCGGGCGTGACTCCGCCGTATTTGAGCTGCGCGACGAAAGCCAGCTTCTTGCACCACAGGGGCCGGATGGCATTTCCGCCAAGCGTCTGGAAGAGGATGATGAAATCTGGCTCGACGCGCAGCATGGTGGCTACAAATCCGCCTATGGCCTGCTCCACCGTCGCCGCCTGTTCATGTCAGGAGATGGCCGGCGCGTGACGGGGGAAGATTCCCTCGTGCGTCCTGTGAGTCAGGGGGCAGCCCGCGAGCGACGCTTCGCAAACTTCGAAATCCGTTTTCACATCCATCCGGGCGTCACAGCGATGATGGGGCCAGATTATATTCGGCTGGAGACACCGTCTGGCCCCGCCTGGCGCTTCAAGACCAGTCATGAAGGCGCACGTTTGGAAAAGACCATCTATACCGGGCGGGGTATTGTCGAACGGTCTGAACAGATCGTGCTATCCGGACAGGCAGACCCGAACAGCGATGGATCCGAGCCGCCAAATTGCGTCCGATGGGCCTTTTTGAGGGATCACAGCTCATGACGCCGCGCGATGAAGCCCGCCGGGCGATGATCCTGACTCTGAGTTTCGATGTGGTTGCTGCTGCGGTCGCCATGGCATTTGCACTCCTCTGGCGATGGAGCGTCGTGAATGGTGCGCCGCCCAACCCGGCCGCGACGGCGTTCATGGCATCGTCGATTTTCGCATTTGCGGCTTTGCTGTCCTTCTGGCTTGTGGGCGTCCACAAGCAGGTCTGGCGGCACATGGGCTGGGGCGATGCGGTGCGCGTGGTTCAGGCAGTTGGTCTTGCCGTCCTCTTCTTTCTGCCCGTGCTGTTTCTCTGGAACCGGCTGGTTGGGTTTCCGCGCTCCAGCATTCTCGCAGCGGCCCCCATCTGGCTTCTGATCATCTTTGCCGCGCGCATTGTGGCCATTGCCCGCAGCACACGAACCCCCTTCCAGATTTTCCGAAACGTCCGCAAGGATGCCCCGCTGGTAGTTCTGGCTGGCGACAATGAATGCGTGGCGCGCGTCATTCGGGACCTGTCTAAGTCCCCGGACGGTGCAAGCGTTCGCATTCTTGGTGTCATCGATGTCGATTCTGTCGATCCCGGCCGCGCCATTCGTGGCGTAACGGTGCTCGGCGATCTCGACGATATCGGAAACGTGCTGGATGTCCTGTCTGTCCGCTACGGGACCACACCCTGGGTCGCCGTGACCGGTGCCGCCCGGGACAGGCAAATCATGACCCGCATATTGGAAGAGACTTCCGCGCGTGGGTCCAAGGTGATGGCGCTGGAGTCAGAGGCCAATCAGAACAGGTTTCACCGGATCCGAGCGGCTGACCTGCTGGCGCGGCCTGAGCGCGATCTGGACATCACGCCGGTGGCCAGACTCATCAGCGGCGCGAACGTGCTGGTCACTGGTGCGGGCGGAACAATTGGATCTGAACTTGTGCGCCAATGCGCGCAGCTCAACCCCGCTCGTCTCGCGCTCTACGAAGCGTCCGAATACAATCTCTATCGTATCAACCTCGCCATGACCGCGCAGGAGCGGCCTGACACGGCAATTTCGGCCTTTCTCGGTGATGTTCGCGATGTGCCCCGTATTGAAGGGGCCATGAAAACGACCGCCCCCGACGTGGTGATCCACGCCGCCGCGCTCAAACATGTGCCGCTCATGGAGGAGAATGTCTGCGAGGCGATCCTCACCAATGTCGGCGGGACCATAAATACGGTGCGCGCCGCGTCTCAGGCTGGCGTAAAGAACTTTGTCCTGATCTCCACCGACAAGGCCGTCGACCCTGACAATGTCATGGGCGCGACCAAGCGGCTGGCCGAGATCGCCGTGTCTCGCATCGCCGAGAAGTCCGGCATGGATGTCGCCATGGTTCGCTTCGGCAACGTGCTCGGCTCGTCAGGCTCGGTGGTCCCTCTGTTTCAGGAACAGATCGAGGCAGGCGGCCCAGTCACGGTCACCGATCCGGACGTCACCCGTTACTTCATGACGGTCGAGGAAGCCTCGGCACTCGTTCTCCAGTCAGCCTCGCTGAACGGCCACGCCAATGGCCGGAACCTGTTCGTGCTGAACATGGGTGAGCCGGTGAAGATCAGCGAGCTTGCCGAAGCGATGATCCGGATGCGCGGCAAGGTGCCCGGCCGTGATATCGACATCCGCTACACGGGCCTGCGGCCGGGTGAGAAACTCCATGAGAAGCTCACCTATGAAGATGAGGGCGTCGAGAAAACAACTGTGCCGGGCGTCATGAGCGTGGCTGTGAAGAATGGCGTAAAGCTGAACTTCGATGAGTTGATCGAGCAGTTACTGGACGCGGCCCGCCAGCGTGACCGGCTGGAGGCTTTGCGCCTGCTGAGCGAGCTTGTGCCAGACTATACCGCTTACGGACAGAAGTACCGCGCCCTGAAGCGCGCTTGACGCGTCCCCCGGCCATGATAGGCCGCGCGGCATAAGCTTCACCACTTTCAGGACCTGACCATGACAGACGCTCCCGTGCGCATCCAACGCGCCCTGATTTCGGTTTCCGACAAGGAGGGTCTGGTGGATCGTGCACGCGCTTTGGCCGACGCCGGGGTTGAACTCGTCTCGACCGGCGGCACGTCCGGGACCTTGAAGGAGGCGGGGCTCGACGTGCTCGATGTCGCCGACCTTACAGGCTTCCCGGAAATGATGGATGGCCGCGTGAAGACACTTCACCCCGCAGTGCATGGCGGCCTGCTCTACCGACGTGATCTTGACAGCCATGTGAGTGATGCCGAAGCCCATGGCATCAAGGCGATCGATCTTGTCTACATCAATCTCTACCCGTTCGAAGCGACAGTCGCTTCCGGAGCCGATTTCGAAACCTGCATTGAGAACATCGATATTGGTGGCCCAGCCATGCTGCGCGCGGCAGCCAAGAATGCGGCCTTTGTCGCGGTCTGCACCGATGGCGGAGACTTAGACGCTGTGATCGCGGACATGAAGGAACATGATGGCGTGGTCTCAGGCCCGTTGCGGCGCAAGCTCGGCGCAAAGACCTATGCCCGCACCGCAGCCTATGATGCGGCGATCTCCGGCTGGTACGCGGCCCAGCTAAGCGAATCAGCGCCCGACTGGACGGCATTTGGCGGCAAGCTCGACGAGGCCTTGCGCTATGGCGAAAACCCTCATCAGAGCGCGGCCTTCTACACGACCGGCGAAGCGCGCCCCGGCGTGGCCACCGCAGAGCAGGTTCAGGGCAAGGCGCTCTCCTACAACAACATCAACGACACCGACGCCGCTTACGAGCTGATCGGCGAGCTGGGCGATGAGACGCCTGCGGTCGCCATCATCAAGCACGCCAATCCCTGCGGCGTGGCCATGGGCGACACTGCACTTGCTGCTTACCGCGAAGCGCTGGCCTGTGATTCAACGTCGGCCTTTGGCGGCATTGTCGCGCTGAACCGACCACTTGATGCCGTGACGGCGGAGGCGATCACCGAGATTTTCACCGAAGTCGTCATCGCGCCCGGCGCGGACGAAGCCGCTCGGGCGATCTTCGCGAAGAAGAAAAATCTCCGCCTCCTGCTGACTAATGGTCTGCCGAATCCAACCGCGCCCGGAAAGACCGTGAAAACCGTCGCGGGCGGCCTGCTCGTTCAGGACCGCGACTTTGGCCGGATCAGCCGGAGCGACCTCAACGTGGTCACGAAGATCGCCCCAACCGAGGCTGAGCTCGATGACCTGCTCTTTGCCTGGCGCATCGCCAAGCATGTAAAGTCCAACACGATCGTCTATGTCCGGGATGGCGCGACAGTCGGCGTTGGGGCAGGGCAGATGAGCCGGATCGATTCTGCCCGCATCGCTGCGCGGAAGGCCGAGGACGCCGCCGAGGTCGCAGGCTGGCAGGAACCACGGACCAAGGGCTGTGTCGCGGCCTCTGACGCTTTCTTCCCATTCCCGGATGGATTGCTGCAGGCCGCGTCTGCCGGTGCGTCGGCCGTGATCCAGCCCGGGGGGTCAATCCGGGATGATGAAGTGATCGCCGCCGCCGATGAGGCAGGCCTTGCTATGGTCTTCACCGGAATGCGTCATTTCCGGCACTAAGGCTGACCAGGCAAAGCTTACGGTGATTGTGTGTTGCAAGGGCGGCCTGCGCCGATATACGCAACGCTTGCAGGTGTAGGTGCCTGCAAGAGCTATATGTCCCATGATTGAACAGATCACCGCCTGGGCCGACGCCCATATCGCGACCTCGCCCGAGCTGGCTTATGTTGGTGCCGTCGCCGCTGTGCTGGCAGGCCTGTTCGTGGCGTGGGCCGCTTTCGGGGCCCTGAAGGCATTTGTCCGGTCAATCGTGAATGTCTTCGCCATGCGCGGTGTCTCGAAAGACAAGACGCCGGGCTTCCGCATTCTTCTGGCCTCTGCAGGCTCAGGCCGGGCGGCGCGATTTGTCCGCCGCGCCCTGACCGAGCATCTGGAGCGATTCAGCTTCGGGGCTCCCTTTCGTCTCTGCAAGGCGGGTCGCCTGCCGGCGGATGCTGTGAAAGCGGAACGCGCCGCACGGTCACGCCTGCGCCGGTCGGATGCCGACATGATCCTGTGGGCGGAGCGTTCGTCCGGTCGCCCGGACGGATTGAAAATCCGGTCCATCTCTCGCGGCGGCGGCCTTTCGGTCGTGGATGCGCCGCTGAAGACCTCCACCGCCTCCGGCGCGCACAATCGATGGAGCGATGATTTCGCGGTGGCGCTTGCCTACCAGTTGGCGAAGGAACTTCAGCCGGCCTTGAGCCAACCGGAAAGTTTCCGGCCAGAGCGTGTGCATGAGATTGCCGAGGAGCTGAACACCCTGCTGAAGGGCGATGCCGGCCTCTCGAAAGATGTCCGCAACGAGCTGGAGGATGATTTTTGCGCCGCCGCCCTGCATGTGGCGGAAGCCGGCGATGACGCTTCGTTCGTGGACACGGTCATAAAGTATCGCCGCGCGTTCATCGCCGCGACCGAGGGGCGAACGGCGGAGCAGGTTCAGGCCCGCCTCGATCTCGGGCGCGCCCTGCTCGCTAAGGCGACCCGCGGCTTCGATCCGTCCTTGGTCCGGGAAGCAATGACTGAGCTTGAACTCGTGGCCGCGTCCATGCGCGGGGATCTCTCGATCCGCCGCGCAACGCAGGCCTCAAATGCGGTTGCGCGCGGTCAGTCCCTGCTGGAGACGCGCAAGCGCTTCCAGCTCAACTTCGGTAGCTAGGCTGTCGTGCCAAGCCCAATCGGGCAGGACACGCCGGTGCCGCCAATGCCACAATAGCCGTTCGGGTTCTTGGCCAGATATTGCTGGTGATAGTCCTCGGCGTAGTAGAAATCCTTCAGCGGGACGATCTCTGTGGTGATCTCGCCGCGATGGCCAGCTGCCGCCAGCGCTTTCTGGTAGGTGCCGCGCGATGCCTTGGCAGCCTCAGCCTGCGCGTCGCTGCTTGTATAGATGCCTGAACGATACTGCGTGCCGACATCATTGCCCTGACGCATGCCTTGTGTCGGATCATGCGCTTCCCAGAACGTCTTGAGAATATCGTCGAGCGACACGATCGATGGATCGAAATCCACTTTGACCACTTCATTGTGCCCGGTCTGGCCAGAGCAGACCTCACGATAGTCAGGATTGGGCGTATGCCCGCCGGCATATCCTGCTGCGGTCAGGTAAACGCCGTCCAGTTCCCAGAACTTGCGTTCAGCGCCCCAGAAGCAGCCAAGTCCCAGCGTGATGGTCTCGAAGCCGTCTGGCAACGGCGCTTTCAGATCCCGCCCCAGCACGAAATGCGTGTCAGCTGTCGGGATGGGATGCGACCGGCCGGGGAGCGCGTCTTCGGGGGAGGGGATGTCAGCGGGTTTCCGGGAAAACAGCATGAAAGGCTCCTGCGTTGCCTGTGCAATATGGTGAACCAATGCGCCGACGGCAATCGGCGCTTGATGGCGCGGGGCGCATCGGCTAAATCCGCGCCTCACGGTGAGGTGGCCGAGTGGTCGAAGGCGCACGCCTGGAAAGTGTGTAGGCTAGCAATAGTCTCCAGGGTTCGAATCCCTGTCTCACCGCCACTTATCCCGACCGCGCGGCGCTCTACTGCGTCGGTTCGACATCTCCCCGATGTAAGGGTACCTGCTTTAAGTTACAGCTCCTGACCTGGAAGCTTAACCGCTTGCTGAAGCCAGTCCGCCAGTTGCTCTTGATCAAGAGCTTCATCCTCATGAATGTCCAGATATCGGACGCCGTCCACCTTCGATGCCTTCGGCGGCATCGGATCGAGTGAAGCGCCAGTCATGAAGGTGATCTGCACGTAGTTCTTGTAGCAGTACATTGCGAGAAACCATCCGTCGTCTTTGCCATAAAACGGTGTGTTCCATCTCACCTGTTTACGCACACTGGGGAGGACCTGCTCCACAGTTTCATCCACCTGCCTGCCAAGAGCGCTTTTCCAGCCCGGCATCGCTGAAATGTAGGCTTGCACCGATTGGTCGCCGTCACCCTTCGGAATGTAGGGATTGCTACTCGATGAATGCGTCGGTTTTCCGGCTCCTGCCATGGACCAAGATTATCACACCGTTCGCTCCAAGCCGACCTTCGGCATTGCGCGCTGTTTGGGAGATTCAGGCTCGACGCTGCGCCTAGCGCATTGCTGTCCTGAAAGCCCATGGCCTAGATGTTCGAACCGTAGTGCGCTTGCGTGTTGTTTCGCATAAAGGACTAACCCGCATTCTCATCCTGCCTGCCCCGTTCAGCAGGCGACCCAAGGCCAGAAGCCCAAAGGATATCCAGCCATGCCAAACGCCCCCTCACCGGTCATGGTCGCGATCGGCCGCTCCCTGCTTGGCCTCTACTTTCTCATCCCCGGCATCATGAAGTTCACCGCCTGGGACATGCATATCGGCCTGATGCAGCATCATGGCGTCGGCTTCACCGCACCGTTGCTCGCCTTTGCTGGCGCAGCTGCCATTATCGGCGCGCTCCTCCTGTTCACGAACCGCTTCGTCCGCTTCACCGCACTCGGCTTTGTCCTTTACATCATTCTCGTGAATGTCTTCCTGCACGCCTTCTGGAAGTTCGAGGGTGTCGAAGCAGCCCACGAAATGCAGAACTTCATAAAGAATCTGGGCATTCTCGCAGGACTTCTGGTGCTTGCCGGTTACAGCCCGATGCGCTGGCCCAGCCTCGCAGCGCTCGCCCGGTCAGACGCAAAAGCGGCCTGACGCATCAAAGCTGCGTGTCGAAGGGCCTGTCGCCCCTCGCAACGAAATCGGCTTTGGCCGCAGGGTCGTGCTTAGCGAGATGGGCAAGCTCGGCGGCCTGCCACATCTCCCATTGTTGTTTGATAGCCTCCTCGCTCTCCCCGGTTGCGAGGTCCCGCTCAACGCCGCGTGTGAGGCAGAGTGCAGCCGGTGTATCCACGAAAATCGTCACGCCCCAGAAAGCCGTGAGGTCAGGGTGAAGGCTGCCGACCCCTTCGACAATCATCACAGGCGTGACGAGCTGATCGGTGACCGGTGGCGGCGTGTGCCCCCACCAGCTTTCCGGCTGGTAGGTGAGGGATCTGGCCCCTTGCGCGACCGGCTCAAGAATCTCCGTCTTGAGGCGCGGCATCCAGCTAAACGGCTCCGGCCCTGACAGGTCATCAAGGTGGACGATCTGCGCGCCGAGTTCTTCTGCGAGGCGCGAGGCGAGCGTGGACTTCCCCGACGCCCCCAATCCGTCAATGGCGACAAAGACCGTCTGTCCGACGGATGGGCCGGAATCCCGGATTGTACTGAGGAGGCGGTCCATGGCGATGTCAGGCAAACTAGGCGGAAATCGCATAACCGTCCACGAAGGGGAGAGCCTATGACGCGCGTCGTCTGCGCTTGACTTGCACGCGCCTCCGCCCGATTTGGCGGGCATGGTCAAGGTAAAGATCTGCGGGCTGTCAGAGCCGGAGACGCTGCGCACTGCTGTTGAGGCCGGTGCGGACTGGATCGGCTTTGCCTTTCCGGAGAAGAGCCCGCGCCACGTGACACACGAGACCGCTGCCGCCCTGATTGATGACATGGGCGCATCAGTCCCCGTCGCGCTGCTCCTCGACCCCACCGACGAGGAGATCGATGCAGTCCTCGCCCTCGGCATCCGGGTGCTGCAATTGCACGGTTCGGAGACGCCGGAGCGCCTGGCCGAGGTCAAAGGCCGGACGGGCGTCGAGGTCTGGAAAGCGCTCGGTGTGGCGAGCCCGGTCGATCTCGCCTACGCGGAAACCTTCACCGCCGCAGACCGATTGCTCATAGACGCGAAGCCGCCCGAAGGGGCGACCCGCACCGGCGGGCATGGGGAAACCTTCGACTGGTCCATCCTTGATGGGTGGGCCGCGCCCAAGCCCTGGCTGCTGGCGGGCGGTCTGACGCCCGACAATGCGAAGACTGCGATCGCTGCGACGAACGCGCCCGCGCTGGACGTCTCCTCTGGCGTTGAAACCGCGCCGGGCGTAAAGGATGCAGCCTTGATCAAAGCGTTCATTGAGGCAGCGAAAGCGTGAGCATTCAGAACACATGGGACCAGTGGCCGGACGAGCATGGCCGCTTCGGTGATTTTGGCGGACGGTATGTCGCCGAGACGCTGATGCCGCTTATTCTCGATCTTGAGACCGAGTACCGCGCCGCAAAGGAAGATCCGGCCTTTGCTGCCGAGATGGACGACCTCTGGAAGCATTATGTTGGCCGGCCCAGCCCGCTCTATTTCGCTGAACGTCTCAGCGAGCATCACGGCGGCGCAAAGATCTACTTCAAGCGCGACGAGCTGAACCATACCGGCGCGCACAAGATCAATAACTGCCTTGGCCAGATCCTGCTCGCCAAGCGCATGGGCAAGACGCGCATCATCGCCGAGACGGGCGCGGGCCAGCATGGCGTCGCAACTGCCACCGTCTGCGCGCGGTTTGGCCTGCCCTGTGTTGTGTTCATGGGCGAAACCGATGTTGAGCGTCAGAAGCCTAATGTCTTCCGGATGAAGCTTCTGGGTGCGGAAATCGTACCCGTCTCATCCGGCACGGGCACGCTCAAAGACGCCATGAACGAAGCGCTGCGTGACTGGGTCACAAATGTGGACTCAACTTTTTACTGCATCGGCACCGCCGCTGGCCCCCATCCCTACCCTGAACTCGTCCGCGATTTTCAGTCCGTGATCGGCCGTGAGGCGCGCGAGCAGATTCAGGAACGCGAAGGCCGCCTGCCGGACGCTGTCATGGCCTGTATTGGCGGTGGATCGAACGCGATTGGCCTGTTCCATCCCTTCATCGAAGACGAAAATGTCCGCTTGATCGGAGTCGAGGCGGCAGGTCATGGCGTGGAGACCGGAGAGCACGCCGCCGCCCTGAATGGCGGCCTGCCCGGCATTCTCCACGGCAACAAGACCTACCTCCTTCAGTCCGAGGACGGACAGATCATCGACGCGCATTCTATCTCCGCGGGTCTCGACTATCCCGGCATCGGCCCAGAGCATGCGTTCCTGCGGGACACCGGCCGCGCCGAATACCTGACGTGTACGGATCAGGAAGCATTGGACGCCTTCCAGCTCTGCACGCGGCTTGAAGGCATCATTCCTGCGCTCGAGCCCGCCCACGCGCTCGCCCGTGTCGGCGAGGTCGCCAATGATCTCGGTCCGGACGGCCTGCTGATCATGAATCTCTGCGGGCGAGGGGACAAGGATGTCTTCTCCGTCGCCGAAGCCCTAGGCGTGGAGATCTAACACATGTCGGAGATGATCTCCCACGTGACGATCGGCACGAACGATCTGGAGCGCGCTATCCTATTCTATGAGCAGGTGCTTGAGGCGCTGAGCCTTGTGCGCGTGCCGATGGAGCGGTCTGCCCCGTTCGCCATGTGGAATCGCGGATCTGAGTTCAGGCCCGCTGTGGCGCTGACCGTGCCGGAGAATGGACAGTCACACGCGCCCGGCAACGGACAAATGCTTGCTCTGCTCGCGCCAGATCGCCGAACCGTTGATGCGGTTCACGAAATCGCCCTGTCGGCTGGCGGAACCGATGAAGGCGCGCCGGGCCTGCGGCCGCACTATCACCCGAACTATTATGGCGCGTATTTTCGTGACCTCGACGGCAACAAGCTCTGCATTGTCTGCCACAATGCCGAAGGGGACTCTTAGCGACCATGCCCGTGTCCCGCATCACCGCCCGTTTCGACAAGGCAAAAGCCGAAAACCGCGCTGTGCTCGTCGCCTACCTCATGGCGGGCGACCCGGACCTTGAGACGTCCTATGAGGCGCTTTGCGCGCTGCGCGACAATGGCGCGGACATCATCGAGTTGGGCGCGCCCTTCACCGATCCGATGGCGGACGGCCCGGCCATTCAGAAAGCCGGCCTGCGCAGTCTGGCCGCCGGCACGACGCTGAAAGACACGCTCGCCCTCGCCAAGCGCTTCCGGGAGGATGATCCGGACACGCCGCTGATCCTGATGGGCTATGCCAATCCGGTTCATCTCATGGGCTATGAGACCTTCGCCGAGGCGGCGTCGCAGGCTGGCGTCGATGGCAGCATCATCGTCGACCTTCCGCCTGAGGAAGACGCGCCGCTGCGGGCGGCCTATGCCACGCGCGATCTCGCGGTGATCCGTATGGCGACCCCGACAACAACTGAGTCCCGAATGAAGACTGTGGCTGAAAATGCTTCCGGTTTTGTCTACTATGTCGCCATTGCTGGCATCACCGGCGCAGGATCGGCCGATCCTGAAGACATTCGCGAGGGCGTTGATATGGCCCGGCGGGTCTCCGGATTGCCCGTCTGTGTTGGCTTTGGCGTGAAAAACGGGGAACAGGCAGCCGCTATGGCGCATATAGCCGACGGGGTTGTCGTCGGCTCCGCATTCGTGGACAATGCGAAAACTGCCCAAGAATCAGGTGATTTGGGGCTTGCGGCGAGCGGAATGGGACGTCTCGCCAAGGAACTCAGCGAGGCGATACGTTCCGTCCGCCTTGAACCATCCGCGACGTAGGGAGCGGCGATGAACTGGATTTCCAAAATCTCTCCGCCAGGCCTCAGTTCCTGGCTGAACAAGAAAGACACGCCTGAAAACCTTTGGGTGAAGTGCCCGAAGAGCGGCGAACTTGTCTACAAGGCCGATCTCGATGAGAGCTGGCATGTCACGCCGGCGGGCGCGCACCTGCGCATTGGCCCGCGCGTGCGCTTTCGCCTGTTCTTCGATGAGGAACGCTGGGAGCCGATTGCCCTGCCATCGGTGCCGACCGACCCGCTGAAGTTCCGGGACGACAAGCCCTACACCTCCCGCATCAAGGCGGCGAAATCCAAGATTACGGCGCGCGAGAAAGAAGAGTCTCAGCACGGCGGAGCACCGATCCAGCAGGATGACTGCATGGCCGCAGCTTTCGGCAAGATCGATGGCGTACCGACAGTCGTGCTGGTCCAGGATTTCGCCTTTATGGGCGGCTCTCTCGGCATGGCCGCCGGTGAGGCGTTTGTCGCCGCCGCGCAAATGGCCGTTGCCAAAAAGGCTGCGTTCGTTGTCTGTACGGCATCGGGCGGCGCACGCATGCAGGAGGGCACACTTTCCCTCATGCAGATGCCGCGCACGACGCTCGCCATTGATGAAGTTCGCGAAGCCGGCCTGCCTTATATCGTTGTCCTGACAGACCCGACCTCGGGCGGGGTGTCGGCCTCCTATGCGATGCTGGGTGACATCCACATTGCCGAGCCGGAAGCGATGATCGCCTTCTCCGGCCCGCGCGTGATCGAGCAGACCATTCGGGAGAAACTGCCGGAAGGCTTCCAGCGCGCCGAATTCCTGAAAGAGAAGGGACAGGTCGATATTGTCTGCGACCGCCGCGAGCTGAAGGCGACCGTTGCCCGCGTGCTCGGCCATCTGATGCCGCGCCTGCGCCGCTCGACCGATACGCCGATCGGGCCGATCACGGCCCCGGCGGCAGATGTGCCAGCCCCAAGAGAGAAGGGCTCGTCTGCTTGACCGCCAGGCCTTCGGCGACCCTCGCCGCGGCGCTGAAGCGCTTTGAGAGTCTCTATCCGGAAACGATCGAGCTATCGCTCGGCCGTATTGCCGACGTGCTTGAAACGCTTGGCCGCCCGCAGGACCGCCTGCCGCCTGTCATCCATGTCGCCGGCACCAATGGCAAGGGTTCGACCTGCGCCTTCCTGCGCGCCATGGCGGAGGCGGCGGGCTTGCGCGTTCATGTATTCACCTCGCCGCATCTGGTCCGCTTCAACGAGCGGATTCGTCTCGCTGGCAAACTGGTTGAAGACGGCCCCCTGATTGAATGGCTGGAGCGTACCCATGATGCGCTTGAAGGCCGCCCCATCACGCATTTCGAGGCGACAACGGCAGCGGCGCTGCTCGCTTTTTCCGAAGTCCCGGCGGACCTCCTTATCCTTGAAGTCGGTCTTGGCGGACGGTTTGACGCCACCAACGTAATCGACACATCAGCTCTTTGCGTGATCACGCCCGTCGATCAGGATCACAAGCAGTTCCTCGGAACGGATCTCGGCAAGATCGCCTGGGAGAAAGCCGGGATCATCAAGCCGGGTGTGCCGGTCGTGACCGCCCGGCAGGCCGATGTCGCGGCGCATGTTATCGCCGAGGAAGCACTGTCAAAGAGTGCGCCGCTGCATCATTTGACCTCGGAGGATTATACGCGCCTGCCGGAAGGCCTGTCCCTGAAGGGCGAGCATCAGAGCGCCAATGCCGCCCTTGCCGCGCGGGCGCTGCGCATCTGGGGCGGAGCCCGTGTCAGCGAGGACGCCATCTTCACAGGAGCCCGCGACGCTAACTGGCCCGCGCGCATGCAGAAGCTCGCGCCTGGGCCCGTGGCGGCGATGGGTGGCGGAGCGGAGGTTTGGCTCGACGGAGGTCACAATCCGCATGCGGCGCGCGCCATAGCGACGCTCCTGCAGGCCATGGAAGGCAACACCGTCCTCGTCACCGCGATGATGGCGAGCAAGGATCATGCGGGCTACTTCAAGCCCTTCAATGGCGCGGCGGCGCATGTCTTCACCTGTCCGAATGCGGAAGGCCACGCCAATGCCAGCCCGGACAATCTGGCCGAGGCGGCAAGATCCTGCGGCCTCGACGCGACGCCAAGCGAGAGTTTCGAAGCGGCTATGGCCAAGGCCGCTGCGTCAGGTGCCGCCCGCATCCTGATCTCCGGCTCCCTTTATCTGGCGGGCGATGTCCTGAGCGCGAACGGCGAAGCGCCGGTCTAGGCGCGGACCAATGCTGTCGGCTTCACCCTGATTGGAGCGACTCCTCGGGACCTCTTTCCATGATCTGTTATACGCACGATTTCAAAGGCCTCTGGCCTGCGCTCGCGCGCCGGCCGACCCAATCCGAACACTCGAAATTCTTCCAGATTGAAATTAGAACGAGGTGCATGAGCCAGATCACATCTCTCTATGTGCACAAGGTCCTTGGCCATGCCGGCGCAGGCGTTGAAACACGCGACCTGCTGGAAGGCTTGGGGCTCCCCACAGAAGGAGCAATTGACCCTAAGCAGATGGTGTCTGCGAACCAGTTCTACGACTTTTTCGCCACGTTGGTGCACCGCGATCCCGACGGCCTTTCCTTACCGCTTCGCATTGGCGCGAGTATGCGCAGTGATGAGTATGGTGCTTTTGGCCTAGCTTGGAAGTCAGCGCCGAATCTGCGCGGCTCCTATAACAGGTCAGAGCGCTATGGGCGTGTCCTCGGCAGCGCTGAAACCTATTCGCTACAGCAAAGTCATGACGGTTGGTTCTTTAATCTGGAGAAGGCCGGTGATGGCCGTCTCGGCATGCAGCTTTCCAACGAGGCAAGCATGTCGGCGGTCGACGTGATCAGCAAGGAAGTCAGTACAGAGCGCTTTATGCCGCTTGCTGTATACTTCAAGCACGGCGCGCGCGGCGACACTTCTGTTTACGAAAACCACTTTGGCTGTCCTGTGCATTTTCAATCGGGACGAGATGCGCTCCTTGTCAGTGAAGACAGCATGGATGCGCCCAACAGGTTGGGTGATGAGACCATCGCGAGATTCTTTGATCGCCATCTCGAGCAGGAGATGGCCTCACTTACAAATGATGAGGGGCTGGAGCAAAGTGTTCGACGCGCGGTGGCAAATGTCCTCAGCGAGGGCGTACCAACGCTGTCGTTTATCGCGTCCGAATTAGGAATTGGGAGCCGGACCTTGCAAAGGCGTCTGTCCGAAAGCGGACATTCCTTTCAAAGTGTCGTGGATATGGCGCGTAAGGATCTGGCCCGGCGACTGTTGCGCGAAACAGAGTATAGTCTCGCCGAGGTGGCTTTCTTGACCGGTTTTTCCGAGCAGAGCGGATTTACCAGAGCTTTCAAACGTTGGGCCGGGCAGACCCCTCGCTCTTACAGGCTGGGAGCCAGCTCAAGCTAACCCTTCGGATTTGACGCGATCTGTCAAAACTCTGGCATGCGGGGACAAGAGTGTGCGGCGTACTTTTCATATCCATTGACTTGCAGAAACCGAAAAAGGAGCAAGTCGATGAACTTCCTGCGCAAAAAGAAAAACCTCACTCTTGTTCTGGGAGGCACAGGCAAGACAGGCCGCCGTGTCGCTGAACGTCTGAAGGCGAAAGGCCATGAGGTCCGCGTTGGATCGCGCTCAGCCGTACCGTCTTTCGACTGGGACAATGAGAAGAGTTGGGACGCCTGTTTGAAGGGTGTGACAGCTGTCTACGTCACCTATGCTCCAGACCTTGCCATGCCGGGGGCACCTGACGCGATCCAGGCCTTTGTCACCCTTGCCAGGCAACGCGGCGTGAAACGGCTGGTCCTTTTGTCAGGGCGCGGAGAGGAAGAGGCTCAGGCCTGTGAGGGCATCGTTCAGAACGCTGGCCTTGAATGGACAATCGTCCGGGCAAGCTGGTTTAACCAGAATTTTTCTGAGGGTGCATTTATCGACATGGTATTGGGTGGCGCGATTACGCTACCCGCTGGCGACCAGGTCGAGCCTTTCGTGGATGTCGACGATATCGCTGACGTGGCCGTGGCCGCTTTGAGTGAAGATCACCACAACAAACAAATCTATGAGGTCACTGGCCCTCGATTGATGACCCTTGCCGATGTCGCGGCAGACCTGTCCCGCGCAACCGGCCGTGAGATCACCTTCGTAAATGTGCCGCATGAGGCGTTCGTTGCCGAAGTCGCCAGCTCTGGTGCCCCCAAGGATGTCGTCTGGATGCTGGACTATCTTTTCTCCACCGTCCTTGATGGCCGAAATGCCTACCTCTGTGACGGCGTTCAGCGCGCGCTTGGTCGTCCGCCTAAGGACTTTGCGGATTATGCGCGCGATGTTGCGGCAACCGGTGTCTGGAGAGTAGCAGCATGAGCCGGCTCGTCAGAAGGGCAGTCCTTTCAGGATCAGGCTCACTCCTTGGACTGATCGGTGGTGCACTGATGTTTACGCCGAAGGAGTTTCTCGAAATGAGCCATGTGATCGTGGAGCGCGATCCGGGCCTTATGTCTGAGCTCGTCGCGCCAAGTGGTGTGCTGATCATTACCAGCGCGTTCATGATGCTAGGGGCCATCAAGCCCCGCTTCGCCAATACGGGGCTCTCAATGGGGGCGATCGTGTATGGCAGCTATGGCATAGGCCGCCTCATCAGCATGGCACTTCACGGCTTGCCATCAGGTTCGCTGGTTGCCGCGATGGTGATCGAACTGGCGGTCGCTGCAGTGCTGATCGTTCTCAGACTGGCTTCAACACCACACAAGGAGCGGCGCATTGCGGAAGCTTATACCGGCGATGCCACGGCATAATCCGAAGACAGCGTGCAGGCGCGCAGACACTATGCGTCTCCTGGGGTGATACCCCGCGCCTCGGCCTCTCTTTATATCTAAGTGTCAGGACACGAACCCATGACCTATGAATGGACACTCTATCTTTGCCTTTTTCTGGCGCTCTGGAGCGCTGTGATCGGAGGCGTGTTTTCCGCCTTCTCCGAATTCATCATGTCCGGCTTGCTTAGGACCGCACCGGCAGGCGGTATCGAGGCGATGCAGCACATCAACCGCACCGTGATCAAAACCCAATTCGTCGCGGGCATTCTTTTGATCGCGCCCTTTTCGGTTCTGTTCGCGCTTTACAGCCTAACCGTCTTTGAAGGCATGGCGCTCGCAACGCTGGTTCTCGCGCCACTTATCTACCTGCCAACCGTTTTTCTCATGACGGTGTTTGGCAATGTGCCGATGAACAACAAGCTCGAACGTCTCGATCACACCTCCACGGAGGCCGAAGCCTATTGGATGCAGTATGGCCGCGACTGGACTCGGCTCAATCATGTGCGGTCGCTCGGCAGCATCCTGACCGCTGGTCTCTACATCTTTGCCGCCATCACGCTCATCAGGAGCGGGCAGGTCTAGAGCCTGAGCCGATCTGAAGGATTATAAGAATGGTCAGAGTCTCAATCATCGCGATCGCCACTTTCATCGATACCGTTGCCCGGACCGCAGAGTTGGAAGCCACCGGAAATCTCAGTTTGGTGCTCATCGTGAATGGTAAGGCCGCCGGGAGCTTTCACACTTCCTCTCTAAGTCCCGTCGACGGATCTTCGGTCTACCAGGTCGCCTCCCTGGGAAAACAGATCACTGCCTGAGGTGTAATGGTGCTGGTGGAGGACGGCGCAACTGACCTCGATAAACCGATCTCGGAATACCTGACACGCTGGGAGTTGCCTGACGGTGAGTTTGACTGTTCGGGCGTAACGGTTCGACGCCTTCTCAGCCACATGTCCGGATAGAGTGAGGGTCTTGGCTACGACGGCTTCGAACGCTCGGAAGACATTCAGTCCATGGAAGAGTCGCTTGCCCAGGCCTCTGACGTTCGCCCGTCCAGCCCTCTCTAACTCAAGCTCAGACCACCGTCGCAAATAATCGTTTGCCCACAGACATAAGCCGCGAGTGGCGAAGCAAGGAACAGACACACGCCTGCCATGTCTTCCGGCGTGCCCATGCGTGCCTGCGGGATCGCGCGCAGCGAGCCTTCAAGGCGTTTGGGATGCTCGGTGGTGATCTTCGTCAGCTTCGTATCGACAAGGCCGGGGGCGAGCCCGTTTACGCGGATGCCATCTGAGGCCCAGGCCTCCCCAAGCGTCTTGGTCAGGCCAACCGCCCCATGCTTGGAGGCGGAGTAGGCGGGGTTGCCGCGTGTGGCCGAAAATCCGGCCACGGAAGACACGATGGTGATCGAGCCCTTGGAGGCGCTAAGCATGTCGTGGAACTTGGTGCAGCAGGCCATCACCGAGTTGATGTTGACGTCCATCACCTTCGCCCAGCCTTCCGGCTCGAACTCGCCGCGCTTGTAGACCACCGTACCCTGGCAGCAGATCAAGACGTCCAGCGTTTTGAAGGGCGGCTCATAGATGCGCAGATCATCTTCATTCGAAACGTCGAGCTTGTGATGATGCAGACCGGTCAAGTCCGAGCCGTCCTCGGCCGTATAGGCGCTCTTGTCCCGCGTTCCCCAGACATGGACCTCCGCCCCGCGCGCCTTGAAGGCATGTGCGACGCCATTGCCGATGCCGGAGGAGCCCCCGACAACAAGGACGGTCTTTCCGCTGAAATCCAGATCGGTCATGGCGTTGTGTGCTCCACTGCGATGCCCAGAAACTCGACAATCGTATCAGGGTCCGGGTTGGGGGTTTCATCGTCGAAAGCCTCAATCCGCGCAAAGGTCAGCGGCTCGGGCGGGTCGAGGCGCGCCTCGAAGACGCCGCCTTCATTTATGTAATCGGCATAGGCATCCGCCCAGGCCTTGGCTGGCGGGAACTCGGCTCGCGCGCCAGAGCCCGCCATCTGGATGCCGGCCACGGCAAGGTTGCGCACGGTCGCCGGATCATAGGCGGCGAAAGCCTGCAACTGCGGGTCGTCGCTTGGTATGACGGCGGCAATCTCAACGGCCAGCGCGAAGATCTTGTCGATGCCGCCATCATCGGTGAGGCGCATGAAGGCGCGCTCGAACGCTGCGCCCTCCTGAAAGACCTGCTCGATCGCCGCTTCATCGACGTCTTCATTCTCCGTGTCGATTAGGCCGGACCATGCCGCGAAAGGCGGGATCACCCCGTCCGCGCCCATCTCCGCCTGCCCGAACCCGTCCACGCTGTAGGAGAGTGCCCATGTGGCCGGTCCTTCATCGGCATTCCATGTCCAGTTGCCGGTCATATCCAGAACCGGGGAGACCAGTCCATGCGTTTCCAGAACGGCCATGACCTCCTCGGCCGTTCCGGCCATCTCGGGGTTTTCCTGCGCGATGATCTCATCGAACATGCCGGCAAAGGCTCCCAAATGGTAGGTCAGGTCGTCGACCTCCAGGCTCAGCTGCGTCGGCACCAGCCATCGAAACCCTGACAGGTCCAGCGTCGCCCCGGCGAGGTCATAAAGCGGCTCGCCATTCATCGAATAGCGCATCGGCCCATTCACCCAAACGCCAAGGCTTAGAAGATCTGTCTCTGTCGTCGGCGGGATCACGCCCTGCGCCAGGTAAGACAGCGCCTTGTCCATGCGCAGATCGTCCAGCGTGTAGAAGGCGATCTCGCCATCCACGGGTATGTCGATGAAAGCCGGGTATGACGCGTCGGGGTCATCGGTGTCCGCAATGCTGACATCAGGCCAGGGCGACACGCCTTGATAGGTCATGCCTTCGACAAGAGAGGATTTCAGGTCCCCGCGCGACATCCCCTGATAGCCGGTAAAGGCGGTGGTGAAATTGATGTCGGTCGTCGCGCCCATCTGGGTCATGCTGAGCCCGCCCGTCATGTCTTCAATCGCGATGGCCTCAATGGAGAAGCCGCGGATATAGGCCGCCCCGATCTGGAAGTAGCGGAATATCTCGGCATTTTCGGCGTCCATCGCGTCCGGGGCCGCGCCAGAGATTTCCCAGGGGTGGAACCGGGCATCGTCAATGATCATGCGCCCAGCCTTCAACTCATAGGAGTCGAACACCATGCTCATATCGAGATTTGCGCCATCGGCCGCGGCGGCCTCTTCCATCATCGCGTTCATCGATTCCAGCATCGGCTCATACAGCGCGGCAAGCCCGACAACTTCCAGATTTCGCGCTTCCACCCGGCGGAAGATCGGCCGCTCGGAGGCCAGATCGCTGCCATCCATCCGCGCCGCGATGGCAGGAAGATCGGCCCCCCAGATGAACAGCTCGCCGATCTTCAGGCCCGCTTCGGGCGTCGGCGCATAAGCGATCGTGACATCGGTCATCCGGGTCGCACCGGTATCATCGTCGAAGGTCAGTTCGTCATAGCTCAGCGCGACCGCTTCCGGGAGCAGGGCCCCCAGCTCAGCCATGTCGAGCGGGGCGGTGTCCTCAAGGATAAGCGGCTCGCCGAGCAGGCTCGCATACCCCTTGGCCAAAGTGGCGCTGGAGGTTGGCACCGTGTCGTCGCCATCATTGTTCAGGAGAAGGTAGGTTCCGATCGCGAGCATGGTCGCGACAATGGCTCCGATGAAATAGCGCATGGTCTGGCCTTTCCGCTGCCGACGCGTTTATGCCCCCGAGCCCGGCTGTCAGACAAGCTCAGGCATTCTTGATGGTTAGCCCGCCATCCACCGGAATCACCGCCCCGGTCAGGAAGCTCGCCGCCGGCAACACGACCGACAGCGTCACATTCGCGACCTCTTCCGGAATCCCGTATCGGCGCATCGGCACGCGGCGCTTGGCATAGATTTCCTTATGCTCGTCCGGGATCGCGGCCGTGATCCCCGTCAGGATCGGGCCGGGGCAGATGCAGTTCACGGTGATGCCTTCCCGCCCAAGATCGACCGCCAGCCCGCGCGTCAGGCCGATCACGCCATGCTTGGCCGCCACATAGGGGCTGTTGCCGGGCGTCGCGCCGAGCCCCTCAGTGGAGGCAACGTTCACGATGCGCGGGCTCTCGCTCTGCCGCAGGAAGGGCAGGGCCGCGCGGATCATACGCTGGTGGGAGGACAACATCACATCGAGCGACGGCCCCCAGCTCTCCTCATAGCTCTCCTCGCCGACATCGGCCGGAATGGCGAAGCCGGCATTATTCACAACAATGTCGAGGCCCTCGAACTGCGCGGCCGTCAGCGAGACGACGTCCTTGATCCGGCTCTCATCGGAGACATCCAGCGCCAGTGCGAGCGCCTGTCCGGGATGCCCGGCTTCGCGGATTTCCGCAGCAACGGCGTCGCACGCCTCCTGCTTCAGGTCCGTCACCGCAACATTGGCGCCTTCCGCAGCGAAGAGATGCGCGGTCGCGCGTCCCATGCCGCTCGCGGCTCCCGTGACGATTGCGGTCAGGCCGGCAATGGACCGGTTGAGCGGCTGATAAGGCTCCATGAGGCGTCTCCCTGGCTAAGATCTGAGCAAAGCAGGCGGTGCCGGTCAGGTCCACAGGCGACGTCGGGGGAGCGTCTTCCGATTTCTTCGCCCAAGGGCCGTTGCGTCATGCTGGGGCTTCACGCGGCGTGACGGCTTGCGCGGACCAGCCGGTCACGACATGTAAGTTCCAAATTAGAACTATAGGTGTCCTCCCATGAACTATATGCTTGCTGACAATCAGCTTGATCCGGAAATCTTCACGTCCCGCGGCGCGGGCCATCTGCCCGGCCATCTCGATATTGAGGTCACCTATATCGGCCGTGACCGCGTCGAGGGGCGCTTTATCGTCGCCAAACACCATCACGCCCCGAACGGCTTCCTCCATGCCGGCAGCGTCGTGACACTGGCCGATTCCCTGTGCGGCTACGGTACGGTGGCCAACCTGCCGGAGGGTGCGTCAGGCTTCACCACAATCGAGCTGAAAGCGAACTATTTCGCGACCGCGCTGGAAGGCGAGGTCACGGCTCGCGCCACGCCGGTCCATGTCGGCGGAACCACGCAGGTCTGGGATTGCGAAGTGACAAATGCCGCTGGAAAGCGCATGGCGCTCTTCCGCTGCTCGCAAATGGTCCTGCGCCCGAAACAGGCGGCTCGTCCGGCCTAAGCCAAAGCCACCTTGTAGTTTCGCCGGGTGAGTCGCGCGGCCAGCGACAGGTCTTTCAGCGCGCCGCCGCCCACACGGTCGAGCAGGGCGTCGGCCTTGGCGCGATCTTCTGCGCTCAGCGCGTCGCGCGCATCCAGCGCGTCCTGCAGCCTGTAGAGTGAGAAGGTACGCGCCATGCACATACCCGAGCGTCCACCCGTGGAGAATGGTGTCATCTCAAAACCGCGCGGAAGCTCTTCCTGCGGGGCGGCATCGCCCGCCCAATTGGCGAGCATGTCATTCGTCGCGATCAGGACGGGTAGTTGCTCATCCATCTGGCGTTTCAGGATTGGCAGGAGAGTGTCCGGAATCGCGTCACCGCCGATCAGCGTTCCATCGCCCTTGTCCCCGGCGATCACGCGCTCGACCCAGTTGGCGACGCGCGGAGCCACCCGTTTCATGTGCGCGCCGGAATAGGGGTCATGATACTGGTGCGCGTAGAGCGGGCCGATCAGGCCGAAATCCGCAAAGGACGGGCGGCCGCCGAAAACATATGGATGTTCCTCTAGGTGGGCTGAGAAATCGGCGAGGAAGGCTTCGTAGGAGGCCTCAACCCCCGGAATCGTTTCAGGTGTGATGCCGAGTGCGGGCACAAAGCCGCGAAACCGCTGGCCCGTCTTCTTGCCCGCTTCATACTGTTCTTCCGGGGAGCCGTCCGGCAGCGCATTCTTGCCGAACTGGGTGTAGATCCACTCTTCATTGTGGTTCCAGCGATAGTGCATGGCCGGAAGGGTCAGCCACTCGTCTGCGAACAGTTGGATCAGAAAAGAGACAAAACGCTGGACCGGCCCTTCCGGCAACACGGAGGGGTTCGGCGCGCTCGCCTCGATATCGAAAATGATGTCAGCCGTATCCTGAACGATCCGCTCATCGGGTGTGCGCACGACCGGTATGACGGGCCAGCCAACGGTCGGCATGATCTCGCGCTTCATAATGTCTGGGGTCGGCGTGATTTCGGTGAAGTCGATGTCTTTCCAGCGTAGATAGGCGCGGGCCTTGCCTGAAAACAGGCTCATTTCAGAGCCATAGAGTGTATAATTGGCCATCAGGCAGTCCTTTCGAAATCTCTCTCTTGCTAGGGCGCGACCGGCGCATTGGCCAGTCACGATGCCCCATGACGTCGCGGCTATCCCCGCCTTTTCGCCCGCTCAACCCGGACATGATCCGGGATCTGGTGCCGCGTGTTCCGGTGTCTCTGCTGCACATCCCGGCCGACGCCGGGAGGCGCGGATGGATTTTTTCGCCAAAACTTATCCCCCTCTCATGTGCCACAGCTATGATCCAGTGATCGCTCCCCTGAAGGGCCGGGTCGGCCGTCTGGCTTTGGGGGGTGAGGTCGCGGTCTGGC
>JANQQC010000059.1 GCA_028285145.1 Hyphomonadaceae bacterium
GGACGATTTCGCAGGACGGGTCTCAGCGTTGCAAAGCTTGCCCGATGCCCCACATCGCGCCGCGCTTTGCGCCTAGACGGATGAACTGATTTGGCGCCATCAAATGGTTCTGTATTAAGGAACGATGCTCTAGCCGTAACTCTCCATCGACCAGTACCCTTGCGCGATCATCGCGTTGAGCACCTGCCAGTCGGTCGGCGTGTCGATATTGGCGCTGCGCTCTTCGGGCATGATGAACGGCACGGTGCGCTCCGGCAGGAATGTCTTCTCGCTGAGATAGACCTCGCGGTCGATCACATAGAACGCTCCGTTCAGCACATGGACCTCCGCCAGGGCCTGCCGCGGACCGGTATACTTGCGGTCCATGAAGGGGGCGATGCGGCCCTCCTCCACGGTGAGCATCTTGGCGGGATGGGAACCTGAATACCTGCACAGGCTTACCGCGGCGTCGGCATCCGGTGTGGCTTCCATGAGCGCACAGAGCGCTTCGAGATCGCCGAGCGTCCGCAGCGGGCTCGTCACCTGGAGCAGCAGAAGCCAGCCCCCGGAAATGCCCGCCTGCGCGATCAGATGATCGACGGCGGCCTCGGTGGTCGCCGCATCGCCCGCAAGGTCCGCCGGTCTCAATCCCGGCGCCGCCGCGTCGTGGCGTTTGGAAATGTCATACATCTCCTGATCGTCGGTGGAGACGATCACCCGGTCGACCGACGGCGCGACCTGGGCGAACTTGATGGTGCGTTCGAGCAGCGTGTCGCCGCCAAGCTGCAGCAGGTTCTTGCGCGGGATGCCCTTGGAGCCGCCGCGCGCCGGAATGATGGCGGTTACGGGTTTGTCTCTCAGCATCGGAAATCGCGCCCCGTGTTCGCCTGTTCAGTACTTCAGCATTTTCTCGATCGACAGATCGGCTGCCGAAAGAACGTCGGCGATATTGCGGCCGGCCTCGCCGTCGCCATAGACCGTGTCGGATGCCCGCTCTTCAGAGTCCCAGCACCGGTCGATCGCGGCCCGAATGTCGGCCTCGTCGTAACTTACGTCGATGACGTTGCGGCCCCGGTCGCGGCCCTGCTGCCGGCTGCCGATGTTGACCGCCGGCACGCCGAGATAGGCGCATTCGCGAATCGCCACGCTGGAGTTCCCGACGATGCCTTTGGAATTGATCAGGACCGAAAGGAAGTCCAGCGGCTTCATGTTCTTGTAAAAGTGCACCCGGCTCATCGGATAGTTTTCCCGGTAGATGCGGATGCCTTTTGACGTGCCGTCGGAACCGGCATCGACGTTCGGCCAGAACCACAAGGTCGGAAAGCCGCCGTCGCGAACCGCCGCCAGCGTGTGGGTGACATGCTCCAGGGCCTGTTCGTACTCCGTGGTGACGGGATGCTGCAGCACGACGATGTAGCCGTTCGACAGATCGACATCGCTGCCGACGCCGCCATAGTGCGCCAGGGTGGCATCGAGGTCGCGCGGCTCGGCATCGCGGGCCATGCGGGCAAGATCGATCGAGGGGCAGCCGGTGACGAACACGCGCTCGGGGTCTTCCCCCATGCGCACCACCCGATCCGACGCCTTTTCCGATGCAACCAGATGAATGTCGGCGAGTTTGGTGATCGCGTGGCGCACTTTCTCGTCGATCGATCCGGTGATTTCACCGCCCTGGATGTGCGCCAGCGGGATGTTCATGTAGGACGCCGCGACCGCCGTCGCCATGGTCTCGAACCGGTCGGCGATGGTCACCACCACGTCGGGCTTCAAATCGTCGAACACGGTCGCGAGCTCCGCGAGGCCCAGGCCCGTGGACTTGGCCGATGTGACCAGATTTTCTCCCTCCAGGATCATGTAGACCTGACGGTCGATCTTGAACCCCTCCTGCTCGATCACGTTGACCGCGTTGCCGTAGCGGTCGAGCAGCGCGGACGCCGCGACGACAAGCTGGAGCTCGAGATCAGGATGGTCGCGGACGGCTTCGAGCGCGGTCCGCACGCGGGCATAACTGGGCCGCGCCGTGATGACGACGCATATCTTTCGCTTCATTGCAGGGATTCCAGATCTTCTTCCAGGAGCGGCACATCGCGTTTGATGTCCCGGGACAGCCTGCGACCGATGACCGTGTCAAAGGAGCTGGCGGGGATGCCGGTGCCCGGCTTCTTGGTTGTGATGTGTTTGCGTTCGAGCACCGTGCCCGCCGGCAGGTCGGACGTCGCCACGACGCTCTTGAGGAATATCTCGCGCAGGGGCGCGATGTCCTGATCGACCACGGACTTGTCGACCGGCGCGGTACGCATGCGCTCGACGAACCGTACCCCGCGCACCAGTTCGGCGAACTCGGCCGTGGTCACGGAGGCCGGCACATCAGGCCCGAACATCTCGCGGCTCATGGTGATATGCACCTCGATCACGTCGACCCCGAGGGTGGCCGCCGCGATCGACGGGAATATGGTGCCGGAGTGATCGGACAGCCCGACGCCGGCCCCGTAGCGGTTCCGGAACGCCTCCAGAATGTTGAGGCCGATCGCTTCGGGCGGTGACGGATACCGCGTGGTGCACTGGAACACCGCAAACGGCGCCCCTCCCCGCTTGATCTCCTCGACCGCAGTGTCGATCTCGGCATAGGGACTCATGCCGGTCGACAGCAACACGGCCTGGCCGGTCGCCGTCATGGCCTTCAACATCGGCAGGTTGGTGATTTCGCCGGACGCGACCTTCCATCCGGCAACGCCGACTGACTTCAAGAGTTCGACCGCAGCGATCGAAAACGGCGAGCTCAGGAACATGAGCCCGGCATCGTCGGCATGACGCTTGAGACCGTGCCATTGCTCGACCGTGAACTCCATACGTTTCCAGTAATCGAAGCGCGTGTCGTCCTGCAGGCTGAAGCGCGTGCGCCAAGGCTCCGACGGCGTGCTCTCCGCATCGGCGATGTGGGTCTGAAACTTGACGGCGTCGGCTCCGGCTGCCGCCGCGGCGTCGATATAGGCGTGGGCAAGGCCAAGACTGCCGTCATGGGCCTGGGCGATTTCAGCAATGAGAGTTGAAGGGCGCCCGGGGGCGGGATCCTTCAGCCAGGTTGTCACTTGATCGGGCACGACGGCTCTCTAACCAATGTCAGGGCGGCGGTAAGGATGCGAAACCACCGGCACGCGCACGGGCACCGGTTACATAAGGATGCGGTCCCAGTCAACCGACCGGATTGTCCTCCACTTGCGGTTGCCGACGGCGCTTCGGCAAGGTTGTGGTAAGCAAGCATTTCTTTCCACTGTTGAAATAATCATTCCACATGGTATTAACCGTGTACGATCCGGATCAAAAAGTGACTCCGTGACGCTCCGTGCGCGCGGAAGGAAGCTGGCAAAAGTGGACGCTACGCCGAGGAAAATGCCCGCCGAAGTCGTGAGTCTCGATCAGCATCGGCGGCAAGCCCTGCCGGCGAACCACCTGTCAATTCTCTTCGTTGAAGACGATGATATCGACGCCAAGCTGATTGAGCTTGCCCTCAAGAAATCCGCGATATTCGACGCCGAACTGACGCGGGCGCGGACCATCAATGAAGCGCGGGACCTGTTCTCGATCGCGAGTTTCGACCTCATGCTGCTGGACTTCTGGCTCGGCGCGGAACCAGGATTGAGCCTGGTGGAGGAACTCGGCGGGCGGCGCGGCAGGATACCTGTGGTCCTCCTCACCGGCCACTCCGATCAGGACATTCAGGCGCTCGGGCATCAGGCCGGGGCGCTCGGCTTCATCTCCAAGGACGACCTGACCTCCAACACGCTCGACGCTGTGATCAGATCGACCCTGCACACGCATCAGTGCGAGCGTGAGCTGCTCGCGACCCTGACCGAGCGCGACCGCGTGTTGCGCGAAAAGCTCGACGTGCTCGGCAAACTCAGCCGGCAGCTGGAGGGGCCGCTCAACACGATCGCCGATTCCGCCCACGCGATCGCAACCCGCGCCGCGCGTGAAGGCCTCGACGATTGCTACATTTCCCGCACCGTCACCGTTCGCGACAGCGCGCAGGAAATCAAGGGCCTGGTTCAAGATCTGATCAAACAGGCTCCGGTGGACCAGTATCACGCGGAACTCAGTCTGGACGTTCTCGACATCCGCGATCTCATCGCCAAGGCCATTCGTCTGGTCGGGTCCCAGATCGACGGGCGCGATCAGACCGTCGCCTACAGCGAGCCCGAGCTGCCGATCATCGCCCGGGTCGATCAGACCGCGATGCTCCAGGCGCTCTTGAACGTCATGTCCAATGCCAGCAAGTTCAGCCCCTGTTGCGGCGTGCTGACCGTGACCGCCAGCACCACTGACGACGAAGCGATCATCTCGATCGAGGACCAGGGCATCGGCATGAGCAAGGAAGAAGTCGCGCTCGCCATGCAGCCGTTCAGCCGGTCGAAACAGCCGCCCGAGCTTGAAAACGACGGCATCAGCATCGGCCTGCAGATCGTCGCCGGCATCCTGGAAAGCCATGACGGACGGATCGAAGTGCAGAGCACGCCCGGCAAGGGAACCGTGGCCAAGCTGATTCTGCCGCTTGCGCACTAACCTGCTGTTTAATAACAAGTTTTCGAAGACCGTCCGGATCAGGCGATGTCTGCCTCAGACTGCACGCGTGATGCCGCCGTCGACCCGGATATTCTGACCGGTGATGTAGCCGCCGCCGTCGGAAGCCAGCAGTGCGATCACCGCGGATATCTCTTCCGTCTTGCCGTAGCGCTGCATTGGGATGCGCTCGCGGAATTCCTCCTTTTCCGGCAGGCTGTCGATGAAGCCGGGCAGGACGTTGTTCATGCGGATGTTGTCCGCCGCATATTTGTCGGCGAACAGTTTGGCGAAGGCGGCCAGCCCGGCGCGGAACACGCCCGATGTCGGAAACACCGGATCGGGCTCGAACGCGGCGAAGGTCGAAATGTTGATGATCGAGCCTGACTTCTGCTGCTGCATGATCGGCGTCACCAGCCGGGTCGGGCGGACGGCGTTGAGGAAGTAGACCTCCATGCCCCGGTGCCAGTCTTCGTCGGTGAGCTCCAGAACCGGTGCTCTCGGACCGTGACCCGCACTGTTGACGAGGACGTCCACGCGGCCCCAGCGCTCCATGGCGGCATCCACCAGCTGCTTCAGATCGTCATTCGACTGGTTCGAGCCGGTCACGCCGACGCCGCCGAGTTCCTGGGCCAGGGCCTCGCCCTTGCCGGACGACGAAAGGATCGCCACCTCGAACCCATCCCCGGCCAGCCTGCGCGCGGCTCCCGCTCCCATGCCGCTTCCGCCGGCGGTGATGATTGCAACTTTGTTGGACGACATGAGCGTTTCTCCCTTGGCAAGATGAATGACAACTATCAAACGGCCGCGGGACAGCTGGCAAGACGTAGCAACCGCGTCCGCTATAAACGCGGCAGCGAACGGCCCTCATCATGGCGAGCGCGCGGTCAGCTCCAACCGGGGCTGTTGAGCGGTTCGTCCGACAAGGTCTGGACCTTGCCGCGCTCGCTGTCGCCGACATAGATCCCGAACCGGTTCTCGACGCGCTCGGAAATGTAGCGGCGGACCAGCTGGCGCAGGCCGTTATCGGGCAGCCGATCTATGGGCACCTCATCGAACGGGATGAGGGCGGCCGGTGCGTCCGGCGCGGGGCCGCCCAGAACGTCACCCCGATAGTAGACCGAGAGGCCGCGCCCCTCGCTGCTCTCGAACACGGCATAGAGAAACGAGATATCGGCACGGATGCCGAGACGGTCGAGATTGGCGATCAGGCTGCCCGGATCGGCGCCCGCGCCGAGACGATCGCCGACCGGCAGCACATAGCCGTCGCCGTCTTCCACCAGAAGGAGCCTGCCGTTGGCTTCGAGGATCGCACCGACCTGCGCGGCCTGCCCCGCGGCCGCCACCGCCTGGCGCTCCAGCGCGAAATTGACATAGCTGCCCCGGCAGAAGCCCAGAGGATTTGACGGTGAATGGTCAAAGCCGATGACCCGCCCGATCAGGATGACATGGTCGCCGGCCTCGACCTGGCTGTGCATGGCGCATTCGAGCCACGCCGCCGCGCCGTCGATGACCGGGCTGCCCTGCGGGCCCGGATGCCAGGCCGCCTGCTCGAACTTGTCGGGCGCCTTGGAGGCGAACACGGACGAGGTCTCGGTCTGATCCTCAGCCAGGATATTGATCGCGAAATGGCCGCAGGTCTGGAATACCGGAAGGCTCAATGCCGACGTGCCGATGCAGATCAGGACCAGGGGCGGATCGAGCGACACGGAGGTGAAGGAATTCGCGGTGAATCCGCGCGGCGTGCCGTCCGCCTCGCGGGTCGTGACGACGGTGACGCCGGTCACGAAAGCGCCGAGCGCCTTGCGCAATTCCATCTGGTCGATCTCGATCCCTTCACTCGCCTGGTCGGTCATTTTCTATGTCGCGTTGCTTGTAAATCCTGTCTTCAACCGATTATCACATCGGCGATCCGGAAGCGACGGGTTCGGCGATGATTGATCTCGCTCAATGCGGGCGGCGGCGGTACTGTCGCTAAGTACTGTCATGACGGGCGCACACGACATACTCAGCCGGCCGGACACGCTGGACACGAACGGCGAAGGCCCGCGTCTCCGGCGCCGGCTCAACCTGCCGCTCCTCGTGCTCTACGGGCTCGGCGTGACGATCGGCGCGGGGATCTACGTGCTGGTCGGCACGACCGCCGGGCGGGCCGGCATTTATGCCCCGTCCGCCTTCGTGATCGCGGCCACTGTCATGGCGTTTACCGCGGCCTCCTTCGCCGAACTTGCGGGGCGCTATCCGGTCAGCGCCGGCGAGGCCGCCTATGTCCGCGCGGGCTTCCGCTCCGACCTCATTGCCGTCTTCACCGGTCTTTTGGTGGTCCTTGCGGGCATCGTTTCCTCCGCTGCCATATCGATCGGCAGCACCGGCTATATCCGCGAGCTGGTCGACCTGCCGCAAACCGTGCTGGTGCCGATCGTCGTGCTTGCCATGGGCGCCGTGGCGGCCTGGGGCATTCTGGAGTCGGTTCTGTTCGCGGCGCTCTTCACCATCATCGAGGCGGGCGGGCTGATCGCCATCATCTTGCTCGGCTTCGGCAGCGACCCGGACATGGCGACCCGGCTGCCCGACGTGCTGCCGCTCACGTTCGAGCCCGGCGTCTGGCCGGGCATCGCGGCGGCAGGGCTGCTCGCGTTCTTCGCCTTTATCGGATTCGAGGACATGGTGAATGTCGCGGAGGAAACCAAGAACCCGAAGAAGACCCTGCCCTGGGCGATCTTCCTGACGCTGGTGTTTTCGACCGTGATCTATTTCCTGGTCGCCTCGGTCGCCGTCCTCAGCGTCCCGCCGGCCCAGCTCGCCGCCTCGCCGGCGCCGCTGAACGACGTGTTCCGCCAGGTCACCGACGCGCCGCCGGCGGTCATCCTCGCCATCGCCATCGTCGCGACGCTCAACACGATCATCGTGCAGATCATCATGGCCTCGCGGGTGATCTACGGGCTTGCAGACCAGGGCAACCTGCCCTCGGTCTTCGCCCGCATCAACAAGCTGACCCACACGCCGCTCGTCGCGACCTCGGCGGTGGTCGCCATCATCCTCGTGCTGGCCCTGGCGTTTCCCCTGGAAGGCCTGGCGGAGATGACGTCGCGCATCACGCTCACCGTCTTCGCGCTGGTCAACATCGCCCTGATCAAGCTGAAGCTGGCGGGCGAGCCGGCGCCGGAGGGCGCCTTCACCGTGGGGCTCTGGGTGCCTGTCGCGGGTGTCCTTGCCTCCGTGGCATTCCTCATGAGCGGCTATCTCTTGGGATAGTGCCCGGAATATAGCGGTTCGCCGCCAAGCGGGTTACTCTCGGCGCTGGACAACACCCCGCCACAAGAGCTCGACCGAGCCGCGATCAGGAGGACACGCCATGCCCAGCCGCCCCAAGACCAGACGTTCTGCGCGAACAGCCGCCCTTGCCGCCGCGGCCGGCTTGCTGATGATCATGCTCCTTCCTGCGCCGGCGTCCGCGGATTCCTGCTGGATGCATAACGGTTCCCTGATGCGCCTCGTGGCCCAGGGGAACGACCGCTGGTTCTACTACGAAGAACCGCGGCAGGTGCTGGCCGCGGGCGGCGTTCAGCCCGGCACCTTGCTGTTCAACGGCCGCAAGGTCGACAACGGCTATGTCGGCACGGCGCGGGTGTTCTCCAAATACTGCCCCGGCGCGCCGATGGAATACTCGGTCAAGGGTCCGGTCGAGCCGAACCAGACCACGGTCACCCTGTTCGGCGACCGGCCGGTGCACGAGCAATGCCGCACCACCGGGCGGTTTACGACCGACAGGCTGGTCTTTACCTACAGCCACCAGTGCTGACGCCAACGGCCATGGAACGGGCGTCCTTCGACGGGCTGCTTAACGCGCTTGCCGATGCGTTCGCGGGCGAAGGCCGGCCCGGTGGCAACGCCGCGGCGACGGCCCTGCGCGCGGCTCGGGACCGGCCCTACCGGGCGATGCCCGGGACAAGCGAGCCGACCGATCTCTTGACCGCCGCCTGCACGCACGCCGATGCCTTTCCCGTCGCGGCATCGGTCATGTCCTGCGCGCCGCTCATCTCCTGGACCAACTGGGAGGGGGAAGGCCTTGAGGCCGGGGTCTCCTCGAACCTCCACACCGCCGAACTGGTCGGCCCGGACGGTCATATCGAGGCCGAGGGCGTCAGGGTCGGGCTGCTGGTCTCGGACAAGGCGACGGACTATCCGGTCTCACGCCATTCGGGCGAGGAGACCTATCTCGTGATCTCCGGCACCGCAGAATGGACCGTCGACGGCGGTCCCTATCGGGCCCACCCGCCGGGCACCCTGATCCATCACCCCGCCTGGGCACCGCACGGCCGGCGCACCCTGGCTGAGCCGTTCCTCGGCGCCTGGCGCTGGAGCGGCGATCTCGACCTGTCGAGTTTCAGTGTGGATGGGTAAACTCAGCCGGAGGTGCTTGCGGCAAGGTATGCTCTATGAGCTACTTCACAGAGCTTGGCGTGCGATCGCGCTATATCAAAGTTCACCGTGCAGCAGTTTCGGAAACCCCCAGGGTCTGCGGGCGCGCCGCTGCCGGTTGAGGACCGCCGCCTCGGCGGAGCGCGAACATGAAACGACTGATCGTATGTTGCGATGGCACGTGGAAAGACGACGACGATGCCAGCCGCGAGAGCAATGTCTCAAAGATCAAGAAGCTAGTTCTGGACGCCGCGCCCGATGGGGTGCAGCAAGTAACCCAGTACATCGCGGGTGTCGGAACCGGCAGCACCTTCGACAAACTGTTCGGCGGCCTCACCGGCGCGGGCGTGACACAAAACGTCCTGGACGGCTACAACCACCTCGCGGCGCATTACGAGCCGGGAGACGAGATCTATCTCTTCGGGTTCTCGAGAGGCGCCTACACCGCCCGCGCTATCGCCGGCATGATCGGCGATTGCGGACTTGCGAAGAGAGAGAACGGGCTGGAGCGACTTGTGACGAATGCCCTGCATCTCGGCAAGGCGGCCAAGAAAAGCTGGAGGCGATGGCTGCGCGACGAAGGATCGGACCGGCAGGATGTTGAGCCGACTCACCAGGGCGTTCGGGTCGCGTGTGTCGGCGTTTGGGACACTGTTGGCGCACTCGGGATTCCGACCCGGATCGAAGAGCTCGAAGACATCAGAACCGACGTCTTTGAATTTCACGACACGCAGTTGGGCGGCCACGTTGATCATGCGTTCCACGCATTGGCGATCGATGAGAAGCGCCAGTTCTTCGACGCGACGCTCTGGACCGGAACGAAGCCGCCAGAGACCCGAACCGTGGAACAGGTCTGGTTTCCCGGAGTCCACTCCAATGTCGGCGGCGGCTATGAGGATAGAGGTTTATCGAACCTCACGCTTTCCTGGATGATAGACCGTGTCGAGCAGGAAACGGCATTGCGTTTCGATGCCGACCAGGTCCAGGAGCTCCACGGTAGATCTGATGGACTTTTGCACGAATCCCGAAGGGGCTTCAAATATGCACGTGACCGAAAGGACCCGCACATTCGCGCAATGGGGCGGCGCGATCCGCCAAATCCGGCCCTGAACGAACTCATCCACGCGTCGGCCGTGCAACGGTTCGAGACCGACGCTCCCCAAGAAGACCATAGAGGCAGCAAAGCGGATCAACGGTACGAGCCCATAAATCTCCGGACCACCATCGGGACACTGCCGCACACACCATAGGACCGTCGGGCCGGACTTTGAAAACGGCGGACCTGCCAAATATGCGGAATCCTGGCAGCCACCATAGTGAGCCGGTCACAAACACTCATGTTCTTTGGTCTGGAGAAGATGGTACCGCCTCCTGGTCTCGAACCAGGGACCTCTAGATCCACAATCTAGAATTTGCTCTACTCGCACACCGCAATTAGCCACATATCCCACCAAAACTCTCTGTTTTCTGCCGAATGCTCTCCGCTTGACTACGCGCGAACCCGCGCTAGATTGGTAGCTAGATCGGAGTAGCAACCACATGCCCTCACGCAAAGCACGGATTACCAAACGCGTCGTTGATGCATTGAAGGCAGGCGAAATTGTCTGGGACGAGGATGTGCGCGGCTTTGGTGTTCGCTGTCAACGCAGGAACAAAACCTACGTTCTGAAGACCCGAATTGCGGGGCGGCAGCGTTGGTTCACGATTGGAACGCACGGCAGTCCCTGGACGGCGGATAAGGCTCGCACAGAAGCACTGACTATTCTTGGCGAGGTGGCGGCCAAGAGGGACCCGGCGACGAAGCGGGACGCTGAGGCCAAGGTGGGCAGCGTCGAGAATCTGGTTCGACAATTTCTTGAAGAGGAAGTGGACGCCAAACTGAAGCCATCTACAGCAGTGCTGTATCGCGATCTGCTGGAGCGACTAGCTCTGCCCAAGCTCGGCAAGCTGAGGGTAAAGCAGGTGGCCTTCTCCGACATTTCCCGACTGCATCATGAACTGCGCGACACCCCCTACTCTGCCAATCGTGTCCTTGCGGTTCTATCCAGCATGTTCCAATGGGCTGAGCGCATCGGGCAGCGCGATCGCCATACCAACCCGTGCAGCGATGTAAGGAAGTACCGCGAGTGTGCACGCGAAAGGTTCTTGTCTCCTGTCGAGCTGGCGCGGTTAGGAGAAGCATTGGATGCCCACGAGCGGAAGTATCCTTCCACCTACACCGTGGCTGCAATCCGCCTGCTAATTTTCACGGGCGCACGACTGGGCGAGATACTAGCGCTTCGATGGGGAGACGTTGACCTCGACAACGCAGTGCTTGCCTTGCCTGACAGCAAGACAGGCAAGAAGTTCATCTACTTGAACGCTCCCGCTACCGAGACTCTCAGCGCAATTCCACGATTAAAGGGCAATCCCTACGTGATCTGTGGCAAGCGCGATGGCAGGCCGATGGTGAACTTGAGAAAGCCGTGGTTGAGCATCCGCAAGGCGGCTGGGCTCGACGATGTACGCATTCATGACCTGCGGCACTCGTTTGCCAGCATCGGAGCCTCAGGTGGCGCCAGCCTGCAGGTCATTGGCAAGCTGCTTGGGCACACTCAAATCGATACGACCCTGCGGTACGCGCACCTGTCAAACGATCCAGTCCGCGCGGCCAATGAGGCGATAGGGCAGAGCATCAGCGCAATGATGAAGAGCGAGCCGGCGGAAGTCGTGCAGCTCGCGCGAAAACGGTAACATTAACGTGCGCGGCTAGGGTCGCTCCCGAACGCTTGGATATCCGTGCCAGGCTGCCGCGCATCGATGCCCACGGACGTACCCGACGGAAGTGCGCATGATGACACGAGATGGAGGGGACAGTTCCTCCGACGAGCTGCGGAAAGCCCGCTCTCAGATCGCATGGTCTGGCATTGATATAGGCGATGTCGAGGACCGGCTTGTTCGACAATCGCGAATTCAAGATGTTAACGCATTCTGGATAGAGTTTGCGCGGATCGCTGTTTTTTACCGCGCTTTCACATCCCATAAAGATGGCTCGGCACTAAACAAAAACAAGAAAGTGCTACTAAAACGCTGGATCAAGACCGAGGACAAAATGCTCGAGAGCCTTGACGACAGGGATAGTGGCACAAACATCCACGATCTCATATCTGGATTCACCGAGACGGGGCCAGATCTGGACCAAATGTCGAAATTAGCCCTTTCGTCCGTCGAGCGGATCGAGCTTGAATTTCTCGCGCGACAGGCTGTACGAAACCTGAGGCAAAACGATCAGAAGATCTTGGATGAGCTTCCGAAGCAAGGGCGACGGAGAGAGCTCGAGCTTCTCCCGAACTTGGTGAGCAACTTAATCGCTCTATACAATCTCGCTGCAGACGGAAGTTTCACAGCCAACTTTAATCGCAAACTGCTAGGACTGGACGCCTTCACCAAGGATGGAGAGCGCTTTGTAGCCGAAGCAGTGATGCTGATCGAACCCAATGCCAATCGGGACACAATCAACACAACAATCAGGTGGGTTCGGGAAAACTAGACTTCGCACTGTCTGATGCGGCCGGTGAAACCAGACTGGATGACGTCCGGTTGGCCCTTAGCTTCGTACCTTTTTTGGACACATCTTGATACGGGGATTTTGTGCAAAAGTTGCCGTGCCAATGGTCTGTCTGGACAGGCGATAATTGCCCCCTCACGAGTCAAACACTCTGCCTATGGCCGTCAAACTTATGCACGCCGCGTCCCCGCTCTGGTGCCGTGTCGTAGTATTTGAACCACTTGAGACGGATCAAATTTCCTTTGCGCGGCACTGGGCTTTGCTGGTACTGGGCCGAGAACTGCAGGCTGCCTATGCGGACAACTACCTGATCGACACCGACAACGCGATCATCGTCGATGTCGAGGCAAGCTTGACCTAAACTCATTCGACTCAACCAGCTTCTTGAGAATTAGGGCGGCTATGGTGTGTGGAGAAACTCACTGATGCATCAAATCCGAGGTGTTAGGATTGGCCTTGTATTGGCGATCGTTTTTGTCGCCGTGGAACATGACCAATGGCCGACATTTTCCTGAGCCATAGTACTGCAGACGATGAGGTTGCCAACCTGATCAAGGCCTGGCTTGAGCGCGACCGTGGAAGCTGGTCTGTATTTCTCGAGCACGACAATCATGATGGCGTCCTCGCAGGGCAATGTTGGCAGAATCGCTTGCGTAGCGAGCTGCAGAGCTGCCGGTTGGTGCTTGCGATTATCACGCCAAACTGGATTGCGTCGCGCTGGTGTTTTACCGAAGCCGTCATTGCTACTTTTCGCGGCAAGGATTTTGTTGGAATTTTGCCAAATGCCCTTCCGGACAGCGCACTTGATGCTGCTCCGCCGATTGTGCATGCGCGGCAGCGTCAGCTGTTGGATCTTGTGACCGGTGCAGGATGGCAGGAGTTGCTCTATGCGCTCGACCGGTCCGGGCTCGATCCTAGCCAGTGGTTTGCCATTCCCGAAGGCGTCGGTCCCTATCCGGGCTTTGTGGCCTATGAAGAGAGGGATGCCGGAGTGTTCTTCGGTCGCGACCAGGAGATCACTGAATATCTGAACGCGCTCAACGTTCTCAAGGCGCCTGATCGTGCCCAGGCTCTGGTGATCTCCGGCGGTTCCGGAAGCGGTAAATCCTCATTGCTCAAGGCAGGCCTGATCCCTCGCCTTCGTAACCAGCCGGATTGGCTGATCATTCCGCCGTTCGATCCCAGCCGCGAACCGGTTCACGCGCTGTTTGCAGCCTTGCGGACAGCCGCCGAGGCAATAGGGGCAGAAATCGATTTGTCCGTGACAGCACCGCAGACCGTGGAAGAGCTCGCGGAACAACTGAACGTCAACCTTCGTGCCATTGAGGAAAAGGCCAATAGCTGGATATTGCTGCCACTTGATCAAACCGAGGCTCTACTGGCAGGTGCGCAGGAAAGGCAGGAAACCGAGGCAACGCGGCTGCTGGCGGCAATTGGGCAGCTGCTTGCAGCGCGCAGCCGCAAAATAGTCGCGGCGCTGACCATCCGCACAGAATTCAAGCCAGCGCTCGAGCGCGCCTTGCCAGATGCTGTAAGCTTGGACGACCGGTCGCTGCGGGCGATTACGGTCTTTTCGGAAATCATCGAAAGGCCCGCTGCTCGGTTCGGCATCGAACTGGAAAAGGGCCTCACCGGTCGCATGGTTGAGGACTCACGAGGGGCCGGCGCGCTACCACTACTCGCTTACACGCTGCGCGAGCTGCACGACAAATTCGGTCAGGACAATCACCTCACCGTTGCTGAATACGAACGGCTCGGCGGCGTGGAGGGCGCGATTGAAACAAAACTCGATCAGGCGCTCTCGGATCCCGAACCGACTAAAGAGGAGCTCAAAGCCTTCCGGCGCCTTTTTGTCCGGCAATTGGTGAAGGTCGACGAGAATGCGGTAGAAGGCGATCGCTATCTTCGCACGACCGTTGCACGTGACGATTTGCCAGACGTCACCGAACGCATCGTCAACCGCTTGCTGGATGCGCGGCTGCTCATCAGCAGTGAGGACGGTGCGATCGGCATTGCCCATGATCGCCTGATACGGAATTGGAGGAATGTGCCACTGCAAACCTGGCTAGTCAAAGACCGGGATGACCGGAAGCTCATCGACAACCTGAAGTCGTTTCTTGATGCTTACAGGAAAGGCGGCCCCCTTCTCAGCGAAAAGCCGCTGCTTGATGCACTCGACTTTCTCGAGCGAGATCCCGCGCTCAAGCAAGATGAGCATGAACTGACGCAATTCATTGAGGGATCGGTACGGTCTGAGGAGTCCAGATTGCGCAGACAAAAGTGGCAGTTCCGTGGCGCAATTGCCGCATCACTCTTGTTCCTAGCAGTTGCGGTCGGGGCCGTTTGGTTTTTTTTGGAAGCCGAAAGACAGACAGAAGTGGCCCTCAAGCGGGTGATCGAAACGTATACAGAACGAGGAATTCTTGCGACTGAAGCGGAGGATGCTGGGTTGGCTCTGCTCTGGTTTGCAGAAGCTCTTCGCCTAGTCAAAGATCCTACAACAGAGCGATTACTCAGAAAGCGCTATGGCACGATTTCTCGACAGATACCAAAGCTCAGGACAGTGTTGAGACACGATCGTATCGGGAGCAATTTGCGGCAGGCGTTCGACGGCAGGACCATACTTGTCATTGACAACGATACCGTTCGGCTGGTCAGGCGGGGGCATGACGGCGACGACAGGAAGATCAAGGCAAGAACCGGCAGCATCGTCGATGCCGCCTTAAGCCCGGAAGGCAACTATGTCGCCCTGATCACGGAGAAGTATCTCGAAGTCTGGGACCGTCGATCCGGGAACTTGGTATATGCTCCGCAAAGGCTTGATGAAGAAGACGGCGGGCATGCAGTTGCATTCAACCAAGACGGCTCGATGATCGCGACGGTGTCGGAGGAAGAGCGCCGGCGTCGATATGAGCTTCACGAAGATGCTTCCGATCAACTTTCGATCGTCGAATTTTGGAGCACGATGCCGGATCGTCCGAAGCTTGGCTCATTTAAGCCTGATCTCAAGCCATTCCGACCGTTTTTCAGTGCTGATGGAACCGTGCTGAGAACTTCTAATTGGCCGAAGATATGGATGTGGAAAGTTCCTTCTGGAGAAGCTGCATTCGCAGAACCCTTTAATTCACGCAAACTTTTAGAAACCGGAAGGGCAAAGGCCGGGATTGCGTCAGATGACGGTTCTGTCGCAGTCACAGTCCGAGAGAACGGATGTGCGATATTACACCAACTCAGGGGAAAGAAGATCAATCCACCCAAATACTATCATGACCTTTGCGGAAAGTACGGTCACGCTTTAACAACGCGTGGTCCGGTTGTGCATGGAACATTCAGCGCTGATGGCAATCGTCTTGTGTTTTTGACTGAAAACGGCCGCGTGCAGGTGCTTCAAACTGATCCTGCAGACTTCACAAATGTAATAACGTTTGTTGCGAACAGAAAGAGCGAGGTTGAACACACTGACACGGTTTCCACTGATCATGGTGGAGAACGCCTCGTGACAGTGCGTAGCAACACAAACGGACCATCGGAGATCCGAGTATGGCATTTGCCTTCCGGACTCCCGTTGTCGCCGAGGTTGACACGGCCTGTCGACCCCCTGCGTGCAGAAATTGCCGGTAACAACTCCAGCTTAGTTGAGCTCGGAGGGCAAATCCTACGTCAGTTTGACCTTCCAAATGCTCGACCAGACAACGCTGTTGCATTGGAACTACCTGGCGACAAATTTTGCCGAGAACACTATTGCCCCACCAGGCTCTGGGAAAGCACAGATTTTCTGACAATTCGGAGCAGGGACAGGATCTTTATCGCCAGACCGAAGTCAAAGTCAGTGACTTCGCTGGATACTCCAAGCGGCACACGAGTTTCGCAAATGGCAGTTTCAGCAGACGGCACAGTTGCTGCCGCCCTGGTTTGGAACAATAAGAATGAAAAGAATCAACTGGTGGTTTGGAATTTGCCTGATTTGCGGCAGCGATCAGGTTTCGAACTTAGTGACGCGATGGCAAGTGTATCCGCACCATTCGAGACTGTATCGTTAGATCGCAAGGGCCACAGATTGCTCGTGTCAGTAGGTTCTCAATACCGCCTCTTCGATGTCAAGACCGGGAGATTGCTATTTGAAGATGATCTGAAGACAAAGATCTATCACTCTGGCTTATGGGGAAATGAACCACACGGCTTCTTTGACACTAGTGGCGGTTGCAGGTTTATCAATCTTTCAGACGGAAAAGACATACGATCTGATGAGCTGCGCTGCGGCAAGCGCGACACGATCCTCGGTGCTGACGAGAGAATGCTCATTCGAAAGTCAAACAATGAAGCTTCAATTTTGTTGCTCGACACACTATTTCAAGGAATGCCCTTTCAGCTCAGTAGGTACAGCAGTCTGACTCTTGGCCCTCTATCCCAGAAATTGTTTCTTCAATACTCTGGAAATGTGGAAATTCGCGACGTTACAGGCGAGAACAAATTTGTAGCTTCGATGAAAGGAGATACCGTTGCAGCCATCAGCCCAGACGGCAAGTTGGTACTTACGCTCGACAGTCGGGGCGAAGGACGTCTTTGGACAACGGAAACTGGGAGGCTATTCGCGCGCGGGATTCGTCAATCCGAAGACATCATCGGAGCCCAATTCAGTACCGATGGAGACTGGCTCTATACGATTACGAACAATGGAGAATTCGTTCGGTGGGATCTTCGCCCGGATCCAAGCGATGTCAGCCAACTTGTTCAGCGCGCGCAGTTGATGACGCAGCGCCGTATCTCTGAAGAAGGCACGATCGTGAACCTCGGCGCGAGCGAACTGTTGCAGCTTTGGGACAACATAGGAAGCCGCATGTAAGTTGGCTGACCTTGGTGTGACGAAACGAATGCTTCCAGATCCCGGCACAGCGGTGTCGGCTCAATGACCGCATTAGGTCATTATTTCCCTTCTTTGGGCTGCGGGAGCGACTTCCGGTTCACCACCACAAACGGTCATTCCGGCTGCAGCCGACCTGGAGAACACTTCCTGCTCCAAATACCACAGCCTTGTTTCAGCTAGGCGCTCGAATCGAACTGAACTTTGCGGGCGCTTCAGTACTCGTTGCGCCAACCTGGCATCCAAGTCCCTTACGCATGGCGGGTTCTCGCCCGGCGTTTCTTTTGTGCTGGGCGGCCGCGAGATGACACTCTGAATAACATCTATTATTCAGAGGTTTGCAAGAAAGCCCTGCCGAAACCCACCCGGTTTCCTGCAACCCGCGCGCTGGCTTTCGGGCGCCCGCATGACTACTCGTTAGTGCACTCAATCACGTGTACGAAGGTATAAGGCGCGATCCAATGAGCAAAACGCTCCCAATCGACTTTGGCACGAATTCCGATGATCAGATCAAAGTCATCCAGAAGCAACTCCATGCGATGGGCGTCTATCACGGTCCCATCTCAGGCGTAATCGATGAAGGTACGTGGCAAGCGATCCAAGATGGGATCCGCAATCACAATCAGAGCGCAGACGGTTCTCGGGACGTCCCGAAACCCCCCGACACTCTGCTCACTCCTAAGCAGGTCTCCGAACAGCTTCAGATTTCCATCCGAACACTAGAGGGTTGGCGATTGTCGGGCAGTGGACCTCCCTTTGTCCGCGCTGGGGGTCGTCGTGTCCTGTATCGTTGGGCTGCCTTGTTGTCCTGGCTGAAAGAGCGTGAGGTCAGCTCAACCTCCGAGACGAGCGTGTCGTGAAGGCGACGCGGCGGCCCTCGCATTTGGAGCCCCTGACGGTTGGAAACTAAAATTGCCAGACTATGAGCCTGCACCGATTAGCCAAACACTCGTCCACCTGCAGAGGGTACCGCTTTCCTTTGAGGACGACCGGCGCCCCCCGGGCGCAACATCATCCGCGAATGCCTTGACCTGCACGGCCGCCCAGTGGCCGAAAGCTATGTTCTGAACACGGAAAGTCCGGTCAATCAAACTTAGAGAGTGAGCGCAGAGCGATGCATGTGAACCTCGGAGAACCCGGCGTGGTGGATCCCTCACCTTGATCGGCGCGAGCCGCCCTGTTTGGTTTCAGGAGGTCCCGCCAGAAAGTAACAGCAAATGCTACCGAAACGCGATCTATCAAACTCTAATGCCGTTGTCACTGCATCGGCATCTGACATAGACACTTCCGAAGCTGCCTTTCGGTACGCTCAGGACTTACTGCCAGAAGACCAAAGCGAATTCAATTCTCTGAGAATGATATGGCTCCGCGCCGCGTTGACGAACCCACAGCTTCTGCGTGCCGGCGGTTCTGTTGCTGGCGTCGCCTGGCAGATCCAGTACCGCATGAACCGGGAAAAACGTTGTGCATGGCCGTCATTCAACACCATGGCCGAAGCAACGGGCCTAAGCCCCAGCACAATAAAGTACGCTGTTCACTGGCTGGAGACCCATGGCTGGATCTTCGTGGACCGCCGATCAGGGGGCGGGAACCGCTATGTGATCAATCTGGCCAAGACTGAAAGGCAATTGCTCTTAGAGGATAAGCGGGGTGACGAGCGGGCTACCGAGACTGACGAACCGAGGCACTGTGATACCCCGGTTACCGACGTCGTTGATGAGACGCCAGAGCAGTCAGTGACCGATCAACCGGGGCATTCTGATGACCCGGTCGGCAACGACGGACCGGGACACAGTAATGACCCACTCGGGGCATCAGAACGTCTTGGGGTGGGGTGCTGTGATGACCCGGACCGAGACATCAGAACGTCCCCTAAAATAAGAAAACTAGATTCTACTGAGTCTAAGATTGATAGACAGAAGAGACGCGCACGCGTGCGCGCGCGACCGCTCGCTTCACTCGCTCTTTCCCCTGATGGTGCCCAACTAGAACTTTTTGCAGTCCAAGGGTCACATCCAACCTCGTGCGCAAAAGGAGACAGCAATGACGGATCAGAAGACAAATGTGAGAAGTCAGAACAGGACCGAGCATGGATGCTGGCCGGAGAAGAAAAGTTCGTCAAAAATGCTTCGTGACCGACCCAGGCACCATCTCGCCGGCGATTGCGAGCTATATCGGTTCGAAGCGGACAGAGCGATGCGCCCGGCACCGGGGCCAAAGGGGCCGGCCAAAACGGCCCGGCATGCCTGTCTCGATCGCCTGCTATATGTCGAGCACCTGCCAGGCGGCTGCGAACTTTCGGTGTTGAAGCCGCGACTACGCTCTGCAGCCCAGCGCATGCCGTGGTGCCAGGTCAGGACCCCGCCGGCCGTGCGGCAGCGGTGGTTCAACAATCTGATCTCCGAGCGTCCGGGCGCCACGGAGATCCAGGCCGCGCGGTTTATCCCTAAATGTCTGGACAACCAGGACCCTGTAGAGATCTCTGCCTCGTCGTTTGCCAAGCATTTGCCTGTCGAGGACCGTGCATGCCGGCGCGCTGTGCGCAAGCTAGAGGGGGAAGGTTGGATTTTGGTCACGCGAGTTCCGGGTCGGACCAATTGGTACACCATCAACCCTGCCTGCGCTTAGGTGGAAAATTTCCACCTGGGCCATGCCCAGAGACCAGCGCAATTTCGTCTGCTTTGCTCAGCATCGCGAGGCGGGTCGGCGAAATCATGGAGGCATAGAGCCGACGTGCTAAACCTGGAAACATCGTCGAAACAGAGGGCTTCCCGAATGGACGATAAAACGCCGATGAAAGCGACACTTTTGGAGCCAACGGAGACTGGTCATAATCCGGCGCCCAATAAACGCGTTCAGAAGCCAATGTTCCAGCCAGTCGCTATAAAGCACGAACAGGCCTTCGAGCTGTACTGCCAGCTGCCCGACATGTCGCTGAAGGAGTTTACACGCACTTTGAACGACCGCGGCATCGAGATTTCGTGCGGCCTGGTGCAGAAATGGTCGTCGAAGTACAAGTGGTTGAAACGGCGCGCGGCACTCAAGAACGAAGGCCCAGCCAGCCTGCTCAGCTCCCGCGAGCGCATAACCCGCCTCGATGAGATGGCCGAGCACTGCAAGCGCGAGACAGTGAATGGCTTACTGGTTCAGATAGTGGAAACGCTGTCAGGCAATCTCTCGCAGATCGAGATTAAGTCGACAGCCGATGCGCACTCGATGATTGAGCTTGCCAACAAGGTGATCGAACTGCGCGACACCGTAGAACCACCGCAGTCAAAGTCACGCTCTCTCATCGACCGCAGCGCATACGACGGCAAGCCTGTCTCAAGCATTGGTAGCTTTAGGGATAAGGTGGTCGCAGGCGGCACCGTCCCCGGAATGTGAAATCCGAAGCAGCAGGATCTGCGAAGAGTAACGGCGGAGAGGGATCATTTTTTGCTCGCAAGTCTGGGGGACGTTCTTGGGGGCGCAATACCAGTTGTGCTTAGCCCGCCATCGAGACCCTCTGTCCTTTGCGGCACTTGCATCCCAAATTGACGTCATACATGTGAGTGTAGTGCCTCAGTCAGTAAGCCTCTGCAATTTCCGCGCGACTCACCCGGGCAATTGGCGATCTTCGCGCATGGATAATCGGCGAGTGCCGCTGGGGTCGTTCGACAAATAATCTACGATGAAGGTAATGGACCTACGGGGCCTGCGTGCTCAAACTCTGAAGGGGATAGCCACACCCTTCGCCATTCCGACAAATACAAACCTAACCGCTGAATACCGTAGCGTGGTGTTCGACGGCGAGGTACCGGTCGGCGCGAGCGGCGGTTCCGCAGTGTATCAATAGCAGCCAATTTGCGATCTATCGAAGACCTTCCTCGCCAAACGCAGCGATTTTCAAAATCTATCGAATCGAGTATTGTAAGAAATTAGCAATTTATAGTCGTATTGATATGGTGAGATTATGGCTGACCAAACGAGGAATGTGTTCATCAGTCATATTCACGAAGATGATGACGGACTTGGCAAGCTCAAATCTCTGCTCCAAAACAATGGCATGACAATCCGGGATTATTCGATCAACTCGGACAATCCCAACAACGCGCATTCTGAAAACTACATCAAATCTGAGATCCTCGCGCCGCGGATCCAACAATCGGGCACGTTGGTTGTATACGTTTCACAGGAAACCAAAGAAAGCGAATACGTGAACTGGGAGATTGAATATGCCCAGAAACAGGACAAGAGGATTGTTGGCGTCTGGGCCGATGGGGAGGCGGGATGTGAATTGCCCGATGCGCTTAAGGACTATGCGGACGCCGTGGTCGGCTGGACGGGCAATCGTATCATCGATGCGATCGAAGGAAGAATAGATGGATGGGAGAACCCCGATGGTTCACCCATACTACCGCGAAACATCAAACGATACAGCTGCGGCTGAGGGTGAAGCTTGACGTTGTTCTCCTATGTCGTCGCACGGGACTTCGGCTTCGCGCCAAATCCGTTTTTTGGCGTGTGCACGCTCGCAACCTGCAAGCCGAACATTCGCAGGACCGCAGATGTCGGTGACTGGGTCATTGGCACGGGTAGCAGCACGCGCGGCAAGAGAGGGTTCCTCGTTTATGCCATGGTTGTCACGGAGACGATGACATTCAATGAGTACTGGAAAGACGAGAGGTTCCAGCAAAAAAGGCCGAACTTAAGAGGGAGTAACAAACAGGCATTCGGCGATAACATTTATTCGAAAGACGAGGCTGGGGATTGGCATCAGCAAAACTCTCATCACAGCTACGATGACGGTTCGCCCAACCCGCACAACGTTCTGAACGACACTCAAGCCGACAGGGTTCTTATTAGCTCGGATTTTTCCTATTGGGGTGGTGCCGGTCCTGAGATTCCTTCAGCTTTCCGTGACTACGACGGGTACGATATCTGTGCCGTGCGGAACCATAAGTGCCGTTTTCCCGAAGATCTTGTGCATGATTTCGTGGCCTGGCTTCGTTCCCTGGAGGTGGCGGGTTATCAGGGCGCGCCGTTAGAGTGGGCGAGGATGTCATGACGAATCGAAAGTCTTCGCAGGCACCAGCGGGAAATTCTTCTGCCAACGCCGCCGTGCTGCTTCGGGAATACGAAGACGCCGTGGCGGCAACCGACCGGTTTCCGCCGGACCAATTCCGGCCGATTTTGCTCGGGCTCTATGGAGAAGTTGGGGGCATCATGGCGGCCGCCAAGAAGCTCCATCGTGAGAAGGAGGTATATGCAGGATACAGGAGCGCGGTCGAAGAGGAATTCGGCGATGCGTTGTGGTATCTGACAGCGCTATGCAGACGGCTCAAACTAAGCATGGAGCAAGTCTTGTCTGACGCGATACGTTCCGAAGGCTATTCGGCAATAGTCGCGGCTGGCGACCGTCCTGAAGCGCCAATCTCACACTTGACGTTGATCGGCAATTTATCCCCGCTTGAAGAAACACTGTTAGATCTTGGTGAAGCAGCGGCCGCACTGCTTCGGATAGACAAACCGACAAACGAGAACAGTAACCTCCTTCGGACATTTGCCAATCAGTACCTGCGTGCCCTTGCGGCAGCAGGTGTAATCTTCTCAGTGGTTGTAGAAGCCAACAAACGTAAAGTGGCAGGACGGTTCCTCCATCCGGATGCGACTTCGCTTCCGACATTTGACGCCGACTTCGCGGAGGAGGAAAGATTACCGCGGTGTTTTGAGATCTGGATCACCCAGCGAAAAAGTGGCCAAAGCTATTTGCGGTGGAATGGAGTTTTTATTGGTGATCCGTTGACGGACAACATTCTCGATCCGGACGGGTACAGGTTTCACGATGTTCTTCATCTGGCTCATGCAGCTGTTCTTCATTGGTCGCCCACATTTCGTGCATTGATACGACACAAGCGTAAGAGCGATCCGACCATTGACGAAGCGCAAGACGGGGGGCGGGCGATCGTCGTGGAAGAAGGGCTGACCGCATGGATATTCTCGCGCGCGAAAAACCTGAACTTCTTTGAAGGTCAAAACAGTGTTTCGTTCGATCTGTTGAAGTCGGTTCAGCAATTCGTTCGGGGATATGAGGTTGAAGCTTGTCCTCTTAAGCTGTGGGAGCACGCCATATTGCAAGGGTACGAGGTCTTTAGAAAAGTTCGGGATCATAACGGTGGAGTCGTGGTTGGGAACCGTGATGACCGCTCAATTCGCTACAAACCTCTCGAGAAGAGCTAGGGAGATGACGCCAGCTCAATTCGTTGATGATCTGCGCTCCATAAGCTTTGAGAATGCCTTCAATCCCTATGCCGACCGATGTGGGTTACACGATTCAGCGAATGCGCCAAGCATTCGATCGGCAACGATTTCGGCGATGGTCCACGCGGCAACGGAGTGTGACGTCGAATCCATCTGGATTGGACGAGATCTCGGATACCGAGGTGGCCGGCGCACCGGTCTTGCCCTCACCGATGACAGACATCTCAGTGCTCACGCACAACGGTGGTGCGTCCAGGCGGCGCGCCCTACCAGAGGAGACGTGGTGGCAGAACGGACGGCCGCCGTGATTTGGGGAGTGCTGTCATGCATCAATGCGCCCGTCTTTCTCTGGAATGTCTTCCCTTTCCATCCTCATGAACCGGGAACCCCCCTGACCAACAGACCTCACAATGCCAGTGAGCGCCAGGTGGGAGAGGCTCTTCTCGACCAGCTCATGACACTTCTAAAGCCGCAGCGCTTGATTTGTATTGGGAATGATGCGGCGGCGATGGGGCGTAGATTGCAAAGCGCCAGCCGAGTCCTCGGTGTCAGGCATCCAAGCTATGGAGGGCAGCGGGATTTCGTCAATCAACTAAGAGAGCTCTATGCTCTTCCAAGAAGTTCGTAGAGCCAGAACATCGCTCGTTAACGACCAAACAACGAGGGGTGTTGCGGTGCGCTCAAGGGCACATTTACTCCGGTTTGGATGTCAACACCGCCTATGCAGGCTGAATGCTGCCACCGTGGCAGCATAGGAATCTCAAAGTGCGACATATGCTTCATGGTGATCGTTCATGTTTCATTTTTAGCCATTCAGCTGCGTTTTTCTCAACCCTTCGCGCGGAAGAGATGGCGCTAGTTCTGGTCCGAATGTGCTCGGTGAACCGGCTTATCTATCGGTATTGCCTAGCTTGAATGTTGTGATGCTTCAGCAACTGATAAAGTCGTTTTGAGGACAATCCGAGCCGTTTCGCAGCGGACCCGACGTTTCCCCGTTCCTCTTCCAAAATAGAAATAATCTTGCTTGGAGCGAACTTTTTCTGCTGGCCTTTTTGTTCGACCACGAGAGGCGCACGGAATCGATCATCATAATGATGCATGGTTTCCACCAGTTGCTCCACAGCCAGACTCACGTCTCCGTTTGTCAGGTCGAGCCATTGGATGCTCCTGAGGAGCGGTGGAACATCAGCCGGTTCGAGCAGTACAGGAATAACGACGGCGCCTTGCTCTCCTAACACTTGGCGATGGAGCGCGATTTGTAGTTCCAACTGAACCCATTTTGAGTCTACGGATGCCGGCGAGATAAAGAAGATGATGAAGTCCGCAGAGTCTAGTTCGCGTTCGATTTCTTGAAGTATCTCAGCTCCTGGCTTTAGGCTATTTTGATCAAACCAGACACGCAAACCGCGGGCTATCAAAGCTTCCGCTACCTGTCCGACAATCATGCTGTCATCCCTGGCATAGCTCAGAAAAACGCTAGAGCCCAGCTTCTGCTGCTCCCTCACGACCTCTGAAATTGAACGGCGAATTGCGGACAGCAAAGCCCGATCACTGGCTCCTTGCTGGGCCGCGTCGTCCAATAGTTCGGTGACCTCTTCCAAGAACGGGACCGATGGTGCCTCGCGTGCTTCTGCTCTCGCACGTGATGTCTCCTCCAACTCTCTAATGGCTCGACCCAGATCGGCCGCGACCTTGACCGCCAAATCACTGCTTTCCTGAAAGTACGCAACGGTGTGACGCTCGTGAAGCGTCGACTTCCAGTTATCGAGAAGTTCGAGCTTCTGAGGATCCCGGTCAATGTATTTGGGCAAAACCGGGAAATTGACATCGCGCAAGTACACTAGGCATGGTTTTCCTAGCTTGTACGCTTCGTTGTATTCGGCCTCAGAAAAGGAGACCCCAAAATCCGGCACCACAGTTCCGTATAGATGGCCAACGATTACGACAATCAGGGTGCTGCTACGCACCTCTTCCAAGCAGGTCTCAATCGGCTGATCCGCCCGTGCGCCGAAAAATTCAGCCGCTTCATGTTGAAGCTGAACTTGGCGGATTGCATCCATAACCCCTTCGCGCTCAGCGCCTAAGTCGCTGAAAGTGCTACAAACAAAAACCGTGGGAGCTGATTTCATCTGTATTTCGAACTTTCCAAGTGCGACTGCTATGGCACGGCACGAACAGATTATTGTGACAAAGGCGCGAAAGTCCACTTTGCCAGATACTTTGGGCAAAGGCTCAGCGCTCTCTATTGCTTGACTGTCCCAGGCAGAGGCGGATTCTCACCGCGGTCGCGGGCGGCGAGCCAGCCCTTCCATTCTGGTGTGTCGTAAGGCCATTTACCCCGCCAGTAATTCGGATCGCTCTCTTTTTCTCTCCCCACACCGGTGATGCACCAGCGCGGCGGTCCCGGCGCGAGTGAAAACTCCCTTCGCTGATTCACTGTCAAACAACGTGGAACGACCGCCTTAGCACGATCGATCAAACGCTGTGTCGTCCGAAAGACTCTCCAAAGCTGCGCTGTATTGTCCGCGGATGCGGTGACGATGCGGCTGCCATCGCCGTTGAAGGCCGCGCTCCACACACTGTCCGTATGACCCTTCAGAACGGCGATCTCCTGCCCGCTCTCGCCATCCCACAGCCGAGCCGTGCCGTCGGCAGACGCGGTGACGATGCGACTGCCATCGCCATTGAAGGCCGGGCTCGACACAATGTGCTCATGGCCCTTCAGGACGGCAATCTCCTGCCCACTCTCGCCATCCCGCAGCCGAGCCGTATTGTCCCAGGACGCGGTGACGATGCGGCTGCCATCGCTATTGAAGGCCGCGCTCGACAGACTGTCCGTATGGCCCTTCAGAACGGCAATCTCCTGCCCGCTCTCGCCATCCCACAGCCGCGCCGTGCCGTCGGCAGACGCGGTGACGATGCGACTGCCATCGCCGTTG
>JANQQC010000066.1 GCA_028285145.1 Hyphomonadaceae bacterium
GGGCACCCGGACGGCGCTGCTAGACGGAGACCGGCACACCGCCGGTGCCGGGCCGCCAGACCGCGACCTCACCCCCCAAAGCCAGACGGCCGACCCGGCTCTTCAGGGGAGCGATCACTGAATCATAGCTGTGGCCCGAGGCAGGGGGATAAGTTTTGGCTGATTTCTTACCCCGCGCCCCCCGGCGTCGGCCGGGATGTGCAGCAACCACTACTGAACACGCGGCACCAGATCCCGGATCACGTCCGGGATGAGCGGCGCAAAAGCGGGGATAGGGGTGTGACGATTGTTCCTGACCTCGTGGCTGACACTGAGGCAGTGCCGCGCTAGGCAGGGCGCGACATCAGGGAGCACATGACATGGCGCTGACATCGCTTGAGGGAAAAACCGCATTTGTGACAGGCGGCGCGAAAGGAATCGGGCTTGGTATTGCCAAGGCGTTCATTGCGCGGGGAGCCAATGTGATGCTCGCCGATATTGACGGCGATGAGCTGGCCTCCGCCGCAGCGGGGCTCGGCGATCAGGCTGATACCGTCATCTGCGATGTCACCGATGCTAACGCCATCAAGGCCGCCGCCGACAAGACGATTGAGCGGTTCGGAAAGGTCCATGTGGTCGTGAACAATGCGGGCGTAGGCAGCGGCGGCGCGCCCGGCGAAACCGCGCTCGATGACTGGCGCTGGGTCGTGGACATCAATCTGATGGGTGTCGTGTATGGCGTCGAAATCTTCGTTCCGCTCATCAAGGCGCATGGCGAAGGCGGCTACATCATCAACACCGCATCAATGGCCGGACATCTTGCAGGCCCGTATACGGGCGCGCCGTACAACGCCACCAAGTTCGCTGTTGTCGGGTATTCTGAAACCCTGCGCGCCCAGCTCGCCGAGCACAATATTGGTTGCAGTGTGCTTTGCCCCGGCTGGGTCGATACCGACATTCACAAGAGCGGTTTTCGTGCGCCCTCCGCCGCAGGCGTCGATGTCGAGGCGGCGATGAAGTCGCCTGACTTCCAGCAAATGGATGCCGTGCTCAAGTCAGGCCTGTCGCCCGATCTCGTCGGCGAGTGGACGGTGGAGTCCATGTTTGCCGACCGGATGTACATCTTCACGCATCCGGAAATGGCACCGCCAATTGACGCGCGCTTTGCTGCTATCCGTGCCGACTACAAAGCCTGCGCCGACGATCCCCGCTTCAAGGGGTAAGAAACCAATCTCCTGAGTTGGATATCTAAGCTGCTTCGGGGCCGTCCGGGTCTGCGGCGGCGAAGCCGCGCATCAGGAAGAGCGGGGTGGAACCTTCTGGTGTGATGGCCCAGTCGAGCGGTTGGTCGTGGGGTTCTGTTGGCAGCGCGTCGACCAGCTGTGCCGGATAGGCCAGCGCGCAGGCGAAGACGCGGCCTTTCTCCCGCAGCGTGGAAATCGTGCGATCATAGTGACCCTTGCCATAGCCGAGCCGCGCGCCCATCCGGTCAAAGGCGAGCAGGGGGGTGAGGATCAGAGTTGGCTCGACGATTGGGGCGTCTTCCGGCGGTTCTTTCAGGCTGAACGGGCGGTTCTCCAGCGGCTCGCCCGGCGACCAGAGCCGGTAGGTCATGGAGCCGTCCGGCTCGACGCGGGGCAGGCAAAGCTGCGCGCCTGAGTTTTCCAGCCGTTCCATCAGGGGGCCGGGATCAATCTCCGAGCCAATTGCGACGTAGCCGGCAACGACGGGGCCATAGCGCTCAAGCAGTTTCATCGGGAAGATGTTCGCCAGCTTCTCGGCGGCGTCGGGATCGCGCGCAGCCGCTTCCTCGCGGATGTCGCGCATATGGTGGCGCATTTCGTCTTTGCTGATGTCAGCCATCGCTGGCACTTTCCAATGATAGACGCAGCCGCAGACAGGTATGACGAGGACCGCAGAACGCCGGGGGATATGTCACTCCCGTCGACCTAGCAAGCTAGGTGGGTGCCAGATGAGCCGGGACCACGATCCCGGCCAGCGTGCCAGCTCCCTGACGGAATGTAAGGTCGCCGGAGTTCGCTCCCTTATCGAACGCCGCAGCCCTCGTCAGAGAGGTAAGGTAGGATGGAGGGGTTAAGAATGAAAGACGGCTATTCGGCCGGGGGGATGTCAAAGGCGTAAAGGAGGGTGCGCTGGCGCGCTGAGAAATTATCGTCGGAGATCAGGAACAGACGCAGGGCACCGTCTGGCTGCTCCTGCGCGGCGATGCCTTCGAAATTGTCGACGGACAAGCGGGGGCCGAGCGTGGCGAGGGTTCTTGATCGCTCCAGGCGCGGCACGCCGTCGACGATGCTTGTCTGGTGCGCCTTGACCGAAATGGTGTTGCCGATGCCCGGAAAGTAGGCCCGGTGGAGGGAGAAGAGCGTGTCGCCGACCTGATCGAAGCCAGTCAGAAGCTGGCCGCCATCCTGCGCAATTCTGGCAGCGAGGGGGCCACCAAGCTGACCGACGGGCGCGCCGTCCGGCGTTGGTTCTTCAAGACCGATGATGAGGTGATCGCCGGCCATGGCCAGAGCTTCGGGGCCTTTGTTGGACTCGATCTCCTTGTTGAGGCCGAGGGGCGCGTCGCCGATCGTTTGAACCGGGACCGCGCGTGCGGCGGCGGCGCAGGTGCCTAGATCGAACACATCAACGCGATGGTCGCGCTCAAAGGAGACGAAAGCGAGACCATCGCGCAGGGCAAGGCCTTCAGCATCGCCTTTGGTCTTGCCGCGCAGATAGTTGCCGTTTGCGTCTCTCATATAGGCGAACCGGGCGGTCGGCTCTGGGGTGAAATCCTCGCCCGGCTGAAGGCTGAGCCAGACGAAAGCGGCTTCATCCGACACGGCGAGGAGGGCTCCGCTGTCGGTGATGGCGAGACCGGAGAGGCCGCCAAAGCCGGCATGTTCGCTTTCCAGCGCCCAGCCGCCGACAAAGACAAGATCGGACAGAGCGTCGTCTACGGCGTCAGTTTCGCCGAGCGAGACGGGTTCAGCGCTTATCTCGATGGTTTCGCCCTGAGTCGGGCGCTCGCCGGCAAGACATGAGGCTGCGCGCAGTTCGGATTCTGTTTCGGCGAAAGACCAGGACGCGGCGATGATCTGCGGCTTTTCGGCTGGCGGCTCCGGCGCGGCGCAAGCGGCAAGGGCGGTCAGGGTGATGAGGGTCCAGCGCATCATGGGGTCGTCCCGCGGCGGCGGATCAGGTCCGGTGTCAGATCGGCGATCTTTGTGACGCCGAGAAGCGCCATGGTCCGACGCAGCTCGTCTTCGAGAATGTCGATGGCGCGCGCGACGCCTGCTTCGCCACCTGCGCCAAGCCCGTAAAGCCAGGCGCGGCCTATGGCGATGCCTGTGGCCCCGAGCGCGAGCGCCTTGGCGATGTGAGAGCCGCGCCGCACGCCGCCATCGAGAATGATGTCTGCTCGCCCGGCGACGGCGGATGCGATCTCGGGCAGCAGGTCGATCGTGGGCACGGATGTGTCGAGCTGGCGCCCGCCATGATTGGACACCCAGACAGCGTCGGCACCGATCTCGACACATCGTTCGGCATCTTCAGCGCGGCTGATCCCTTTGACCGCGAATCTGTCGCCCCAGATGTCCTTGATCCAGGCGGCGTCGTCCCAGCTGACGGATTTGGAGAATTGGCTGTCGATGAAACCCATAATGTCCTGATCGGTTTCGAACTCAGTGAAGTTTGCCGCTGTGATGGACGAAGAGGTCAGGAAGTCGGCCAGCCAGCCCGGCCGGGCGAGAACCTGCCGGATCAAGGGCAGGCTGATTTTTGGCGGCACGGAGAAATAGTTTCGCGGGTCGCGCTCGCGTTTGCCGGCGACGGGGACATCCACGGTCAGGATACAGCCGGTAAAGCCTGCTTCCTTCGCGCGAATAAGGAAATCCTCGACGATCTTGCGGTCGTTCCAGACATAGACCTGTACCCATTTTGGGCCGGGATTGGCCGCGGCAATCACTTCGACCGTCTGGGAGGCGATGGTGGAGCAGGAATAGATGAGATCGGATTTCGCCGCGGCGCGCGCCGTGGCGAGCTCGCCATGACGTGGATGGAACAGGCGGTTGGCGGCCGTCGGCGTGATCAGGAAGGGAAGGGGTGTGTTCTGACCCATAATGGTGGTGGAGAGGTCGATCTCGGCAACGTCCCGCAGGGCATGCCACTGAAGCTCGTAATCATCATAAGCGCTCACTGAGCGGCGAAGCGTGACCTCATCCTCCGCGCCGCCATCGATATAGTCGAAGACCATGCGCGGGATTTTCGCCTTGGCGAGCGCGCGCAGATCGGCAATCGACTGGGTCCGGGCAAGACGAGACATCGCCCGACGCTAACCCCCGGGCCGTGCCGTCTCAAGCGTCGAGTTCGAACTTGTCCGGGTGCTTGCCCTTGGCGGTGCGGTAATGGTTCCGGATCAGGGTCCGGTCGGCATCATAGTCGCCCGTTGGTTCCATCATACCGCTGATGCGGACAGTCTTGGTGCCGTAGTCCAGCACGCTGAAGATGATCGGGACTTTGCCGCGCCGGGCTATGAAGTAATAGCCGGATTTCCATTTGGTTGCCGTCGAGCGTGTGCCCTCAGGTGCGACAGCGAGGATCATGGCCTCTGAATCTGCGATGGCCCGGGCGGCTTCATCGACAATGTCGAGTCCGCCGGCCCGGTTCACCGGCAACAACCCCATTCGCATGAGGAGTGGCCCGAAGACTGTATCGCTAAGGCTTTCCTTGCCCATCCAGGTCAGCTTCACCCGGTAATAGCCGGCCGTGGCCAGCATGTTCAGCCCGTCCCAGTTGGATGTATGGGGGGCCGCCAGAAGCACGGCTTTTGGCACGTCCGGCCAGTCGCCGCGCAGGGTCCATCCGGAGAGTTTGAGATAGGCAATGCAGATCCAGCGAATGAGTTCCGAGCCGATCCCGCGATAGGGCGCTGGCCTTGCGGTGTCCTGCTCGAAGACCGTGTGCTGGCCGCGCATTATCCTTGGGCTCCGGCATAGGATAGCGCGCTGAAGATATCCGCATGACTGGCGAAGACCGCTTCAGCACCGGCTGATTCCAGACGGCCTCTGAGGCCTGCATCTGCATGGCCGCCGCCTGTATAGCCGAACGCTGTCATGCCTGCGGCGCGCGCGGCGCGAATGCCATTGACGCTGTCTTCAATGACGAGACAGGCGGCGGGAGAGATGCCGATCGCCTGCGCCGCATGAAGAAAGAGATCAGGTGCGGGTTTTCCGTTGGTGACGAGATCGGCGGAGAAGACGTGTTCGCCGAACAGAGGGGACAGGCCCGTCAGGCTCAGCTTTCGGGCGAGCTTTTCGGTTTCGCTGGACGAGGCAACGGCCACCGGCCCCGAAAACCCGCGAACGAGGCTTTCAACGCCTGGCAGGCTGATCAGATCAGATTCAAAGCGAACCCAAATCGCGTCTTGCATCTGCGCGGCGAAATCGCCCGGAAGGGTAATCCCCGCATCATCGGCGTCCGCTTGCAATTGGGCGTGATAGTCCCGATTGGCGAGCCCCACAAAGCGGGACAGATAGGTCTCCCGATCGTAGTCGAGGCCCCACTGCGAGAGCATTTCCTGTTCGATATGGATGGCGATCGTCTCAGAATCGACGAGCACGCCGTCGCAATCGAGAATCAGGCCCCCAAAGCCGCTCATCTCCGGCCGAACAGCCTCTCGACATCTGCGAGCTTCAGCTCGACATAAGTCGGGCGGCCATGATTGCACTGGCCGGAATGAGGGGTCGCCTCCATCTGACGCAGAAGCGCGTTCATTTCCTCGCCATTGAGCCGCCGGCCCGCACGCACAGAGCCCCGGCAGGCCATGTTGCCCATGACCTCCTCAAAGCGTTCCTTCAAAGCGAGCCCAGCCTCGTACTCCGCGAAATCATCGGCCAGATCCTTGATCAGGCCGGGCGTGTCCATTTCCCCGAACAGGGCAGGGGTCGCGCGCACACAGACCGCACCTGTGCCGAAGGGTTCGACTTCGAGACCAAGGCTGGCAAGCTCATCCGCACGCTCGATGATGCGCGCGGCTTCGTCTTCCGTGAGCTCGACCACATCCGGAATGAGCAGGGCCTGCCGCTTGACGCCGCCCGCCGCCATTTGCCGTTTCATGTCTTCATAGACGAGACGCTCATGGGCAGCGTGCTGGTCCACTATGATGATACCATCCGTCGTCTGAGCAATAACGTAAGTTTCGTGAAGCTGGGCGCGGGCGACGCCGAGCGGGAAGTCGGCGGGAGGTGTTTCCGGTTCTGGCTCGATGCGGGCGGTCGGCGCGGCGTCTTCCCGAACGCCGGGGGCGGCATAGGCCGGGGCCGGACTCATGAGAGCTGAGGGCGGTGGAGCAGGGCGCGGTGCCGACGAAGAGGTCGTCCACATTGAGGATTGGAGCGGCATGGCCGGTTCGGGCTGGACCTTGCCCAGAGCGGTCCCGCTGACCGTCGTGGAGGCGCGATGACCGGCGGCGGCGAGGGAATGGCGAAGCGCGCCGATCAGCAGGCCACGGACATTCCCGGCGTCACGGAAGCGCACTTCAGTCTTGGCTGGATGCACATTCACGTCGACATATTCGGGGTCGAGATCCACAAAGAGCGCGGCAAGGGGATGCCGGTCGCGGGCGAGAAAGTCCTGATAAGCCGCGCGGATCACTCCATTCAGCATACGGTCTTTGACAGGCCGTCCGTTCACGAACAGAAACTGTTTCTGGGCGTTCCCGCGATTCAGAGTGGGCAGCCCGGCAAAACCGGAAATGCGCGCGTCATCCCGCTCTGCATCGATGGGAATGGCGTTTTCTGAGAAGTCGCGACCCATGATCGCGCCAAGACGGGAAAGGTGTCCGGCGTCACCATCGGATTCGGCGGCATAGCGGAAGAGGCTTCGGCCATTGCTCTCCAGAGAGAAGCCGATATCGGCGCGCGCCATTGCGAGGCGTTTCAGCGTATCGGTGACCGCCATGGTTTCCGCGCGCTCTGAGCGCATGAATTTCAGGCGGGCCGGCGTTGCGTGGAAGAGGTCCCGCACTTCGATACGGGTGCCGGTCGTCTCGCGCCCGGTCCACGCCGCGGGGCGGGGCCCGTCAATGCGGCCAGCCTCGACAAAGATCTCGGCGGCGTCCTCATCTTCGGCGCGCGAGACAATGGAGAGCCGAGAGACGCTGGCAATGGAAGGAAGGGCCTCTCCGCGAAAGCCCATTGTGTGGATGTTCAGAAGGTCCACGCGGCCGGCCTCATCCGGTGTCAACTTGGACGTGGCGTGGCGATCAAGGGCGAGGGTGAGGTCTTCGGCGGTCATGCCGCAGCCATCATCCTCGACGGTGATCCGCTTCAGGCCGCCATCCTCAATAGCGACCGAAATCCGCTTGGCTCCGGCATCGATCGCGTTCTCGACGAGCTCCTTTACCGCCGCAGCGGGGCGTTCGATCACTTCGCCGGCGGCAATCCGGTTGACCGCATCGGGTGGTAACCGGCGGATGATGGGCCGGGAGGGCGTCAATCGAGCGGAATCTGGCATGGGCGAAGCTTAACCCTGTTCGCCGGAGGGAGCGAGAGCGAACCTGAACCACATTCGCGCGTTGATCCGGGAGAGAACTGAAAAGGATGCCCGTTATGGACAATAAGAATTCGCTCGACACCGATGAGGCTCGTCAGGGCCGCCGGATAACGGGTATGCCCCTTGTGCTTGGTGTTTCCGTCGCCGCGGGCGTGGTCGCAATGGTTGTTTTACTTAGCTTTTTTGTCTGACGTGGTCAGACGTGATTCCACCAGGCGACGTCCGAGAATGACCGAAGATCGAGTTCATGGGTCCAGACAGACCGGTGCTGCTGGGCGACGTGGAGGTAGGTTTCAGCGATTTTCTCAGGCAGGAGCAGGCCGTCTTCGGCTCCTCGGGTCTCCCTGAGTTGCTGGAATCGTTCGGGGCCAAGCATCTTTCCGAGTGTGTCCGGGGCATCGACCGCACCATCGATGAGGATATGTGCGACATGGACGCCTTTCGGGGCGAATTCGGCGTTCAGCGTCTGGCAGAGCATGCGCCGGCCCCCCATGGCGGCGGCATGCGAGTGTTGACCGGCATTGCCGCGGACAGCAGCCGTCGCCGAGGTGACGAGGAGGGAGCCGGAGCCGCGATCGGCCATCATCGGCAGCAGCGTCTTGGCCAGGCGGAACAGGCCGAACGTGGCGAGCCGCCAGCCCATCTCGAACGCCTTGTGGCTGGTGTCGGCCAGTGGCCGGTCTCCGATCTGGGCTCCGAGATTGAAAATTGCGACCTCAACCGGCCCGATCTCCTTTTCAACACGGATGACGGCGTCTTCGATCGCATTGTCGTCGATCGCGTTGAGCAGCATGCCTGACGCATCGCCGCTGTCTGCGCGGATCTCAGCGACAAGCCTGTCGAGGCCCTCCTTGTCGGAGCGGCGGCAGAGGACAGCATGATAGCCCTCCCGGGCGAAGCGCGCGCCGACTGTACCGCCGATTCCGGCTCCGGCCCCGATCACGAGACATACAGGTTTCATGGTGAACTCCCTCAGCGCCTTGGTTTGCGGAAGCTTAGAGTTTCTTTTTGGAACTGACTAGGGTGGCTGATCAGTGTTTGGTCTCTTGCGGCTGTTAGCCTGTCGAGGAATGGGCTTGGCTAAGCTGAAAGGGCATTCATGGCGTTGATCTCGCCCGGCCCCGGCGGTTCCCAGAACGTCTCCGAGTAGTCAAACATCTGACGGGTCACGTTCATATGGAAGGTCTCGCCCTGTTGCCGGTTACGGTCTTCCACGCGTCGCCAGCGTTCTGTCACGTCTGCATTCAGGACATGCAGCGTCGCCGAAAGCAGGGCCTGTGAAGCAAGGGATCCAAATCGCCGGCGATGCTCAGTGCGCTGGAAGCCGAGATCCAGAATGGCTGGTGTACCGCACATCCCCAGCTGCCGGGCAATGGCCCAGATCTGCTGGTCGCAGCGCCGGAGACGGGGATTGATCCAGCCGGGAGTGATGTTTGCCGGCACATCGTCGCCAAACAGCGTCACCATCCACTCATCGATCGAAAATCGCACGCCGCCGAGCTCATCGGCAAGTTTCCGGGCATGGGTCGTCTTTCCAGCGCCGGCAGGGCCGCAAATCACGTGAATCATTCGAAGGCTCCACCCGAGCAAAACAAATGCATAACTACTGCAATATAATTGCAAACGCAATGACTATGAGCGCATACATCGCCAAGTGCCCTTTATCTGCTGGTCTTGGTCACTTGCCGCCAACCAACTTGCTCAGATTGAACTCGCCGCTTTGATCAGCCCCGCGGGCCTTTCACTGCCTGTAGCGTGGTCTGTTTGACGGCGCGTCCGAGGCCGACCTTTCCGCCATAGCTTGGCGCGCCGGCAGCTGCACCTGAGACAGCACCCTGCACAGTGGTTTCGACGAGGGGTGGGACGGCCATGGCTTCGGGGCGGGGGCCGTCCTCATCAAACAGCGAGGCGAGCTGTTCGGTCATCGCACCGCCAAGCTGTTCAGCATCAACGATGGTGACCGCACGCTTGTAGTAGCGGGTGACGTCATGGCCAATGCCGATGGCGATCAATTCGACCTGTGAGCGATTTTCGATGAAGTCGATGACCTGCCGCAAGTGGCGCTCAAGGTAGTTTCCGACGTTCACGGACAATGTGGAATCATCCACCGGTGCCCCGTCAGAGATCACCATCATGATGCGGCGCTGCTCTGGCCGGCACATCAGGCGGTCATGCGCCCAGAGCAGGGCCTCGCCATCAATGTTTTCCTTAAGGAGGCCCTCGCGCATCATCAGGCCGAGATTGCGGCGCGCCCGCCGCCAGGGGGCGTCGGCGGATTTGTAGATGATGTGGCGCAGATCGTTGAGACGGCCGGGACCTGCGGGCTTGTCCGCCTTCACCCAGTCCTCACGGGACAGGCCGCCTTTCCAAGCCTTGGTTGTAAAGCCGAGGATTTCGACCTTCACCCCGCAGCGCTCAAGGGTGCGCGCGAGAATGTCCGCGCACAGAGCCGCGACCATGATGGGCCGTCCGCGCATGGAGCCGGAATTGTCCAATAGTAGCGTCACGACCGTGTCCCGGAATTCTGAATCATCCTCCTGCTTGAAGGAGAGGGGCGCGGTCGGGTCGGTAATGACGCGGGTGAGGCGGGCCGTGTCGAGCACGCCTTCCTCAAGATCGAAGGACCAGGAGCGGTTCTGCTGCGCCATCAGCCGTCGCTGCAGCTTGTTGGCGAGCTTGGAGACCGCGCCCTGAAGGCCCTGCAGCTGATGGTCGAGATAGGCGCGCAGGCGGGTCAGCTCCTCGGGATCGCACAGGTCCGGGGCGCTGGCGATCTCGTCATGGGTCTGAGTGAAGACCTTGTACTGGAAGGCGACAGTGTCATCACCTTCGCGATAGTTGGGGCGCAGCGGCTTGGCCCCGTCATCGGTTTCGTCCGGGGTGTCATCGGCGTCCATTTCGGCATCGGCGTCGACCGAGACATTGGTCTCCTCGCCCTCCATGTCCTCAGACTCGCCAGCCTCCATCTCCTCCATGGTCGCGCCCTGGGTTTCGTCGCCCATATCGTCTGAGTCGGCGGACTGGGTGTCGGAGGAGTCCTGTTCCTGCTGTTCGGACTGATCGTCATCCTCGGCATCGTCCCCCGGATGATCGGAGGTTGTGAGATCGCGGATCATGTCGCGCACGGTTTTGGCGAACGCGGCCTGGTCATCCATTTGCGTGGTTAGTGTCTCCAGCGCGTCGCCGGTCGACTCATTGACCTTGTCGCGCCAGATGGCGGCGACCTGTTCGGCCTTGCCGGGGAGGGGACGCCCAGTCAGCTTCTCGCGCAGCAGGAATTCAACGGCAGGCGCGAGAATGGCGTTCGCGTCTTCCGCACCGAGGGCGTAATTGGCTTTCTCGCATTTTGCAGACAGGGCGGCGTCGAGATTGTCGGCGGCCCCTTCCATAGCATTGGCACCGATGGATTCGATGCGCGCAGTTTCAGCGGCATCGTAGACCTGACGCGGCAGGTCGCCCTGAGGTTTGTGCTTGGCGTGTGCCGACGGGTCATGGTGCGCGACGCGCAGAGCTACGGCATCGGCTTCGCCCCGGACGCGGGCGGCGAGCAGCGGGGAGAGCTCCCGCGGCGGCGCGGGCAGGGTGATCCGCTCCCCATCGGCGCGTGCGGCATCCGATCCGTAGACAACTTCGGCATCCTTTTCAGAGGAAATGGCCTTGGTCGCAGCTGAAAGCGCCTGCTTGAAGAGATCGTAGGGGGCGTCGTCGGTCTTGCTCATGAGTGTCATGTAGCGCGGGCGGGACAGCTTGCGAAGGTCTGGCGTTGCGGCAAAGGCGGCGCGATGTGGTCGTTCAAAAGACGGCGCCGCGCGATTGCTCGCCGACGCCGTCCCGGTCCCCCCCAATGCCTGCGAGATGCTACAGACCAGCTGAAGCCTTCCGCATATTCCACTCTGACTCACCGGGGCAGGGTGCGCATCCCCCATATGAGTAAAGTGGCTTGGAATCATTGGTCTCCGGAATAGTGTTTACTCACAAGTCGCAATGCTCCTTGCGGCCAAGACGGAGCGTGAATGACGATCAGCCTGGAATCCCTGCAGCGCAGCCTGATGGATGCGGTATTTGATGAGGCGGCCTTGCAACCGGCGCTTCAGAGGTTTGCAGAGTATTGCGGGGTTCCGATCGTACAGCTGATGTTTGCAGATGGGGACCGGAATCTGCTGCAATCGTCTTTTTCGGTTGAAATTGACCCGGAGATGGCCGCCCGGGAAGCGGACTTTCAGGCGATCAATCCACGCGTGCTTGCCATTCCGATGATGGAAGAAGGCAAGGCCACGCGCGACAAGGATTTCATCACGCGCGAGGAAATGGATCGGGACGCAGCCTATCAGGAACTGATCCTGCCGCTGGGCTTTGGCTATTTCTCCGGCGTGCCGATCATCAATAGCGCGGACCTGACGGCCGGCATTGCGCTGCACCGGCCGCTCTCTGATGGCGCGTTCGATGATGAAGAAGCGGCGCGTCACGAACGAGCGGCGGCGGCCTGCGCGCCCGTGTTTCACTTCATTCGCCATGTCGATAATCTGCAGGCGAAATCCGCGCTCGCCTTTGCCGGGGATACGGTCGCGGCGGCGGCCACGGACCTGACCGGCCGTGTGGTTGAATTCAACGCGCCCTTTGAAGCCCTGATGCGCAAGGGCCTGGTCTCGGTCCTCGGTGACCAGACCATCGGGTTTGACCGATCAGCGCCGGGCCGGCATCTGGCGCGATGTGTTGCGGCTGGCGGCGGGCGGTTCGCGTTCCGCCTTGGGCGGGACGGAGATGCCCCCTGGATCTGTACGGTGACACCTGCGCCGCGCCTGCAGGGAGCGATGCCTCATGCCAATGGGCTGCTCATCCGGCTGGTGCCGGCGGCGGAACCACGCCCGCTTGATCCTGTCCTGCTGGAGCAAGCCTTCGGACTGACAAGCGCCGAGATCGATGTTGCTCAGCATCTTTTTTCCGGGCGGACCATTGCGGAAATCTCGCCGCTCCGCCGTGTGACCGAGCACACCACGCGAAGCATCGTGAAACGATTGCTCGAAAAAACAGACAGCCGCCGTCAAGCCGAACTGATCCTGCGCCTGACGCCGTTTCAGGTGGTCTAGCCCTAGCTGGATTAAGATTTTCGGGCCCTAGGCGACTTTCACCATGAGTGCGCTTTCGGGCAGTTCCTCGGAGAAACAGCGCTGGTAGAACTCGGCCACGAGCGGGCGTTCCAGTTCATCGCACTTGTTGAGGAAGGTGACGCGGAAGGCGTGGCCGAGATCGTTGAAGATGGCGTAGTTCTCAGCCCAGGTTATCACTGTCCGCGGGCTCATCACGGTGGAGATGTCGCCATTCATGAAGGCGTTCCGGGTGAGGTCTGCCAGCCGCACCATCTTGGACAGCGTTTCCTCATCGACGCCCGTGTCGCGCGATTTCACGATTTCGACTTCAGCATCGTGTTCGAGATAGTTCAGCGTGGTGACAACGCTCCACCGGTCCATCTGGCCCTGATTGAGCTGCTGCGTGCCGTGATAGAGGCCGGTCGTATCGCCAAGGCCAACCGTGTTGGTGGTGGCGAACAGGCGGAAGAACGGGTTTGGCGAGATCACGCGGTTCTGGTCGAGCAGGGTGAGGCGGCCGGAGGCTTCCAGCACGCGCTGGATCACGAACATCACATCAGGCCGGCCGGCATCATATTCGTCGAATACAATTGCGACCGGGCGCTGCAGCGCCCAGGGCAGGATGCCTTCGCGGAACTCGGTGATCTGCTGGCCGTCCTTCAGGACGATGGCATCCTTGCCGACGAGGTCGATCCGGGACACGTGGCTGTCGAGATTGACCCGGATAAGCGGCCAGTTCAGGCGCGCGGCGACCTGTTCGATGTGGGTCGACTTACCCGTGCCGTGATAGCCTTGCACCATGACCCGGCGATTGTGCTGGAGACCGGCGAGGATCGCGATCGTGGTCTGCGGATCAAAGCGATAGGCCGGATCGAATTCCGGGACGTATTCGGTTTTCTCCTTGAAGCCGAGAACCTTCATCTTGGTGTCGATGCCGAACACTTTTTTTACGTCGATGGTTTCGGTCGGCGTCATGCCCTCAAGGGCGTCGGAATTGGTCATTGCGGTCATGGGAGGTCTCAACTGGCGTGTAGGGTAGGGGTTTTAGCACGCTCGGGCCGCTCGCCTAGTGTGACGAAAGGGAAACGCTCAGCCGGGCGGCACTACCGTTGTTGAGCGGTGCCCTGCGCCGGGTCCTCGCCGGCATACTTCTCGGCTGTAACGAGGCCGAATTTCAGCAGAAGCAGCGCAGCGATAATGGCGGCAAGCACGCGCGAGATGACATCCACGAGGGTTTTCGACATGCACGGCGCATTGCAAGCGCCGTGCTAGCGAGCTTCCCAACGGGCTATTCCGACCCTTTCGCTGGAAAGACGATGTCTCCGGCGACAATGGTCATGACGGCGCGCGCTTCGAGGATTTCTTCGGCCGGGATGGTCATCAGATCGCGGTCAAACACGGTGAAATCGCCGAGCTTTCCGGGGGCGATCGTGCCGAGATCTTCTTCCTGGAAGCTCGCAAAGGCCGGCCAGATGGTGAACATTTTCAGCGCGTTTTCGCGGCTGACGGCCTCGCCGGGCCGCCATGCCTCGTCCTGAAAGCCATTGAGGCCGCGCCGCGCGACGGCCGCGTAAAATTCGATCTGCGGCGAGCCGACCTCGACCGGTGCGTCTGAGCCGCCTGCAATAATGGCTCCGGCCTCAATCAGGCTGTTCCACGCATAGGCCCCGTCCAGCCGGTCCGGGCCGAGCCGGTCCGGCGCGAAGAAGAGATCGCCAATGGCGTGGGAGGGTTGCATCGAGGCGATGAGCTGGAGCTCCGCGACCCGCGCAATGTCATCAGGCTGGATGATCTGGGCATGCTCAATCCGCCAGCGCAGCGCGCTAGCCGTGGTGGGGTATTGAGTTTCTATCATGTCGAGCACGCGCTTATTGGCGAGGTCGCCGATGGCGTGGATGGCGAGTTGCACGTTTTCTTCTGCCGCCCGGTTCATCTGGTCGAGCAGGGCATCATCCTCAAGCAGGGAGAGACCGCTTGTTTCCGGACGGTCGGCATAGGGCTCGACAAGCTGGGCTCCCCGGCTGCCGAGGGCTCCGTCCATGTAAATCTTGATCGAGCGGTTCTGGATCGTTTCGGTCTCATGCCGGCGCCGGGAGACAAGCTCAAACCCTGACGGGTCGTAGGCATTGTGGAGACGAACCGGCATCCGGCCTTCGACATAGAGGCGCTCCAGAAGCGGGGCGTGTTCGGGATCGACGCTCATATTGTGCAGGCCGGTCCAGCCACGGCGGGCATAGACGTCCGCCCCAGTGGCCAGTGCCGTTATGATGTCGGCCTCTGTCGGCTGGGAGACGAGGGCCAGCACGCGGGTCATCGCATTGTCGATCAGCATGCCGGTGGCTTGCCCGTCATCGCTGCGCTCAATCTGGCCCCCTTGTGGATCGACTGTGTTGAAGCCGATGCCGGCGTCCTCAAGGGCGGCGGAGTTGGCGACGAGGGCGTGACCGTCTGCGCGCACAAGAATGACCGGATTGTCCGGGCTGACCGGGTCGAGATCCTCGATGGAAGGCATACGGCGCTCGGGCCAGCCGGTTTCGATCCAGCCGGTTCCGAAGAGAACTTCGCCAGGCTCCTTGTCTTCCAGCTCGGAGGCTATCCGAGTGGTCAGGTCATCGATGGATAGAACGCTGGAGAGGTCCATCCTCAGCTCGCGCTGGCCGATGCCGAGCAGGTGGGCATGCGCATCGACAAAGCCCGGGAACATCACCGCGCCCTCAAGATCGATGATGTTGGCATAATTCTCCCGGGCATGGGCGAGGGCGGCCTCGGCTGCATCGGCCCCCGAGATCACGTTTTCAATGCGGCCCTCGGCATCGACCTTGACGAAATCGGCCGTCGGAGCCTCCGGGCGACCCGTGTAAATCGTACCGCCAATGAAGACAGTCGCCTTGTCCGCATCGTCGATCACTGGCAGTGGCGGGGGTGTGCCGGCGGGGTCTTCACAGGCTGTGATGGTGAACAGGATGAGGGTGGCGAGCAGGGCGCGCATAGGCGGGAGACCTCCGGAGAACAGAGGCCATAGGGCCGAAAACGTCCTATTTTGCAAGGATCAGCGCCGTGATGTCCTCTGGCAATTCCCCGCGTCGGGCCTTCGACTCGGCCATTAGCGCCATGATGATCGTGACACTGTCGCGGACGCGCCCAGCATGGATGTCGTCCAGCAATTCGGAGAAGGGGATGCGCTTCACGGCAAGGTCTTCGCTGGGCTCCGGCGTGGCTGTGCCTTCGGTCAGGCCCCAGGCGAGAAAGCAGGCCGAAACCTCATCTGTCACCGAATTCGAGAGATCGAAATCGACGAGCGGATGCCAGTGCGCGGCGGTGAGGCCGGTTTCCTCGGACAGCTCGCGCCGGGCGGCGGCGAGGGGGTCTTCGTTCTTCGGGCCGCCACCTTCGGGTAGCTCCCAGCTATAGGCATCGTGCGGAAAGCGGTGCTGGCCGACCACCCAGACATGGCCGTCCGTGTCGATGGGTAATACGCCAACGGCGATATTGGCGAAGGAGACAACGCCATATCGGCTAGGGGAGCCATCCGGTTGGGTAACGGCATGGTCGTGGACTGTGATCCAGGGGTTCTGGAACCGGGTCTCGACACTGTGAACGGCCCAGGGGCCACGGGTGTGCTTGGTCATGGGGTGATTTCTAATGGCTTCTGAGGGAGCTGCCAGCCATTGGCTAGGCCGAATTCCAGCATGAAGCACAAAAACGCGCCTCCAATGAAGACGCGCTTTTCGAAATCATCTGCACGACGGCGCTTAAGCGGTCGGGGCCTCTTCGGCTTTCTTGGCGATGTTCTTTTTGATCTTGCGGGCCTTGTCGGACAGGGTGTCGTCCTTCGCCTTTGCAAGGAACTCATCAAGGCCGCCCAGCTTGTCGACCGTACGCAGGGCCTTGGCGGCGATGCGGAGTTTGAAGGTCTGATCCAGCGCCTCAGAGTGCAGGGACACTTTCACCAGGTTCGGTAGGAACCGGCGCTTGGTTTTCACCTGTGAGTGGCTCACATTGTGGCCGGACATCGGCTTGACGCCGGTAAGCTCGCATTCGCGCGACATGGGCTCGCTCTCGTAATCGGTCTTGGAAAAGTCGAAGGGCGGCAATTACCGCTCCGGGCCCTCTGCGTCAACCGTTGTGGGCATCAGAGCCTGACAGCCAAAGGGCAAATGGGGCCGAACAGGGGCAGGCATGTTCAGGTTGGATTGCACCTTGTCCCTTATAGAGCGATAGATAACCGGCTCGCCGGATGCGTTTTAGAGGGGTTCGCCCATGAAAAAGTCCATCGCTTTTGCCGCTGCGCTGCTGGCCACGACGGCCACGGTGTCGGCTTCTGAAGACAGCGATGCGCGCCCGGCGACGCCTTTGTCTGCGGTGAAGGCGGGCGAGCCGATGCGCATGACCTATGAGCTGCGCGCGACCGCATGGGCGCTGTTTATCCCGATCACCGGCAAGGCGCGGTTCACCGCCGAAATCAAGGAAGACACCTATGCGATCCGGTCTAAGGTGAAGACGACGGGGCTCGCGGATATACTCGTGAATTACGATCTTTCGCTGTCGGCGACGGGCTACACCCGCGATGACCGGCTCGATACGTACGCCTATGTCTCCCAGAACAGTGACGGGAAGAAGAACCGCCGGGTCGAGCTGACCTATGGCAAGGACGATTTCACGATGACGGCGAATCCTGTCTTCGGAAATCTGGGCGAGCCGCCTGCGACCGCAGAGCAGGCGCTGGACGCAACCGATCCGATTACGGCCCTGATCACCTTCGCGCTGGAGCCGCGCGCTGAAGGGGAGGACCCTTGCGGCGGGCCGCTCAAAGTGTTCGACGGGCGCCAGCTCACCCACCTGCATCTAACCAATGCGGGCCGGAAAGAGGTGCGCTCCGATGTGTGGCGTGGCGAGGCGATCGAGTGCCATGTGCGAATGGACAAGGTAGCCGGATACAAGGAAGGGGAGTCTGACAATGACAACCTGACCGGGATCGATGGGCCGCTGCGCATGTATCTGGCTGAAATGCCGAATGGCGCGACGGTGCCTGTCCGCATCGAGGCCGACACGGACGATATCGGCAAAGTGGTTCTGCAGGCGAGCGAGCTGAAGTTCGAGCCGCTGTTGACCGAAGAGGCGAGCGTGGGTCCGCGCGGCGGCTGATCGTTACCCAAACCAGAATACGAAGTTGATCGGCCCGGCCGAACCCCGTTCCGGCATTAGTAACGCGCTAGAATTTATAGCCGCCCGAGACGATGGTTTCATATTCGTCGCGGTTCAGAGGGGCGTAAGCCTTCTTGTCCGGATGAGCGAACCAGATCGGGTCATCCATCTTGTCCGGATCAAAGCCCTCCTCGACGAGTTCCACCTTGCGGTACTTGAAGGTGCCGGTGGTCTCGGCCTCCTTCTGTACACGGATGAAGAGCGGCAGCGCGTAAGAGGGCAGGCGCTCCGATAGCAGCGCATGGAGATTGTCAAAATCGACTTCGCCATCGGTGGTGATCGCGGCCATGCCAGCCTTGCCATCGGTTCCCGGAATCGGAACACCATAGACGTTTGCCGTTGAGACGCCCGGAGCCTTGGACAGCACTTCGCTGACTTCATTGGTGGCGACGTTTTCGCCCTTCCAGCGGAAGGTGTCGCCGATCCGGTCGACGAAATAGATGTAGCCGTGCTCGTCCTTGCGCATCAGGTCGCCGGTACGGAACCACATATCGCCTTCCTCGAAGACGTTTTTGAGCACCTTCTTATTGGTCGCGCTTTCGTCATTGTAGCCTTCGAACCGCATACGGGCTTCGTCGCCGATCCGTCCGATGGCTTCACCGGCCTCATTCGGCGCGGTGCGCTCGCAGAACCCGTCAGCGTTGCGGATCGGCTCTTCGGATTCGATGTCGAATTTCACGAAGGCGATATTGTCGAATTTGGATTCCAGCCATCCCGGAATGCGCCCGACAGCGCCGACCTTGCCGTCATAATTGGCGAAGGAGACATTGCCCTCGGTGGAGCCATAAAACTCGCAAAGATGCGGGATGTTGAAGCGGTCAAGGAAGTCCTGCCAGATTTCAGGGCGCAGGCCATTGCCGAACCCTGTACGGATGCGGTGTGAGCGTTCCTTGGGATGGGGCGGCTGGTTCAGCAGGTAGCGGCAAAGCTCGCCTATATAGACGATGACCGTCGCGCCCTCATCGGTGGCATCGTCCCAGAACTTGCTGGCGGAGAACTTGTCACGAAGGATGATGCTCGCGCCGGTATAGAGCGCCATACCGACGCCGCAGATGCCGCCAGTGCCGTGATAGAGGGGGAGGGTGATGTAGACGCGGTCACGCGCGGTGGTTTTGCAGGGCGCGATGAAGCTGCGCATCATGCCTTGCGTGCGCAGCTGGGTCAGGCGCGCGGCCTTGGGCAAGCCGGTCGTGCCGGATGTGTAGACATAAAGGCAAAGATCCTTGCCACGCAAATGAGCGCGGAAAGAGCGGTCCGGGCGTTTCGCGGAGGAGGCTTCAAGGGCGGGTTCAAGATCTTGGCCGGCACCTCCGCCCAGATTCCATACCGGTGGCGAGTCTTTCAGCTCGTTGGCGACGCCTGCCATGGCTGAGGCCTGTTCCGGGCCGCAAATAACCGCGCGGGAGTCTGCGATGTTGATACAGTGGGCAAGGCCATCGCCTTCAAGATTGCTGTTGATCAGCGCGGAGACGACCCCGATCTTCGACAATCCAAACCAGACGGCGACATAATCGGGACAGTTGCCCATGAAAAGCGAGACGGCATCCCCGGGCTTCAGGCCCTGATCGACGGCCCAGTTGGCAATGCGATTGGCGCGATCATCGAGCTCGCCATAGGTGGTGATCTGTCCCTGAAAGCGGAAGACGACGTTGTTGCGATGCTTGTCGACGGAGGCTTCGAGATCGTCCGCGACGAGCTGCTCGGAATCAGGTTCGATATCCCCGATCCATTTCAACGTCCGCCGGAGCGTCATGAATGTTTCGAACTCGCGCTTCAGCGTGGTGACCACATTCATGCGGTGTATTCTCCCAGATGACGTTTCCCACTGCATATTTGGAGTAGTCGGGGCCAGGTTCAAGCGGTCCGGCTTGCACAAACGCGCCTGTCTGCTACCTGCTGCCCCCGCAGCGCGCTCAATGGAAGGTGCCCATGTCTGATCCTGTCGCCGATCTTCTCACGCTTCTTGATATCGAGCGGCTGGAAGTTGATCTCTTCCGCGGCCAGAGTCCGGAAGAGGAAACCAACCAGCGCGTTTTTGGCGGACAGGTCATCGCGCAGTCGCTCGTGGCGGCGTATCGCACGGTCGAAGACCGGCTCTGCCACTCGCTCCATGCCTACTTCATCCGGCCGGGCGATCCGTCCGTGCCGATCATCTATGAGGTCGACCGCTCAAGGGATGGGGGCAGTTTCACGACACGCCGCGTGATTGCCGTCCAGCATGGCCGGCAGATCTTTAACATGGCCGCCTCCTTCCATGTCGAGGAAGAGGGGTGGCACCATCAGCATGATATGCCCGAGGCTCCACAGCCAATGGACGTTCCGACACGCGCGGACTATCGCGCGAAGATCGCGGAGAAGATTCCCGAAGCGTATCGCAAGGACTTCCTGCGCCCGCGCCCGGTTGAGATGCGCGAGGTCGAACCGATCGATTTTGTCGATCCGAAACCATTGCCGGATATTCAGCAACTCTGGTTCCGGGTGGCGCGGGAGATCGACGAAGCGCCTTGGCTGCATCACTGCCTGCTGGCTTATGCCTCAGACATGGCGCTGCTTGGCACCGGCAACCGCCCTCATGGCCTGTCCTGGATGGGCGGAAAAGTCATGTCCGCCAGTCTCGACCATGCCATGTGGTTCCATGCCCCGATCAATTTCGACAAGTGGCACCTCTACCATATGGACAGCCCTTATGCGGGCGGGGCACGCAGCTTCAATCGCGGATCGATCTACACCGAAACTGGACAGCTGGTGGCGAGCGTGGCGCAAGAAGGACTTATGCGTCCGCGTCGGAAACGCTGAGCGCTTCTTCCTCTTCAATCTTGCGCACCTTGAGGCCGGTCACCTGATTGCGGTGGCGGCGCAGCACGTCAAATCGGTGTCCGTGAAACACAAAGGACTGCCCGGGTTCAGGGATGGTCTGGGCTTCATGAATGACGAGGCCGGCCACGGTGACGGCTTCTTCATCGGGAAGGGACCAGCCGGTGGCACGATTAAGGTCGCGGATGGTCACCCAGCCATCGACATTCACCGTCTCGTCGGGTTGCGGGCGGACGCCCTGAACGATCACGTCATGTTCGTCCCGGATGTCGCCAACGATCTCCTCGAGAATGTCTTCCAGCGTGACCAGGCCCTGAAGCTCGCCATACTCGTCGACGACAAGCGCGAAGTGCTCCCTGCGGCTGAGAAAGCGGTCGAGCTGGTTTTGCAGCGGCGTTGTTTCCGGAATGAACCATGGGACGCGCAGGACGTCTTCGATCTTCAGGCTCGAATAGTCACCGGCAAGCGGCGTGACAGCGCGCAAAAGGTCCTTGGCATGGAGCACGCCGATAATTTCTTCCTGATCGCCCCGATAGAGGGGGAGGCGGGTATGCGGGCTGGCGAGCGCCGTCATGACGAGGTCCTCCGGCGACAGGTCGGCGTCCAGCATTGAGATGTTCTTGCGGTGAATCATGACCTCTTCGACGGTCATGGCCTGAAGGTCCAGCGCACCAACAAGCCTGTGCCGGGCGGCTTCTTCCACGCCGCCTTCCTGGTGGTGGAGGTCTACAACGCCTCGAATCTCTTCGTCGGCGGAGATGATGCTGCCTGCTTCGCTGACACCGATGGCGCGAAGGGTCAGCGCGACGATGGCGCGGATGCCGGTGACGAACCAGCCGACCGTTGCGACCAGCCAGCCAATGGGGCGGGCCACGCTCATCGCCATCTGGTCTGGCCGTGTAATGGCGTAGGTCTTCGGCAACACTTCTGCAAAGACCAGCACGAGCGCTGTCATCACGGCAGTCGCAATAGCGACACCGCTCTGCCCGAACAGGCCGATAAACAGACTGGTGGCGAGCGCCGAGGCGAGAATGTTGACAAGGTTGTTGCCGAGAAGGATGGCCCCGATCAGGCCTTCCTGATCTGCCAGCAGACGGTTCACCGATGCGGCGCGTTTGTCTCCGCTTTGCTCAAGCTGATGCATCCGCGCGCGAGACGCGGCGGTCAGGGATGTTTCCGAGCCGGAAAAAAACCCGGACAGAGAGAGCAGCACGAGAACGGCCACGATTGTGCCAATGATCATGCCTGTATCGTTTCCTCCTCAAGGAACGCTTCGACGTCGGCGAGGTCCGCGTCGGGGTGAATAAAGGACTGGCCGATGCCGCGGGCAAGGATCAGCGGCACGCGACCGGCGCGGGCTTTCTTGTCCTGTGCCATGCGGGCGGCGAGTTCTGGCGGTCGATAGGGACCGCCGTCGAGCGCGCTGAGATGCGCGGCAAGTCCGGCAGTTTCGATGGCGCGGGCGGCGCGGGTGACGTCCTGTCCGGCCATCAGACCCTGACGGGCCGAGTATCGTAGCGCGAGGGCCATGCCGCAGGCGACGGCCTCTCCGTGGAGAAGGCTGTCGGCATAGCCGTTTTCGGCCTCCATGGCGTGCGCGAATGTATGACCGAGGTTCAGCAACTGGCGGACACCGCTTTCCCGCTCGTCCTCGGCGACGATCCGCGCCTTGGCGGCGCAGGATCGGGCCACGGCTTCGGCGATGGCGTCCGGTTTCAACGCAATAACATTCGCGCCGTGAGCCTCGAGCCATTCGAAGAAGTTCGCATCGTCGATCAGGCCATATTTCAGGATTTCGGCATAGCCGGCGCGCAAATGGCGTTGGGGCAGGGTGGCGAGGATGGATGTGTCTGCCAGAACGAGGCGTGGCTGATAGAAGGCCCCGACAAGGTTCTTGCCGTGCCGGGTGTTCACCGCGGTCTTGCCGCCAACCGAGCTGTCGACCTGCGAGAGAAGCGTGGTCGGGATCTGGACGAGCCGCATGCCGCGTTTCATCAGCGCGGCGGTGAGACCGGCAAGATCGCCGACCACGCCGCCTCCAAGAGCGATAAGGAGATCGTCGCGGTCGGCCCCGGCATCCAGCAGCCAGTCTAGGGCGCGCTCAAGCTCGCTCATCGACTTGCTGGCCTCACCGGCCGGCAGCGTATGCGCGCTGACGCTGATCCCGCTCGATGTGAGGGAGGCTTCCAGCGCTGACAAATGAAGCCCGGCAACGGTGTCGTCCGTCATAACGAAGACGCGCGGGCGGCTCGCCAGCGGGGCGAGATGCCGGCCGGCTTCCGAAATCAGGTTTTCGCCAATGAGAATTTCGTAGGACCGGTCACCTAGAGCGACCGTGACGGTTCGGTATGAGGAAGGATCGGCGGTCATTTCGGCGACCATGTTTTCAGCGCATCCAGTATGGCGCGCACGGTAAGGCTGTGCGGGCCGTCCTTGCTGGTCACGGTCAGGTCCGCCATCGAATAGATGGGTGTGCGTTCATCAAGGAGTTTCGACAAGGCCCCGCGTGGATCCGGTGTTCGCAGCAGCGGGCGGTGGCTGCGTTTTGAAACGCGTTTCCAGAGCGTCTCCAGATCGGCATTCAGCCATACGCTGATCGCCTTTTCGCTCATCAGTTCGCGTGTTTCCGGCGCGAGGAAAGCCCCGCCACCTGTGGCAAGCACATGCGGCGTCTCATCCAGCAGGCGTTTGAGCACGGCCTTTTCGCCGCGCCGGAACTCTTCCTCGCCAAGGGTGGCGAAAATATCGGAGACGGACCGGCCGGCGGCTTTCTCGATTTCAGAGTCGCTGTCATAGAAGGTTCGCCCCAGCGCATCCGCGAGACGTCGTCCGACGGTCGACTTGCCGGCCCCCATGAGTCCGACGAGCGCGATCGTCCGATCGGCGTATGGCGCGGCGATGGCACCCGCGTCAGCCTCGGAATATGTCTTTGCACTCATTGGTCTTTTCGGCTCCGTTCGAACAGTCCTATATGGGTCGCGCGCGCGGGGCAATCGACCCGGCAAGCGCAGACGGACCGGCAAGGGAAAGATTTGCATGCGTAAATGGCTGATTCTGATCGTGATTCTGGTGTTAGCCGTGTTCGGCGTTGCCTACTGGCTCGGGCAGGGCGCTGAGAATTATGCGCCGGAAGAGGGCGAAGTGCGCATCGAGATCGAGGACGCGCTCTAAGCGGAAGTGGCCCGGCATACTGCCAAACCCAACCCAATGATGTCGAAGCTAGCGGTTTTCATTGACCGCTTGCCCGCCAGGCTTGCTGGCATCGCAGGCGCTCTTCCTCCACGAAGGTACGGGCGGGCTGTCCTGTGTCTGGACCGTTATACAGATCAAGTTCGCGCATCAGGATGAAGAAGCCTGGCGCGGGGAGCCCTGCGCGGGCTTTAGAGACCACGATGCTGGCAAGCTGCGGCTCGCCCTTTGCCGCCTGATCACGCATCAGGTCTTCCAGAAGCAAGGCAGTGCGATGAATGGTGTGTGGCGGGCGCAGTTCCAGCCGTGCGGCAAGCTCGGCATAGGTGAGGGTTTGTCCAGCCCGCGCCGCCTGAATGAGACAGGCTTCGAGGGTCTTACGCATCACACCGGCCACGTCTCCAAGCTGTAAGCGCTGTCCCAGAACATCCATTCCAGTTGCGCCGAGCGGCGATAGGCGAGGTGCATCTGCTTAATGCTGCGCGGCGCGCAATCAGCGGCGATGCGATCAATGGTGGCCAGAACGGCGTCGACTGCGTCGGAGAAATCCTTGCCGGCGTAAGTGTCGATCCAGGCCCGATAGGGGTTATCGGGCGCGGCATCTGCATGAATAGCGTGGCCGACCTCCCGGTAGATCCAGAAGCAAGGCAGGAGCGCGGCCAGCCCAACTTCGAACGGAGCCTGTGCGCAGGTGGCCTGCAGAAAGCTGACATAATGGTTGCAGGTCGGGCTGAGTTCGGCCGCCTGGAACGCCTCCGGCGATACGCCGAATGTCTGGAAGTATTCCGCATGAAGCTGGCGCTCGACGATGATGGCTACTTCGGCCGCCTGCGCGAACTGGACGACATCGTCGGCGCTCCAGCCCTTTGCGGCCACCAGCGAAAGGCTGCGCGCGAAACCTTCCAGGTAATGCGCGTCCTGAATCATGTAGTGCCTGAATTTTTCTTCGGGCAGCGAACCTTCGGCGAGTTCATGGTTGAACGGCATGTCGCAGGTGGTCTGGTAGAGCGACAGGTTGGCCTGCCAGGCAGCTTCGGTGAAGCCTGTCATAGGGGGTCTCCGGGTTTTTCAATCAGCGATAATCAGTGTTCCGCCGACCAGTCGGGCACACCGCCCGCGCGGCGGAAAACCTGAAGGGATTCAGGATCGAACCGGCTGGCTCCGTCCGCAAGGTCGGCAAGTGTCATCCCGCCAAGGAACAGGCGGAGGCAGGCTTCGCCGCCTGCCCAGATCAGGTCTGGCCCATGGAGATCGCCGAGCGCGCTTGCAGGCTCAGGATGCTGATGGCGACGCCATGGCCGCTCATCGTCCATGGCATCGAACACGTCGAGGAGCAGGATGTCTTTAGGGGAGCGGGCAAGGAGGATGGCACCGGTACGCTGATCGTCAACGAAGACGAGACCTGCCGCGCGCAGTTTCCAGAGACTGAGACCAATCACGCCGGCTGACACACCAAGTTCATCGCCAAGATCGGATCGTGTGACCTGCGGCTGGCCTGACTGAGACAGGTAAACGAGCGCGTTTACGCCCAATACGATCTGCTGATTGATATACATGACTCCGAACGCCCATTTAATTTCGTTTCGAAACTATCTGGCTTGCGCTGATCTTGTCAAATTGATTTCGAAACGCTACTAATTTGACATGACGGATCGCTTGATGCCCGCTTCACCGCAATGCGCGGCAGACATGCTGTTCCATCTGGCGCGGTCTGCCAGTCACCCGGGCAGCGATACGGCGCTGACAGCGGCTCAGTGGGCGGCGCTGCGTTTTTTTGCCCGTGCCAGCCGTCCGTCGCGAACTCCATCGGGATTTGCCCGCTTCCATGCCACCACGCGAGGAACGGCATCGCAGACTGTGAAGTCTCTTGAGCGGCTCGGTTATCTGACTCGTGTGAGCTCGGCGCATGACCGGCGAAGCGTGACCTTCGAATTGACCGAGACAGGGTGTGACTGTCTTGGGAATGATCCCTTGCGAGTTCTCGAAGCTGCGCTCGAAAAGCTCCCACCAGCCGAGGTTCGACGCCTGTGCGATGTCCTGCAATCCTCCATGGTGGCTGTCGCGGGCAATCAGGACGAGACTGTTCTCGGAACCTGTAATGATTGCCGGAATCTGACGAGGGGAGGCGAAGGCGGGGCAGATTTGCCGGTTTGCGGTCGCACAAGTGAGCGCCTTGAGGCGTCGGATTTTGCAAGACTGTGTGTCCAGTTCAGTCCGAAAGTGACGGGACCAGAAGACTCCAACCCTGATGGGCCGGCGGTTTCGCCATGAGTGGCCGGTCTCCGGCCTGGTATGGTTTCTCCACCCATGAACTCGAGCGGAAGCTGGAGGAACTGGAACGACTGATCGACAGCGGCATGCTGACGGATCGCTCCTTGTCGCATCAACTCGATGAGATCGGGATTATCCAGAACGAACTAGCAAGGCGACGTGACAGAGATGGCGGTAAAGAATTATCTGAATGACGCTGCCGCCGAGACCATAACGCTCGGACTCAAGGCATTTGCGTGCATCGGAAACACGCCGCCGCATGATCATCCCCACATTTACCTCGAGATGGGCGCAGATGATGAGATCTTGTGCCCGTATTGTGCGACGCTATTTCGCTTCGATCCGGGTTTCAGCGCCACGCAGACGGACCCGCCGGGATGCTTTTTTGACGAGGAATGATCGGCACCCGCTTCGAGCAGCGCCGCTGACGGAGTGTTAAGGCGCACGGGCTAACTCTTCAGAATGAGCGATGCTGCCCGGATAGACGCCTTTCTTGAAATGATGAGCGCAGAGCGTGGCGCTTCCATAAATACGCTGGATGCGTATCGCCGTGATTTGAGCGATGCCTCGGAGTTCATGAGCGGCGGGTTGGCGAAAGCTGCTGCCGAAGATGTGTCTGCCTGGATGCGTGATCTGTCCGCGCGCGGCATGGCGGCTTCGACGAACGCGCGGAAGCTCTCCGCCGCAAAACGGTTTTTCCGGTTTCTCTTTGAGGAAGGCGACCGCAAGGACAATCCGACCGCGCGGATCGATGGGCCGAAAACGCGCCGCAACGTGCCTGATGTACTGAGCCGGGAAGAACTGGCTGTTCTCATTGAGGCCTGTGGGGACGATGCGCGGATGGCCTGTCTGGTTGAGTTGCTCTATGGCGCGGGCCTGCGCGCGAGCGAACTTGTGTCCCTGCCGATGGGTTCGCTGCCGCGCCGCAAAGGCGGGCGCTGGGAGACACGTGACATTATTGTGCGGGGGAAGGGCGGCAAGGAACGGCTTTGCCCGCTTGGCCGCGCGGCGTTGCAGGCTCTGAAGATATGGCTAGAGGCGCGGGCCGATCAATTGGAGAAGGCCGGAGGCAAGGCTTCGGCAGGAACCGGATTCGTTTTTCCATCACGCGGGAAGTCGGGTCACCTCACGCGCCGCCGTCTCGGGCAAATGCTGGAGGAGCTGGCTTCGCGCGCGGGAATCGATGTCGCCCGCGTTCATCCGCACGCGCTGCGCCATGCCTATGCCACGCACTTGTTACAGGGCGGGGCAGACCTGCGCAGCGTCCAGACGCTGCTCGGCCATGCCGATATCTCGACAACGCAGATCTATACACATGTTCTAACGGATGAACTGGAAGAGTTGCTCGCGGTCGCGCACCCTCTGGCGCGCTAACGTGTATTGATCCAGAAGGCGTGGATCACCCCCGGCAACCAGCCGATCAGTGTCAGCAAGATATTCAGGAGGAGTTGAAGGTTGAGACCTTCCTTGAGCGCCACCGCGACGGGCGGCAGGAATATCGTCAGTAGAATCATAACGAGGGACATTGGAGTCTCCTTTCCGAGAGCTAGCTGATGAACGCCTGAGGCTGCGTCCCGTTCCGTTTGACGCAATGCAGCATGAACTTTAAGCGTCGTCCCCGGAGGATACCCCATGACCGCAAGAACCCCGCGTAACTTCTTCAAACCGCTTGCCGCTGGCGCGCCTGCGCCGCTTCTTGAGCTGCCCGTTCGGCTGGAGCGGATGATTCACTTTGTGCCGCCGCACCTCGATAAGGTACGTGCCAAAGTCCCCGATATGGCGGGCAAGGCCGATGTCATCCTTGGTAATCTTGAAGATGCAATCCCTGCCGATGCAAAGGAGGCTGCGCGTGCCGGGGTGATCGAAATGGCCGGCATGGTCGACTGGCAGGGGCAGGGCACTGGCTTCTGGACCCGGGTCAATCCGCTGAATTCGCCCTGGTTTCTCGATGACATGATGGCGCTGGTGGAGAAGGCTGGCAGACAGCTTGATGTGATCATGGTGCCCAAGGTGGAGGGGCCGTTCGATATCCACTATGTCGATCAGCTGCTCGCGCAGCTTGAGGCCAGGGCAGGGCTCGACCGGCCGATCCTGCTTCATGCCATTCTGGAGACTGCTGAAGGCGTGGCCCGTGTCGAGGAGATCGCGCTGGCAAGCCCGCGCATGCAGGGTATTTCGCTTGGCCCGGCAGACCTTGCTGCTGACCGGAAGATGAAGACAACGCGTGTGGGCGGGGGACACCCGTTCTATCGTGTGATCGAGGATCCGCGTGAAGATGAAGGCCCACGGGCGGCCGCCCAGCAGGACCCATGGCACTACACCGTGGCGCGCATGGTCGATGCATGCCGGGCGGCTGGGATCAACGCGTTCTACGGCCCGTTCGGCGATATTGCCGATCTTGAGGCCTGCGAGCAGCAGTTCCGCAATGCGTTCCTACTCGGCTGTTCAGGCACATGGAGCCTGCATCCGAACCAGATCGCGATCGCCAAGAAGGTGTTCTCGCCTGATCCGGAAGAAGTGAAGTTTGCCCGGCGTATCCTCGAAGCGCTGCCAGATGGGCGGGGCGTTGCCATGCTGGACGGCAAGATGCAGGACGACGCCACCTGGAAACAGGCGAAAGTCATCGGCGATCTGGCTGATCTCGTGGCGGCGAAAGACCCTGATCTTGCCGCCGCCTATGCGGGCTGAGCATAGGGCTTACGCCGGGAAGGGGCTGTTAAAACGGGCGTGTCGCGCATTAGATGACGTCTGAATCTTCAAAGGATGGACCGCGCCAATGAGTGACATGACCGAATACACCCCGCCAAAAGTCTGGACCTGGGATACCGAAAGCGGCGGGCGGTTTGCGAAAATCAACCGCCCGATTGCCGGCCCGACCCACGACAAGGATCTGCCCGTCGGCAAGCATCCAATCCAGCTCTATTCGCTAGGCACGCCGAATGGTGTGAAGGTCACTGTCCTGCTTGAAGAGCTTCTCGCTGCTGGCCACAGCGGCGCGGAGTATGACGCCTGGTTGATCAATATCGGGGAAGGGGACCAGTTCGGATCCGGCTATGTCGATCTGAACCCGAACTCGAAAATCCCGGTTATGGCTGATCACACCACCGACCCGATCACTCGGGTGTTCGAGTCCGGCTCGATCCTGCTTTACCTCGCCGAGAAGTTTGGCGCGTTCCTGCCGACTGAGCACCATGCACGCACCGAGACACTCAACTGGCTGTTCTGGCAAATGGGCTCGGCCCCTTATCTCGGCGGCGGATTTGGACACTTCTATGCCTACGCGCCGTTCAAGATGGAGTATCCGATCAACCGCTTTGCGATGGAGACCAAGCGTCAGTTGGACGTGCTTGATCGCAACTTGGCAGACCGCGAATACATGGCGGGCGATGAATACACGATCGCGGATATGGCGATCTGGCCATGGTATGGCGCGCTTGTGAAGGGGCTCGTTTATGAAGCCGGAGAGTTCCTGTCAGTGCATGAGTACACAAACGTGATCCGCTGGACCGACCAGCTCGCGGAGCGCGAAGCGGTTAAACGGGGACGCATGGTGAACCGTGTGTTCGGCGATCCGGCGCACCAGCTGCACGAACGTCACGATGCAAGCGACTTTGAGACCAAAACAGCTGACAAGCTCGCGGCGGAATAGCGTCGCAGCCTAGAAGCGGTCCAGCAGCCGCTCGAGGTAATCCCGCTCTTCTTCCTCTTCGGCATCGCCGAAGCGGCGGCGGAGTTCTTCCAGGATGTCCTTGGCGCGCTGGCGCTCGGCTTCATCGGGCACAGCGACGTCGTCGCCATCATTGACGCCGCCCGTCATGCGACCAAACGGGTCTGTGGAGTCGCCATCCTCTCCGCGGGCCTGACGCAAGTCGTCGAGCTGTTCGGCGAGATCTGAGGACAGATCGCGGAGCATGCGGGTGGCGCGCTCCTGCTGGCGCTGGGCGAGGCGGTTATTGCCACCGCGCAGGGCCTCTGCCGCGCGCCGCTGGGCATCTTCGATGTCTTCCAGCGCATCGCCATCAAGCCCAGCCCCGTCTTCACCGCCGGGGCCTTCCTGTCCGAAGCGCTCTGCGAATTCGCGAAGGGCCTCGCCGAGCCCGTCCTGACGGTCAGCAAGGGAGCCGGGCCCGCCATCGCCGTCTTGTCCGTCCTGACCTTCGCCGGTCCGGCCGCGGCGTTCCCCGCGCCCCTCGGCTAGTGTTTCATCGTTCAGCTCGCGCTGCTCCCGCAAAAGGTCCGCGAGGCGTTGCATGGTTTCAGAGAGTTCGCGCTCTTCCTCTGATGCTTCACCGTCTTCGCCTTCGCCATCCCCGCTCGGCGAACCAGGCAGGCCGCCTTCACCGGACCCGCCTTGCTGGAATTGCAGGTTTTCAAGCAGGTTGGTGATATCCGACAGGAGCTGGCGGGCATCATCGGATGCGCCTGTTTCGGTCAGGTCTTCCAGCGCTTCGAGCATGTCGGAGAAATCCTGTCCGCCGAGAGACGGGCCGCCGCCGGCTGCTTCGCCGTCGGTATCATTTTCGGCCTGGGGCAAGCCGTTCGCCATCGCCTCGGCCATTTTGGCGGCGAGATAGTTTTCGGCCGCTTCCCTGAAGGCTTGCATCAGGCGACGGATTTCATCCTCGGACGCGCCATCGCGCAGGGCCTGTTCCAGTGCTCGCCGCGCTGCGAGCAGGGCGCGCAGGGCGTCGGCTGAACTTCCATACTCGGCCTTAAGGGCGACCGCCCAGAGAATTGGATCGATGCTATCGGCCTCATCCTTAGACGTGGCTGATTCCAGCAAGCCATGAGCTGTGCGCAGACCGAAATAGATCGAATAGTCCCTGAAATAGCGAGGGGCCTCGAAGGTCAGAGCGTCCAGCATCAATGCTGCGCGCTGGACATCTTCGGGGGCTGCCTCCAGCCGGTTTGCCGCGGCTGTGTTAATCTCGCCCTGCTGAGTGGCGGCGGCGTTCGGGTTGATCTCGTTATAGCTGCGAGGATCGCGCAGGACGGTGACCCGGCTTTCCTGCGCTGCCATGGCGAGGGGTTGGAGGAAGAGCTTTTCGGGCAGCACGAAGGTGTGCGCGTTGCTGAAGCCTTCCTGACCGGCCCCGTCTATGGCGACAAGCCGAGCCTCAACCTCCAGCCCGGCCCAGCGGTGTCGCGTGAGATCCAGCGTGGCCTGTTCGCTGGCTTCTTTCGGTGAGATAGCGGCGAGAGGAACCGGGACGCGGTCTTCTGCTTCGGGTGCGGCAGGGTGGGGGTCTGTCAGCCGGAGCGCGAGTTCGAGTGTTTCAACACCGTAATCGTCGGTGACTTCCCAGGTGAATTCGGTGCGGTCCTGCGGCGTGCGAATGGGTGTTTCAGCATAGAGCGCTGTTGGCGGCGCGTCTGGTTCGGTTTCAATCCCGAAGGCGCGTCGCTCACCCCACCAATAGACTGAGACCTCCGTCGACTCGTCAATCATGGTCTTGGTCTCGAAAGCTCCGTCCGGCGTTGCGGCCATGCGGATTTTCTGCCGCGTTTCCCCTTTCAGGTGGAGCAGGGGAGCCGAACGAGCCTGCACGCGAATGGTGAGTTCCGAGCCAGCGGGCGCAGAGACGGTTTCGGTGTCGGCCTTCAGGAAGATTGGGGCACGGCGGGAATAGGCCGGCGGCGTGACCCAGGCCTCGATCCTGACCTGTTCGGCTCCCATCATGGATCCATAGTCCGGAGAAAGGGCCCGGCTCAGCCGATCTGCGCCATTTGGCCAGGCAAAGGCGATCGCCGCGACGAGCATGAGGGGTACGGCGTAGCGCAGCCAGTACGGGTCGAGTGCTTTCCAGCGTGCCGAAAAGTCAGGCTTGCGTAGTTTGGTGGCGGCCTCCGACAGCCGATTGCGATGCGCGGTCCAAAGCGCCCGGGCCTGCGGTGTGGAGGCGGCAGGGCGGTCGGTCAGGGCATTGATCGGGCGCAGGGGAGACTGCTCATCCAGCGCGCGGACAGCATCTGCCCGGTCTGGCGGGTTAAACCGACGCCATCCACGCAGTGCTAGAAGGAGGCTCGCAATGAAAATGGCAAGCGTCGAAGCGGCCGCGATTGCGGCCGGTGCACGCTCCAAAACGCCCAGCAGAGCGAGCGTCACGAACAGTGACAGGAAGATGATGAGAGGCCAGAAGGCCCGGACGGATTCAAGCGCCGTCAGCCCGCGCGATGTGCCGGCGATACGGCCTTTCAGGCCTTTGATATCCTTCAGGTCAGCCAATCGGGCAGGCGCTCCAGGGCGGTCATTTCTTCAAAGCTTGGCCGCCGGCGCACAATCGCGAAGCGGTCTCCATCCACCAGAACCTCAGGCACCAGCGGTCTTGCATTATATTGCGAGGAGAGCGCTGCGCCATAGGCACCAGATGACATGAAGGCAACGCGTGCGCCGGGCTCAATGGCGGGCATTTCGCGCTGTGCGGCGAATTTGTCCGTGGACTCGCAGATCGGGCCAACGAGATCGTAAGCGACAGTTGGTGCATCAGCAGCCGGTTCGGCGAGCGGCAGGATGTCATGATGCGCGTTGTATAGCGCCGGGCGCATTAGGTCATTCATGCCGGCATCGACGATCAGGAAGGTCCGGTCTGGGGAGGGCTTCACATAGAGCGCTTCAGTCACCATCACGCCCGCATTGCCGGCGATGACGCGGCCGGGCTCAAGGATCACCTGAACATCGAGATCGCCAATTACATCGCGGATCATGGCCGCGTAGTCTGCCGGGGGGGCAGGAGCATCGCCTTCGGCATAAGGAATACCGAGACCGCCGCCCACATCTATCCGGGAAATGGCGTGGCCGGCCTCTCGCAAACGGCGCGCAAGACCAACAGTCTTCTCGAAAGCGGCCCGCATGGGGCCAAGCTCGCCGATCTGCGAACCGATATGGACGTCCACACCAACCGCTTCGACGCCGGGCAGGCGCGCAACTTCATCGTAGAGGGCAGGGGCGTCGTCCCATGGCACACCGAACTTATCGCCGGACTTGCCGGTGGAGATGTTCGGGTGGCCGCCAGCCGCGACATCCGGGTTCACGCGCAGGGCGACGGGCGCGGTCTTGTCCATGCTTGTGGCCACCGACGAAAGCGCGCGAAGCTCGCCCGCGCTTTCAACGTTGAATTGGTGGATTCCGGCCTCCAGCGCGGCCCGCATCTCGTCCCTCGTCTTGCCAACGCCTGAGAACACGATGCGATCGGCGGAGACACCAGCGGTCATGGCGCGCTGCATCTCGCCCGCGCTGACCACGTCCGCCCCGCATCCGGCCCTTGCCAGCGTGGACAAGACGGCGAGATTGCCGTTGGCCTTGACCGAATAGGCGATCAGGCAATCCATGCCTGCGAACACATCGGCGATGACGCGGGCATGCCGGGTCAGGGTGGCGGTAGAGTAGACATAGACCGGGGTGCCAACCTTGTCGGCGATGGCGTCGAGCGACACGTCTTCACAGTGCAGCCGGCCGTTTTTGTAGTCGAAATGGTGCAAGGGCTGATCAGTCTTCGTGGGAGCGGGCTTCGGTCAGCGAGTCCTCGCCAACCTCATCGACCGGCGCGGTCTTTGGGATTTCGCCGCCAAGCGCGTTCATTTGCGGTCCGCTCGTATCCACTTCCGCGACTTCAATGGCTGTCGCTATAGGAACATCGGCATTCAGGCCCGGCGGGGGCGGGGCGACCCGGATGCCGGTTTCACAGGCGGCGAGGCCCATGAGCGCAGCGATGGCGGCCAGTTTCAGGAGTGGCGCGCGCATACTCTACTCGCTCTCTTCCTCTTCGATCGGTCCACCAAGCAGATCGTCTTCCGGTTCGTCAAACTCCGGCTCGTTCAGGCGGTCTTCAATTGTGGCCCCAGGCACTTCACCGGCAGCCTGAACGCCTTCCGCGGCCGGGCTGTCGAAAATCGGGTCAGGACGCTCAAGGTCGCCGCGCAGGCCACAGGCCGAAAGCGCGGTAAGCGCGAGCGTGGCGGTAAGGATCGTGATCTGTTTCAAGGGTCAGGCCTCCAGTCCAAGGCGTTGTTTCCATTGAGCTGCCTGTTCGCTGACGCGTTCGGGAGCCGTTCCGCCATAGCTTGTACGGCTTGCGGCGGACTTCTCAACGGTTAACACCTCAAAGACGGCTTCAGTGAGGCGAGGTTCCGCCGCCTGCAGCACCTCAAGAGAGAGCTCCGACAGGTCACAACCCTCGTTTTCAGCCTTGGCGACAAGCGCGCCGGTGACATGGTGTGCTTCCCGGAAGGGGAGGTCGAGTTCGCGCACGAGAAAATCCGCAAGATCTGTCGCGGTGGAGAAGCCCTTGCTGGCCGCCTCACGCATGGCGTCCGGATGAAAGGTGATGGTTTCGATCATGCCCGTCATCGAGCGCACGCACAGATCGAAAGTGTCAAAGGCGGCAAAGGTCAGCTGTTTGTCGTCCTGAAGGTCCTTTGCATAGGCCAGCGGCAGGGCTTTCACCGCGCCCTGCAGGGCGGTGAAGTTGGCCGTGATCAGTGCCGCCTTACCTCTGATCAGCTCCGCCGCGTCGGGGTTTCGCTTTTGTGGCATGATCGATGAGCCGGTCGACCAGGCGTCCGAAAGGCTTGCAAAACCGAACTGGGCGCTTGTCCAGAGCACGACTTCCTCAGCGAGACGGGAGAGATGCGTCGCTGAGATGGAGAGCGCCGCGAGCGTTTCGAGGGCGAAATCGCGCGCTGAGACCGCATCCAGCGAATTCGCCATGGGCCGGTCAAAGCCAAGTGCTTCGGAGGTCATGTCCCGGTCGATCGGGAATCCGGTGCCGGCGAGGGCCGCTGCGCCGAGCGGGCACTCATTGAGGTGGATGGCGGCGGCACTCAGGCGGCGGCGATCGCGGTTCAGCATCTCGCAATAGGCCAGAAGGTGATGGCCAAGTGTCACGGGCTGGGCGGTCTGCAGATGCGTGAAGCCGGGCATGATCGTGCCAGAGTGCTCCGCGGCGCGGGTTGCCAGCGCTTTCAGGAGATCGGTGATGGCGTTGTCAGCCTCATCAATTGCGCCCCGGGTCCACAGGCGGAAATCGGTCACGACCTGATCGTTGCGGGAGCGGGCCGTGTGAAGCCGGCCAGCGGCCGGTCCGGCAAGCTCTTTCAGGCGCGCCTCGATATTCATGTGAATGTCTTCAAGGCTGCGATTGTACGGGAAGGAGCCGTCGCGGATCTCACCGAGAACAGCATCAAGACCCGCCTGAATTGCTTCGTGATCTTCTTCGCTGATGATCTCCATTTCAACCAGCATGTCGGCATGCGCCCGGCTGCCGGCCACGTCTTCTTCGGCCATGCGGCGGTCCACATCGATGGATGCGTTGATCGCTTCCATGATGTCGCCGGGGCGCGCGGCGAAGCGTCCTCCCCACATTTTCTGGCTTTCGCCGGTGTTCTCGCCCATATCGGCCTCCAATCGAATGAGTTCCCTAAAGCCTGAGGCGGTTTTGCGCTACGCTATTATTCTGATGCTTGTTGTCGCTGGCGGGTTCGGCCTGTTTGCGTTGACCACTGCAGCGGGTGGTAAGCCCACCGATCATGATCTTGAGAAGTTTCAGCGCGGAGAGCTGGCGAGTCTTGATTTCGCAACCGCCGGGGACGCGGCGGGCAATACGCCCTTTGCCGGCCCGGATGGGGAGGCGGTCACCGTTTCCGGCTTTGCGGGTCAGCCGACGTTGATCAATTACTGGGCGACATGGTGCGGGCCGTGTGAGCGGGAACTGCCATCGCTGGGCGTGCTCCAGACGGCGCGCGCGGCGAAGGGCCTGAGGGTGATTGCGATCAGTGTCGACGGAGAAGAGGATGGCCCGTATGCACGCCAGCGCCTAGGAGAGCTGACGGGAGGTGTGCTCGATTTCTACCATGCCGCTGATTACGGGCCAGTCTATGAGGCTGGCGTGCGCGGGTTTCCCACGACTATTCTCTACGATGCGAACGGCACGGAAGTGTTTCGCCTCGCCGGAGAGGCCGACTGGGCGAGCTATGAAGCGCTGGCCCTGATTGATGCGGCGATCGCCGAACGCTGACAGCTCAAGCTGATAGGCGAGACCCTTGAAGCGACGGCTGGACCGGCGGGCACACTCAGTCGAAAAACTTGCCGTAGCTCGCGACCTCGGACCGCTCATAGCCCAGTTGTTCGTAGAACGCTGCGGCTTCGTTTCCATGCCGGACCATGAGCATGACTTTCGGGGCCCCACGGGATTTCAGCCAGTCTTCTGCATGTCTGACTATCTGCGCTCCAAGGCTCTCGCACTGCCTGTCCGGGGAGACGGCGACGTAATAAAGCCAGCCGCGATGGCCGTCATATCCGGCCATTGCCGTGGCAATGAGCTGGCCGGTCTCGAAGCCGCCGAAGACCTCCGCTTCAGGATGCTCGAGCGCACGCCTCATATCGGCGTCCGGATCGTTCCAGGGGCGGACGAGGTCGCAAGCTGTCCATAGCTCGATCACGGCGGGGATATCCGCTTCCAGGACTGGCCGAATGTCCATGTGTGCTAGCGGGTCGGGACCGGCGCATCGCCGGAATAGTCGTAAAAGCCTCGGCCGGACTTCCGCCCGAGCCAACCCGCCTCGACATACTTCACGAGAAGCGGGCAGGGGCGGTACTTTGTGTCCGCCAAACCATCATGCAGAACCTGCATGATGGAAAGGCAGGTATCGAGGCCAATAAAATCCGCCAGCGTTAGCGGACCCATGGGATGGTTCGCGCCGAGGCGCATCGCCGTGTCGATGGCTTCGACCGAGCCGACACCTTCGTAGAGTGTATAGACGGCTTCGTTGATCATCGGCATCAGGATGCGGTTTACAATGAAGGCGGGATAGTCCTCCGCATTCGTGGTCGTCTTTCCGATGCGCTGTGAGAAGGCCAGTGCCGTGTCGTAGGTGTCCTGATCGGTGGCGAGGCCGCGAATGATCTCCATGAGCTGCATGAGCGGGACAGGGTTCATGAAGTGCAGACCGATGAACTTTTCCGGACGGTCCGTCGCTGCTGCGAGCCGTGTGATCGAAATCGAGGATGTGTTTGTGGCGAGGTAAGCGTCCCTTGGAGCGACCGCGCAAATGCCCTCGAAGATTTTCTCTTTCAGCTCGCGGTTCTCGGAGGCGGCCTCAATAATGAGGTTGGACGCTTCGAAGACGGAGAGTTCGGTCGATGTCCTGATACGAGCAAGTGCCGCCTTCATGTCATCCGGCGTGATGAGATCGCGGGCGACCTGGCGGCTCATATTCTGCTCGATTGTGGCGACACCCTTTTCGAGCGCATCGCCTGAAATATCGGATAGGGCCACATCGTACCCCGCAAGCGCGCAGACATGGGCAATTCCGTTGCCCATCTGACCGGCACCAACGACGCCTACGGTTTTGATATCTGCCATGATCGCGAGGTTTCCGAGGGCTGTTTATGACGAACCTGCAACTTGATTGTGCGGCGCGTCAAAAATCAAGCTTAAGCGCTCGATATCATGCCGCATCTTTGCAGAGTGTCATGCAGGGGACACACTTAATGAACGACCCCGTTATAGGTCTTCACTGTCAGCGTTCGACCAACTCAACGCGCCGGTTGCGGGCGCGGCCTTCTTCACTGGAATTGGTGAAGACGGGAACGAGTGGCCCGACCCCGTGTCCTTCGATGCGATCGCGGTCCACGCCATAGTCCTCCACAAGCGTATCTGCGACGGCTTGGGCGCGTGCCTGTGAGAGGTTTCGATTGTAGACAAGTTCGCCTTTCGCATCGGTGTGGCCAACGACATAAAATCGCATCTCAGGATTGGCAGCGATGAATTCGGCGGCTGCCTGAAGGGCCGAAGCTGACTCAGGCTGGATCGTCGCCTTGTCATAGTCGAAGAGGATGCCATCCAGAACGACACGGCCTTCCTCGCGGATGCCTTTGCCGATGGCTTCGGCGTCTACGGCAATCAGGCCGGTTTCAGCCGCTGCCTCTTCGACAATATCGACGAGCGTTCCGACATAATCAGTGTTGTGTTGTTCGGTGCTAACGACAACGTAGACTCGCCCCGTGGCCCTGTCCTTGGTGGCGACGATCGCCGCCGCCCCACCTGAACCTGACGTGCCTGAGGCTTGGGTACCTATTTCGCCGGATTTCGACCAGGGATTGTTGATCTGGTAGACGCCCGTCCAGCTTCTTGAAGCAATGTCGCCGCCATTCCTATCGGGTGTGTAGCGCGTGGCGAGGATCTCAAACCCTTCCGCCTCGAGACCCTCCAGATAGTTCTGGTAGATCTCTGAGACTGTCCGGTCCGTTCCCCGGTAGGTGTAGAGCGTGCGTGTGACGAGGCCTTGAGTCTCAATCCATTCGCCGATCTGACGATACCCTGTCACTGGGCCGACAGGGACTTTGAACGCGCGATAGTTCTCGATTTCCTGCCAGGTGATGACCTGACCCGGATAGCGTGTGATCAGGGGGTGTTCCTGCACACCCTCAACGTCACCGTCTTCGGGGACGGCGAGGGGAGTGGTTACCAGAAGACAAAAGACGGTCGCGACAAGTGTTCGGGTGAAGGTCAACATGAAATGTCCCGCCTACATTGCTGTAGACGGGACGATATCTTTGTCTTTTCAAGCGAACAAGCGCGCCTAGAGCGCGTCTGTCAGCTCCGGCACAGCCTGAAAGAGGTCTGCCACAAGACCATAGTCGGAGACCTGGAAGATCGGGGCTTCCTCATCCTTGTTGATCGCAACGATGACTTTGGAGTCTTTCATACCGGCTAGGTGCTGGATTGCGCCTGAAATGCCGACGGCGATGTAGAGTTCCGGCGCAACGATCTTGCCGGTCTGGCCAACCTGATAGTCGTTTGGCGCGTAACCGGCATCCACAGCGGCGCGCGAGGCCCCGACAGCGGCACCGAGCTTGTCGGCGAGCGGGATGATGTACTTCTTGAAATCCTCATCCGAGCCGAGTGCGCGGCCACCGGAGACGACGCGCTTGGCAGCGGTCAGTTCCGGACGATCAGATTTCACCATCTCTTCTGAGACGAATTCCGATTTGAACGGACCTGCCGGAGCATCAACGGTTTCCACGGAGGCTGAACCGCCCATGCCAGCAGCATCGAAGGCTGTGCCGCGGACCGTGAAGACTTTCTTCGGGTCTGAGGACTTCACCGTCATGATGGCGTTGCCGGCATAGATCGGACGCTCGAACGTTTCTGCATCAATGACGTCCGTGATGTCAGACAGCTGCATGACATCGAGCTTAGCTGCGATGCGGGGCGCGACATTCTTGCCCATCGTGGTGGCTGGCGCGAAGAGGCCGTCATAACCCCCCATCATCGGAACAACGAGGGCTTCCATGGCTTCAGCGAGGCGCGCTTTCAGCGTGGCTCCATCGGCGTGAATAACCTTGCGGACGCCGTCAATCTTGGCGGCTTCAGCGGCCACGTCCCCAGCACCTTCGCCAGCGATGAGAACATCGACATCCCCACCAAATTTGAGGGCGGCGGTGACGGTTTTGTTGGTCGCGTCGCTCAGCGACGCATTGTCATGCTCTGCGATTACGAGAACGGCCATTAGACGGCTCCTGCAGCTTTGAGTTTGGAGACTAGCGTGGCGACATCTTCAACCTTTTCGCCGGCTTCGCGCACCGGTGGCTCGGTGACTTTCACCACGGTCAGGCGGTTGTCGATCTCAACGCCATACTCGGATGGCTCTTTCATATCGATCGGCTTTTTCTTCGCCTTCATGATGTTTGGGAGGGATGCGTAACGCGGCTCGTTCAGGCGCAGGTCGACCGTGATGATCGCGGGCGTCTGGAGTTTAACGGTCTGCAGGCCGCCATCGACCTCACGGGTCACGGTGAGGGCGTCGCCATCTTTTTCGATCTTGTAAGCGAAGGTGCCTTGCGGCCAGTCGAGCAGCGCGGCGAGCATCTGGCCCGTCTGGTTGCTGTCATCGTCAATCGCTTGCTTGCCGAGCAAGACCATGTCCGGGCTTTCGGCCTCGATCACCTTGGCGAGCAGTTTCGCGACGGCGAGCGGCTCAACGGTTTCATCGGTCTTGATGAGAATGCCGCGATCCGCGCCCATGGCGAGGGCGGTGCGGATCGTTTCCTGTGCCTGTTGCGGCCCGATGGAAACGGCGATCACTTCCTCTGCCGTGCCAGCTTCTTTCATGCGCACGGCCTCTTCGACGGAAATCTCGTCGAACGGGTTCATGGACATTTTGACGTTGGCGAGATCCACGCCCGTCTGGTCCGGCTTCACGCGGACTTTCACATTGTAATCGATAACCCGTTTGACGGGGACGAGCACCTTCATGGGCTGGCTCCGGTTTCGTTTTGCGTCGGCTTCTAAATTTCGAGTGGGCAGACCGCCCACGCTCGCCCCGTGCTATAGGGGGGAGGGGCAGGAATCAAGCTTGACCTTGACGTCAGCGTCAATGTGTCTGGGGTCGCCGGTCTCATCGATGTGCGCCAGCCGACCACCCATTTGAGGCCAGATGGGCCTCGGCGAAGGCGAGGGGCGAGTCTTCCAAGGTCGTCGCAAGTGTGTCGTTCCAGCGGTTCAGGAAGCCGAACAGAGCCACCACGGCGACGAGTTCGGTGATTTCTTCTTCGCTGTAATGGGCCTTCACGGCATCGAAATGCGCGTCGGTGGTCTCGTTCGGCACGCTGGAGGCGGCTTGTGCGAGTGAAAGCGCCGCGCGCTCGGCCTCGGTAAAGAGGTCGCTTGTCTCGTAAGACCAGATTGCATTGATCTTTTCCGGGGCGACGCCGCGATTGTGCGCCTGCTCGGATGTATGGGCCTGACAGTAGCGGCAACCTGCGGCGGCGCTGGAAATGTAGGCCACCATCTGTTTGAGGCCTGGGTTCAGCACGCCGCCCGGGCCGAGGATTGATCCGGCCAGCATGAGGAAGCCGCGCAGAATCTCCGGCCGTCTCGCCATGGTCTTAGCCGAGTTGGGGACAAACCCCATCGCCGCGCCCATCGCCTGAAGCTCGGTTTCGACATTTTTCAGCATGTCCGCAGGCGTATCGCTCAGTCGGGTCATTCGTCTTCCTCCACGCGTCTGGCACATCGTCGCCTTTGCGGGAGGGGTGTCAATGCAGAGGTTAGAGCGCTTCGCCGCGCAGGAGCTTGGGCAGGCCAGGCTGGTCGGCGCTGGCCTGACGCGCCATGGCCCGGCGGATGGGGCCAATCCGGTCGGCTGCCAGCAGAGCAAGGCCGCGGAGAGGTTTTGCAATCATATTGTCGTTTGAGAAAGTACGGTCGATGCCATCCATGGCGAGCGCAGTCATGGCCGCATCAAAGCGCCGCCATTGCTGGTAACGCTCCAGTGTTGTCGCGGCACCGATGTCGAGCCCGGTTTGGCGGGCATCGATCATGACTTCAATCAGCGCAGCAACATCCTTGAAGCCGAGATTGAGGCCCTGACCGGCGAGCGGATTGATCCGGCGTGCTGCATCCCCGACAAGGGCGGCGCGTTCTCCGACCATCGACCGGGCGATCTGAAGCACCAGCGGATACGAGAGCGCCTCGCCAATCAGTTTCATAGGTCCGGCAAATTCTGCAAAGCGGCTGTTCAGTTCGGCTTCGATCTCGGCCGTGCTCATCGCTGCGAGGGTCTCCGCAGCCCCGGTCTTCATATACCAGGCGAGATTGGCGCGGTTTCCAGTCAGCGGCAGCGTCGCGAACGGACCTTCCGGCGTGAACAATTGCCGGGCGATGCCGCCATGCGGACGTTCTAGCTCTACATCGGCAGCAAAAACCGATTTTCCGTAAGAGCGGCCTTCGATCTCAATGCCGAGGGCGTTGCGCACCGGAGAGTTGCCGCCATCGCAGCCGGCGACGAGTGCGGCCTCGACAGTTTCGCCGTCTTCCAGGACGATCTGGGCAGAGCCTGGCGTATGGCTGAGACCCGCAAACCGTGCTGGGGCGTAACGTGTCAGCCCCGACGTGCCGGCGACGGCAGCATCCAGCGCATCCTGAAGCCTGGCCGCTTCGACCATGTATCCGAGCGGTCCGTCGCCCGAGAGGTCTTCTTTAGTGAAGAGCGCCGATGGTGCTCCAAACCAATGCCGCGCGCCATCCACAGCCTCCAGCCCGTTCAGCGGCTGGGCATCCGGGCGCAGCGTCTCAGCCACGCCAGCGGCTTCAAGTAAATGCCAGCTGCCCTGGACGATCGCATAATTGCGCGGGTCGCGCCGTGTCGGCGCGGTCGGATCACGCGCATCTACAAGGACGGTCTCAAATCCATGCCTTGCCGCGACCAGGGCCAGTGTCGCGCCTGCGGGGCCGCCGCCAATGATTGCAAGATCGGCTATTTGGGCGGGGGAGGGGCGCGTGGACATTGCGATCAGCTAATCATACGCCGCTTATCCGTCCAGACTTGGCGAGCTTTTGGGCGATTGCGCCGCAGGGTGCCCAGAGATTGTTCATTTGTGGCGCATGCGAACGCCCCATGCCCTCAAAACGTGCCTGACAATTGATCGTGTGAAGAGATGACGCGTGGATCGGGCCGCGACAGGCGGGCCCGAAGTCGGTTGGGAGAACCAATATGGGAAGATTAAACAGGATCGGGCGGGGCTTGATGCTAGCGCCTGTGGCGGCTTTTGGGGCGCTGAGTGCAATGGCGCAGGATGCTGGCGTGGAAGACCTTGAGGCGCGCATTGCAGCCCTTGAAGGCGGCGCGAGCGCTTATGTGGACAATAGTTATCTCTTCCTGATTGGTGGCCTGATTGTCATGTTCATGGCGGCTGGTTTCTGCTGCCTGGAGGCCGGATTGGTGCGTTCGAAAAACGCGGCCATGCAGTCCATGAAAAACGTTGCACTGTTCTCCGTTGCGGGCCTGATGTTCTGGCTGGTCGGCTACAATATGGCTTATCCTGGAGCGACCATTGCCAATGGGCTTTTCGGTATTCCGGACTTTATCTGGAAAGGTGCCGAAGACATCGAAGTTGGCTATGCTGCCCATTCAGACTGGTTCTTCCAGATGGTGTTCGTGGCAACAGCGGCCTCGATTGTTTCGGGTACGGTCGCTGAGCGCGTGAAGCTCTGGCCATTCCTCGCTTTCACGGCGGTTTTGACGGCCTTCATCTATCCGATCGTGGCGTCCTGGGAATGGGGCGGCGGCTATCTCGACAGCGAGTGGGCCTTCTCTGACTTTGCCGGCTCGACACTCGTTCACTCTACCGGCGGTTGGGCTGCGCTGATCGGCGCGATCATCATTGGACCGCGCCTTGGCAAGTATTCGCCAGATGGCCGTGTGAATCCGATGCCGGGCTCGAATATCCCGCTCGCAGCGCTGGGTACTTTCATCCTCTGGTTTGGCTGGTTTGGCTTCAATGGCGCGTCACAGCTGGCCGCAGGCACGTTTGATGACATCAACGCCGTCGCGAAGATTTTCGCCAATACGAACATGGCTGCCGTAGGCGGTGTGCTTGCAGCGATGATCCTCACGGGCCTGCTTTACGGCGGCAAAACGGACGCCACGATGGCCTTTAACGGTGCGATTGGCGGCCTTGTGTCGATCACGGCGGAGCCTCTGGCCCCGAGCATGGGCGGCGCTGTCCTGATCGGCGCGGTAGGCGGTGTTCTGGTGGTGCTGACCGTGCCGCTGCTCGACAAGCTGAAGATTGACGATGTTGTTGGTGCGATCCCGGCTCACCTGGTGTGCGGTATCTGGGGCACGATCATCGTTGCGGCCTCTTATGGAAACAATATCACGCCAAATGAAGCAGGTGATCCGAGCTATGTCGGTCAACTTGTTGGTGTGATCCTGACAGGTGTGTTTGTCTCCGTCGCATCACTTGTGGTGTGGCTCGCCCTTAAAGCAACAGTGGGTGTCCGCGTCGGCGATGAGGACCAGATGGAAGGCCTCGACAAGACCGAGGTCGGCCTGGAAGCGTATCCGGAGTTTGCTTCGTAAGTTCCTCCCAGAAGCAACTCTAAGACTGGCCCCTGTGGAATTCACCCACAGGGGTCCTTTTTTGTCCGTCGTTTGCGCCCCGTTAAGCCCGTTCGGTCAATTTACGGTCAAATTGATCCACCAGCGAAAGCGACCGCACATGACAGACACCGCTATCGACGCCATGCCCAAACGCACCGCCAGCGATCCCGTATGGCGTATGCTGACTGGTGCAGCGGCCTTCGGGGCAGGGGTGTTCGTCTGTGGCGCGGTCGGATCCTATGCGCCGACCGATCCCAGCTGGAATGTCGCCACCGATGCTGCGGTGCAAAATCTTTTCGGACAGGCCGGAGCTGATTTTGCAGATGTGGCGCGCCAAGCGCTCGGCTGGTCCGGCTGGACCGGCGGTCTTGCGCTGATGGTCGGCGGGGCGATGCGTGCCACGCTGATGGGTGAGCCAAAACTGCGCCGCTGGCTCTATGGGGCAGCCTTCGTTCCGCTATCAGCGGCGTGTTTCGCATCCTGGCCCGATCCGGCAAGCTGGCCGCTTGCCACCGGGCTTGGTGGTGTGTTCGGCGAGGCGTTGCATAATCTTGCAGCAATGCCGTTCCGCGCGCTGATGATGCCTGCCCCTGACACATTTGCGGGGATTACCCTTGGCATGGGCGCGCTCTGGGCGGGTCTCGCAGCGCTTGGTTTCCGGCGCGACGATGCGCGGCTCCTGCAGGACACAGCCGCACGTTCAGGTCACACAGCCGCATACCGCGCCCGAGGCATTGGTGGACGCTTGCTTGATCTTCGAGACCGGATCATGCGTCCTCGCCGGTCACGCGCAGCGGCACTTGAGGCGGTCCCCGCGACGACCAACCGGATCCTTGTCCCCGCCGACACCCCTCCGCCAACGGATGAATATGTTGAGGCAGCAGAGTCGACGCATCTGCCAGAGATCGAGGCGGCTCCCATCCGGAAGCCTGTACAGGCCGCGCCCCAGCCGGAGCCTCGCCCAGAGCCCCCGCGTCCGGCCGCGCCGCCGCGCCCGCACGTGCTGTCGTCCAAGCTGCCGCCGATCGATCTGCTCAACCTGCCGCCGGAGCGCCGCAGCACGGTTGATGAAGATGCGCTACTGGAGAAAGCCGCGCGCCTGGCCGAAGTTCTCAACGAATTCGGCGTCCGAGGCCGCATCAAGGAAGTACGCCCAGGCCCGGTGGTGACCCTGTTCGAAATGGAGCCAGCCCCCGGCGTGAAGTCGGCGCGTGTGATCTCGCTGGCAGACGATATCGCCCGCTCAATGAGCGCGACGTCGGCCCGTGTTGCGGTCGTGCCCGGCAAGAACGCGATCGGTATCGAACTGCCGAATGACAGCCGTGAGACAGTGTACTTCCGAACGCTCCTGAACACTGACCCCTACAGGAAGTCAAAAGCCAAGCTGCCTATGGCGCTGGGCGAGGATATTGGCGGTGCCCCGAACGTTGTTGATCTTGCAAAGATGCCTCACCTCTTGATCGCGGGTACGACAGGCTCCGGTAAGTCGGTCGGCGTGAACGCGATGATCCTGTCACTGATGTACAAGCTGACACCGGAAGAGTGCCGGTTCATCATGATCGACCCGAAAATGCTGGAACTCTCCATCTATGAGGGCATTCCGCATCTTCTGTCGCCGGTTGTGACCGATCCGAAGAAGGCTGTGAACGCCCTGAAATGGGCGGTACGCGAGATGGAACAGCGCTATGAGCTGATGTCCAAGGCGGGCGTGCGGAACCTTGCCGGCTTCAACGACAAAGCCAGGAAGCACCGCGAGCGCGGCGAAAGCATGTCTCGAAAGGTCCAGACGGGCTTTGATGACAATGGAAAGCCAATTCAAGAAACTGAAATTCTGCCTACGGAGCATATTCCGAACATTGTTGTCGTGATCGACGAGATGGCTGATCTGATGATGGTCGCGGGCAAGGAAATCGAGGGCTGCATTCAGCGTCTTGCACAGATGGCGCGCGCCGCTGGCATTCATCTGATCACAGCAACGCAAAGACCGTCCGTAGACGTTATTACGGGTACGATCAAAGCGAACTTCCCGACGCGTATCTCCTACATGGTCACGACAAAGATCGACTCGCGTACCATTCTCGGGGAGCAAGGCGCAGAGCAGCTGCTTGGCATGGGTGACCTGTTGTATCAGGCACCTGGCGGCAAGACGAAACGGATGCACGGACCATTCGTATCAGACGAGGAAGTGGAAGCGGTTGTCGCATGGCTGCGCGATCAGGGCGAGCCAAACTACTGCCTCGACATTCTCGAGGACTCCGAAGACGACAGCCCGATCATGGATGCGATGCTGGGCACCTCAACAGGCGATCCCGAAGACGATCTTTATGCGGAGGCAATGGCCATCGTGCTGCGAGACAACCGTGCATCCACTTCCTATCTCCAGCGGCGGCTCAAGGTGGGCTACAACAAGGCGGCTGGCCTGATCGAACGGCTTGAAGAGGAGGGTGTGATCTCAGGCCCGAACCATGCCGGCAAGCGGGAGATTTTGGCCAAGCGCGAGGCACCGGCTGACGGGTAGCTCAAGAAGTCCCAACAAGTACTGGAAGAGGCCCAGCAGAGATGCTGGGCCTTCTTTGTATTTGGGAAGAGCAGGGTTTATACGGTTGCCGGCTTGAACGTCAGCGCGACACCATTGTTGCAATAACGCAGACCCGTGGGGGCGGGGCCGTCATTGAAGACATGACCCTGATGTCCAAGGCATCGGGCGCAGTGATACTCGGTGCGCTCCATCCAGAGCTTGTTATCGGGTTTGGTGCCGACCGCGCCCTCGATCACGTCGAAAAAACTCGGCCAGCCTGTGCCAGAATCGTACTTCGTATCGGATGTGAACAGGGCGAGATCACAGCCCGCGCAGTGAAAAACGCCGTCGCGCTTTTCATCGTTGAGCGGGGAGGTAAAGGGCCGCTCGGTGCCTTCTTGCCGCAACACGTAAAAAGCGTCTTTGGACAAGCGTTTTTCCCAGTCCGCAACCGTCAGATCCCGCCATTCCGATTCGGCATAGGCATTGACGGGCGCACTGTCGGAGCTGGCACCCGCAGACTGGCTGGAGCAGGCGGTGAGAGCGGCTGCAGAGCCTGAGGCGAGAAACAGGCGTCTTGATATCAGGTGTCTTATCATGGGCTGCATATAGGGCCTGGTGCGCCTCTCGCCCAACTCACGCCTGCGCGATCACTGACAATGATGAACCATCCGGCGTGGACCGCTCCCAATACGAGGATGAGCGCCTCGCGGCGCTCATCAGTGGTGTTCAATTGAAAATCTGCGTCTATTTCGGGTGACAGATCACAGGCATCCAGGTGTAGCCTTTCACAAAGGCTCCGGAGGTGAGGCTTGGCTCGTCCAGCACTTCGATGTGCGAGAAGCGCTCCATGATCTCTTCCCAAAGAATACGCAACTGCAATTCACCGAGACGGTTACCGACGCAGCGGTGAATACCGAAACCGAAGGAGAGGTGATTGCGGGCCTGATCGCGGTCGATGATCAGGCGGTTCGGGTCTTCCTTCCAGAACCGCTCGTCACGGTTGCCGGAGACATACCACATGGCGATCTGGTCGCCTTTCTTAATGGTCTTGCCGTGCATCTCGACATCTTCAACGGCCGTGCGGCGCATGAAGGCGAGCGGCGTCTGCCAGCGAATGACTTCCGACACCATGTTTGGGATCAGCGACGGATCGGCTTTCAGCTTTTCGTACTCTTCCGGGAACTTGTTCAGGCCGTAGACCGACGCCGTCATGGAATTCCGGGTCGTGTCGTTACCGCCGACGATCAGCAGGATAACGTTTCCGAGCAGCTCCATCGGCGCGAGATTTTTGGTCTTCTCGCCGTGGGCCAGCAGGCTGATGAGATCGTTCTTAAGCGGGATCTGGCCGCGCTCCTGATAGATGCCCATGAAGGTTGTCAGGCATTCCATCAATTCCTGGCGCCACTGCTCTTCACCACCGGGGCAGATGTCTGGATCATTCATGTTCGTCACGACGTCCGACCAGCGGGTCAGCTGGCGGCGGTTCTCGAACGGGAAATCAAACAAGGTGGCGAGCATCATTGTCGTCAGCTCGATAGACACGTTGTCGACCCAGTCGAATGGCTCACCGACGGGCAGGGAGTCGAGCAGGGTCTGTGTCCGGGAGCGGATCAGCGGCTCGAATTCTTTCAACATGTTCGGCGCAACGGCCGGCTGAACGGTTTTTCGCTGTTCAGAATGGCGTGGTTCATCCATGGCGATGAACATCGGCATTTCGAAGTCTTCGAGCGGCTCACCCAGCGTGATGCCCCCATGCTCCCACGATGACGAGAACCGCTTGTGATCGACATCGATCTTCATAATGTCTTCGTATCGGGTGACGGACCAGTAGGGGCCAACAAAACTGTCGGGCGTCCAGTGCAGCGGGTCTTCATTCCGGAGGCGTTCGAACCGGTCCCAATACTTGCCTTGCCGCCAGATCTCGGGATCGACGAGGTCCATCGTTTCGAGATCGACTTCCGATGCTGGCGGAACGGCCTCACCACGTTCAAGATAACCCGGATGCAGCGGCTCACGATGAGAGAGCTTGGGGCGCTCCAGCGCGGGGTGGGTGAGTTGGGCGGTGTCGGCCATGGGTCTTCTTCCTCCGTCCAGCCGTCGCAAGCACGGCATTTTTTCAAGCTAAGCCATGTTTATAACACGCCGGTTGTGAAAAAACCATGACGGGGGCGTCATTTTTTGAATTAGGCGGGGAGACGCTCGCTGCGGGCGCGTGCGAGCGCTGCTCGAAGGGCTTTGGCGAGGGACTGGCGCTCCTTGGGTGTCAGGAATCGTCCGATAACATAAGCGGTGCGGCCGTGCTCGATGCGAAGACAAGAAGTCGGCGTCACCGGCGTGTCCAATTCAACCCGCGCAAAAGCAGACGGAATGGTGGCGGACTTCTCCCGGCCATTAGCCATGCGGTGGGTGAGAGAGAGTGTCTCTGCCGTGATCCGCACCTGCGTTTCTTCCGATGATTTGCGGATGTGCCAGCGCAGAGCGAGCCAGATCGCCAAAGCATCCAGTCCGAAGAAGCCGACCACCGGGATGGCACCAATCGAGAAAAAGACGATGCCCCCCAGAAAGCTGAGGCCTGCAACAGCGATCATCACGCCGGTAAAGGCGCGCGGGCTGAGCGAGCGGTTCGGCGTCAGCACCGCATCCATGTAGAGAGTTTCACCATACCGGGTCATGTATCTGATGATTTAGCATGGTCTTGCCCGCAGGCGAACGAGCCTTACAACCGCATCCAATGACTGCTGCAAAATCCCCGACTCGCAAGAAGAAGCGGCGGCCACGCACGATGCCCCGGGCTAAGGCGGCAGAGCTTTACGCCGCTCTCGCTCAGGACCGACCGGACCCGCACACTGAGTTAGATTTCGTCAATCCCTACACGCTTGTCGTCGCCGTCGCGTTATCTGCGCAGGCAACCGATGTCGGCGTGAACAAGGCGACAAAGACGCTGTTTGAGATCGCCGATACGCCAGATAAGATGCTGGCGCTTGGGGAGGCAGGGGTCGCCGAACACGTGAAAACGATCGGCTTGTGGCGCAACAAGGCGAAGAACGTCATCGCCCTGTCCCAGATGATCCTTGATGAGTTTGATGGCGAGGTGCCGCAAACCCGGGACGAGTTGATCAGGCTCCCTGGTGTTGGCCGGAAGACGGCGAACGTGGTGCTCAACGAAGCCTTTGGCCAACCGACCATCGCTGTCGATACGCACATTTTCCGGGTCTCGAATCGAACCGGCCTCGCACCGGGAAAGACGCCAGACGATGTGGAGGCCGGCCTTGAGCGTGTGACGCCGGAAGAATTCAAGCTTGGTGCCCATCACTGGCTGATCCTGCACGGTCGCTATGTTTGCGTGGCGCGCACGCCCAAATGCTGGGAGTGCGCCATTGCCCATCTTTGCCGCTTCAAACCGAAAACGCCTGACCCGGCTACGGTTTCGAGCCTCGGTCCGAAACGATCATCGGTATCCCGCAAGAGCTGAAGGACGACCATGTTCAAAGACGGAGCCTTTCGTATTCCGGCTGTGCCGCTTGTGCTGGCGCTGGCGGGTATCATCCCTTTTGCCGGGGCCGCCTACATTATCGCCACCACAGACGACGTCATTCTGGCGGCGCAGGCGCGGCTCTGGCTCGCGGTCTATGCTGCAGTGATTCTGAGCTTTCTCGGCGGTGTCCGCTGGGGGCTTGCCATGACAGAGGAGCGCGTCCCGGCGCGGACGCTTGGCTTGTCCGTGCTTGGGTCGCTGGCGGGTTGGGGCTTTGTGCTCTACGGCTTCTCGAAGACGTTTTCCCCAATGCTCTTCGCTAGCGTGGCGGCGTTGTTCATTCTGCACTGGATCTGGGATGCGCTCGCCGGCGGGCGCGCGCCAGCTTGGTATCAGGGCGTGCGTACGCTTGCGACCCTCGGCGCGGTCAGCAGTCTGCTGGCTGCCGCTTACATCTAAGCTGTCTCGCCACCCGGAATGAAATTGAAGGCTGCGGCGAGTGAGGCTGCTGCCAATGCGATAGACGCCAACGCATTCCAGCCGGCCATGGACAAGCCAAGCATGACCCATGGCGCATCAAGACAGGATGCGGTCGCCTGACGCTCGTTCAGATTGTCCAGCGATGCGTTGAGGATATCGCCGGGAGCGGCGGCAACGCATCCATCTGGCGCAGGCCACCACCGCCACTCAACCCCCGCATGATAGACGGCAACGACGGCACCGACGACGAAGACGAGACCGATCAGGACATTCAGGGCCATCATGAAGCGGGGTGTCTGGCGCAGCCGCGCCAGGACCAGGCCGGTGACGGCCATGGCGATCAGGGCCCAGTAGACCTCCCGTTGGCGCAAGCAGAGCGGGCAGGGCGCAAGCAGGGCGAACCGCTCAAAAGCGTGGGCAGCAGCCAGCATGAATACGGACGCCGCGATCGCAATGAGCGGCCACGTTTTCCGCTGGAGGACTGAAGAAATCGGGCTCATTTCGCCATTAAGAACCGAGTGTCGGTGGCGGCAATGCGGCAATCTCGCTCGGTTACGGAGTCTCGGACCCACCCAGGAGCGCCCCGGCAAGTTCTGCGGCGAAGTCCAGTCCGAGGACGATTCCGAGGATAAGCGCGCTGACCCAAAGGCTTCCAAGGATCAGCCCCCCAAGCACGAGAAGGCCGTCACGCTGGATTAATCCAAAGCTCGCCGCTGCTACAGCGAAGCCTGGGATCGTGTTGGTCATGGGAAGCGGGACCAGGATCGACGCGCAGAATATGCATAGGATCAGTCCGATTATGCGTTCAGGCCCCTTGCCTGTCAGAAATGTCAGTCGTGGCCGTGCGATGACCTCGATCCAGCCGAACCATTTGCGCCCGCCTCGCGCAGTACTTGTCAGACCTGTCTTGTCGATCCGGCGATCCGCGAGACGCGTTGGCAGCCATGGTTCTTCGCGGCCTACGGCCATTTGGGCGGCAAGAGCGATCATGGGCAGCGCGACAATCTGAGGGACGATGTAGAGAAATGGAATGCAGCAGGGTAGGGCGAGCATGAAAAGCGCTGCCCCAAAGGCGCGTTCGTCCAGTCGGTCCATGATCTCGCGAAGGGTGAAACCTTCGTCGCCAGCCTCATGGGCCATTGCCTCAATCGATTGAAGGAGTGTGCGGGCCTGACTCATGCGGGTCTGTTAGTGATGTTTGGGTGCCGCGTCGAGCCGATTGACGCGGCGCACCATGTCGGGCATTTCGCCGTTCAGGGCCTCTGTGGCGGAATTGGTAGACGCGACGGATTCAAAATCCGTTTCTGGCAACAGAGTGCCGGTTCGAGTCCGGCCAGAGGTACCACTCGAAAAAATCGCGCCGTTGACCGCGTGTACCGGGCAGCGCTGCAGGGCCTCGCCGCTTGTCTCCCCGTAAATCGGACTAGCTCCCCGCCAAAGGAGCAATCATGCAGTCAGTCATCTTTGGAGCATCCGGCGGGATTGGCGCTGCGCTGACGCAGTCACTAGCGGCTCGTGCCGATGTGGACGTTGTTCATGCCGTCTCGCGTGCAGGTGTGGTGGGTGGTGGCAAAATCGTTTCGCATCTTGCTGATATTACGGACGAGACCAGCCTGATTGCGCTCGCAGAGGCCATCAAGATAGAAAGCACGCCCGATCTCGTTATTGTGGCGTCGGGCATTCTGTCGGACGGTGACGCTCTGCAGCCCGAGAAATCGTTCCGTCATCAGTCCATGGACGCATTTGAGCGTGTGTTCCGGATCAACACGTTCGGCCCGGGACTGGTTGCCAAGCATATGCTGCCGCTGATGCCGCGTGACCGGCGCGCTGTGTTTGCGGCACTGTCGGCTCGTGTGGGGTCGATCTCTGACAACGGCCTTGGCGGCTGGCACGCCTATCGCGCCTCAAAGGCAGCCCTCAACATGCTGATCTGCAATTATGCGATCGAGCAGGCGCGCCGGTCGGATGAGTTCATCTGCGTCGGCCTGCATCCCGGCACCGTGGATACAGAGCTGTCACAGCCCTTTCAGGGCAATGTTCCCGACAAGAAACTGTTCACGCCAGAACACGCCGCAACGTGCCTGCTGGATGTGATCAATGGGCTGACACCAGCGGATACCGGCAAAGTGTTCGACTGGGCGGGCGAGCAAGTACCCGCCTGATGAGGACATCGGTTCGCACTTACTGCGCGACCCAGCCCCCATCGATCTGCATCATCGCTCCATTGATCTGCTGGCCGTCCGGCGAGCAGAGAAAGGATGCCATAGCGGCAACCTGTTCGGAGGTGACAAACTCCTTTGTCGGCTGCGCCGCCAGCAACACGTCGCGTTTGACCTCTTCCTCTGACATGCCGCGTGACTTTGCGGTGTCAGCGACCTGACCTTCCACGAGAGGGGTGTAGACATAGCCTGGACAGATCGCGTTGCAGCGCACGCCATGTTCGGCTCCTTCCAGCGCGACCACCTTGGTGAAACCGGCGATGCCATGCTTGGCGGCCACATAGGCGGACTTGAACGGAGAAGCAACAAGAGCGTGGGCTGAGGCGGTGTTGATTATCCGGCCCCAGCCCTTTTCCTTCATGCCGGACATCGCCATCCGAGTTGTGTGAAACGCGGCGGTTAGGTTGAGCGCGATGATCAGATCCCACTTTGCAACCGGGAAATCTTCAATAGGCGAGACATGCTGAACCCCCGCATTGTTCACAAGGATGTCCGCGCCGCCAAAATCTCTGGCGACATAGCCCATCAGGCCTTCAATCGCGCCCGGGTCCGTCAGGTCGGCATTGGCATATCCGGCCTTGATGCCATGGGCTTTTTCCAGCCCGGCGCGCTGGGCTTCGATCTCGGCTTCGTCGCCAAGGCCGTTTAGCACGACATTGGCACCGTCCTTGCCGAAGCGTTCTGCAATGGCGGCACCGATGCCACTCGTTGAGCCGGTGATAAGTGCTGTTTTTCCATCAAGCATGGGATGATCTCCTTGAGGCGCGGGAAGGGGCCGGTTAGGACTTCTCGCTCGATATGTCCGCCCGAATCCCGGGCTTCCGCAAAAGAGGCAGGCATGGACGCGCCAATTCAAGCCTTCGTTGAAGGCTTTCCCCGTTTTATGATCTGGACTGGTGCCGCAGGCGGCCTGCTCCTTGTTGCATGCATCGTTTACGTGCTGCTGACGCCTTGGAAAGAGCTTGCCCTCGTAAGGGGCGGAAATGGCGCAGCCGGGCTCGCGCTCGCGGGTGCGATTGCTGGGCTGGCCCTGCCAATATCGTCGGCGCTAGCCTCATCGGTTTCACTTGTGGATCTGTTGATTTGGGGCGCAGTCGCGCTGCTTCTTCAACTTATCGCCTATCGTATCGTCGACCTGATTCTGCGGGACATGCCCAAGCGGATTGAAAACGACGAGGCGGGAGCGGCGATTGTTCTCATTGCTGCCAAACTGGCCACGGCTTTAATTCTCGCAGCCGGTCTTTGGGACCCGGCCCTGCAACGCTTCTAGGAGACGCCTGCCTTGCGCCTGCCTGACTGGTTCGTTTACGCGCTCGCGCTCGCCGTTGTTGTCTGGGTGTTGCACGCAGCCGATCCAAGCGTTGACACCGCTGAGCCGCCGCCAGAGACGCTTGAACAGGACGGGCCTCTCCTGCCGCCGCCATCCTCATTCGACGAACAAATTCTTGTCCGTGTCGATGAGCCAAAAGACGGGGTCGGCACCGCCTTCGCGATTAATGAGTCCGGAGACTGGCTGACCGCGCGCCATGTCGTGGATGGCTGCCGGGATGTTGGGCTGCTTGTTGGCCCGGGCCAGTATGTGCCGGCGGCGCGGGTGCAACTGGATGATGACAGTGATTTGGCGCTGATCTCGACCGGCCGTAGCCCGAATGCTGTTGCGATCGATACAGCGCCGGACCTGCGCGTTGGGGAGCGCGGTTATCATATTGGCTATCCCCAAGGCCGGCCGGGCGAAGCGGCAAGCCGGCTGCTGTCACGGTCCAAACTTGTCACCAGCGGCAAACGGCGCGGGGTCGAACCTGTGCTGGCCTGGGCAGAGATCGGGCGCACGCGGGGCCTTGATGGATCGCTTGGCGGCCTTAGTGGTGGCCCGGTCTTCGATGCCGACGGATTTGTACGCGGCGTGATTGTCGCTGAAAGCCCGCGCAGAGGGCGCATTTACACTGCGACCCCGGGGGCGGTGTCGGAGTTTCTCAACCAGAGTCAGGTCGAGGTCGAGCCCGGTTCGACACGGCCGATTAATGATAATGATTACGGGCGACGCGCTGATGATGCCCGCCGGTCTCTGAGAGTGGTGAAGGTCGCCTGCCGGGTGAGCTAGCCGGCATGGAACTCTGGATCCCGATTACGGTCTTTGCGGCTTTCAGTCAGAATCTGCGATCAGCACTCCAGAAGAACCTTAAACAGGTCCTCAGCACGTGGGGGTCGACTGCCGCGCGCTTCGTCTTTGCCGCGCCGCTTGCGCTTCTGCTCTTTGCTGGTCTGGTGCTGGCGCGGGGGAATACGGTACCTGCGATTGGAGCGAATTTCGCTGCTTTCTCGGTTGTGGGCGGCATTTGCCAAATCGTGGCCACCGGGCTGTTGATCCACATTTTTTCATATCAGAACTTCTCCGTCGCCACGGCATTCACAAAGACTGAACCTATCCAAACGGCGCTTTTCGGGATTGTGCTTCTTGGGGATCGGCTGTCGCCCGGCGTCGCGGTTGCCATCATGGTTAGCCTGCTTGGTGTCATCCTGATTTCCTTACCGAGGGACCGTGAGAAGGGCGGGCGCTGGCTCGATCCGACCATCTGGATGGGCATTGCCTCTGGCGGGTTGTTCGGGCTCTCTGCCGTTGCTTATCGCGGGGCATCGCTGTCGCTTGCCTCGGGCGACGTGGCCCTGCGTGCCAGCATGACGCTGGCCTTTGTGACAACGGTGCAGGCGCTGCTCGTGCTTGGTTGGCTGCGGTGGCGTGAGGCCGGTCAGGTCTCGAAACTGTTTCATCATTGGCGCGCGGCGGGGCTTGTCGGGCTGGTCGGCATGCTGGGGTCGTTGGCATGGTTCACTGCTTTTACTCTGGAGAACGCCGCTCATGTCCGCGCGGTCGGGCAGATTGAGGTGGTCTTTATGATCGCCGCGTCCGTCTTTTTCTTCCGCGAGCGCGTATCCCTGCGGGAGATTACCGGTGTTCTTCTGGTCAGTGCGGGGATTCTCGGCCTGATCCTCTTCAGTGGCTAATTGCGAGGGCCGTCTTTTCATCGCCGCTCAGCGGCTCTAAGGCGGGGACATGCCCAATTTCGCTGACCGCTTGATCGAAGCTGCCCGTTTGCATGGCCCTCTTTGCGTTGGCATCGACCCGCATGCAGGGCGCATCCCGGCGCTCTTCGGGGGAGACACGGCAGAGGGCGTACAGGCATGGGGCCTGGAAGTCATCCGTCTGGCCGGGGAGGTCGGCGTCGCGTCTGTAAAACCGCAGGTTGGACTGTTCGAACGTCTTGGCCCGGATGGGATGTCTGCGCTGCAGGTCGTTTGTCGCGCGGCGCGGGAGGCAGGTCTCGTGACGATCCTCGACGCGAAACGCGGCGATATTGGTTCGACGGCTGAAGGTTATGCGCGTGCTTACCTCGCCGACGATGCCCCGTTTCCCTGTGATGCTCTGACCGTAAACCCGTATATGGGGCTCGATACGCTGGAGCCGTTTGTTCGGCTGGCAAAGGAAACCGGCCGGGGGATCGCTGTCCTGGCCATGACCTCCAATCCGGGCTCGGCCGACTTTCAGGCGAAGGATATGGGCGGCGCGCCTTTGTATGCGCGCGTCGTGACGGCGCTTGGCCCTCTGATTGGCCGGCTACAGGGCGCGTCGGGCTGGTCGAGCCTGATGCTTGTCGCCGGAGCAACTGGGCCGGAAGAGGCGCGTGCTTTGAGGGCCCTCGCGCCGAAGGCCCTGTTTCTGGTGCCGGGCTATGGCGCGCAGGGGGCTGGAGCGGACGATGCGCTGGCGGGTTTCGTTCGCGCTGGAAACCGGTTGGAGGGAGGGGTTGTGAACGCGTCTCGTTCTGTGACGCTCCCCGGTGGAGCAGCTGAGGCGGACACGCTGGAGCAGTGGCGCGAGATTGTTGGCGCAGCGATGAATGAAGCGAAGCGAGACCTCGCGGGAGCAGCGGGCGCAACCGCATGACGGGTGCCTCTGCCGCCACGATACATCTCGACAAGCGTGGGCCATGCCTTAGCATATTCGGAAACAAGCGGCGTCAGACCGCAAACACGATTATAGGGGAGAGCCGCCATGCGGAAACTCAAGACGATTATTGCGGCCAGTGCGGCAGCTGCTTTGCTGGCGGCATGTGGCGGCGGGGGAGAGCAGGCGGCCACGACGCCAGAGCCAGAAGCTGAAACGTCCGCCGCGGCATTCGCAGCGGTCGATACCGCCCGGATCAGCAACGCGGCCGAGACACCCGAAGAGTGGCTGACCTATGGCGGCACTTATGATGAGCAGCGCCACTCCCGCCTGACCAAGATCGATACAGACAACGTCGACCAGCTCGGCGTGGCCTGGACTTATGATCTCGCAACGACGCGCGGCGTTGAATCAACCCCCATCGTTGTGGATGGCGTCATGTATGTCACCTCCGCCTGGTCCGTCGTCTATGCGCTCGACCCGGTCACAGGCGAAGAGCTTTGGGTCTATGACCCGGATGTGGATCGCGCGGTCGGCGTGAATGCCTGCTGTGACGTCGTGAACCGGGGCGTCGCAGTCTATGACGGCAAGATCTATGTGGGCGTCATCGACGGTCGCCTTGAAGCGCTCGACGCAGAAACAGGCGATGTTGTCTGGTCGACGATCACTGTGGATCAGTCGAAGCCCTATACAATCACCGGCGCGCCGCGTGTGGCGAATGGCAAGGTGTTTATCGGTAATGGCGGCGCTGAGCTCGGCGTTCGGGGTTACCTGTCAGCTTATGATGCTGATACGGGCAAGCTGGTCTGGCGGTTTTACACGACACCGAACCCAAACAAGACTGCGGACAATGCCGCCTCCGATGCCGTGTTTGCTTCGGTCGCCAACGATACGTGGGGTGATGAAGGCGCGTGGACTGAGGATGGCGGCGGCGGCACCGTCTGGGACGCCATCGTTTATGATGACCGGAACGACCGTGTGATTTTCGGGGTCGGCAATGGATCGCCATGGAACCAGCGCGTGCGGGACCCATCTGCGGGCGACAATCTCTTTCTGTCCTCCATCGTCGCTGTCGATGCTGATACGGGCGAGTATGTCTGGCATTTCCAGACCACACCGGGAGAGACCTGGGACTACACAGCCACCCAGACCATTATCCTGGCGGACCTGCCGCTTGGAGAGGATGGCGCAACCCGCCGTGTTGCCATGCAGGCTCCGAAGAACGGGTTCTACTATGTGATCGATGCCGACACCGGTGAATTCATCTCGGGCGAGGCTTTTGTTCCAGTGAACTGGGCGACAGGTCTCGATGAGAACGGGCGCCCAATGGAAGTGGAGGAAGCCCGCTACGCAGACGCGCCTTACCTGCAGACGCCGGGGCCACTCGGCGCACATAACTGGCAGCCCATGGCGTTCAATCCCGATCTGAACCTTGCCTACATTCCGGCACAGGAGATTCCGCAGGCTTACACCGACGATCCGCTGACACCTGACTCGGTGCGCTGGAATACGGGTGTCGATTTTGCGGCAGGTCTGCCGCTTGATCCTCCAGAAGGTCTGATTGAAGCGCTTCGTGCAACGCTGAAGGGACGCCTGATTGCCTGGGATCCAGTGGCTCAGGAGGCGCGCTGGTCTGTTGAACATAACAATGCCTGGAATGGCGGCGTGCTTTCGACCGCTGGTGGGCTTGTCTTTCAGGGGCGCCTCGATGGGACGTTTGCGGCCTATGATGCGGCCACCGGCGAGCGCCTGTGGAGCTATGACGTAAAATCCGGTGCTGCATCAGGCCCTGGCACGTTCGAGATCGATGGCGAGCAATACGTCACGATAACGACCGGCTTTGGCTCTGCCTTCACGCTGGCGGCAGGCTATGCGCTGGAAGAGACTGTTCCGCCAATGGTTGGCCGGGTGGTTACGTTCAAGCTCGGCGGAAACGGCTTCATTGAAACCGTTGACCTGCCAGAGATCGACAGGACGCCAAAGGGTGAACCTTTCGGGGACGAAGAAACCCTACAGGTTGGACTGGTGCAGTACTCTCGTAACTGCATGGTTTGCCACGGTCCGCTGGTTATCTCCTCAGGTGTGCTACCGGATCTGCGCTGGTCCGATTATGCCGGGAATGCTGAGGCCTGGGCCGGTGCCGTTATGGATGGCAATCTGTCGTCCATCGGCATGGTCTCCTTCAGCGATCAGCTGACGAATGAAGAGTCTGAGGCCATCCGGGCCTATGTTCTCGATCAGGCACACCTTGCAGCAGACGGTGCTGGCGGATCGCCCTAGGATTCCGCTTCAGCCTGAGCCCTAAATCCGATAAGCTCCCGGCTCGTCCGGGAGTTTTTCTTTTGCATATTCTCATCGCCATCCTTGGAATCGTGACGGCCATTTCTGTGTGGTACTGGCGGATCAAGATGATCTCCGACGCCGCGCGCGGTGGAGCAGACCTTGCTAAGTCAGCTGCGAATCTGCCGCGTCGGCTGAAGTTCAAGCGGCAGGCCGGGCAGGGCGGTTTGAAACTGGTGGACGATCCAAGAGAGGCCGCTGCGATCATCATGCTGGAAATCGCGCGCGCTGGCGGCGAGGTCAGCCGCGACCACAAGGCGGTGATGACCGAACAAATGGTTCGCGAGTTTGAGCTGACTCAGGATGATGCAGAGAGCCTTGTGACCCACGCAGCCTGGCTGACCCGAAACGCGCCAGCTGCGCATGCGGTTGTCAGCCGGATGAGTGACTTCATCATGAGGGTGCCCGGGATCGGCCCGAAGCAGATCGTCGATCTTGATTCCATGCTGGTGGCGGTCTCGGAGGCTGAAGGCACACCCAGCCGCGAACAGCTGAGCCTGTTGCAGGTGTTCCGGGACAAGGTTGAGCTGAAGACCTGACCCAGCCCTCATCTCCCGATGGCTCGACCGCCGCGCGCTCTCACAAGCGTGTCATGGTGCTCGGGGCCACGGGGACGATTGGGCGGGCCACCGTCCGGGCGCTTGTTGCGGCCGGGCATGATGTAACTTGTTTTATCCGCCCGAAGTCCGGGGTGGAGGGCGCGACTACTGCTGATCGTGCGGCGGACCTACTGAAGGGCACGAAGCTGCGTTTCGGCGATGTTACGGACCCTTCTTCGCTTAGGACGGACGGGTTTTGCGGCGAGGCATTCGACGTGCTGGTATCCTGCCTCGCATCACGAACGGGCACGCCTAAGGATGCGTGGGCGATTGACCATGACGCGCATCTTGGAGCGCTGACAATCGCGCGAGAGGCGGGCGTCTCGCATATGGTCCTCTTGTCTGCGATTTGCGTGCAGAAGCCCCGTCTTGAGTTTCAGAAGGCCAAGCTGGCCTTCGAGGAGAGACTGAAGGCATCGGAGCTGACCTATTCGATCATTCGCCCGACTGCGTTTTTCAAGTCCCTCTCCGGGCAGGTAGAGCGCGTGAAAGCGGGCAAATCCTTCCTTGTCTTCGGCAATGGCGAGCTCACAGCCTGCAAGCCGATCAGTGATAACGATCTCGGGCGCTACGTTGCCGAATGCCTGGAGGATGAAACCCGCCACAATCAGACGCTCCCCATAGGCGGTCCTGGGCCCGCTCTGACGCCGAGAGAGCAAGGCAAGCATCTCTTTGCGCTTCTCGGCCGCGAGCCTCGTTTCTCGCGGATGCCGGTTGCGCTGATGGATGCAATCATCGCTGTCCTGTCGGCACTTGGCCGTGTGGTGCCATCACTTGCTGAAAAGGCCGAGCTTGCCCGGATCGGTCGATACTATGGAACGGAGTCCATGCTCGTTCTTAATCCGGACACCGGCCAGTACGACGCAGACCTTACGCCGTCGACGGGAACGGAGACCCTGTTTGATTATTATGCGCGCCTGATTGACGGCGAGGCCCTGCCCGAGCGAGGCGACCATGCCGTGTTCTGACAGGGGCAAGCTTGCGCGGCGACGTCGTGTGGCTACAAGCGGCACATGAGCTACGCTGGCAAAGTCTGGAACGATAATTGGACGAATTTCTCCGTCCTGCGCCATGGCGCGTTTGACGGGTTCCTGGTCACCTCGAAGAATTCTGGCACGCATTGGATGAAGTACATGCTCGCCGTGGCGCTGGCCGAGACATACGGCGTTCCGCATCCGGAATACTTCTCTGAGGATGCCGTGCGTCCTTACATTGGCTGGCCCAAGGATGCGCCCGTATACCCCGAATTGCCGCGGCTCGCCTTTAGCCACACCATCCCGCATCGGCTCGCCGATTGGGGTTGGGCCCGCAATATGGCAAAGCTGCCGCCTTACGCATTGTGCATCCGCCACCCCATGGCGATCCTTTCCAGCCACCACGCAAAGTGGGCTTACGACATTCAGGTCGACTGGGAGACCTATCTGCGTGGCGATCCGGATGGAAAGCGCTATCGCTGCGATCTCTACTGGCTTGCGAGGTTCTGGAACCGGTGGGGCGAAGTGGAAGCGCGTTATCCCGAGTCCATTCTGCGCGTGCAGTATGAGGAGACCCGCCTGAACCCTTACCATGCCTTGGAAATGGTTGCAGACCACTGGAAGATCGACCTGACACCCCACGCGATCGATGAGGCGTTGAAGGCGGGCACCAAAGAGGCGATGGCGGAGAAGGTTGATCCCAACGCTGAACCGAACGTGCTTCAGATGCGCAAGGTTTCTCTGGCAGAACAGTTTTCCGGCGATGCCTTGGAAATCTACCAGTCCCTTGTGACGGAGCTGTTCCGGTTTGATCTCGGCTATGACCTGCTGACGCCGCCCGCGGGCTGAGGGCTGTTTCGCGCGTATACGATGAAGATTGCCAATGCGGCTGTGATGAGCAGTGCGGCGGCGAGGAAAGGCGCACCCGGGAAATAGACCCCGGTCTCGTCAGCAAAGGCGCTGAAGAGCTGTGTCATCAGGATCGGGCCAATAATGGCTGACAGGCTGTAGGCGCTTGTCACTGCGCCCTGTAACTCGCCCTGTGCATCGAGCGGAGCCTGCCGGCTCATCATCGCCTGGATGGTCGGGAAGGCCATGCCGGCAAGTCCGCCCAGAATAACACCGCCATAGATCATGGCTCCGGTGCTCGCCTGGGAAATGAAGCTGTAGGACAAGACACCGAGCAGGAGGCTGGCGACGACGATGCGTGTTTCGCCAAAGCGAGCGACGGCGCGTCCGGTGAGCCCGCCCTGAACGCCAGCCATCATTACGCCATAGGCTGTTGCCGAGAGCCCGATGGCAAAGGGCGTCCAACCCACAGTCTCGATGGCGAAGAAGGACCAGACAGAGGCATAGGACTGGCTTGCCAGCTGGATACAGAAAAGGGCCGCAAACGCCCCAAGGATGGACGGATAAGCGGACAGGACTGCCAGATTGCCGATCGGATTCGCGCGCAACAGGGAGAATCGCCGCCTGTGTTCAGCAGCCAGTGGTTCGGGAAAGAAGAAATAGCCATAAATGCATGCGGCGAATGTTAGTACGCCAGAGGCGAGAAAGGGCAGGCGAGTTCCGTATTCTCCGAGCAATCCACCAAAGGCCGGGCCGACGACAAAACCGAGTCCGATTGACGCGCCGACGAGTCCGAAGTTCGCCGCGCGCTGCCCGGGCGATGAGATGTCCGCCATGGCTGCTGTGGCGGCGGGGTAGGTGGCTCCGAAGAGGCCGGAAACAAGCCGGGCGGCAAACAGCCAGCCAAGCGTTGGTGCAAGCGCCATGAGGAAATAGTCAGCGCTGAACCCGAGCAGTGCCAGCAGCAAGACCGGCCGCCTTCCGTATCTGTCGCTGAGAGCCCCAAGCAGAGGAGCGCTAAGAAACTGCATGCCGGCAAAGCAAAGCAACAAGTATCCACCGATACGGGCGGCATCATCGACCGGCCGGTCTGACAGCTGCTGAATCAGGTCCGGCATGACGGGCAGGATCAGTCCGACTCCCATAGCGTCAAAGAACAGAACCAGACATATGAACCGCTTGATATGGGCACTATTCGACGGCTGAGGCATGATAGAAGTCTTTCAGAAATCTACCAAGAGTAGCGCCGTGTTGGAGATAAAGTAAACAAACAGTCACATTTGATCCGGGCCAAAAAGAAACCGGGCGCATGGCCCGGCTTCCCTGATGCTTTGACTTAAAGCGCCTTAAGCGAAGGATCGAACTTTCGGTGCCGCCGCAAGCACGTCTGCGTCGACATGGGCTTCGTAGATCTTGAAGTTCTCGATGAACATCTCGGCCAGCTTTGCGGCTTGCTCGTCGTACTTGGCAGGATCACCCCAGGTCCGGCGTGGGTCGAGAATGTCTGCGTCGACACCCGCCAGGGCGGTCGGAGCCATGAAGCCGAAGGTTTCGTCCTTGCGGAAGTCGGCATCCTTCAGGGATCCATCGAGCGCCGCGTTGAGCAAGGTGCGTGTCGCCTTGATCGGCATGCGGGAACCCTGGCCGTGGGGGCCGCCGGTCCAACCCGTCGATACAAGCCAGCAGTCGACATCATACTTTGCGATCAGGTCACGCAGCAGGTTGCCATATTCGGACGGATGGCGCGGCAT
>JANQQC010000025.1 GCA_028285145.1 Hyphomonadaceae bacterium
TTGGCGAGGTCAAGGCTGGTCATGTCGACCACTGCCTCGACACGGGCCGCAGCCGGGTCTTCGGCATCAAAATCTAGCGAGGCGTCAAAGCTTTCGAAGCGGCCAATATAAGTGGAGAATCCGAGATGATCGATCTTGAAAAGGATGGAGGCGTGCGTGGGATCAAGCGCAAAGGCCCCCGCCGATATTTCCGTCGGCTCAGCGGTGACATCCGGTTTGAGAAACGGCGCGGCGAGTTGCGCACAACCGGTCACGGCAAGGCAGGCTATTGCGGCAATAGCGTAGGCAGATCGAAACATGTACGACATCCTCTCCAAATCACGTGCGGAAACATAGCAGCAGATTGAGGAGGCAGGCCACGTCTTCCTTGCCTACCAAGCTGTCATCTGCATCATTCTTCCATGATCTCCTTCGACGACCTCCTTTCACGCGCGGCCGGCCATCACGGCTCTGAGAAAGCTGTCTTGGACGCCGCCATGAACGACCACGCCGTCGATCTGCTCGCCCAGACCGATGACCGGTATCTAGCGACGATGACGCAGTGTGTTTTCAATGCGGGGTTCAACTGGAGAGTGATTGAGGCGAAGTGGGATGGCTTCGAAGCGGCGTTTCATAACTTCGCGCCGAGCCGCGTTGCCTTTTTCAGTGACGAGGATCTCGACCGCCTTGTTTCGGATACACGAATTGTCCGTAATGGGCAGAAAATCCGAGCGACCATCGAGAACGCCAGATTTGTCGCTGAGACATCGAAAGAGCATAACGGTTTTGGCCGGTTCCTCGCAGATTGGCCGGCGGATGATCAGGCCGGTCTCCTGGACCACCTGAACAAGCAGGGCTCGCGCCTCGGTGGCGCAACCGCGCAGTATTTCCTGCGTTTTTGCGGATGGGATGCTTGGATCGCATCGAAAGATGTATGCGCCGCACTCGCCGCTGCTGGTGTCCTTGATAAGCCTGTAGCCACCAGTAAGTCCGCGCTCAAAAAAGTCGGTGAGACCGTGAACGCGCTGCATCTGGAGAGCGGTCGTCCTCGTGCCGAGATTTCACGGGTTCTCGCCCTCAGCGTCGGTTAGTCTTCACGCTTGTGGGCGTCAGTATGCTTTGCGGTCTTTTCAGCCCGCGCCTCTTCCAGATCCCGCTGTGCCTTCGTTCGTCCGAATTTCATCCGGTTTTCGGCGGCGACAGCTTTCTTCTTCGCCTTATCGCGTGCCTTCCGGAACTTATTCAGGTTGATCGGCTCGGTCACTTCGCGTCGCGCCACTGCTCCATGGCGAGGGAGATTGCAAAGGTCTCGCGATACTTCGGGCTGTCAGACGGGCGTGGCGGCTTATCGGCCGTCATGGACATGATCTCAGCCAGCTTGTTGTGCGCCGCTCCGGACTGACCGGCCCCGATATACGCATGTAACTCCAGCAGGGCGGAAGATAGCGGATCGTCCGCGCGAAGCACGAAGTAGGGTTCGTCCTCGGAGAGATCATCATAGCAATCATATTGAGACGGGTTGGCTTTGGAGCCGGTGAAAGACTGAGACATCAGGGTTTCCTATTTCGGGCCGATCATGTTTTCGGGACGCACAATCTCATCATACTCAGCTTCGGTCACATACCCACCGCCAACGGCCTCTTCTTTGAGCGTAGTGCCGTTTTTGTGCGCGGTCTTCGCAATGACAGATGCCGCGTCATAGCCAATCTTGGGAGCGAGGGCCGTCACCAGCATCAGGCTGCGATTGACGCCTTCAGTGATGTTTTCGATCCGCGGCTCGATGCCCACGACGCAATTGTCGGTGAAAGATACGGCAACGTCGGCCAGCAGTCGCACTGACTGCAGGAAATTGTAGGACATCATCGGGTTGAAGACATTGAGTTCGAAATGACCCTGACTTCCTGCGAAGCTCATTGCGGCGTTGTTGCCGTGAACGTGTGCGCAGACCTGGGTCATTGCTTCGCACTGGGTCGGGTTCACCTTACCCGGCATGATCGACGATCCCGGCTCGTTTTCCGGCAGAGCCAGTTCACCGAGGCCAGCCCGCGGACCCGATCCAAGGAAACGGATATCGTTGGCGATCTTGAAGCAGGACATGGCCGCGCTGGTAATCGCGCCGTGGGAAAACACCATTGCGTCGTGGGCGGCCAGCGCTTCGAATTTGTTTGGTGCTGTCTTGAAGGGCAGTTTTGTGATGTCGGCGATCTTCTCAGCAACGGTCTCGGCAAAACCAACCGGTGCGTTGAGCCCGGTCCCAACCGCGGTTCCGCCCTGCGCAAGTTCCAGCAGTCCGGGGACGGTACTTTCGATCCGTTCAATGCCGTTCTCAACCTGCTTGGCGTAGCCTGAAAATTCCTGGCCGAGGGTCAGCGGCGTTGCGTCCTGAGTGTGTGTGCGGCCGATCTTGATGATCGACTCCCAGGCTTTCGCCTTGCCGTCCAGAGCGCCATGAAGCCGCTTCAGGGCTGGTAGCAAGCGATGAGTGATCTCTTCGGCGCAGGCCACGTGCATCGCGGTTGGGAAGACGTCGTTCGACGACTGGCTCATATTGCAATGATCGTTCGGATGGACAGGCTCTTTCGAGCCCCGCTCTCCGCCCAGGATTTCAATCGCCCGGTTCGAGATCACCTCATTGGAGTTCATGTTGGACTGTGTGCCCGAGCCAGTCTGCCAGACAACAAGAGGAAAATGATCGTTGAGCTTGCCGTCGATAACTTCCTGCGCCGCTTCCACAATCGCGCCGCCGATTTTCTCATCCAGCTTGCCCAAAGCCATATTGGTTTCCGCAGCCGCGCGCTTAACGACGCCAAGGGCGCGAACGATGGGGGCGGGCTGGCGCTCCCATCCGATCTTGAAGTTCCCGAGTGAACGCTGGGCCTGCGCGCCCCAATAACGGCTGGAGTCGACTTCAATCGGACCGAAAGCATCTGTTTCGGTGCGTGTTTCCTTGGTCATGGACAGGTCCTTCGTCGTTCATCTTGTCGAAGGCGCTTTACCATGCGCGGCGTCTGCTGCAACGGGTCGCCTTGCCGCCTGAGATTTCGAAATAGATATAGGGCTGCTAGCAAGAGGCGTATTATGCCCGATACAACACAATTCGTGACTGAGATTGATCCCAAGCCCCCAGAGCATCCTGAGCTCCGCCTTGGCAAGGTTGGTGTCCTACTGGTCAATCTTGGGACGCCGGACGGCACCGACTATTGGTCGATGCGGCGTTATCTTTCCGAATTCCTGTCAGATCGCCGTGTCATTGAGCTGTCGCCCTTGCTTTGGCAGCCGATTCTGCAGGGTCCAATTCTTACCTTCAGGCCAACCAAATCAGGCCGGGCATACAAGAAGATCTGGATGGAAGGCGAGGGGTCGCCGCTACTCTACTACACGCGCCGGCAGGCTGAAGCCTTGAACGAACGAATCGGTGGGCCGGACCTCATGGTCGATTTCGCCATGCGCTATGGGAACCCCTCCATTGCTTCCAAGTTGGATGCCATGAAGGCGGCGGGCTGCGAACGCATCAGCGTGATTGCACTCTATCCACAGTATTCCGCCGCGACGACGGCGAGCGTCTACGACAAGACATTCGATGCGCTGACCTCAATGCGCTGGCAGCCGGCGGTTCGAACGGCGGCGGCCTTCCACGATGATCCGGCATACATCGACGCGCTTGCCATTTCTTTGCAGCAGGGATTGTCAAACCTCGATTTTGAGCCCGAAGTGGTGCTGATGTCCTTTCATGGCATTCCGAAAAGCTACTTCGAAAAGGGTGACCCTTATCACTGTCACTGCATGAAGACGGCCCGGCTCGTCCGCGAGAAGCTGGGCTGGAGCGACGACTATTGCAAGGTGACATTCCAGAGCCGGTTCGGACCGACGGAGTGGTTACGGCCTTATACGGACGAAACCATAGAAGAGCTTGCCGGGCAGGGCGTGAAGAGAATTGCTGTAGCGGCCCCCGCCTTCGTTTCGGATTGCGTGGAGACGCTGGAAGAAATCGCTATTGAAGGCCGGGAAGTCTTCATTGAGGCCGGTGGCGAGCAGTTCGCCGCTTTACCGTGCCTGAATGATACCTCCGAAGCCATTGATGTGCTTGAGGCTGTCGCCCGGCGCGAAATATCGGGTTGGCGCTAAGCCGGATGGACGGTTGGACCAAGGCCGGCAAAGTTAAGGGCCGGATTACAGAGGCAGGGGCGCTTGAAGTTCGCGTATCTGGGCTGACGACGCAGACGAAGTATTACAAACCTCTCTTGAGGGAGTTCTTCCGAAAGGACTTCCAGCGGTTGCGACCGGGCCATGGCGATTACCACGTGCATATCGTCATGGAGTACACGGGCGACGCCCCGTGGATGGATCTCGACAATCTGGCTAAAGCTCTACTCGATAGCGTGAACGGCAACGCTTTCGTGGATGATCATCAGGTATCGAGACTACTTGTGGAGCGTCGTGTCGGAGACCGTGAAGGTATCTGGATGAAGGTCGAGGCGGCCGACTAGGTTTCGCTTCGTGCAGTCTGCTCCTGACATATCCGCGGCTGTATCGCCTTCACCGCTTCCTTTGCTTCATCGCGTGTCATGGAAAGGATGTGGTGGTCGGCCCATGTGCCATCTGTCATCCGCATGAACGCGCGCAATGTGCCTTCGCGCTTGGCACCCAGCCGTTCGAAAGCAGCAACAGCTTTCTCGTTCCTTACATCGAACGTCCAGGCAATGCGGCGCGCGCCCCAGTCGAGGGCGCGCTGGATAAGGGCGGCTTGAGTTGCCGGGAACACACGTGTCCCACGCATGTCTTCCGGATGCCAAGCATAGGCGATGCGCACACGTCGGTGCAGGCGGCTGATGAGGCTATAAGCAACAACGCCAGCGAACGCGCCATCCGATTTCCGGAAGACCGCAAACGGGACAACTGTGCCGTCAGCTCTTACAGTTTCAATGTAATCTGTGTAAGCGTCGAAGCTGGTGCCTCCGGGAAGAGCTGGCATCCAGCGCCACATATAGTCGACCGCACCGGACTCTCTCAGGGCATCGTAATGCTTTGGTCCAAAGACTTCGAGATAGACCACGTCGTTTTCAAGGCCGGGATCGTCCAGTCGCATGAGCTATACCATCTGCCTGTCGTCGATACTCTTCAACCCCTGGAAGTAAATCATGTTCCTTCTGCGAAAAGGCCCGGCAGAAAGAAAGGGCGTTAACTCGCCGATTGGGGAGACCTGGTGGTGGGCTTGCTCTTTAACTGAATATGTTTGACTAGCGACAGAATTGATATTTTAGCTCGCTTGCATAGGGTTCTCCTATGCACATGCCAACGCTCAGACAGCTCCAGTTTCTTGTCGCCATCGCCGATGATGGTTCGTTCTCGCGGGCGGCCGATAGCTGTCACGTCACCCAGCCGACCCTGTCCGCCGCGATTAAAGAAACTGAAGCGCTGCTAGGCGTTCAGCTCGTTGAGCGGGAAGCACGCGGAGCAACGCTGACGGCGGCCGGAGAAGCGGTTGTGGCCCGGGCGAGAACAGTCCTCGCCGAAGCACAGGATCTTGTGGCTGTAGCACGGGAAGCGGGCGCACCGCTTACGGGCGAGTTCCGTCTTGGCGCGATTCCCACAATCGCGCCCTTCGTATTGCCGGACACGCTTTCAGCCCTGCGCAAGGCATACCCAGAACTGAAGCTCTACCTTCGCGAGGATCTGACAGACCGTCTTCTGGATGCCCTGCGTACCCGCACGCTGGATGCCGCGCTCATCGCATTGCCATGGGAAGCTCCTGGCATCGAAACGGAAACCCTCTGCGATGATGAGTTTCTTTTTGTCTGCCCTGCGGATCATCAGTTGTCGAACAAGAACGGCCTCGACCTTGCCGACCTAACGCACGAAGACGTGCTCCTGCTGGAGGACGGTCACTGCCTGCGCAATCACGCGCTGTCGGTCTGTGCCCTGCCGACAACGCGAAAGGGTGCAGAAGTATCCGCCACATCTCTCCAGACGCTTGTGCAGATGGTCGCCGGTGGGCTCGGCGTGTCCTTGCTTCCGAAAGTGGCCGCGGAATCGGGGCTGGCGGCGGGGCCGGACGTTGTCGTGCGCGCCTTCAAGGAACCGGTCTTTGGGCGGTCCATTGGCCTCGCATGGCGCTCAGGCAGTCCCCGTGCACAGGAAGCCCGTCTGATCGGGGCGATCGTGAAAGACGTAATGAACGCCTAGATCGTCGACTTTTCGCGGAAAACGTCTTCGTCCAGTTCGCCTTCCCACTTGGCAACAGCTGATGCAACGGCTGCGTCGCCTGTCACGTTGGTGACGGTCCGCATCATGTCCAGCAGCCGGTCAAACGGGAAGATGAAAGCGATGATGAGCAGGGCTTGCTCCTCGCTGACTCCGATAACGCTCAGTACAGCATAGGCCAGCAGCAGTCCGGCGCTTGGTATGGCTGCCGCGCCGATGGATGCCGCGGTGGCACCAACGGCGACTGCGAGGTAATCAGCGAATGTCAGCTCGATCCCCGGAATGGCCTGCGCAGCAAACAAGGCGACGAGGCCAAGATAAATGGCTGTTCCATCCATGTTAATGGTCGCGCCCACTGGCAGCACCGACGAAGCAACGGATTTTTTCACCCCGAGATTTTCGGTTGCGTTCTTAATTGTGACAGGCAGCGTGCCGGCGCTGGAGGAGGTTGAGAATGCAACGGCCTGCGCATCCCGGATTCCGCTAAAGAACCGGTTCAGAGGTAGACCGAGTACACCCTTCACGATGCCGAGACCATGCACAAAAAACATGTGAATGAAGCAGGATAAGTAGAGCGCGACAGCCAGCATGGCGAGATTGTCCAACACGCCAAGGCCGCGCGTGCTCATCACCCAGGCCATCAGGAAAAACACGCCAATCGGCGCAAGCTCCATGATCATCACCGTCAGCTTAAGCATCACCTCTGCCGCACTGTCGATCACTTGGACCAGCGGCTGAGATCTCTCACCTGCCACCAGGCATGCCGCGCCAAACAGGAGTGAGAAGAAGATGATCTGCAGAACATCGCCTGTCGCGCCATCCGTCATCGCGATGAAGATATTGTCAGGGATGACGGCGAATAGCTTGTCCAGGAAGCTTGCGCTCGCCGCATCTGCCCCGGCCTCCACACGCCCGCCAACCTCATTGACGGCGCTCCCGGCAGCTCCCGAGAAATCGATGCCCGCGCCCGGTTGCAGAAGCGTGCCCATGACAAGGCCGATCGTGACCGCAAAGGCGGTCGTGACGAGATAGAGGGCGATGGTCCTAATGCCGAGGCTGCCAAGCTTCGAAGGATCACCCATTGAAGTCACGCCGCTGATCAGCGTCACGATGATGAGCGGTACAACCAGCATCTTGATCAGGTCGACAAAGGCCTGACCAACAGGTTGAAACCACGCCTCGCCAAAGGCGGCCGACGCCCAGACCCTGTCACCATTGACCATTTCTGAGCCCATGCCGTAGCGCAGTGCCAGCCCAACGGTCAGCCCGAGCACAAGTCCCAGCATGACGCGCTTCCAGAGGGTAATCTCGGTCCAGGCTTTCATCGCGCCACCACTCCCTTGAATTCGCCGCGACCGTAAGCGGCTTTGCGGCGGCGTCAAACCGAGGGTTTTGCTATCTCACCAGTTCAAAGGTGACATTTACGCTCGCAGTATAGCCAACTTCGCCGCTGGCGATTGGTGTTGGAGCAGAATCTGCGGCGACCGCCCGCATTTCAGCCATTTGCATCGGCCGCGGCGTATATGAACCACCCTCGCTGATGGAAACGATCCGGGCGACACGATATCCGACGGCTTCCGCATAGAGTTCGGCGCGCTCAACCGCGGTCTTCATGGCGGTCGTACGGGCCTCATCATGGGCTTCTTTATCATCCTCCAGAGCAAATCTGAGGCCTGAGAATGTATTGCCGCCCGCATTGACCAGCGCGTCCATCGTTTGTCCGAGATTTTCGAGATCCCGGACCTTCACGGTTAGTTGGTTAGAAGCGGTATATCCGACGAGTTCCGGTGGGCGTTCTCCACGCGAGGAGTAATCGTAGCGCGGTTGCAGGGAGAAATTGGACGTCTGCATGTCGCGCTGGGCGACACCGGCTTCTTCCAGTGCGCCGAACACGCCATTCATGCGGGCTGCATTGCTGTCCATCGCTTCTTTCGCGGTTTTCGCCTCGGTTTGGACGCCGGCACTGATGAAAGCGATATCCGGTTCGCGCGTGACGCTGGCTTCGGCCGAAATCGAGATGGTTGTTTCAGGCTGGATGGAATTCAAGTTTCCGCTCATCGCGGCTGTGCCTTGGGCGCAGGCAGGTACTGCAAAGACCGCAAGTGCGACGGCGGCTAGGGCAGGGCGAGCGATCATGTCGAATCTCCAATTGATGTGCTGCGACGAAAGACTCCCATTGCGGCGAAAGCAAGAGCGAGGCATGGTCCCGCCGCGTCGACGGCGTTGGCGCGGGCCTGTAGCTCAGTTGGTTAGAGCGGACCGCTCATAACGGTCTGGTCGCGGGTTCAAGTCCTGCCAGGCCCACCACATTCCTGCTTTTCGACTAGAACGTCACATCCACACCAAACAGGACTTCCTGCGGCTTGCCCGGGCGCAGGCCGGATGGGCGTCGCGCTGCGATGTAGGATTCGTCAAACAGATTCTCGACTTTTGCTTTCAGGCGAACGCCCTCGGCAATCTCGTAGAAGGCCGAGATATCGACCAGCGTGCGTTCATCAATGACGTCATTAGCTGGAATGGAGCCGGAGCCGACTGTACCGCGCGTCTCGCTGACATAGTTGACCACGGCATGTGTGCCCCAGCGCGTGCCCTCAATGCCCGCTGCAATGGTAAACTGCTGGTCCGGGACATAGTTCAGCTCGTCACCGGCTTCGACGTCGCCGAAGAAGCTGGAGTCGAACGATGTCTGGAACTCTGTGTCGGTATAGGTATAGGCGGCTGTTAGGGGCAGCGAGAAACCGTTCAGGCCGAGGGCGCTTGCCGCGTCCCATGCCCCGGTAACTTCCAGCCCGGAGACTTCTACGGCGTCTCCATTGAACACGTCGCCCGGCTCGCAAGCACCGCCAGAGGACGCTGTGCATTCGCCAAGCAGGTTGTCGTAGTCATTGAAGAAGACGATGCCTTCCAGGCTCAGAGCGCCCTGCGTGAAGCGCGCACCGGCCTCATAGTTCCACGACTCTTCATTATCCACATCGTCATCGCTGGCCCCGGCCGGGGAGAAGCCTTTATGGACACCAGCGAGCACATCGACCGTATCCGTCAGGCTGTAGAGAACAGCGAGAGACGGCAGGACGACATCATCCTCTGTGGTGCGGACCCGGGTCGGACCATCTGCACGAGTTGGGTCGCTGGTTGAGAAGTCTTCTCGCGTGACTTCGTAGTCTTCAAAGCGCAGTCCTGCTGTTACTTGCAGGCGGTCGGTGACTTCGATCCGGTTGAGTGCGTAGAGGGCGATCGCATCGGCACCGGTTACGCGGTTGGTCGTCCCGCCAGCCGGACCTGATGTCGTCAACGCGAGCACACCATTGTTCAGGCTATAGGCGTCTTCCTTCTGGAAGCGATCTTCTTCGTCGGAGTGGATGCGGCCTCCGATTGTGATGTGGTGGGTCATGCCGCCGAGAACGGCCTCGGTGTCCAGCGCGCCAGAAATGCCACGTGAGTAATAGATCCGGTTGTTCGCGCGAACAACGATGCTGTCATCTAGGGATGTGACGCCGCGAATAAGGTCATATTCGGCGGCGAAGGTCTCCGGGTCTTCGAGAATGGCCGTCAGGCCAACATCACCAGACGCTCCGCCACCATCCGCATTGATGCCGTGCAGCTTGTACCAGTTACGAGCAAACTCGTTGGAGTAGGCGGTCGCGGTGAAGCTTGTCGTTGAGTTGAGGTCGATCTTGCCCGTGAGTTGGAAGAGTTCGTTCTCATTGATCATCTGGTCATTACCGGCCGCGTCGTAGAGGCGGTAAGGGTTGGCGGCGAAGTCATCATCCGTGAGGCCGAGGTAGGTCTGGTTGGAGACCTCGTCCTTCGTTTGATACTTCAACTCCAGCGACCAGGGTGTTGCTGCGTTCGGGCCATAGAGGCCAGCCTTCACGACATAATCATCGATATCAAAGCCGGTGTCGGCCGCGCCCAGATCGCGCTCCAGAAAGCCATCGGCCTGATCCTGATAGGTCTCGATCAGCGCGCCAAACTCAAGTCCGTTTCCGATCTCCTGACGTGTGCCGACAAAGGCGTGCAGGCGCTGTCGGCCATAGTCGCCCGCAAGGAACTCGGCATAGCCAGATGTTTCTTCTGGGATCGGCGTAGAGAAGAGGTGCACCGCACCGCCTGAGGTGCGTGGACCGTACTGGATGACGCTCGGGCCCTTGGTGACTTCGATGGCGTGGATACGGCCCGCGGCCGGGAAGTAGTAAGCAGACGGCGAGGCATAGATGGCAGGCGCGATCGGAACGCCGTCTTCCATCACGGTGATCCGGGAGTTTCGGTCAGAGCCTGACCCGCGAAGCCCGATATTCGGACGAAGGCCGTAGCCTTCCTCTTCCTGAATGTTCACCCCTGGCACGGTCCGCAGGATACGTAGGACGTCCGAGTGCCCCTGAAGCTCAAGAGCCTCCGCATCGATGTAATCGACTGAACCGGCCACGTTCTGCTCGCCGCCGGCCACCCCAACCACGGTCAGAGTGTCGAGCACTCTGAGGTCGTCCGCCGCCGCGGGCAGGGCTGTGGCGAGAGATAAGGTGAGACCGAGGGCAAGAGATCGGGAAGGAGAGAGCATACGCGCACCTGAGACTGAGAATGACTTTCAGGTGCGGTAGAGAAGACCGCAGATGTGTGCAACCCGTTGTCTGCGAACAAATCGCAAAAAAGCGCACTGTTGCCGGAGGGCGACAGTGCGCTGTTGTGTCCCTGCAGGAGGGTCGGTTTAGGCGGCGTTCGGCTCGGACTGGAGCTGAATGTAGTTCTCGATGCCCATCCGTTCGATCAGGTCGAACTGGGTCTCAAGATAATCGACATGCTCTTCCTCATTGGTGAGGATTTTGCCGAAGAGATCGCGGCTGACATAGTCACGCTCCTTCTCGCAGTGTTCCATGGCATCGCGGAGCAGGGGAATGGCGTCATGTTCCAGTGCGAGATCGCACTCGAGGATTTCTTTGACGCTCTCGCCGATGCGAAGTTTTCCAAGATCCTGAAGATTTGGCAGGCCACCCAGGAAGAGAATACGCTCGATCAGCCAGTCGGCGTGCTCCATTTCTTCAATGGATTCCTTGTACTCATACTCGGCCAGAACGGAGATGCCCCAATCCTTCAGCATCCGTGAGTGAAGGAAATACTGGTTGATCGCCGTGAGTTCATTCTTCAGGGCGGAGTTCAGAAATTCAATGACTTTTGCGTCGCCCTTCATGCGGCTCTCCTTTGGATTTTTGAATTAGAGCCGACGTAGGGGGATTGAGGTCCTAAGGCAAGAAAAAGCAGATAAAAAACAGGATACTATGATCCTGCAACGCATTTTCATTATCAGAAGGAAAGTTACTCGGCAGCCACGAGTTGCGCTGGGGCTTCGGCATCCATTTCTTCGGAGATGATTTCGCCGATGGCCGTTTTGCATTTGCCGCAATTGAACGCGCATCCATGGTGGGCCTGCACGCTGTCCGGGCAGCGGGCACCAGCGGAAACCGCGTCGCGGACCGCTGTATCGTTCAGTCGTCTGCAAATGCAAATGATCATGATTCTCAATTAGTCGGGGATGAGAATGATTGTCAACTGGGAAATGCATGTATTGACTCTATTCGATAAGAACAAAATAAGAACATATGGATTTCGTCAGGCTACAGTCTTCCGCCCGGCAGGGAAGTTATCCTGTTCTGAAACCGGAACAGGCGGCTTTTCCTTACGGGCTGGCCCGGACCGGTGTCCATGAGGTTGCCGAGGCGGCTTTTGGCGATCACGCCGCCCTGACAGGCTTTGTGCTGGCAGCGATGCCACGGTCACATGACCTCTCGATCCTCTGGGTCTCGATGCATTCCCGTTCCATGGATCATGGCACGATCCGTCAGGCGGTCACGCAGCACCTTGCGGGCCGCGTCCCGGCTATCCTTCAGGTGAGAACCGGAAAGCTATTCGATGCGCTCTGGTCCGTTGAAGAAGGCATACGCTCCAGCGCCGTCTCGCTCGTCATTGCGGAGCTGACGGATGCGGACTTCACAGCGACCCGGCGCCTGACCCTCGCCTCGGCCCGCTATGGCGTGCCGGTAATCCTGCTCATGCCTTACACGCGTGAAGGGGCCACTGCCGCGGAGGCCCGCTGGCGGGTCAGCGCCCAGCCATCTTCCCAAAACATCTTCGACCCCCGCGCGCTTGGCCACAGGCGCTGGCGCGCTGTTCTGGAGCGCTCGCGCCGCGCGCCGGATCATGTCGGTCGCGTTTTCGATCTGGAGTATGATGATGAAGCGCTATCTCTGTCTCTGGTTTCCCGACTGGCCACTCGATCGTCTCCGCCGGGCGCGCCGGATTACGAGATCAGACAAGCCGGATAAGCCACGTAAGCCCTTCGCCTTGGTCGAAGACGGTCCAAAGGGCCTGCGCATCGCAGCTGTAAATCCGCCAGCCCGCGCCCTTGGGGTGACAGAAGGGCTGAGCTTCACGGATGCCCGCGCGCGCGCGCCCCAACTCGAGCATGAAGACATCGACCGGGCAGCCGATGCCCAGGCGCTCGCCGCGCTCGCGGAATGGATGATGCGCTGGGTCCCGCTGGTCGCGCTGCATGGTGAAGATGCGATGATCCTCGAAACGACCGGCTGCGATCATCTCTATGGCGGCGAGGCGGACATGGCCGCCGCCATATCTGCGAAGATGACTGCCAGTGGCTTTGCGCATTGCATTGCGCTGGCCAGCACGCCCGGTGCAGCCTTTGGGCTGGCGCATGATCCAGCCCGCAGTGAAGCCCCTTTCATCTGTGCGCCGGGCAGGGAAAAGGCCGACCTCGCCGGCGCGCCCGTCACGGCGCTTCGCCTGTCGGCAGATGCCAGCCAGTTATTACGCCGGTTCGGCCTGACCCGGATCGGCCAGCTTTACACGGTTGATCGCAAATCCCTCGCGCGGCGCTTCAACTCCCGCGAAGCGGCCGATGCCGTCCTCCTGCGTCTCGATCAGGTGCTCGGACTGAAGACCGAACCGCTCGACTATGTTTACCCCGCGCCGGACTATGCTGTCCGCCTGCCATGTCCTGAGCCGCTCGGCGACCTTGAGGGCGTGAAAGAGGGCCTGACTCGCCTCATGGCCAAGCTCACCGCCGAGCTTGCCGGCCATGGGCTTGGGGCACGTCTGTTCGATCTGCGTGCCTTTCGCTCGGATGGAAGCGTTGTCTCGCTATCTGTCTCTGCGGCCCGCGCCGTGAGGGATCCGGCGCATATCCATCGTCTGTTCCGAGACCGGCTGGAGACCCTCGACCCCGGTTTCGGGATCGACCTGCTGCTTCTGGAGGCGCGCCGCACAAGCCCGATGGCTGAAAGCTCCCCGCCTTTGTCGGGTGATCTGGCAGGCGAGGGCGCAGATGAAGCCGCGCTGTCTAGGTTGGCAGACCGGATTGTGGCCAAGCTTGGCGAGGGCGCGGTGACGGTCAGCGCGCCATTCGAGAGCCACCTGCCTGAACGCGCGGAGCGGCGCTTGCCGTATCGCGGAAGTCTGCCGGACTGGCGTGGCCAGACCGCTGAAACCGGATTGCGGCCGCTTCGCCTGTTCAACCAGCCGGAGCCTGTCGATGTCATGGCGGAAGTCCCGGAAGGCCCGCCCCTTCGATTTGTCTGGCGGCGCGTTGTCCGCAAGGTGACCCGCGCGGACGGGCCGGAACGCATCGCGCCGGAATGGTGGCTTAGCCTCGCAGCACCGTCCTCTGCCGCCAGTCTAAAAGGCGCGACCCTCGACTGGCTGTCACCAAAGATGGATCCCCGGGCAGACGCCGCCCAGATCGAAAAAATCCGTACCCAGCTTCAGGAAGACGCCCGTGCAGAGACCCGCCAGGCTCTACCTCGGGCTCGTGACTATTATCGGGTCGAGGATGATACGGGTCGGCGCTACTGGCTCTTCCGCGACGGGCTCTATGGCGATGAGCGGGGCGGGACGCCGCGCTGGTTCATGCACGGGCTGTTCTCATGAGCGACTATGCCGAACTCGCCGTCACGACCAATTTCTCCTTCCTGCGGGGGGCGAGCCATGCTGAAGAGCTGGTTCTTCAGGCGAAAGCGCTCGGCATTCACTCAATCGGGGTGGCGGATCGTAACACGCTGGCCGGTGTTGTCCGGGCACATATCGCGGCGAAGACCCATGGTATGCGCTTACTTGTTGGCGCGCGCCTGATCCCGACCGATGGACCGGAACTGATCTGTTACCCGACAGACCGCGCTGCCTATGGCCGCCTGTCGACACTTCTTTCGAAGGGCAAGCTCGCGGCGGAGAAGGGTGAGTGCCTGATCAGCCTGGAAGACATCATCGCCCACAGCGAGGGACAGATCTTCATCGCGCTGCCGACGGAGAAACCTGATGAAGCCTCCCGCGCACATCTGACTCGTCTCGCCGGTCTCTGGCCGAACCGGTTCTATCTCGCGGCCTGCTATGCCTATCACGGCCGAGATAGGGAGCGCCTTGCCCGCCTGAGGAGCCTTGGACAGGAAACGGGCGCGCCCATCGTCGCCGTCAATGACGTGCTCTATCACGTGCCGGACCGCCGCCCGCTGCAGGACATGCTGACCTGCATCCGCGAGCATTGTACGATTGATGAGGCCGGGTTTCGTCTTCAGGCAAATGCCGAGCGTTATCTGAAGGCCCCGGAGACGATGGCGCGGCTGTTTGCGGGCTTCGAGGACGCGCTTGAACGAACAGTCGATATCGCTGAGCGCTGCCGATTCTCGCTGGATGAGTTGTCTTACATCTATCCGGACGAGCCGGTCCCACCCGGCAAGACGCCTCAACAGCATCTCACAGATCTGGCGTGGGCGGGCGCGGCGAAGCGTTATCCCGATGGCGTGCCTGAAAAGGTTCATAAGGCGATCATCAAGGAACTCGACCTGATCGGAGACCTTGATTACGCACCTTACTTTCTCACCGTGAACGATATTGTCGCCTGGGCGCGCAGTCGGGACATTCTCTGTCAGGGGCGTGGTTCGGCGGCGAACTCGGCTGTCTGCTACTGCCTCGGCGTCACCAGTGTCGACCCAACCGCAACAAGCCTTCTGTTTGAGCGCTTCCTATCCAGGGAACGCAAGGAACCCCCGGATATCGATGTCGATTTCGAGCATGAGCGCCGCGAGGAGGTCATCCAGTATGTCTATCGCCGCTATGGCCGACACCGTGCCGCTTTAACAGCCACTGTCATTTCCTATCGCCCGCGTTCGGCGGTGCGAGAGATCTGCAAGGCGCTGGGCCTGACACAGGACATTGCCGCCGCGCTGGCCGGGACAGTCTGGGGCAGCTTTGGTAGCGATGTGAATCTCGCCCAGATCAGGCAGGCCGGGCTCGACCCGGAAAGCCCGCTCATTCGACGCGCCATCGTGTTGACGCGCCAGCTCATCGGCTTTCCCCGGCATCTGTCACAGCATGTCGGCGGCTTCGTCCTGACGCAGGGCCCGCTCATCGAAACCGTACCTATCGGTAACGCGGCGATGGAAGACCGCACCTTCATCGAATGGGATAAGGACGACATCGACGCCTTGAAAATCATGAAGGTCGATGTCCTCGCGCTTGGCATGCTCACCTGTATCCGCAAGGCCTTCGACATGATCGCCGCGTATAAAGGCGAGCAGTTGACCCTCGCCAGCATCGAGCCCGGCGATGAGCCCACTTACGACATGTTGTGTAGGGGCGAGTCCCTTGGCGTGTTTCAGGTCGAGAGCCGCGCGCAGATGAACATGCTGCCGCGTCTACGCCCGAGAAACTATTATGACCTTGTCATTCAGGTCGCCATTGTCCGTCCGGGTCCCATTCAGGGCGATATGGTTCACCCCTATCTGCGACGCCGGAAGGGGCTGGAGGCGGTCTCCTATCCATCGCCCGCGCCCGAACATGGCCCACCCAATGAACTGGAACTTATCCTCAACCGTACGCTCGGCGTTCCGCTCTTTCAGGAACAGGCCATGCAGATTGCCATGGATGCCGCCCGTTTCACACCGGATGAAGCCAATGGCCTGCGCCGGGCCATGGCGACGTTTCGCAAGGTCGGCACAATCAACAATTACGAGGAGATGATGGTCACGCGCATGGTTGCGCGCGGATATGAAGAGGCTTTTGCGCAGCGCTGTTTTGATCAGGTGAAGGGGTTCGGTGAGTATGGCTTCCCGGAAAGCCATGCCGCATCCTTTGCCCACCTTGTCTACGTATCGTCCTGGCTGAAACACCACCATCCCGATGTTTTCTGTGCGGCGCTCCTGAACGCTCAGCCCATGGGCTTTTACGCGCCGGCCCAGATCGTACGTGACGCACAGGAGAATGGTGTTGAGGTCCGGCCTGTGGATGTGAACCATTCCGACTGGGACAATACGCTGGAGCCGCCCAATGCCGTGCGGCTTGGCTTTCGGCAGGTGGATGGCTTGCCGGAAGCAGACGCCGAAGCGCTGATGCTGGCGCGCGAGGAAGGCTATCAGACACCTGACGCTCTGAAACGTCGCGCGCGTTTGCCGCGCCGATCAATGGAACAACTCGCGGCCGCCGATGCGTTCAACTCCATGGGGCTGGACCGCCGCGCCGCGCTCTGGGCTGTGCGCGGGGAAGCGGCCGGGGAAACCCTTCCGCTCTTCGAGGCCGCCGACACAGCCGAGCAGGGCGGGGAGGGCGAAACACAGCTCCCGGTCATGCCGCGCTCTGAACATGTCCTGCAGGACTATCAGACGACCCGGCTCTCCCTGAAAGATCACCCGATGACCTTCCTGCGCGCGGGCTACCAGTCCATGCGCATCCGGTCGACGAAAGGGGCGACAGAGGCGAGAAACGGTGCCCGGGTCTCTACGGCGGGCGTCGTGCTGGTCCGCCAGAGGCCGGGCTCGGCGAGCGGGGTTGTCTTCATGACCATTGAGGATGAGGTGGGCATCGCCAATATCGTCGTCTGGCCGCGTGTGATGGAACGGTTCCGGTCCGTTGTCATGGGCGCGCGCATCGTGCTTATCCATGGCCGCGTCCAGCGTGCGGACAATGTCACTCACATTGTGGCTGAGCGCCTGATCGACCGTACGGCGGATCTCGATACGCTGACGGAAGATGCTCAGCGCGATCCGCTCAAACATGCGCTCGCCCATGCTGATGAAGTCATGAGACCGGTACCGGAGCGCAAAGGCCCGGCCGCCCGCCATCCCCGGAATGTGCGCATCATCCCGGCCAGCCGCGATTTCCACTGAGCCGTTTACAGGCCCCCTCCGCGCGGCCACTAAAGGTGAGACAGAATTCTCCGGGAGGGACAGGCATGCAGCAGGCGGAAGACTTCAGGGCCGAGAGCGAGGCGCTAAACGCGCTGCTCCAAGGGGCCGACGAAGCACGCTTTTCCGAGCCGACCCAGTTCAAGAGCTGGACCATCGATGCCGTACTCCAGCACCTTTACTTCTGGAACATCATGGCCGGCTTTCAGATCACCGATGAAGATCAACTCGTTGAAACCATGTCTAAGATCGCGTCGCAAAAGGGTGGGATGCGCGCCTTTGAGAATGATCATTTCGAGGGCTTGTCCGGTCATGCCTTGCGCAAAGCCTGGTTCGCCAATGTGCAGGAAACGGCAGATCTCTTCGCCGACGCCGACCCGAAGCAACGCCTGAAATGGGCCGGGCCCGACATGAGCGCCCGCTCCTCGATCACCGCGCGCCTGATGGAAACATGGGCGCACGGGCAGGAGGTCTACGATCATCTCGGCGTCGTCCGCGAGAATGAAGACCGCATTCAAAACATAGTTGTCCTCGGCGTGAACACGTTTGGCTGGACTTACCGCACACGCCGGGAAGATCCGCCCGGGCCTATGCCTCACCTGAAACTCACTGCCCCGTCCGGTGCCGTCTGGACGTATGGCGAAGACACCTCAGAGGATCTCATCGAAGGCCGCGCCGAGGAGTTCTGTCAGGTCGTCACGCAAACGCGAAACATCGCCGATACAGACCTCATCGTGACCGGCCCGGTTGCAGCTGACTGGATGTCGAAAGCGCAGTGTTTCGCCGGCGCGCCTGAAACACCCCCAGCCCCAGGGACACGCCGCACGGCGGAGAGAAGCGCCGTCTGATCAGGCCGGCGATGTTTCCGCCAGGCGTCCACCAATCCGGATCGGATCGATACGGACAGCCGCGCCCGTTGCATCGTCTGTTTCAACGACCACGCCGCACATCGTGCCTTCGCCCTTCGCGGGCTCATTGCGGGGGCCGGGCAGGCGGGTCGTAAAACGCTGCAGCGAGATATCCTTGTTCATCCCGACGACAGAAAGATAATCACCGCACATGCCTGCATCGGTCTGGTAGGCGGTGCCTTCTGGCAAAATCTGCGTATCGGCGGTCGGCACATGGGTATGGGTGCCAATAACGAGGCTCGCCCGCCCATCGCAGAAATGTCCCATCGCCATCTTCTCAGACGTCGCTTCGCAATGAACATCGACAATCAGCGCATCGACAGTTGATCCGAGCGGCATCGCGTCGAGTTCACGCTCAACGGCCTGAAACGGATCATCGAGCGCGTCCATGAAAACACGCCCCATGACAGAGATAACGCCAACCCGGTGACCGGACGGCGTGACATAGAGGTGTGCGCCGCGTCCGGGAGCGTTCACACCGACCGGATAATTACTCACCCGCAGCATCCGGTCTTCGCGCTGGATATAGGTCAATGCCTCGCGCTGGTCCCAGGCATGGTTGCCAAGGGTCAGGCAGTCCGCACCGGCGCTGAACAGCTCTTCGGCCACAGCTTCCGTAATGCCAAACCCGCCCGCCGCGTTCTCGGCGTTCACCACGACGAAATCCAGCCGAAGGCGTGCCTTCAGGTCGGGAAGGTGGTCTACCACTGCGCGCCGTCCGGGCTTGCCGACGACATCTCCGAAAAAACCGAGTTTCATCCGGGCCATATGGACGAGCGTTGCCCATAAGAAAAGCGCGCGACCCAGAGAGCCGCGCGCTTTCTTGAATAGAGGGTTGTCTACTCGTTGCTGGCAGAGAAACCGAGCGTGGACTTTGTCAGCCCCGATGGGTCCCCGCTCTCAATGAGCGCACCAATCGCAATAGGCTCTTCAGGATCGAGCTTGATCGTCAGCGTCTGTGGATCGGAGATAAAGCTCGAAACGGCCCCGGAAGCCTCCGTGATGAGCTCCATATCGATGCCCGAACCGCCTGCCATCATCGGTGCCATGCTCATCATCGCCACCACCTGATTGCGCATCTGCGCGGGGTCTTCGCCGGACTGAGCGGCAGCGAGATTGAACATGCGGTCAACAAAGCTGTCATCCTCGAAGCTGAACTCGAAACTGTGAACGGTCAGCGCGCCCAGCGCCTCCGTCATCATTTCCTGCGAGTTCGCCGCATCAAGGGCTTCGGGCGTCATGCTGCCCGCAATGGCTTCGGAGTAGGCTCTGTAACCTTCCAGCTTGCCGCCGAAATTCATTGTGAAGCCATCAGCCAGTGTGAAGTAGTTCTTGCCGGCTTCGTAGCTGACAATGTCATTCTCGGGATCGTAGTCGCTTTCACCTGCGCCCGAGAACTCCATGGTTTCGTAGCCGATCATGCCGAGGCCACCCGCCAGCTGGCTGCCGACTTCGCCGGCATCCGCATCCGCCGACAAAGTGGCCGTGAATGGCTCTACGGTCAGTTTGGTCGGTTCGCCTGCGCCATTTCGGTCAACCAGGTAGTTCAGGGATGGCAGCGCGAAATTGGCACCGCCGGCGTCCACAGTGAAATTGGAGACCGACATGGCGTCAAACCCGGGATCGACAGGGTCGCTATACATGGCGTCCATGACAGCCGACGCCATTTCGTCTTCGCTTTCGCCAGCGTTCTGAAGCGCGGACAACACTTTCAGATCCGCACCGGACACGGTGATCGCATCAAGGTTCACATCCACCTTGGTGCCATCTTCCCCATCGATCATGTCGAGTTTCATGCCGGACAGGACAGCCGACGCCGCTCTCTCATTCTTCATGCCATTGATGACAATCTGGTCGATCCCGAACGTGCCTTCAGCATCGTCTTCTTCATCAAGCACGACGGACAATGCGTTCATCGTCCATGAGTCGAAACCGAAATCAGCAGCCGCCGGGAACTCGGCCGGGTCGCCATCGCCCATCAGGCTTGCCACCCAGGCGGCGGTTTCTGGAGACGGGTTAATCAGCTCTACCGAGGCGATCTTCATCTCTGTTTCGGTGTCGGAGTCGTCGTCAGACACTGACAGATCCGACATCAGCATCCGGCCGAAGTTCGCTTCGCCTGAATCGCCTGTTTCCAGGCCTTCGAAGCTCAGCGTGCCGATCTTCAGCGGCGCTTCGTCTTCTTCAACCTCGATTTCGACGCTTGAGAAGGACGCATTCGCGCCATTTGTTGAGCTGTCTGCGAACGACACCCGGCCCGCGCCGGACTGGTTCAGTGAAAGCGCCGTCAGCGCTGCACCGGCTTCGGATGCATCGCCGGAGCGAACAGTGATCTCAGCGGCCGTTTCGGTGGCACGCTCAATCGCGGCCTCCGCGCTCTCTGGAGGACTATCCGCCTTGTCGCCGCCGCAGGCGGTCAGAAGTGCTGCCGCAGCTGCGGTGATTAACAAGTGTTTCATATTGGTATCTCCCATAGAGCTGAGAACGCCCTTAAAACCTCTTAATGCGAGTCGGTTTCTACCATGAAAAACGATAAAGGCCAGAAAGTGACACTGACTGCTCCTGACGGGCGGAAGGTGCCGGTACGACTGGAGGTTAACCCCCGTGCCAAGCGCATAATCCTGCGTCTGGACCGTCGGAATCGGCAGGGTGTCGCGGTCGCTCCGGGCACCCGTTTCCTGTCGGCTGCGGCAGCGTTTGCGGCCGAACGCGCTGAATGGCTCGCGGACCAGATCGACAGTGCTCCAGACAGCCTGCCTTTCGAGGAAGGCGGCACATTCCCTTTGCGAGGCGAACCTTGCTGCGTCACGTCCGAGGGCCCGGGCCGCGTCGCCCGGCTTGAAACCGGCCCTCCGCAGCTCCTGCGGGCTCCCGGCGCGCCCGATACATTGTCTGCTCGTGTCACCCGGTTCCTGAAGAAAGAAGCCCGCACAGCGCTGGAAGAGGCCGTCACCCGACATTGCGAGACGCTATCGGTCCGCGCGAGCCGCATCACTGTGAAAGACACCCGCTCTCGCTGGGGCTCGTGTTCATCCGATGGCCGGCTGTCCTTTTCCTGGCGTCTGATCTGTGCGCCGCCTGATGTGCTCGATTATGTCGCCGCCCATGAATGCGCGCATCTCATTGAGATGAACCATTCGCCCGCCTTCTGGGCGCATGTGGCGAAATGCCGGCCGGACTGGAAGCGCCAGCGGGCATGGCTGAGGTCCAGCGGCGAAACGCTCCATGCGGTCGGTGCCGATTGACCGCGCAGCCGCGCCGAAATAGGCCGCCCCAATGACACAACCGAGTTTCCTGACGGGCCTATCGTCCGTCGCCGACAAATACGATTCCATTCTCTGCGATGTCTGGGGGGTCATCCATAATGGCCGCCACGCTTTTGATGACGCCTGCAAAGCGCTCGTCGCGTTCCGTGAGCAGGGCGGGCGCGTGGTGCTGATCACCAACGCGCCGGTGCCCAAGGCCCAGGTGATCCGCTATTTTGAGCCGCTCGGCGTCCCGGGCGATGCTTTTGATGACTGCGTGTCCTCGGGGGATGCGACACGGTCGGAACTGGCTCGCCGCGCCGACAGCAAAGTCTGGCGGCTGGGCGCGGATGAGGGCTGGGAGCATGACCGCTTCCTCTATGAAGGCCTCGATATCGAGTTTACGGAACCCGACGCCGCCGATCTTCTGCTCTGCATAGGCCTTCGCGACCATGTGAATGATGAACCCGAAGACTATCGCGAAGAGCTTAAGATCGGTGTCGATCGCGGCATTCCGATGTTGTGCGCCAATCCTGACCAGAAAGTCCGGATTGGCGGGCAGCTTTATTGGTGCGCCGGCGCGCTCGCGACCGTCTACGAAGACCTCGGCGGCAGCGTCATCTATCCCGGCAAGCCCCATGATGCGATCTACGATGCCGCCCGCGCCCGTCTTGAGGCCATTGGCGGTAACACCGACAAGTCACGCACGCTCGCCATAGGAGACAGCCCGGCGACTGACCTGCGCGGGGCCCGCCTGCAGGGGATGGACAGCTTCTACACAGGCACTGGTCTCAAAGAGCATGGCGACGATTTCGAGACGGAAATCACAGCCCTGTTGAAGGAATATGGAGAGATGGCGACCTATGCGATGCCGGCCCTCAAATGGTGACGAAGGCCGCGCAGCAGTGTAACGAGCCGCTCGCAAGACAATCAGGAGATCGCTGAATGGCGCACCCCGAAGGATACAAATACGAAGATCTCGAAGTCGGCATGGCCCACGAGACGTTCCACACGATCACGGAAGCCGATATCGAGGCTTTCGCTGACGTGTCCGGCGACCGCAATCCGCTGCACATGGACGAAGAGTACGCCAAGACGACGATGTTCGGACAGCGTATCGCCCATGGCGCGCTGACGGCCAGCTATATTTCCGGTATTCTCGGTAATAATCTTCCCGGTCCCGGCGCGATCTTCACGGGTCTCTCCATGCGCTTCAAACGCCCTGTCTTTATCGGATCGGACGTCACCGTTCGCGCTGAGGTCACAGAGAAGCAGGATCGCGGCAATCGCGTCACGCTGAAAGTGACCTGCACGGTCGATGGCAAAGTCGCCATTGGCGGAGAGGCGCAAGTCGTGGCCCCCAGCCGCAATGCGGACGCAAACGGGGCCTGATGGCAGTTTATGCAGACTATCGGGGCCTGCCAGAGACGGCGAAGGGCTATTCAGTCGCCCTCGGGAACTTTGACGGGCTTCACCTCGGTCATCGCGCCGTAATCGATGCGGCGCGTGCCGCTGGCGGCAAGCTGGGGGTCGCAACGTTTGAGCCGCCCCCGCGCGCTTACTTCCGTCCGAACGATCCGGCATTCCGCATCTTTCGCCCGACCCGGCGAAACCAGCGCCTGCTAGAAATCGGCGCTGAGGCCGTCTTCGAGCTGCCGTTCAATGGAAAAATGGCTGCAATGACCGATGAGGTGTTCGCGCGCGATGTCCTCGTCGACGGCCTCGGTGTGTCCCATGTCGCCGTCGGCTTTGATTTCCGTTTTGGGCGCGGCCGGATGGGAGATGCGGCGCGGCTGTCATCCCTTGGCCGCGCTATGGGTTTCGGCGTCACCATAGTCGAGGAAATCGTCAGTCTCGGACAGAAGGCCTCCTCCACAGCAATCCGGGAAGCCCTGATTGCCGGTGAGCCGGACCGGGCGGCAGAGATACTGGGGCAGCTCTGGGTCGCGGACGGCGTGGTGGAAGCCGGGGAGAAGCGCGGCCGGACAATCGGCTTCCCAACCGCCAATCTGCATCTGGGCGAACTCATTCACCCGAAACACGGTGTCTACGCTGTTCGCGTGCGCATTGATGGCGAGACGGAGTGGCGTGATGGCGTCGCCAATTTCGGCCGCACGCCAACCACGGGCTTGCGCGATCCCCTGCTTGAGACCTTCATCTTTGACTATGAGGGCGGTCTCTATGGCAAGCACGTTGAAGTCGCGCTGGTAGATTTCCTGCGGCCTGAGCTGAAGTTCGACCAGATTGATGACATGGTCCAGCAGATGAAACGCGACTGTGAAGACGCGAAGGCAAGTCTAGCAAAGTCGCAGTACTGACAGGAGACCAGAGCGATGCCAGTCAATTATGTGGAGGTCGACGAAGCCATCGAGTCCGACGGTCTCAGAATGATGGTCGTCAGCAATGTACCAAGCCCGTGGGGCGAGGCGGCCAAGGGCATCTTCCATATCAAGGGGCTCGATTGGAAAGCTGTCCGGCTCGCTTATGACGATCCGACGCTGGCCAAATGGGCGGGAGAGCTGAGCGCCCCCGTCGCGGTCTACAATGACGAGCCTCCGCGGTCGCGCTGGTCTGACATTCTGCTCCTCGCCGAACGCCTCCAGCCGGAGCCCTCACTGATCCCAAGCGACCCGGCAGACCGCGCCCTCATGTTTGGCTGGGCGCACGAGATTCTGGGAGAAGAGGGGCTCGGCTGGTCGCGCCGTCTCCAATCAGTTGAGGCTGGCCTCGCCAAGCAGGGCGGTTTCCGCAAGCCGGTCGCGCAATATCTTGCCGGCAAGTACGGATATGATGCCGCTAAAGGCTCCACATATGGCGTTCGGACGCGGGAGCTGCTGACGGCGCTGGCGGATCGCCTCAAGGCGCAGAAGGCCGCTGGCAGCGCTTATTATATCGGAAATGAACTATCGGCCCTCGACATCTACAGTGCGACGACGCTCGCTCTGTTTGCGCCGCTTCCCGAAGACATCTGTGAGATGAACCCGGATTCCCGCGCGGCCTTTGTCTCCATGGATGACGAGACCCGCGCCGCGCTCGACCCGATTCTCCTGGAACATCGCGACCGCATGTACGCCGATGTGCTCGAAACCCCGCTGTCGCTCTAGGCGCGGTCATTGCTCGCTTTTCTTTCGCGGGCGGCCCTGCTAACCGTCTGCGCATGTTGAAGATAGGCGTCACTCGAATTAGCCGCCCGGCCACGCACTGAACGTTTCTGTCAGGCGAGGCCGGGATTCTGATCATTCCGCTGATATAAACCTCCCCGAAGATTCGAAGACGACCGGACATGCCTGACACACCCACCGACACACGCGATTATCGCGACACGCTTTTCCTGCCGAAGACCGACTTTCCAATGCGCGGCGGTCTGCCCAAGGCCGAGCCGAAATGGATCGAGCGCTGGGACGAGATGAAGCTCTATGAGCGGATGCGCGCCGACGCGAAGGCGAGGGGCGCTGAGCCATGGATCCTCCATGATGGCCCGCCTTACGCCAATGGCCCAATCCATCTCGGCACTGGCATGCAGAAAATCCTGAAGGACATCGTCGTCCGCTCGCACCAGATGGCGGGATATGACGCCTCCTACCTGCCGGGCTGGGACTGCCACGGCCTGCCGATTGAATGGAAGGTTGAGGGAGAGTTCCGCGGCAAGGGCAAGACCAAGGATCAGGTCCCCGCAGCCGAGTTCCGCGCCGCCTGCCGCGAATACGCCGCCAAATGGATCGAGGTCCAGAAGGCCGGCTTCCGCCGTCTTGGTGTCGAAGGCGAGTGGGACGATCCGTACCTCACCATGGCGTTTGAGAGTGAGGCAAAGATCGTCTCAGAATTCCTCGATATCGCCATGGGCGGGACGCTCGTGCGCGGCGCGAAGCCGATCATGTGGAGCCCAGTGGAGCGCACCGCGCTCGCCGAAGCCGAGGTCGAGTATCAGGACCGGAAAGTGCCAACGATATGGGTGAAGTTTCCTGTCACGAACGTTGTTGCTGACGACAAAGAAGAGATGACCATCTGGCAAACGGCTTCAGTAGTCATTTGGACAACGACGCCGTGGACGATTCCCGCAAACCAGGCGGTCGCATACAATGCATCGGTGTCCTACGGGCTCTACGAGGTTGAGTCGGTGGCGTCCGAGGAAGACCTGGGGTTCAAGCCATATGCTGTACCGGGCGAGAGGCTGATCCTCGCTGATAGTCTGTCTCAGGACGTAATGGACTCAGCGAAAGTCACGAGCTTCAAGAGAATTCGTTCGCTTGACCGTCCATCTCAGTTGCGAAGTTTAGAACACCCGCTCCACGAACTTTCACCATTCTTCCAGCACGACATCCCGTTAATCTCAGGCGATCATGTCACTGACGACGCCGGTACCGGTTTTGTGCATTCCGCGCCGGCGCACGGTGAAGACGATTATCTTGTTTGTCTTGCGAACGGCTTCACCGCGCAGGACATCCGCGACATCGTCAATGAAGACGGCGTCTACGAGCACCCAGAGCTTCCCGAACGCTTCCAAGGCCTCGACATCATCCGCACCTCCGGCAAGAAGCGTGGCCAGCCCGGCAAGGCGAATGAGGAAGTCATCAAGGCGCTCGCCGAGAGCGGCAACCTCCTCGCGCGGGGCGTCACCACCATCCGCGACGCCCATTCCTGGCGGTCCAAAGCCCCGGTTATCCGCCGGGCGACGCCGCAATGGTTCATCGCCATGGATAAGCCTGACGAGGACGGGAAAACCCTGCGCCAGAAAGCGCTTGCCGCCATTGACGACACCGAGTTCTTCCCGCCCTCAGGCGAGCGCCGTCTCCGCTCAATGGTCGAAGACCGCCCGGACTGGCTGATCTCACGCCAGCGTAACTGGGGCGTCCCACTCACCATCTTCGTCAACAAGGACGGCGAGCCACACACAGCCGCTCTCCCGCAAGAGGCAGCCGAGGCCGTCAATGAGCGCATCCGCGCCGCGATCCGAGAGGGCGGGGTGGAAGCCTGGTTCTCCACGCCCAAGGAGACGCTGCTCGGCAACGTCGCTGACGGCGAGGATTGGGAGAAAGTGACAGACGTTCTCGATGTCTGGTTCGACTCCGGCACGACCCATGCCTTCGCCATGCGCGATCGCGGCATGATCGATGAGGAAACAGGGCAGGTGGACCTCTATCTTGAAGGTTCCGACCAGCATCGCGGATGGTTCCAGTCCTCGCTTCTGGAGTGCTGCGCCACGCGCGGCATGGCCCCGTACAGGGAAGTGTTGACCCACGGTTTCATCGTCGATGCCGAAGGCAAGAAGATGTCGAAGTCGATCGGCAACACGATCGAGCCGGACCAGATTGCCAATCAGTATGGCATCGAAATCCTGCGCCTCTGGACGGCGAGTTCGGATTTCACAGAGGATCTGCGTATCTCTGATGAGATCATCAAATCGAATGTCGAGAGCTACCGGCGCCTCCGCAACACACTGCGCTATCTGCTCGGTGCGCTTGATGGGTTCGACGAGGGCGAGCGCATTGAGGCTGGGGATATGCCCGGCATTGAGCGCTGGGTGCTGCATCGTCTGTCTGAACTCGATAAGACCGTCCGCGAGGCTTACGCTGTTTACGACTTCAAGAAGATCATGGCCGCGCTCATCAATTTCTGCGGCGTCGATCTTTCAGCGGTTTATTTCGACATCCGCAAGGATAGTCTCTACTGCGACGCGCCGGGCGAGACCCGCCGGCGCGCCGCGCGTACTGTCATGGACGAGGTGCTCCGCCGCCTGCTGACATGGCTCGCCCCGGTGATGCCGTTCACGACGGAGGAGGCCTTCCTCATGTCCCGCTTCGCCGAAGAGGCTGACAGCGTTCACCTGACGCTCTTCCCGGAGACACCGCAGGACTGGCGCGATGATGACCTTGCCGCGCGATGGGCGAAGATCTTCAAGGTTCGCCGTGTGGTCACCGGAGCCTTGGAGATCGAGCGCCGCGAAAAGCGCATTGGCTCCTCCCTCGAAGCGGCCCCGAAAGTCTACATCACCGACAAGTCACTGATCGATGCCTATGAGGGCGAAGACGCGGCTGACCTCTTTATCACCTCAGGTGCCGAACTGATCCTTGGCGACGGGCCGGGCGGAGCCTTCACGCTGGATGAAGTCGAGGGAGTCGCGGTCCTTCCAGCCAAGGCTGAGGGCATCAAATGCGCTCGCAGCTGGAAGTATTTTGATGCCAGCACCGCCGATCCGGATTATCCGGATATCACGCCGCGCGATGCGGCGGCCGTCAAAGCGTGGGATGCCGCGCAGGGATAGGACCGCATGAGCAATTCGTTCCGAAACGCGATGGCCTTCGGGCTCCTGCCGGTTGTGATCATCATCGATCAGATCACGAAATACATCGTGCTGTCTGAGCCTCAATTCCGCGCACTCGAATGCCTCGACCGCTCGGTGCGCTGCGGCAAGATCGAGCTGTCTTCCATCTTCGACCTCACTATGGTCTGGAACCGCGGGATGAGCTTCGGCGCGCTGCAGTCCGAAGGCGTCATGCGCTGGGTTCTGGTGGTCGTGACCGTCTCCATCGCCATCGGCTTCGGGGTGTGGCTCTTCCGGGCCACACGACGCCTGACGATTACAGCGCTCACGCTCATCGTTGCCGGGGCGGCAGGTAACGTTGTTGACCGGATACGCTTCGGCGCAGTCGTCGATTTCTTCGATTTCAGCGGGCTGTATTTCCCGTACGTTTTCAACGTTGCAGATGCCGCGATCTCTGTGGGGGCCGCCTTGCTGTTTCTCGATCAGTTCCTGCTCTCGCGCGAAACGCCGAAACCCGCTAAGACTGAAGATGAAATGTAGATTCCAGCCGAGGTATCGCTCTGTGAAGAAGACTCTCACCCTTATCGCCGCAGGGGCCGCCATTGCACTGACACCCGCCTGCATCAGCCGTGACACGGGCTTTTCGAACGCGAATGCGCCCGATGAATTCCGCGTCGTGACGAAAGCTCCGCTGACGATTCCGCCAGAATACGGCCTGCGTCCACCGCAAGCCGGGCAGGAGCTGCCGGCTGAAGTGACAGTGGAGCGGACGACCACGATCACTGCTTTCGGGTCCACCACGGGTTCCGATGCGAGCCCGGTCGAGCGTGAACTTGTCGCGCAAGCTGGCGCAAATGCTGCGAACCCCGTGATCCGCGGTCTTGTCGATTATGAGGAAGCCAAGACGATCCGTCGGACAGCAACGCTAACCGATCGCGTTCTCTTCTGGCGCGGCACCGAGGAAGAGCTTGAAGGCGCGGCGACAGACAATGCGACCGGCGGCGAGCCCGTTGTCATCGAGCAATCCAATCGCGGTGAGCGCCTGAAGCTTCCGGGCACATAAACCCAACTACAAAGATCCCCAAGCACCAGCAGGAGCGCGCCCCTGATGAAGTCTCTGATTTTCGGTTTGGTGGCGCTGCTTGCGCCTGTGTTTGCGGCCGCTGATGCCGGCTCTGAATGGGCTCCGGAGACTTTCACGCTCGACAACGGAATGGAAGTCGTCGTTCTCCCGGATCATCGCGCGCCCGTCGTAACGCATATGGTGTGGTACAAGGTCGGTGCCGTCGATGAGGAGCCCGGAAAGTCAGGGCTCGCACACCTCTTCGAGCACGTCATGTTCAAGGAGACTGACGATCTCGGCCCGGAGGAATTCACCACCGTCGTCCAGCGCAATGGCGGCCAGCTGAACGCTTTCACGAGCTGGGACTACACAGCCTACTTCGAACGCGTCGCAAAGGACCGGCTTGAGCTCATGATGAGCATGGAAGCCGACCGGATGACCGATCTTATCCTCAATGAGGATCCGGAAGGCTCCTTCTATGTCGAGCGCGATACGGTGAAGGAAGAGCGTCGGCAGGTGATTGAGAGCAATCCTAGCTCGGTCCTGTTTGAAAAGGTCATGGCGGCGCTTTATCCGGATCATCCCTATGGCGTGCCGATCATCGGACACATGGATGAAGTTGCCGCCCTGACGGTTCAGGACGGGCTCGACTTCTACGAAACCTGGTACGCGCCCCAGCAGGCCATTCTCGTTGTGGCAGGGGATGTCACGGCTGCGGAGGTTCGCCCACTCGCTGAGGCCACTTATGGCGTCCTCCCACCGTCCGACAGGCCGCGCCCCGAACGCGGCTGGCAGGCCGTCGCACCGCTCACCGAAACGCAGATGCTGACCCACTCCGATCCCAAGGTCCGCCAGCCCGAATATGACCGCTACTATATTGGCACTTCCTTCCGCACCGACGCTGACCTTGCCTACGCTCTGCAGGTCGGCCTGAACGTCCTTGGCGGCGGCCCGACAAGCCGGCTTTATCAGGCTCTTGTTGAAGACCAGGAAATCGCTGTCTCCGCCTCAGCATGGAGCTGGGTCACGCTGCATGATGCGGGGCCAGCCGGTTTTTCGGCAACGCCGGCCCCGGGCGTTACCCTGGAAGAGCTTGAGGCGGCGCTGATCGCTGAAGTCGAGGCTGCGCTTGAGGAAGGCTTCACTGAGGAAGCGGTCATCCGCTCAAGAAACAGTCTTGCCGCAAACGCCATCTATGCACGCGACAGCCAGGCCGGCATGGCGAACCTCTATGGCCGCGTCCTCGCCACTGGCGGCACGATTGAGGAGGTCCTCGAATACGAAGACCGCATCCGCAGCGTCACGCCGGAGCAAGCCATTGATGCACTTCGCACTGTGTTCGCGGGGGATAAGCATTACGTCGAAGCGCAATTGCTCCCCGAAGAGGAGGCAGGCGAATGAGACATCTGATCACCCTTGGTGCCGCCGCACTGCTTGTCACAGGATGCGCGCTAACGCCGGACATCGCCCCGCCAGCCACAGCAGATGTCTCCGTCGAAGAGGCCGCGAACCAGTCGAGCGTTATTGTCGATACGCATGACGGCGACTTCGCCTCGATCCAGCAATTCACGACCCCTGACGGTGTATCGGTCTGGCTCGTTGAGGAGCCATCGATTCCGATCATTTCGTTTCAGGCGTCCTGGAAAGGCGGATCGGCTGTCGATCCGGAGGGGCTTGAAGGGCTGGCGAGTGCGGTCGCCTACCAGATGAATGAGGGCGCGGGGGATCTTGATGCGCTCGCCTTCCAGACGCGGATGAAAGACCTCAATATGAGCTTCGGCTGCAATGCCTCGCGGGACTGGACGAGTTGTTCGGCCTCCATGCTGGCAGATAACGCCGCTGAGTCGATGGATCTCATCGCCACCGCTCTGTCCGAGCCGCGCTTTGACGAGGGCCCATTTGAGCGCATGCGCCGCGAGAATCTGATCGGTGTGAAACGCCGCGAGACGAATGCACGCTTCCTTGCCAGCGAAGCACTGGAAGCCGCCCTCTATCCAGATCATCCCTATGCCAGCGAGATGACGGAAGACAGCGCAAACGCGATGACCCTCGAAGACGCACTGGCACACAAGGACAAGCTGATGGTGAGGGACCGTCTTCTGGTAACGGCTGTCGGTGCGATCTCGGCTGAACAGCTCGCACCGCTCATCGATCTGGCTTTTGCCGGCCTGCCGGAAACCAGCGAGTTGCCGACGATTCCAACTGTGGACCTTGCCGATCCGGTGTCTGAACCCATCCTCGTAACGCTGCCACAGCCGCAAAGCCTTGTGAGCTTCGCCGCGCCGGGACTTCAGCGCAGCAATCCAGACTTCTTCACCGCCTATGTGTTGAACTACACGCTTGGCGGCGGCGGCTTTGAAAGCCGATTGATGAAAGAGTTGCGTGTTGCGCGCGGCCTGACCTATGGCATCGGCACGCGCCTGAGTTTCGGTGGGGAGCTCGCGACGTGGTCAGGCGCGGGCCAGACAAAGAATGAGAGCGCAGGGGAGTTTCTGACCGTTGTGCGCGAAGAGCTGGTCAAGCTCGTCGAGAATGGTGTCACCGAGCAGGAACTGTCGGATGCGAAGGCATACCTGACCGGTTCATATCCGCTCGGTTTTGACTCCAACGCCAAGATTGCCGGAAACCTCATGGGTGTGCGCCAGCAGGATCTCGGCGTTGATTACTTTGATCGTCGCAACGCGGCTGTAGATGCTGTGACCCTTGAAGACGTGAACCGGGTCGCCAGTGAGTATCTCTCGCCTGACCGCTTCACTTTCGTCATCGTCGGAGAGCCGGGAGGTCTCTAGCTCTCCGCTTCCATTTCTCCGTCGGCTGCCTCGTCGAGCGTCACGTCCTCATCGTCGATCACAGGCAGCGGAATGTAACCGTCCGCCTGATCGATCCATGACTCGCCAAACCGGCGTTCGGATATTCGTGCCAGCGATCCATTGATAGCGCGAATGGATTTGTCGAGATCGCCCTGCGTGTAGTTCACCGTCAGCTCTGCGGCCGTCGCGTACAGCTTTTGGGCAAGCGCATAATCGCCCCGTGCCTCGGCGCACGCACCGCGATTGTGCAGCACTGCCGGGGCATTCGGAAATTCGCCTGCAAGGTCGCTCCACATATTGCAGGCCTGCAGCGCATCACCGTCCTTGGCGGCCTCCACGGCTTGCTCAAAACGCGGGTCGGCCCGCGCCACCGGATCAATCGCCTCGGCCACCATAGGCGCGCGAACGCGAGCATTTCTTGGTGCAATATCGTTTCGGATCGGCTGCAGCGTATCCAGAAGCGCTTCGCGGATTAGTTCGCGAGGTGCATGGGAGAAACGCCCGCGCCATGACCGGTGATGTGGATCGTCGGAACATTCCGTGTCGGACGCTGAGCCGCTATAGCGCCCGCCAAAGATGATCTCGCCTGTCGCCCGGTCGATCAGTTCTGGATAAACACTGACATCGACCCGCGTTTCCACGCACAGTTCGATCACGTCCGCACGTGTCTCGCAGTCGAACAGGCCGTCCCACTCCACGCATTTGCGCTCGGTCTGCTCATAGCTGTGCTCGTCCACATCATCGACCGAGATACGCCCGGCATAAAGGCCGGACAGCGCCCCATCAGCCGGAGGGCCTGAAACCAGCCGGAACCATGGCCGCCCGTCGAGCAGAGCAGAGGCCAGCATGTCTTCGAACCGGTCTGAGTACCAGCCACCGACCGGGCCGGAGAAACCGCCCACTTCGACATCGCGATACTCAGCTGCCGCAAGGTGATTGGCCGGTAGGCGCGCTTCATAGTCGACACCCGGCGTTGCACAGGCGGCAATCCCCGCCAGCGCGGCGAATGAGATCATTCTCCTCATGTCGACTCTCCCTCTTCGACAGTATTACACGAATGCAACGCTTGCTCATTTGAACCTGTACTGAACACACCGTTAAGCCGATTGACGCAGCGGCGCCGTTGATGCGGGTCCCCGATGCGGCCAAATCGGGCCTGAAGGAGAGACCCATGACAGACACCGCCCCGCTTTTCGCGCCATTCACGTCCCGAGGCATGACCGTGCCGAACCGCATCGTAATGGCACCGATGACGCGCAGCTTTTCCCCGGGCGGCATCCCCGGCAAGGATGTCGCGGAATACTACGCGCGCCGGGCGGCGGCCGATGTCGGCCTGTTAATCACGGAAGGCACGACGGTCGGGCGAGGCGGGGCCTCCAATGATCCGAAAGTGCCGAACTTCCACAAGGAAGCCAGCCTTGCCGGCTGGAAGCGCGTGGTAGAGTCGGTTCATGCCGAGAACGGCAAGATCGCGCCGCAGCTCTGGCATGTCGGCATGATGCGCAAGCCCGGCACGGGGCCTGACCCCGAAGCCGTGTCAGACAGCCCATCAGGACGCACCCATACCGGCAAGCAGGTCCAGCCTGAGCCGACCGAGTCCGAAGTCGCGGATATGGTCATGGCCTATGCCAATGCGGCTGGAAAAGCGAAGGAACTTGGCTTTGACAGCGTCGAGATTCACGGCGCGCACGGCTATCTCATCGACGAATTCTTCTGGGACGTGATGAACACCCGCACCGACAAGTATGGCGGCGACCTTGTCGACCGGGCTCAGTTCGCGGGGGACATCATCCGCGAATGCCGCAAACAGGTCGGCGAGGACATGCCAATCATTCTGCGCTTCTCCCAATGGAAACAACAGGAGTACACCGCGCGCCTCGCTGAAAGCCCGGCTGAACTGGAAGCCTTCCTGAACGTCTTCGCTGATGCCGGCGTCGATATCCTCCACGCCTCGCAGCGCCGCTGGTGGGAAGCTGAATTCCCCGAGGTCGATGGTGAAAACGGCCTGAACCTCGCGGGCTGGTGCAAAAAGCTTACGGGGCTTCCATCGATCACTGTGGGCTCGGTCGGCCTTTCATCTGACTTTATCGGTGCCTTCCAGGGCGAGAACTCCAAAACCCGCCCAATCGCGGATGTCATCGAGCGCCTCGACAAGGGCGAGTTCGATCTTGTTGCTGTCGGCCGTGCGCTGCTTCAGGACCCGTTCTGGGCCGAGAAGATCAAGCAGGGTCGCACGGACGAGTTGGACGACTACGATGCGAAGGCGCTCGCCACGCTGTACTAGGACATCCAGTTCGCGGGCAGGCGCGTACACAAAGGCAGAGTGTCCATGGAGAACACACTGCTATGCGCCTTTCCCGCCTCTTCGCGCCCGCCGCAGTCGCCGCCGCTGTTCCGGCGGCTGGCTGTGTGTCGACCAATGTTGAAGACTTCGCCGACGCGCCCCGCCAGCTTGTCTTGGAGGAGTATTTCGAAGGAAAAACAACGGCCTATGGCTTGTTCGAGGATCGCTTCGGCAAGGTTCGCCGCCAATTCAAGGTCGATATCACCGGCACCGTGGAAGACGGCGTCCTGACGCTTGATGAACGCTTTGAGTATGACGATGGCGAGCGCGACACCCGTGTCTGGACCATCGAAATCCTTGGCAATGGCGAATATCGCGGCACAGCCGGCGATGTTCCGGGCTACGCGACCGGCAAGGTCGTCGGAAACGCCTTCAACTGGAAGTACAAGGTCGACCTGAAAGTCGGCGACGACACCTGGAAAGTCGGCTTTGACGACTGGATGTACCTTTTGCCGGACGATGTGCTGATGAATCGGGCCTATGTGACCCGCTACGGCATCGAAATCGGTCAGGTCACCATCGCCTTCCAGAAGGGGTGATCAAAGCAGGAACGGGGTAACACCCGGCGGCGTGTCTGCTATATCCAGCAGATGAGCGCCGAACCGAATCGCCCGTCCATTTCCCAGCTTGCCGCCGCGCGGGTGCCCACCGATGGTGGCGATGCCGCCTATCTGGACGGATTGAACCCCGAACAACGCGAAGCCGTCCTCCATACAGAGGGCCCGCTCCTTGTCCTCGCGGGCGCGGGCACAGGCAAAACCCGTGTGCTGACGACCCGGCTCGCCCACATCATCGCGACCCGCAAGGCGTGGCCGTCCCAGACGCTGACCGTGACCTTCACCAACAAGGCCGCCCGCGAAATGCGCGAGCGCGCCATGCAGCTGATCGGCCCGGATGGCGAGGGCCTGCGCTGGCTCGGCACCTTTCATTCGATCAGTGCGCAGATCCTGCGCCGCCATGCGGAGCTGGTCGGCCTGAAATCCTCCTTCACAATCCTCGACACCGACGACCAGATCCGCCTCTGCAAGCAGATCATCGAGGCTGAGAACATCGATCCCAAGCGCTGGACGCCGCGCTTCCTCGCCGGGTTGATCGATGGCTGGAAAAACCGCGCACTGACACCGGACAAGGTGCCGGGAGACGAGGCGTACCAGTTCGCCGACGGGCGCGGTATCAAATGCTACGAGATCTATCAGGCCCGCCTGAAAGTGCTGAACGCCTGCGATTTCGGCGATCTGCTCATCCACAACATCACCCTGTTCCAGCAGAACCCGGATCTGCTCGCCGACTTCCACTCCAAATTCAAATACATCCTCGTCGACGAGTATCAGGACACCAACGTCGCCCAGTATCTCTGGCTGCGGCTTCTGGCGCAGGGTAACTCCAACATTTGCTGCGTCGGCGATGACGACCAGTCCATCTATGGCTGGCGCGGCGCGGAAGTGGACAACATCCTCCGCTTCGAGAAGGACTTTCCGGGGGCGAAAGTCATCCGGCTGGAGCGCAATTACCGCTCCACCAAACACATCCTCGCCGCCGCCTCGTCCGTGATCGGCTTCAATAAGGGCCGCCTCGGCAAGACGCTTTATGTTGGCGATGAAGAGTCCGAAGACCCGGATGCCGAAAAGGTCAAAGTCCGTGGCCTGTGGGATGGCGAGGCCGAGGCCCGCCTCATCTCCGACGACATTGAGAGCTGGCGCAATACCGGGCGCAAATACGAAGACTGCGCCGTGCTCGTGCGCGCCTCCTGGCAGATGCGGCTCTTCGAAGAGCGTTTCATCATGCTGGGCATTCCATACCGCGTGATCGGCGGCCCGCGTTTCTTCGAGCGCGCCGAAATCCGCGATGCGCTCGCTTATCTCCGCCTCATCCGCTCGCCGGACGATGATCTCGCCTTTGAGCGCGTGGTGAACCAGCCCAAACGCGGCGTTGGGGCCTCCAGCCTGCAAAAGCTTCAGCGCTATGCCCGCGAAGACGGCCGTAGCCTGTTCGTGCTCACGCCGATGATCCTGCAGACCGATGAGATCAAGGGCCCGGCCAAGCGCGGGCTCACCCAGTTCGTGGACCAGATCAATATGTGGCGCGACAAGCTCGCCGGCGGCATGCCGCACACCGATCTCGCCGAGATCATTCTGGAGGAGTCCGGCTATACCGACATGCTCCAGAAGGATCGCAGCCCGCAGGCGCAGACCCGGCTCGACAACCTCAAGGAGCTGATCAACGCCCTCAGCCAGTTTGACACGCTCACCGCCTTCCTCGAACACGTCGAGCTGGTCATGGATGTCTCCGGCGACAGTGGCGGCGACGAAGTTCAGATCATGACGCTGCACGGCGCGAAGGGCCTTGAATGGCCACTCGTCTTCCTGCCGGGCTGGGAAGAGGAGGTGTTTCCCTCCCGCCGTAGCCTTGATGAGAGCGGCATGAAGGGCCTCGAGGAAGAACGCCGCCTTGCCTATGTCGGCATTACGCGAGCCCGCGAATCCGCCCGCATCACCTTCGTTGCCAACCGCCAGATCTATGGCCGCTGGCAGTCCGTCCTGCCATCTCGCTTTGTCGACGAGCTCCCGCACGAGCATGTGGATGTCATGGCCGAGACCGGCTACTCGACCCAGCCCGGCGCGGACACCGGCTTCTCCGGATCGATTGAGGATCTCGGAGAGCGCTCCACCTATGAAAGCCCCGGCTGGCGGCGCCTTCAGGCCAACTCAAAGCGCGGTGTGGCCGAGGCCCCGACCACAATCGAAGGCTCCGGCGAGCTCCTCGCAGCCTCCGGCGGCCCCTCCGCCTTCAAGATCGGCCAGCGCGTCTTCCACGACAAATTCGGCTATGGCCGCGTTAAAGCCGCCGAAGGCACGAAACTCACCGTCGACTTCGAGAAGACCGGCCAGAAGAAAGTCATCTCGACGTTCTTGCAGGGCGTATAGGCCTCACTCGAGCGGCCCGTTACCAGATGGTAATCAATCTTAGGGCGAAAAAATGCTAATCTGTTCATGTGATTGCGCTCGCGATCACACAAAAGTGGTGGGAGGAACAGATGAGCAATTCAAAGTCCGCTCTGCACGCGGATCACTTTCTAATGTCGATCGAAGAGGACGCTGGATTCGTCCGAGTCGGGGAGATGATCGCTAAGGCTGCGAAAGAACGAAAGAAAGCCGGTGCAGGTCTGCAAGCCATTCGAAGCTGGCTTGCCGGCGAGTTGGTCTCGGACAAAGCGCTTTCGACAATTGAGAGAGCACAGGGTGGTTCGTGCACACAGGTTATCGGCGAGGGTGTTGAGGGCTTGGATGATTTCCTTGCCGTTGCCAACGCCCGCGCGATGCGACTGTTGCGGGCTTATCCTGAACGCTTCGACTATGCCGAGATTGTTTCACGGCTATCGCAAGGTTCCAAGATCGTTGCTGAGCTAGAAGATGGATTTGTCGAAGACGTCCTAATTCAAACGGCGAGCAGACGTCGATATGATCCTGCTTTCAATCGAAGAGTTGAAGCTGAGCTAGCTGACGTTCAACGCAAAAGCAGCAGCGTCGAAAGACTCACTGCAACAATAGCTCATAGCGATAACAACGGCGGAGCCGGGGGCGATACCCCTGTCGCCGCAGCAAAAGCGAGATGCACCATCAATGGGAGGCCAGCTTCATGCACCCTCGTGGTGATACTGATCATAGTGGTGATCGTGGTTTCGAAGGTGAACAAAGCCAATGAAAAGGACTAATCGAGCAAGTACCGCTGGTTTGCCGGATTAGGCCTTCCCAGGCGTTGCAAATGGATGCCCGGCTGAAAGCCCGCCACACACCGGCAGCGCCTGTCCGTTCACATACGAGCTGTCATCGCTCGCGAGGAACAGCGCCGCGCCTGCAATCTCTTCAGGCACGCCATAACGGCGCAGCGGGTTCAGCTGGCCAAGCTTGTGTTCGGAGCCACGGTCCCGCGCAATGTCGAAGATCGGCTTGGTCATGCCCGTCTCGATCAGGCCGGGGCAGATCGCGTTCACGCGTACGCCGGTATTGTAGAGCTGATAGGACAGTGTCTGCGCGAGGCTGATCACGCCCGCCTTGGAGGCCGCATAAGCCGGCCCGCCCGCATTCGAGCGCAGCCCGGCAACAGACGCCGTCATGATCAGAGAGCCCTTGCCCTGTTTCACCATGTGCGGCGAGGCTTTCTGCGCCATCAGGAAGGGCCCCAGCGTATTGATTCGCATGATTTCCATGAACTGGTCGGGCGTCGTATCCGCGAGCCCGATCGCCCCGCCGGACACCCCGGCATTGGCGTAAGTCACATCGAGGCCGTCAAAGGTCGACAGAGCGAGGTCGACCAGCGCGGCGACATCGGCTTCCTTGCCGGCATCGGCCGGCTGGGAGACGAGCCGGTCCTCGGCATCCGCCAGCGAGACGGTTTCATTCAGGCCATCGGCATTGATGTCCGAGGCGACAACATTCGCGCCTTCTTTCAGGAAAAGATGCGTCGTGGCGCGGCCGATCCCGCTGCCCGCTCCGGTGACAATCGCTGTGCGCCCGTCCAGTCGTCCCATGGTGTTTCCTCTCAAATCCGGTTTCGGCGCGGACGTTAGACACGCTCGGCGCGGGCGGGAAGGGTGCCGCCGCGTGAATCGCCTCATCTTGGCGCGGCCCGCAATTCCGCTTAGGGCAGCAGGCATGCATTTGCTCGCCGATCTTCTTGTCTGGTTCGCCTATGTCGGCACCGCCGTCTTCGCCATTTCCGGCGCGCTGCTGGGGCTGCGCAAGGAGATGGACATTATCGGCGTCTCCTTCGTCGCCACGCTCACCGGCATTGGCGGCGGCACGATCCGCGACCTGTTGCTGGGCGATGCTCCCGTCGGCTGGGTGCGCGAGCCCATAGAGCTGATCATCTGCGTCGTCTTCGCGGTTGCGGTCAGCTTCTTCAACAAGGCGCTGGTTGGCCGGCGGATGACATGGCTGCTCTATGCGGACGCCATCGGCATGGCGCTGTTCGCGGTGCTCGGCGCAGCCAAGGCCGAAACGCTCGGCGCGCACCCCTTCGTCGCCGTCCTGTTCGGCGCGATGAGCGCGACCTTTGGTGGAATCATCCGCGACATTATCTGCAATGAGACCCCGGTGATCTTTCAGAAGGAGATTTATGTCTCCGCCGCGCTGCTCGGGGCGTTCGTGTTTATCGCAACGCCGGCGACGCTGGGCTTTGAGGTGCGGGCGTTGCTGGGGCTCGGGGCAGGGCTGGTGCTGCGCCTGTGCGCCATCTGGTTCGACTGGCGGATGCCGTTCCCCCGCTACGCAGACCCCAGGTCCTGAATCAAAAAGGCCGCCCCCTCGGGGACGGCCTCCGTGAGCCGGTCGGCTCTTGAATCCTGGGGAGTCCCCCATCTGGTCTTAGAGGACGCGAAGAGGTTGCTCCACGTGTCCACCAATTCCAACGGACCCAATCGCCGTTCCTGGTTTCTCACTTGACATTGGATCACCTCCTTTCAGCTGTTGAACAGTATGTCCGCATCCGGTGCGGACACGATAAGTAAGCATGACTCGCGCCTAATCAAAGATGAACAATCGCGACGCGCGAAAGATTTTGCGGGAATTCGTGTGAGCAGAGCAGAATTCTGTTCAGGCGCGGCTTAGCGGTACGGCATGGCCGATCAGGAGTTTGAGAAACAAAAGCAGCTCGAACCATTCAAGTCCGGGCGTTGGTCCGATCATGTAAATGATCAATAGCGATGCCACGACATACAGCGTCGCGGCCATTGGCGACTTCAGCAATTCGGACGTGTTGACGAGGATGAAAGCCGAGATCATCAGCCAACCGCCCATAATGATCATGAAAGACAGATCGAATGGTGCGCCTCGGAAGAGCCAAGCGACCAATGCAATATGTAAGAGGTGCAGGGTGATGAATGAGAGGTGATCTTTCGCGGTCTGGCCCGCGCGGTGATACCAGCGCCTCGTTGTATCGGTCATGTTGCAGACTGCGCCGCCGATCACATCGAACGCAATGATAGACCCGATGAGAATGCGGACCCAATCGAACCCCGCCAGAGTTAGATGGACGCCGACAACCACCGCACTGACAAGGCTTACGCCGATGACGATAGCGTTTTCACCAGCGGTCATTCCAGGGCCAACCAGCCTGTCCCATGCGCCTAACAGACCGGATCGGGGCTCAGGAAGTGTTCTTTGCACAATCATCTCGAGGTTTATGGATGAGTCTGAGCTTACCTATATTGGAAATCGGCAAGATGCTCACAACCCGTCCCACTCCTCATCTTGAGCCTGTCGAAGGGTTAGAGCCGGAAGTGATACGACCTCTCAGTCTCGCCGCCCTTCGACCTGATTGAAGGGCACATCTCTCGCGTCCTACGGGAGAGGTCGCAACGAAAATCGATCAAACGTACTCGTCCCGGACATTAGCGAAATGCTTCGTTTTCTATATCTAGATCAAGGCGCTCGGATCGAAAAAAGGCGAAGCCCAGCAAGCCATTAACCGTTAGGATGACGAAAACGGCAACCCATTCAAGGTGGGTATTGTTGAAGTATAGGGCCACGCTAAATGAAAATACTGCACTGATCGAAATCAGTAGACGAAAATATTTGATACGGCTGTAGTATCGCAGCACAGATTTGCAGTCTGGACAGATAATCCGCTCACCAAGCTTGGGTCGAGGCGTGAAAAGGAGATAGTCCCAATTGCATACGGGACACTTCATGCGACCGCCTCCAAATGTATGACATCATACTGGTGCGATGTAGTTTACAAGGTCACAATTGAATGTTCGCGACTAGGTAATGATATCCGATACGTTGCTGAGGGCGGTCGGCTAACGGCATCTATCCCCGCCTTTTCGCCCGCAGATATTGCAGCTTGCAGAAACTTATCCCCCTCCTGTGTGCCACAGCTATGATCCAGTGATCGCTCCCCTGAAGGGCCGGGTCGGCCGTCTGGCTTTGGGGGGCGAGGTCGCGGTCT
>JANQQC010000034.1 GCA_028285145.1 Hyphomonadaceae bacterium
GCGCCGTCGCCAAGGCCGCCGCCGCGCAACCCGTCAAGGCCAGCACAGGCGTTGGAAAACGAAGATGCGTGGCGGCGATGGCCAATGCCACGATGGCCATGGCCGGACCGATCCAGAGCCCTTCCAGCATCAGGAAGGGCGCAAGCCCGGCTGACAAGGCCAGGCCAAGCGCATAGGCCGCGCCCGTTCCGGGATGACGCTCATAGGCCGGATCGCGCCGCGCGGCAGCGTCCAGCACAAAGCCCAGCGCGCAAGCAATCACCAGCGCGGCGAGGCCCCAGAGGAAACCGGGCTGCAGCTCACCACCGCGCCAGAAGGCGACGAACAAAGCGGCGGGGGGCATCAGCGCCGAAACAGCGGCCACCGGCGCCTGAACGGTGAGGCGCGGGACGATGAACGCCCCTATTAGTCCAAAGCCTGCTCCTGCCGCAAGCGCGGCCACAGCCTGCCCATCCTGCCAGTCCGGCCAGAGACAGAGCGCCGTGACGATGACAATCGCCGCGATCGGTGCCGTCAGCGAAAAGCCTTCCCGCCGCCATGCGGCCAGCAGGCTCAACCCGCCATAAACGGCAAGCGCCGCACCGCCGTAAACGCCAGATGCCCAGTCCAGCGCATTCAGCGCGATCAACACGCCTGATCCGATCCAGAACAGATAGGCGGTAAACACGCTCTCACTTGCCAATCTCAATCGACGAAGATTGTCCGCGAGCGGGCGGGACAGCCGCAAAGGCTCCCGCGCGTCGGGCGCAGCGAAGATGAGCGCCATAACGGCGATCACGATTGCGTAGGCTGGCGCGGCCCAGGCCGCCTCGGGCTCGGCGGCGGCAATTGCCACCAGCCCCCAGAACATCGCGCCGACAAGCACCACCCAGGATACAAACCGCCAGCGTTTCAGGCGGATCAGGGTGAGGCCGGCCCCGGTAATCGCGGCAGCGTAAGGCAGGAGGATGAGCGGCGATCCGCCCTCAGCCCCGGTCAGTAGCGGCGCGGCAAACGCCCCGCTCAGCGCGATGGCGGCGATTACAGGTCCATGTCGCAATGCCAGTGCAGCAGCGGCGGTCGACACCAGAAGGAACAGCCCGAGCGCAAGGATCGGTGACACGAACTGGTAAAGCGCCCCGGCGGCGAGACAGGCTCCATAGAGCGCGATCACGCCCGCACCGGCCAGAATGGCCGGCAGATGCCGGATCGCATTGTCGGCATCGCGCACGAGCGCCAGCCGCGGCGCGAAAAGAGACGCACCGGCAAGGCCCGCGCCGAGCACAGCGGCTGCAATCGTACGTGGCATAGGCCCGAAGAGGCCCGCATCCAGCGCGACACGGACAAGGAACAGTCCGCCCAGCGCGATTGCCAGACCACCGATCCAGACGATCCAGTTCGCCGCGATCAAACGCTCCCAGTCGGTCCTGTCAGACTTCGGCTTCTTCCGTTTCGGGGCTGGCCATTTGGAGGTGTCGAGTGGCGGCGCTGCTTCCGGTGTCGCAGGTCTCGCGGTTTCCTCGGCTGCTCTTGCCGCTGGAGACTCAACACGGCTGGGAGTGGGTACCTGCACCCCTCCCCGCAGGGTGGAGATCTCCAGCTCCATCGCCGCGATCTTGCGAAACGCGAGCACGCCGAAGATCGGGGCGACGATGCACCACAGCACGATCAACAGAAAAAGCAGAACGAGGGCTTCCATCAATATCTCCGGGCCAAAAGTGAACGCACGGTCACAAAACACTCGCATTCGACTTCGATGGTGGCGGAACTTGGACGAAAGATGGATGGATTGAAATGAAAACCGTTAAGACGTTCTGCGTCGTCAAATGGCGCAAAGCGCTCTACGAAGTCGGTTCGACGGGGAGGCGTTTTTGAAAATCCTGCACGCGACCGCTCTAGCTGCCACAATGCTCCTCTCCGGATGCGCCGCCATAGAAGCCGCCAATGCCCTGCCGGTTTTCGGCACGATAGAAGACGGTGTCTACACTCATCCGGACAAGACCTTCAGCTGCCCGGTTCCGGGGCCGGCTCAGGATTTTCAGGGCGAGGTGACGGTCAGGGACGCGATCAAAGTCGTCGAAACGGTCGAACGGGTCGTCCCGAAAAACGAACGCGAGATTTGGGAGCCAGCCGTTCAGCAAGTCCCGGTCTCCACCACTTATGGATCGACGGCCGAAATCACCTTTCGGGATAGCTCGGGCTTGAAGACACGCCTCAATATCGGTGCGCGGGTCATGCGACCGCAGGACACCCGAGAAGTGACTCTGAGAACGCATTTTGACAGCGGGAATTATGCGCCCCTGATGGAAGCCTCGCGCAACCGCGACGGTCGCGATTATACCATTGCTATTGCCCAGCTGCCCTATGCCGAAAAAGGAGAGGTCGGCTATATGGGCTACAGCCTTTGGCGGCTCTTTCTGGAGGGCGACGACCCTGCTCCCGATCTCGACGCGGTCATGAACATCGTCGAGGGGGATGTTCATTTCTGGTTCCTGCTGCGCAATTCCGCGCTCGACTTCGTTCCTGAGGGCGTGAACCCGAAAGATCTCGAGGCCACTTATGCAGCCTTGAAGGCCAACCCGTCTGTTGCGGAGGAAATGGAAGAACGCCTCTGGGACATTGTCAGCCGGTGCGAACTGTCGGTTGAAATGACACGCAACTATCGGAATTAGACGCTCCCATGTCAGGCCGTCTCATCATTGCCCTCCTGACGCAGCTCGCCGCGATCGCCTCATTCCTGATGTGGGGCTTCACCGCCATGTTTGCGCCGATGCTCTTTGCCGGTGAAGACAATGCCCGGACGTGGACCGTGTTTGCCTTATTCGTGGCAATGCCTGTGCTGGTCGTTATCGCATCGGTCGCACTATGGATCGGCTTCGCCAAACGATGGACCACGCTAATGACGGTTAGCGTCATCGCCATTTGGCTGTCATGCCTGCCTATAGTGGGTGCCATGATGGCCTAGTTCGGGCGCTGCTCTTCGCCTTCGCCGAAGCCGTTCCAGAATTTCTTCACACGGCCGATAAAGCCTTCGCTTTCCGGATTGCAGTCCGCCCCGGAGCATTCGCAGAATTCCCGCAGCATTTCCTTCTGGCGGGCCGTCAGATTACGCGGCGTCTCAACGAACATCTCAACATAGAGATCTCCCGTCGCGCCGCCTGAACCATCAGAGCGCACGGACGGCATGCCCTTCCCGCGCAGACGCAAGCGTCGTCCGGTCTGCGCGCCTTCTGGAATGGAAACCCGCGCCCGGCCACCGTCAATGGTTGGGATTTCGATCTCGCCCCCCAGCGCCGCCGTCGTCATCGGCACCGGCGCACGGCAGTAAAGGTTTGGCCCGTCGCGCTCGAAAATATCGTGCTCGACCACATCGACGAAAATATAGAGGTCGCCGCGCGGGCCGCCCTGCGCCCCGGCCTCGCCTTCGCCAGCGAGGCGAATGCGCATGCCGCTATCTACGCCCGGGGGAATGTTCACGGACAGGGTGCGGTCCTGCCGCACCTGACCGGTTCCATTGCAGGTCTTGCAAGGCTTGGCGATCACCTTGCCGCGTCCCGAGCATCGCGCGCAGGTCCGTTCCATGGTGAAAAAGCCCTGTTGAGCCCGCACACGGCCAGATCCGTTGCAGGCCGGACAAATTTCAGGCTCAGTGCCTGGCTCCGCGCCGGAACCCTCGCACGTCTCGCATGTCACAGCGGTCGGCACACCAATCTCGGCCTGTTTGCCGCTAAAGGCTTCCTGGAGGGTGATATCCATGTCGTAGCGCAGATCGGAACCACGCGAGGGGCCGCCGCGACGGCGTCCGCCACCGGCAAAACCGCCACCGCCAAAAACCTGGCTGAAAATATTCTCGAAAATATCGCCGGGCTCCATGCCGCCGAACGGGCCATCTGCGCCGCCAGCACCATTTTCAAAGGCTGAATGGCCGAACCGGTCATAGGCCGCGCGCTTGTCCGCATCGGACAGCACGGCATAAGCCTCGCCGACTTCCTTGAACTTCGCTTCGGCTTCTTCATCGCCCGGATTCTGGTCCGGATGATACTTCATCGCCAACTTGCGATAGGCAGACTTCAGCGCCTTTTCATCGACGCCGCGGTCAACACCCAGAATATCGTAATAGTCACGCTTGCTCATGGCCGCCCGATAAACTCTCACCTCTCTCTCGACGGACTTGGGGACATACGCGCCTGAACGCAAGGGCTGCCGCTGCTTCGTGCCTGGGTGCCGGGAGACGCGATCCAGCCGCTTCCGCCAACCCTTTCCGGGCACAGAGGCACCCTTTGTGCAACTGGCACAATTTCCAAGTGTGTTCGCATCGGTCGCTTGACGGAGCACGCAAGGGCCGGTCCAACTCGCAATATGAAGGGCTGGACCGCGAAACGTATCGGATTGCTCGCCGGGCCAGTTCTGGCGCTTGCGCTACAGCTCCTGCCGACACCGGCGGGCCTCTCCCCTGCTGCATGGGGCGTTGCGTCCCTGATGACGCTGATGGCCGTCTGGTGGGCTACAGAGGCGATCCCGATCCCGGCGACCTCGCTGTTGCCACTCGTCGTACTCCCATTGATCGGAGCAGGAACGACGCGGGAGGCGTCTGCTGGCTATTCCAGCCCGATTGTCATGCTCCTGCTCGGCGGATTCATAATCGCGCTGGGAATAGAGCGCTGGAACCTGCACAAGCGGATTGCACTGAATGTGGTCAGCCGTGTCGGCTCCAATCCGGGCGCGCTGATCTTCGGGTTCATGGGCGCGACCGCCCTGCTCTCCATGTGGATTTCCAACACGGCGACGACCCTTATGATGGTGCCCATCGCGCTCTCGGCCGCGGCCGCCCTGCACGATAAAAGCGGGCGGTTCGTCACGGCGCTCCTGCTGGGCGTCTGCTACGCCGCATCCATTGGCGGGGTGGCGACGCCCATCGGCACGCCCACAAATCTGATCGCCATTGACTGGCTGGAGAACAATGCCGGCGCGACCATCGGTTTCCCGCAATGGATGGCCTATGGCGTGCCCGCCATGGCTCTGCTGGTCCCGGCAGCCTGGTGGTCAATCACCAGAGGCCTGCCGAAACTGGACGGTGGTGAAGCCATGATGAGCGACATTCGCGCTCAGCGCGATGCCCTTGGTTCAATCACGCCACCGGAGGCGCGCGCAGCGCTTCTCTTCGGCGTTGTCGCGTTTTTCTGGATCATCCGTGTTCCGGTACAGGAAACCGCAAGGGCGGCAGGTCTGGACCTGCCCTGGCTCTACGGCATCACCGATATGGGCATCGCCGTTGCTGGCGGCGTCGCCATGTTCCTTATCCGCGCGGGCGGCGGCGAATCTCGCGCTCTGCTGACATGGGAGGAAGCGGTGAAGCTGCCCTGGGGCGTGCTCGTCCTCTTCGGTGGCGGCATCAGCCTCGGCCAGTCGGTGACCCGTACGGGCCTTTCGGAATGGCTGGGAGATCAGCTCGGCGCGCTCTCTGTTCTGCCGCCGCTCTTTTTCATCGCCGCTGTGGTCGCCCTCGTCATCTTCCTGACAGAGCTCACCTCCAACGTGGCGACCATGACCACACTTGCCCCGGTGCTTGGCGCGCTGGCTGGTGCCATCGGAGCCGCACCGGAAAGCTTGCTCGCGCCCGCTGCGGTCGCTGCATCCTGCGCGTTCATGCTGCCGGTGGCCACCGCCCCGAACGCCATCATCTATGCGACGGGCGAGGTGACCATCGCTCAGATGATGAAGAACGGCCTGCGGGTGAACCTGATGGGCGTTATCATCATCACCCTGATCGGGGCCTATATTGCCCCGCAGGTGCTCTAGGCCTCAGCGCAGGACGCCCCGGCTGGCCATGGTACGTGCATAAGCCAGCAGGAACACGGAGATAATGAAGATAACCACCGCGAAGATCGCTCCGCCGGTGCCTGAAATTTTCAGCCCGTTGGACAGGCCGTAATTATAAACCGAGGCCACGATCAGCCCGAACAAGGCAATCGTGAACGCATGGACGGCAAACCGGCTGCGGAACAGCAACAACAGGCTGCCGACCACCGCGCCCCAGACACCCAGCGCCCAGACTGCATCCATCCAGGCCGGAAACCCATAGAAATAGTCAAGCTGTTCGGGCGTGAACTGAGACATGTAGGGCTCGTAGCGCATCTGGGTCATCGCATAGTCCGATGCCCCGCCCGCGTTCCAGAGCAGGCTGACAATGCCCACCACCCAGAGGTGCCAGGGCGTCTTCACCGCCCCGGGTTGAAATTCCGTCATGCTGTCCTCCCAGACATTGTTATGGAGGACAGCCTACCTGATCTGAATGCCTTCAGAAAGAAACATGGCCTTCAAAGGGCCGCTTACATCTCCGGCTCGGGGCTGACCCGTACAACGAGCTTGCCGAGATTCTTTCCGGTAAAGAGCCGGTCGAGGGACGCTGGCGCATGCTCCAGACCTTCGACAATATCTGTCTCGAACTTGATCTTGCCCTCCAGCAGCCATCCGGCCATCGCCTGAATGCCTTCCGGGAACCGGTCGAGATAGTCGATCACGATGAACCCTTTCACCAGTGTCCGGCGCATCAACAGATTGGCAAAGTTGTACGGGCCGGGCCGTGGCTCGGTGTCATTGTAGGTTGAGATCAGGCCGCAGAGCGGCATGCGCGAGAAATCGCTCAAGCGCGCGATCACCTCATCCATGATGTCGCCGCCGACATTCTCGAAATTGATGTCGATACCGTCCGGGCAATGCTTGTCGAGTGCCGCGCCGACATCTTCGGATTTGTAATTGATCGCCGCATCGAAGCCGGCATGCTCGGTCAGCCAGGCGCACTTCTCATCAGATCCGGCAATGCCGACCGCACGGCAGCCCTGAATCTTGGCAATCTGCCCGACCATGGAGCCCACGGCACCCGCAGCCGCAGACACCAGCACCGTCTCCCCGGCTTTTGGTTTGCCGATATCCATCAGCCCGAAATAGGCGGTCATGCCGGTCGCCCCTAGCGGGCCCATATAGGCGGTCAGTGGCACGCCCGGCAGCACGGGAAGCTTGTTCAGCTCCTCGCCCGGCTTGTCCTGGTAGAGCGCCCAGACGCCAAGCCCCGTATTGACGATGTCGCCGGCTTCAAAGCCCGGATGGCGGCTCTCAACGACCGTGCCGAGCGATCCGCCGCGCATTCCGTCGCCGATCCCGACCGGCGGCATATAGGCGTCCATATCGCTCATCCAGATTCGGTTGGTAGGATCGAGCGAAAGATAGATCGTCCGGACGCGCACCTGCCCCTCGGCAAGATCGCCCATCGGGCTCTCCACCAGTTCCAGATCGCTTTCCTTGATATCCCCCACAGGCCGAGCCCGCAGCACCCAGGTCTTGTTCGTGTCGCTCATTGTGCGCCCTCCAATCCGCTCCGACATTAAGCCGGGTACAAATGGCGGCAAGGCGAAGTTTGCCGTCCGCATTCGCGTCTTGCGGGAAGTCGCGCATTCCGGCACCGTCCACCACATGAAAAAGCTTCTTTTTCCGCCTCTTCTTCTGGCCGCAGCGCTCATGCTCAGCGGTTGCATTCTCGGTGCGGCGGTCGAGGTTGTCGGGGAAACCGTCGAAGCCGGTGTGGAAGTCACCGGAGCTGTTGTCGACGCTGCGATTCCCGACGGTGACGACAAGGAAGACGACTGACAAACCTTCGATCACGGCATTGTTGCTCGCAGTTCAGGTAGTGAGCGCTAATATCCCTGTCAGGCATAAAAGGGAGCTCGAACATGAAACGTATTCTTCTCGGCGCAGCCGCACTCGCGCTCGCGCCATTCGCCGCCGCTGGCGACATCAACGTGTCCTATTCGGACGAATTTACCGAAACCCTCGAAGAGGATTATGGCACGCGTGAAGGCGAACACCTTGCCGAAGAAATCCAGGAAGACCTCATCCGCGAGTTTGAAAAGGCTGGTCTGTCCCCGGCGCGCGTGGACGTTGTCATTCTCGACGCCAAGCCCAACCGGCCAACCTTCAAGCAGCTTGGCGATGAGCCCGGCCTCGACTTCAGTCGGTCCATCGGCATTGGCGGCATGAAAATGAAAGCCGTCGCATATGACGAGACCGATACTGCCATCGGCGAACTCGAATATGGCTGGTTCGAAAACGATCTGCGCGACGTAATTGGCGCAACCACCTGGTCTGACGCTCAGCGGGCCTCCCGCTTCTTTGCACGCAAGTTCGCAAAAGAGATTGGCAGCTAGTTCAAGCCAGTAACTGAAACTCAAACGCGTCCGGTTTTCCGCCGGGCGCGTTTCATATTCTGCTGGAAGAAAAGGCGGAGACTGGACAGCGACCCGATCGGATCTCGTTAGGGCTGCTTCGTTCCCGACCTGACCCGGTTGGCGAGGCGATCGTCCACCGCCAGCCTCCTGCCGCCTATATCGCGACTTGGGCCCGGGGTGACAAGATGTCGAATGAGTCTAGTTTGCCGCGCGATGACGACTTCAAACGACCTCCCCCTCGCCGCAAAACCAATCGACCGGGCCGCTCACCACCGTCTGGACAAGGATTGGCTCGCCTCCGCGCAGAGCCGTGACGATGTGCTGATCCTGCTGATGCAGGAAGGCCAGCCCCTGATCGAGAAGGGCGGTCTGCTCTGGCTCGGGCCTCAGGCCAACGCCCTATCACCAGATGTCAGCGTGCTCTTCCTGGGCCGGGACAAGGCCGGCGCGCCAATCTTTGCGCTCGACATGCCCGCTCACTGGACCCTTGCCGGCTCCCCCATCGAGGGGCTGGGCGAGTTCGAAGACATGCGCGCGGCAATCGGCGCGATGTCGCCCATGGAAGCCAATTGCACCTCGACCGCGCGCAGCATCTTCGAGTGGCACCGTAGTCACCGCTTCTGCGCCAAGTGCGGAGCAGACACCGAGATTGTCGAAGCCGGCTGGAAACGCGCCTGCCCGGCCTGCGGCGCCGAACACTTCCCGCGCACCGACCCCGTCGCCATCATGCTTGCCGTGAAAGACGGCAAATGCCTGCTCGGGCGCGGCCCCGGCTGGCCGGCCGGGTTCATGTCCTGCCTCGCCGGCTTTGTCGAACCGGGCGAAACGGTTGAGCAGGCCGCTGCACGCGAGCTGTTCGAGGAGGCTGGCATTCAGGCCGAACCAGAAACAACCGAATACCTCTTCTGCCAGCCCTGGCCGTTCCCCTCTTCCCTCATGATTGGCGTGATCCTTCAGGCAACCACTGAAGAGATCACCATCGATCCGAAGGAGATTCAGGATGCGCGCTGGTTCAGCCGCGAGGAAGCCCGCGCGATTATCGCTGGTGAGCATGACGAGATTTACTGCCCGCCGCCTTTCGCCGTCGCTCACCATATCCTGAAAGTCTGGGCCGAACGGGACGATTGATCCGGCCAGTTTCCAGATGCCGGATGCCGCGATAGTCTCCGCGTCGAATTGCTGGGAGACCTCAATATGCCACGCTGGGTCTGGATCACAGGCGGCCTGATCGCCGTGCTCGCTATCGCTGGATTCCTCTTCAAGGATGCGATCGGCTTCTTCGTGTTTCGCGCGGCAATGAAGCCGCCAGCCACCTTTGCCGAAACCAACCCGCCGGCCGCCCCGGACTATACAAATGCAGACCATTGGGCCGCCCTGCCCGGCCGCGACGACCCCGCTGACTTCACACCCTCAGATGTCAGCGACGCGCAGGCCGAGGCCATGGCCGATGTTTTCTTCATTCACCCCACGACCTTCATCGAGAGCTCCGGTTGGAACGCCCCCATGGGACATGAAGCCGCCGACACATTCGTGAACGACTTTGTCATGCGGGGTCAGGCCTCAGCCTATAATGGCTCAGCGCGTGTCTTTGCGCCGCATTACCGGCAGGCGCAGATCTACGCCTTCTTCGTGCTGGACGGCGAAGGCGCAGACGCTCTGGAGCTGGCTTATTCAGACATCGAGGCCGCCTTCGATCACTATCTGGAAAACCACAACGATGGCCGGCCTTTTATGATCGCCGGACATAGTCAGGGGGCATTGCACGCGCGCTGGCTGCTGGAGCGCAGGATCAACGGCACCCCGCTTCAGGACCAGCTCGTCGCCGCCTACCCCATTGGCTACTACTTCGATCAGGACGAAATCGCCGAAACCATGCCAGATATCCCGGTCTGCCAGTCCGCCGACCAGACCGGCTGCTTCGTCACCTGGAACGCCACCGGGAAAGGCTATCGCGCCATGTTTCCGATCGAGAACTCGGTCTGCGTCAACCCGCTGACCTGGACAACCGACACCACGCAGGCGGGCTTCGAGGCCAATCGCGGCGCGCTGGTCCTTGCCAATGAAAGCGTTGAATCCGGTGTCGCCGATGCCCGCTGCGAGGGCGGTCGGCTCCACATCAGCGAAGTGCGGTCAGACTCCTATGACGATGCCCCGATGAGCATGGGTCCCGGCAATTATCACCTCTACGATTATGCGTTTTACTGGAGCAATCTGAGGGAGAATGTCTCCACACGCACCGAGGCGTTCCTCAGCGCGCCTTAGCCCGGCAAGGTTGTCGCCCGAGAAAAAGCCACTGCTTGGGGGTCGCGCGACCGATCTTGCTTGATTTTCCAGTCCGTCTCGCACCAATCTTGGGTTGGAGGACTGAGATATGAAAACACTGACCACGTGTGCGATGACAGCATTGCTTGTCGCTGCTGCCTGCGAACAGACCGCGAGCCCTCCCGAAACTGCGGCGGAGGCTGCTGCTCCGGCGCGCGAGGCCACTGCCCTGCCAGGCAGTCCGACGCGCAACGCCTATTTCGGCGACCTTCATATTCACACCAAGAACTCTTTCGACGCCTACATTTTCGGCACGCGATCGACGCCGGACGACGCCTATCGCTTTGCAAAAGGCGAAACCATTCGGCTAGACGCTGGATATGACGTTGAGCTCGTCGGACCGCCGCTCGACTTTCTGGCCGTCACCGATCATGGCGAGTATCTCGGCATCATCCCCGCCATGGCTGATCCGGAGCATCCGCTCTCGCAAACCGAGACCGCTCAAGCCGGGTTCGGCAATGACCCGATTGCCGCACGCAACGCCTTCCTGCGCGTCGGAACATCGTTTGTGGTCGGCCAGCCGATTGAAGAAATCTACGATCAGGAGCTGATGGATTCGACCTGGGCGAGTGTGGTCGAGGCCGCTGAGCGCCACAACGATCCGGGCGTCTTCACGACTTTCTCTGCCTATGAGTTCACGGCGATGCGCCCCATGGTCGTAGATGGTGTGGTCGGCAGCGCGGCCAATCTTCACCGCAATGTGGTCTTCAGGGACACCGCACCGGATCGTCTCTTCACCACACTGGATTCCACCAATCCTGAAGACTTATGGGTCTGGATGGATGAACAACGGGCTGAAGGCCGGGACGTTTTATCCATCCCGCACAATTCGAACGCTTCAAACGGCGAGATGTTCGCTCAGCAGACTTACTTCGGAGAACCACTGACGGCTGAATACGCCGAAACCCGGATGCGAAACGAACCGGTTGTCGAGATCACGCAGATCAAGGGCACATCGGAAACACATCCCGACCTTTCCCCGAACGATGAATGGGCAGGGTTCGAGCAGTATGAGTATTTCGTCGGTTCGACGACGAAAGCGACGGTCAGTGACGGCAACTTCGTCCGTCAGGCGCTGGCCCGCGGGCTTGGCGTTCAGGATGCGGAGGGCTTCAACCCTTACAAATTCGGAGTTGTCGCAGCGAGCGACACGCATGTGTCGGCCGGCACCTTCGACGAGGAGACATACTTCGGAAAATTCCCAACCGATGGCTCCAGTCCGCAGGCGCGGCAATCCGTGCCGCCCGGCGACGCAACAAGCTGGGATGGGACGCCGGCCAGCGAAGGTGACGTTCTGGCTGCGAGCCAGTTCAGCGCGTCAGGCCTTGCCGGTGTCTGGGCGGACGCAAACACACGCGACGCGATCTTTGAAGGCATGTCCCGCAAGGAAACCTTCGGCACGTCCGGCACACGTATCCGTACACGGATGTTTGCAGGGTTCGATTATGACGAGGCCATGCTTGACGATCCCAATCTCATCGAAATGGCTTATGAGCGCGGCGTTCCGATTGGCGGTGAGCTTGCCGGTGACGGCGGCACACCATCCTTCCTCGCCTGGGCGATGCGCGACCCCATCAGTGCGCCGCTTCAGCGCCTGCAGATCGTGAAGGTCTGGCATGAAGACGGTGAAAACCGTGAAACGGTGCAGGATGTTGCCTGCCCCGCCGATGCGGTGCCCGACCCGGACACCCGCCGCTGCCCGGACAATGGCGCTGACGTCGACATTGCGACCTGCGCCACGACAGCAGGCAAAGCCGCCGACGAGTTGATCGCGCTCTGGACGGATCCGGACTTCGACCCGGCCCAGCGCGCCGCCTATTATGTCCGCGTTCTGGAGAACCCGACCTGCCGCTGGTCGACCTGGGATGCCGCACGCAATGGCACTCAGCCAAACCCCTCCCTTCCCGCAACGGTTCAGGAACGCGCCTGGACATCTCCCATCTGGTACAGCCCTACATGACCAAACTCTCCGACTATGAAGGCAAACTCGCGCTCGTAACCGGCGCAGGCGACGGCATCGGCGAAATGCTCGCCAGAGGCTTTGCGGCCGCCGGAATGCGCGTCTGCGTGCAGGACATCCGCTCAGGGGCGGCCGAACGCGTCGCGATGGAGATCGGAGACAAGGCCTTCCCGCTCGTCGCAGACGTCAGCAATCGGGACAGCCTGGACGCCGCTGCCAGCGAACTGAAAGAGCGCGGCGTCCCGATCAACCTTCTCTGGTTGAATGCCGGCGTGGGCGTGGGCGCGCCGGTGCTATCGGGCAAACCCAACGCCATCGAGTGGGGCTTTGCCGTCAATGTGCTTGGCGTGATCTGGAGCGCACAGGCCTTCCGTCCACTGATGGAGAAAGTCACCGGCCCGCGCCATGTCGGCGTCACGGCATCCACCGCTTCGCTGCGCCTTCCTGAGGGCGATTTCCCGCTCTACGCCACGACCAAGCATGGGACCTTCGCCGTTGCCGAAGCGCTGCGCGGAGAACTGGCCAGAGACGGCATCGGCACCACCATCCTCTGCCCCGGCCTCCTCAACACCGATATCTGGGACGCCGCCCGGGCCCGTCCGGACAGGTTCGGCGGAACGCGCCGGCAGGACCCTGCAATCGCCGGATACTGGCGCGACGCACAAAAGCCCGATATCATGTGGCCCCACATCGAATCCAAGGTCGCTGACGGCGGCGGCTATCTCGTTTGCGCCACCGATGACGGCGACACAAAAGCGGCCTTCGAGGCCCGCGCAGCGGAGATTTCGGCCTCAATCGTAGAAGTCGGCGAGAAGCCGGAAACCTGACGCGCCGCTCGGAAATCGCGTCGATTTCTCCACCGTTATCCTCGCGCCCAGACACTAGATCGCTGTGCCTCCTGCGAGCGTCACGCGGCTTAGATGTAAACCTTTGCACGCGCAGCTCGTTGTAGTTGCTTAATATTTTGGAATTGTTTTGCTGTTACACCGCCCTTCCTGACAAAAAACGGGATAGTTTGGGCGATGACAGCGCTTGCAGTTCATGACGACGATAATTCCGTGCCGGAACGTGCCCGGCTCGCTTGCCTGCGCAGTCTTCAGATTCTTGACACCGCTCCCGATGCCCGTCTTGACGCCATCACGCAGTCAGCCGCCCGGCATTTCGATGTTCCGGTCGCCCTCGTCTCCATCATCGACGAAAACCGGCAGTGGTTTAAATCGAAGATCGGCCTGGACACCTGCGAGACTCACCGCGACCACGCCTTCTGCAATTACACCATTCGCAAACCCGACGTGATGGTCGTCGAAAATGCGCTTTACGATGAGCGCTTCAAGGACAATCCCCTCGTCACAGGCGAACCCAACATCCGCTTCTACGCTGGCGCGCCCATCACCATTGATGAGGAACACCGCATCGGTACCCTCTGCCTGATCGATGACAAGCCGCGGACATTTGGCGACGAGCAACAGGCCGCACTTCGATCCATGGCGCGGCTGGTTGAGCGGATTGTGCAGACCCAGGACCATACCCGCGCCGTTCTGGGCACCCTGTCAGAAACTGTGTCCGGCCCAGATGGATGACGCCGCCCCGCTTTTCGACGAGTATCAGGAGCTCCTCGACATCTTTCCGTATCCGGTCTTTGTGAAGAATGACCGGCTGGAACTCATATACGGAAATGCAGCGTTCGTTGAGATGCTCGGCGGAATCGACTTCCTCGGAAAGACGGACGACGAAATGTTTCCGTCTGAGCAGGTCAACGCTTTCCGGGCCGATGACCTTCGCGTTCTTCGGGGCGAGGAGAGCATCAGCGAGGAAGAGATTGGCGATGACACGCTTGCCCTGACCCGCAAGATTCCCGGCCACCTGAAAGACGGATCCCCCGCAATCTTCGGGGCCATTATCGCGCGCGCCACGGCCCCTACCCCATCCAAGCGGAAGAACCGATACGAGCAGCAGTTGCTAGAAGCAGCTCTATCTCAGCACAAGGTCAAGGCACGTTTCGACCGCAAGATGGCGCAACTGCAAAACCGGCTCAATGAAGCCGACACTGCGCGGGCCGAAGCGCAACGACAGGCACATACCGATGATTTCACGGGCTTGAGAAATCGCACCGGTCTCGATCTCGACCTTGAAGCCTGTATCGACAAGCACGGAAAGAACGGGACGAGATTCGGGCTCGCCATCCTCGATCTCGACCACTTCAAGCGGATCAATGACAGGTTCGGCCATGCCACCGGTGATCAGGTGCTTCAGATCATCGCAAAGCGCATCAGGAAACTGCCCTATGTCTTCAGCGCTGCGCGCATGGGCGGAGACGAGTTCGCGATCATCACCGAACATCCGATGCCTGACCTTCCGTCGACATATGAGGACATGGAACTCGCCCGGCAGCATGTTTTCCGCGCGGTGACGGTCGACTCGAAGAAAATCGACCTCTCCGGTTCGACCGGCTTGTCTGTCTTCCCGGACGATTCCCAAAACATGGATATGCTGAAACGGCATGCCGATGCGGCCCTCTTCGCGGCCAAACGGGCGGGACGCGCCCGCGCTCAGCTCTATAATGCTGAAATCCACGCCGCCCGGGAAAGGCGCGACCGCATAGAAGCAGACCTGCCAGCCGCCATTGAGGACTGCACGATCACGCCCGCCTTCCAGCCGATCGTCTCCAGCGACGGCGAGACCCTGAACTCAATGGAGGTGCTTGCGCGCTGGACTCACCCCGAACTCGGCCAGGTATCTCCGGAAGAGTTTGTCGCGATCGCCGTTGATTGCGGTCTGGTGACCGACCTTGACCGGTGCGTCCGCATGCGGGCCTGTCAGGAAGCTGCACAATGGCTTGAATCCGGAGTGCTGAAACGGCTGTCCTTCAACATATCGGCGACCGATATCATTTCTCCCGGATTCGCAACCACGTATCTCGCAGATCTGCGGCAGATCGGGACGGACCCGTCTCACACCGGCATCGAGATACTGGAATCCGCCCTTGTCGAAGACACCGCAGAAGCCCGCCGCAATCTTGAACGCCTCAGCGAGGCCGGTGTCACGATCGCCCTTGATGACTTTGGGACGGGCTACTCCAATCTTCGGGCGCTGATCGACCTGCCGCTCGACAGGTTGAAGATCGACCGTTCACTGATCGAAGACATTGGCGAGAACGATAAGCTCGTTGATATGATCGTCTCGATCACGCAGCTCGGCCAGATTCTGGACGTCGACATTATCGCCGAAGGGGTCGAGACAAGCATGCAGCTGATGTTCGTCGAAGGAGCCGGGTGTCATTACTGTCAGGGATACTTCTTCGCCGAGCCGATGACCGGCGATGAAGCCGGCCGGTATGTCGGCAGTTTCTCATCAGCCCCTACCCGGAAACGCGCCTGATCATCTCACCCGGCGCACAAACGCCCAGAAGCCAAACACCCCAAGAGCGGTGAGCGCCAGCCCAGTCATGAAAACAATAATGTCGTAGATCCGCCCACCAATATGGGAGGCATGGATGGGGTACAGCGCATTATAGGCTTCCCGGCCTGTCCCAGCGCGGGTCGCATCGAAGTGACCGACGGCTTTACTCGTTGCCGGGTTCACGGTCACCACCGACCGCCCATTGGGATGCCATTCGTCCGGCTGGCGCAAGCGCAGCACGACCGGTCCGCCGGGCGAGCGCGGCCAGATGGCCACGCGCAATATGGCATCCGGGAATGTCTCCGCACTTTCCTGCAATGCTACCGCCCAATCGAGATCACCCTCCCCGACCGCTGCAGGCGGTTCAGCTGCAGGGCCGCCCAGCCGGTCCAGCAGCGCCCTGCTCGTGTCGGGAAAGGACAGGGCCACTCCTGACAACATCAGTACAAAGATCGGCAGCGAGATCCAGACCCCGAGATTCCTGTGGACGGAGAGAAGTTGACCGCGGCTGGGTGCCGTGATCTTCACCCCGCGCCTCAGCCCGCGCCGCATCGGCCAGACCGCTATGAGCCCGGTGATCACGAGAACACACGCGGCAAGACCCGACAGTCCGGCAATCCAGACACCCGTATTCCCCGCCAGCAGCCGGTGATGGAGATCGAATAGCCAGTCCTCAAACCGCTCCTCGACACCCCACTCTCCAAGAATCTCACCCTCACTGTCGATGTAAACGAACCGACGCTCCGTGAGATAGGCCTTGTGAAGGCCGAAATCCGGCGTCGCATAGACGAGCGCACGAAGCCGGTCCGTACCGAGACGGTCTTCGAGCCTTTGCGTAACGTCCGTCAGCGCAGCGATCGAGAGATCGGCTTCGGCTCGCGCCTCGGGGATCACCGCGCGGATATAGTCATCCTTGAAGACAAGCAGGCTGCCTGTGAAGGCAATGAGCACAATGATGAGCGACAGCACGGCCCCGGCAAAGGCATGGGCTGTCCGCACAGCCTTGAAGACAGGTCGTGCACTCATCGCTCGGCCCGTTAGTAAGTCGCCGACCAGCGCAGTGTCAGGGTGCGCCCTCGGCCAGCAAAGAAGCGGTTGCCCCGCGTCGCGGCGCTCGGAGCGGCCTGGCTGTAATAGGTGATATAGTCCTCGTTGAAGGCATTCTGGAGCCCAAGGTCGAACCGCCCGAACCCGTCCGTCTGGTATCCTGCGCTGAGATCCACCAGCGTGTAGCCTTCAAAATCGGTCGCGGTGCTCTCATCATTGAAAGAGCGGTCGAACAGGTTGGAGAGCTGCGCCCGCAGGAACACATTCTCGATCGGCTCGGCCGCCACAAACAGGTTCAGTCGGTCCGGGCTGATATTCTCCGCTGACAGGTCTTCATCGACCGCGCCATCGCCATCCTGATCGGACTGACCTTCAAGGCTGGCATAATTGGCTCCGATCAGCAGTCCGCTGTCGAACAGGTATTCCGCCGCCACTTCCAGACCCTCGATCTCCGTCGGCTCGCGGCGCACCTCGAAAATGCCGGCCTCATTGGCGAATAGGCGCTGGCCGAAATCGGACTCTGACCAGAAGTAGCTGGCATTGGCCGTGAAATCGCCCTGACTGAGCGAGACGCCGATCTCGGTATTGTCAGCGATGATCGGATCAATGCTCAGCAAGTCGTCGACATCCTCTCCGGGATCTGAGATCGCCCTTAGAACACGACCGACATCCGGCATGGTGAAGCCTTCGGAGAAAGCAGCATAAGCCGTCACGCCATCAACCACCTCAAGGCTCGCGCCGATATTGAACAGGGTCTCGCTGAAATCCGGCTCGCCGCCCGCCACAGCGACACCGCCGGAAGAGAAGATCGTCGAGAAGTCGTCCACTTCCAGCGTAGCATTCTCCTGACGCACGCCTGCGGAGACGAGGAGCCGATCGTCCAGGAAGAGCTGATCGAACTGGATAAACGGCGCAATGGAGTTGAATTCAACCTCGGGCACCCAGAGGCGTCCCGTCTGCACCAGCTCCTGAAAGGTCTCGTCCGACAGATAGTCGAGCCCGCCTGTCACAGTCAGCCCTTCCACGGGCAGCTCAGAATGGCTGTAGGTCAGTTTCAGGCCGGTCTTGTCAGAATTGTTCGCTGACTGATCAAATGTCTCCTCGCCGGGCGCTTCATCACCGGTATTGAAGAACCCGCCAAACGTCCCGCCGCCGAAGACCGCTTCGAACTCGCGATAGAAAGCCTGCGCCGTAAAGGTGCCGCCGAACAGGTTGGTCCGCGTGAAATCGGCAGAGAAAGTGTTTACCGTATTGGTCGGGCTGTCCCCTTCGGTCTCACCGCGCACGGAGGTGGCGGGAAGGCCCGTTTCGCGGTTACCAGCGACCTGCACATAGTCGCCATCCCCTTCCAGTTCGAAAAGGTTCACCGTGAGCTGCAGCCGCGTCTGGTCATCAATGTCCCAGCCGCCTTTCAGGAAGAGATTGGTGCTCGCGCTGTCCTGAATATCGCCCTGCGTCCCATCGACGCCGATCCGCCGGCCATCGGCATCATAGAAGATCCCCCGCGTTTCGCCCGCGAGCCCTGCAACAAAGTCGACATCGCCAAAGTCTCGCAGGGCCGTCGCCGCGCCGCGATAGCCATACCCGTCGCCATCGAAGTCGCCCGTCGCGGTGATCCCGGCTTCAATGCGCAATTCCCATACTTCCTTGTCGGCCGGGTCGAGCGTCACATAATTGATGACCCCGCCCGTCGCGCCGACACCCTGAATAGCGTTCGCGCCATAGATCACTTCGATGCGTTCGATCACCGACGGATCGATCGTGAATCCGTCGCGAGACCCGTTCCGCAGAGGGTTGGACTGCGGCACCCCATCGATCAGGTAGAGCGGCTCCCGGCCACGGAAGCTCTCCCCCGCCCCGGAGAGTTTCTGCCGGCTGGGCGAGAAGCTCGGGACACGCGTACCGATAATGTCGGCAAGATTGGTCGAGATCAGCAACTGCTCGGCAATCGCTGTCTCATCGATCAGCCGTACTGTGTTTGGCAACGCCTCGACCGGCACATCGCGGCGCGCGGCCTGCACGATGATCACATCCTGCCGCGCTTCGGGCTCCGACCCGCCTGCCTGCGAAGACTGCGCCGAGGCGAGCCCCGCGGCGAGCGTGAGAACAGATGTGCAAAGCAAAATGGACCGCATGTCGAAACTCCGAAGACCGAATCTGGTCTTCAGGTTTCATAATTGATAATGAGTTGCAATAACAAAAATGTGTTCGAGGCTCAGCGTCGCGTAGGCGTAGGAACCGGCTTGAAGATCAAAAATGCAAAACAAACCGGTCGCCAACACCTCACGCTTTTGCTATCGCGAATGCGTGGCATTCTCATAAAGGGGTTGTTATGTCGATGGTCCAGCGCGCTTCGGTTGCAACCCCGAAGAAAAAGAAATCTGAGCGCAGGAAGCTCTACGAACTCCACAGTTGGGTCGGCTTCCATCTGGCAACCATCATGTTCGTCGTTCTGTTCACCGGAACGGTCGCAACGATTGCTCACGAGATCGACTGGATATTCCAGCATGACATGAAGGTCAGTCCCGATGGGGAAAAGGTGTCCTGGGGAGAAATGACCGCAGCTATTCAGGCGGCCTATCCCGAAGCGAACATCATGCGCTTACAGACGATGATGGGCGATCATTTTGCCTATCGCGCCTTCGTGATCGACCCGTATGGCGTGCCCAGCTATGTGCATGTCAACCAGTGGACAGGTGAAGTCACGGGGGCGACCCACCCGCTTACGGTTCAGCGCGTCTTTCGGGACTTGCACCGATACCTTTTCATGCCCGGCTTGATCGGTTTGCCCATTGTCTGCTCGATGGCCTTCATCCTGTGCATCTCGCTCTACACCGGGCTGAAGACATCGCGAAACTGGCGCACGCTCATGACGCGCATCCGGATCAGCAAGGGCCCTCGCACAGCCATCGGGGATGCGCACAAGGCCGCAGGGCTTTGGGGCATCTGGTTCTTCGTGGTCATGATCATCACCAGCTTCTGGTATCTCGCAGAGTGGGGATCTGCGATCGGGGGTCAGCCATTCATACCCGACAGACCTGTCATCACAGCTGAACAGGTGGAGCGTTTTGGCGACACAATCCCCCAGCACGATGTCGACGACATCATCCTGGCGGCTAAGACGGCAATGCCAAGTCTTGAGGTTGAGAACCTGTTCCTTGCAGACCGGGCCAATGCTCCCATCCTGGTGAATGGCAGCCGTGGCAACCCGATACTGCGCCCTCGCGCCAATCAGGTTTTCCTCGATCCATCGACGCTGGAACCAATGACCGTTCAGTATTCTGAGGATATTGGTTGGGTGGCCTGGCTCAATGAAACCGCCGATCCAATTCACTTCGGCTTCTTTGGCGGGCTCCCGACCAAACTGATTTGGTTTATCTTTGGCGTCGCGATGACCGGGCTTTCCGCATCGGGAGTCTGGCTCACCTATAAACGCCTCAAGAAGGCGTCGATCAGCCGGGCGCAGATCGCGACGTTTCCTGTTTTCATGCTCGCCACGTTCTTCGGCTACCACTATCTGGATCGCTATGACTATCCGACGCCGCCGGCGGCCGAACTGGTCCTGCCGTCAGAGAGCGTGGCAGGTATCAAGGCAACGCCTCGACTGGCGACGTCATCGGACGGAGGGGTCACCGGCGCGTTGCAGGTTCGGTTGAGCGCGGCAGGTGCTCGCGTCAATGCCAGGTTGGCGGAAATTGCGCTCTCCACGAATGGCGAACGGATCGGGACACCCGTTGAGACACCTTTGCGTTTTCAGGTCGCTTACCTGCCAATCCCGGCGGAGTTTCCGCCAGAAGACGTTCTCGCTGCAGACGAACTCTCGGCCTCCATTGAGCTGGCTTCGGGTCAGCGCCTGGAATTCGAATGGCCCCTTGAGCTTCCGCTTCACGCCAGCCCCTAACAAAATCAGAGCCGCGCTCACACATACTTTGTATTGCGATTGACTTTCATTCTCAATTTGATAGCTGCAGGCCATTCACCAAGGGGATTTGGCCATGCAAATGCACAAGACGCTCGTCTGCGCTCTACTCTCGTCGACGGTTCTGTCGGCACCAACGCTCGCACAATCATCGGCGGTGACAGACGACGCCGAGCGCGAACTCGATACGGTGGTCGTGATTGGCCAGCAGAGCTATTACGACGACACGGCCGTATCGGCGACGCGGCTCGAAATACCGATCATCGAAACGCCGCAATCAGTCTTCGTGATCAACTCAGACCTCATCGCGGACCAGCAGGCTTTTCGGTTTGATCAGGTGTTGCAGAACGATGCGAGCGTACAGAAGGCTAACAATTTCCTAGGCGCTTATTCATCTTACTCGATACGCGGCTTCAATCTGTCCAATGGCAGCAACTATTTTCGAGATGGGCGAACCTTCTTCCACCTCGCCTCTGTCCCGGTCGAGACACTTGACCGCGTGGAGGTCCTGAAGGGGCCGTCCTCCGTCCTGTACGGCACGATGGCACCCGGCGGCATCGTGAACATGATCACGAAACGCCCTGCTGACGAGGCTTTCACGACCCTCAAGGCCACCATCGGAAGCGACAATTTCAATCATGTCGCACTCGATCACAGTAATGTCCTGTTCGAAGACGGTCCGGCAGGAACGCTGTCCTATCGCGTCAATGGCGTCTTCGAAGAGTCCGATTCCTTTCGCGAGTTTGCCGAGGGCCGCGCTTTTCAGACAGAGCGCCTGATAGGCTCATTGAGTGTCGAGTGGCAGATGTCCGACCGCACAAACATATTGTTCAACTACGACTATACGGATGATGACCGTCCGCAGGATATCGGCCTTGTGAACCTCACCGGCGACTTCAGCGGGCAGTCATATGGGCGCATCGTAAACCAGCCCTGGACGAAGTATGATTCCACGGTGACGAACTACTATGTTGCGCTTGATCATGAGTTCAACGACGTGTTCACCTTGAGAGCCGGCACCAGTATTCAGGATTACAAACGCGACCGGTACGATAACCAGTATCGCGGAAATACCTTCGATCCCGACACGGGCGATATCGATATCCGGGCCCGCCGGCGCATCAATCGGTGGAACTACACCACCTACTTCGCTGACCTGATCGCCGAATTCGATACCGGGCCATTCGAGCATCAAATTCTCTTCGGGATCGATCAGGCTGATGTCGAGATCGACAACAATGAGACCGCGCGCAATGAAGTGTTCACGACCAACATCTTCAACCCGGTCCTGATACCTGATCCCCTGATTAACACATCACCGGTGCCCAATGTCGGTTCCGAAGACCGGTTTGGGGTGACGTTTCAGAACATGATCTCATACGGCGAGCATTGGCGTTTGCTTCTGGGTGGACGCTATGACGAGTTCCAGTCGGAGTTCATTCTGGCGAACGGCAATTCACTGCCTCGGCCTGACATTGATAACTTCACGCCGCGGGTCGGCCTCGTATATCTGGCTAACCCCAACCTGTCTTTCTACGGATCGTACAGCGAGAGCTTTGAACCGAACAATCCGGTTTCCGACCCAAGCCTTGTCAACTTCGGCAGTGAGCTGGATCCGACCGTCGGGGAATCGCTGGAAGCGGGCGTGAAATGGGAAGCGTTTGACGGACGCCTTCTGACGACCGGTGCAATCTTTACCATCGAGCGCTCCGGCGCACCTTTCGAAGATCCTGCGATCAACGCAATCGTCCAACGCGGAACGCAGGAGCATAACGGCGTCGAGGCAAGCATCACCGGACTCGTCAACGACAATCTGACCCTTACAGGCTCGGCGACTTTCCTGGAGGCGGAGTTCACGGTGGATCAGAACCCCGATCGGGTCGGCAACATCCCCGCCGGGGTTGCAGATGTCTCACTGGCCCTGACGGGAGAGTATGAGATTTTCGAAGGCCCCTTGAGCGGCTTCGCCCTTCAGGGCTCGGTCTTCTATGAGTCGGAGCGGCCCGTAGATGATAACAACACCTATAATCTGGATGGCTACACCCGCGTTGATATTGGCGCGAAGTATACCCAGCGGCACTCAAGCGGGAGCGAGATCATATACCGGCTCAATGCCCTGAACCTCTTTGATGAGGAGTATTACAAGGCAAACTCAACGTTCGGCGTTAACCCAGAACAGCCGCTCCAGATAAGAGGCTCTATCGAACTTCGGTTTTAGGCGGATGCCTGCTCAAGGGCTGATCTCTTGAGCGCCCGCCACCCGCGTCACCCTCGACCGCGTAGCGGTTTGAGGGCGACGCAGGCTGGAAAGATCCGGCTTATCCCCGCTTTTGCGCCGCTCATCCCGGACGTGATCCGGGATCTGGTGCCGCGTGTTCAGTAATGGTTGCCGGAGATCCCGTCCTGCGCCGGGGGGCGTAGGGTGAGAAATCACACAAAACTTATCCCCCTCCTGTGTGCCACAGCTATGATCCAGTCATCGCTCCCCTGAAGGGCCGGGTCGGCCGTCTGGCTTTGGGGGGTGAGGTCGCGGTCT
>JANQQC010000039.1 GCA_028285145.1 Hyphomonadaceae bacterium
ACCGACGTTTATGTCCGTCAGCGTCTGCTCGAGCCCGTCTATCCGAATATCCCCGCTGTCGAGCGCACAGCTGAGCTGCCATTTTGCGACGACGCTGCCGGAAACCCGCGACAGGCGCGGTTCACCATCAGCCTCGCAAGCCTCGGGAAACTGCGGGTCCAATTTAAGACGGCGATCACCAAGCAAAGGCTGTTTCCAGAGCACCTCGAAAACACCGGGTTCTTGCTCCGTGGCTTCTAAAAGCGCCGGGCGCACTTCATGAGCCGATGCACGTCCGCAAATGGCGCATGTGAGCAGAAAGAGAAGAACGAGCGTCCTCAATCGCCGAGATCCAGATCGAGCTCGTACTTGCCGACAATCTCGGCCCGGCGCTCCAGATTGGCACGTTGACGCGCCTGCTCTACCCAATCGGTCTCGACGCGTTGGCGAGCGCTTTCAAACGTCGCGCTCTCGGCGGGTCGCTCTTCATCGATGCGCACGACATGAAGTCCGAATGCCGACGCAACCGGCCCGGTCCAGCCGCCGGTGTCCACACCGAACAAAGCTTCAGCAAAGGCTGTCCCAAACAGACGATCCACATCTTCCTGGCTGAGCGGACCGTAGACACGTTGGAGCATGAAGGCGTCACCTATCTTTCGCCACTCAGCTCCGGCCTGCAGATCTGCGAGAGCCGAGGAGGCATCCGCCTCGACAGCCTCGCCGCGTCTTTCCGGACTGAAAAACACATGCGTGAAGCCCCTTAGAGCCGGTGTTCCATAGGCATCCTGCCGCTCCTCAAACCACGTACGCAAATCATCTTCGGCAGGCAGTTCCAGCTCTGCGCCATTGTCGAGCATGAACTGCATCTTCTGCGCGAGCCGGCGGCGAATGATCGTATCGCCGTCATCAAGGCCCAGACGCAGCGCTTCGCGGTAGAGCGCTTCTTCTTCCATATGCGCGCGGACGAGGCCGAGAATGTCGTCCTCGCTTGGCGTTCGCCCCGCCTCACCCGCCCAGATGGCGGTCAGGCGTTCAACTTCCTCAAGGGTCAGCGTGATCGTACGGTCAGCCGACGCGCGGCGCGCATCCCAAACTGCGTTGAACGCAAACAGGACGATGCCAATCGCAATGAAATGAACGATCGGCTCGCGGAGAAGCCGGCTGATCATTCTGTCGACACCATATTCGGACGCCGGCGGACATTGAAAATATAGGCGTCAAAGGAGTTGCGCCTGTGAACATGCATTTCACCAAAATAGGCGTTCCCGTTCGGGGTGAAGTCCGGCGTGGCACCTGTGCCGACCGGCCCTGCAACGGCTTTCGCGCCGGCGGCTTCAACGGGCTCAGTTTCGGAATTCGTGCAGCCTGGCTTGAGCGCGGCGAACGCCATCACGGCCATTGATGATCGCATCATCACTCTCTCCCCTCTGTTTTATCTTTTTTATGGGACCCACCATGACGCACATGTCAGGTTTCAGGAAGAGGCGAGTTGCGATCGGTCTGCTGCTGACTAAACCGCCTTGCCGCGGAGGATTTCCTCCACGGATTGGCGCGACGGCAGTGAGGGTTGCGCGCCCTCAATGGTCACGGCGCGCGCGCCGGCCGCGCAGGCAAACATGAGCGCCTTCTCGGCGTCTGCACCTTCCAGCAGGGCCACGGTCAAGGCGGCAACGAAAGTGTCGCCCGCTCCCGTCGTATCGACGACGCGCGTTGCCGGCGGCCGCGCCGAAGCCACCTCGCTGCCCTTGTCGAAGAGCACAGCCCCGTCGCCGCCCAATGTCAGCGCGACCATCTTGTTGAAGGAAAGCAATCGGTCCCTGCCATAGAAGGCGGCTTCGGTTTCGTTCACGATCAGCAGGTCGGCGCGGCGGAGCAGATCTTCTTCGACCTCCATCGCGGGTGCGAGGTTCAGGCAAACGAGACCGTTTGTGCGTTTCGCGGCAACGGCAACTGTCTTCAACGGCACCTCGAACTGAGCGATCAAGGCTCCGTCGATGTCCTCCGGAAGGTCGGACAATGACAGCTCGGCATTTGCGCCCGGCGCGACAAGGATCTGGTTCTCCCCGGCCTCGCTCACGGCAATCAGCGCAACACCTGTCGGTGCGGTGGTACTGACGCGGCAATGGGTCAGATCAACCTCATCGGCCCGCAGCAGCGCGAGCGCCGCTTCGGCGTTCGCATCATCTCCAATGCACCCTACCATGGACACATCCGCCCCAAGGCGGCGCGCCGCCAGCGCCTGATTTGCACCCTTGCCACCGGGGTGTTGCGCGAACATAGCGCCCAGCACGGTTTCACCCGGCGTTGGCAAGCGCTCCCCACGACCGACGAGATCGAGATTGATGGATCCGACCACTGTAATCGCAGGCGCGCTCATAACCGGTCCAGCCGCTCGACCAGGACTTCGAACGCCGTTTTTGCGTCAATCGCATCCGCCCACTTCGCGTTTACGGGCTGTTTCATCGTTCCATGCAGATCAACAGCGGTGTGTCCGCGTGTGATCCGCCCTTCTGTCTCGACGTCAATGAAGGCGTCCCGGAACTCGAACAGGTCTGGCTTGAGCAGATATAGAACCGTACACGGATCATGCATGGCAGCCCCTTCCGATCCGTAGAGCTCTCCGTACACAGCATTTACATGATCAATCATGGCCGTCGCAGCGTCTCCGACAGGCGTCCCCATGGCCTGAAAAACTTTCATGCGGGCGGGCGTGCATCGAAACTGCAGCGTGACATCCAGACCGAAAGCAGTGACGGGCCGACCGCATCCGAATACGATCCGCGCCGCATGCGGGTCCGCATAGATGTTGAACTCAGCCGAAGGCGTGACATTGCCGCCTTCAAAGTAGGCCCCGCCCATCAGAACGATCTCACTGATCTGCTCGACAACATCAGGGGCCTTTGTGAGCGCCGTTGCGATGTTTGTTAGCGGCCCCGTCGGGACGAGCGTGATGTCGCCCTCGCCACGCCCTCGCAGTGTTTCGATAATGAAGTCGACCGCGTTTTCATCGCTTGCAGACTTGCTGGGTTCGGGGAACGGCGCTCCGCCGAGCCCATCATCGCCGTGGACGTGGCTCGCCGTCGGCGCGGCCTCGACCAATGGCCGGTCACATCCCTGATAAACGTTCACGTCTTGGCGACCCGCGAGTGCGAGCACGCGCAGGGCATTGCGCGTACAGACATCTACAGGCGTATTCCCAGCGACGGTCGTGATGCCGAGAATGTCGAGCTCGTCCGGTGAAGCAAGCGCCGTCAGAAGGCTCACCGCATCATCGACCCCTGGGTCGCAATCCAGGATGACGCGGCGTGGACTCATGAGGCGGCGATTCTAACGGACCCGCTCTAAAGCCGCGTCGCGGCGTCTTTGATGGCGCGGCGGATGCTCATATAGGTCGCGCATCGGCAGATGTTTCCGCTCATCGCATTGTCGATATCGTCATCGCTGGGGCTGGCGTTTTCCTCCAGCAAGGCGACAGCCGCCATGATCTGACCCGACTGACAGTAGCCGCATTGCGGGACGTCTGCGGCTTCCCAGGCCGACCGGATCGCGTCAGCGGCGGCACCTTCCTTACCTTCGATCGTGGTGATCGCGGCTCCTTCGAGGGCATCATGCGGCGTGACGCAGGCGCGCGTCGGAAAGCCATCCACATGGACCGTGCACGCCCCGCACTGGGCGACGCCGCATCCAAACTTGGTGCCTGTCATCTGCAAGTGATCGCGAAGCACCCAGAGTAGCGGCGTGCCTTCTGCCGCATCGACCTGCTTGTCCTCGCCATTGATGTTCAGCGTTACAGCCATGGTCTCGTCCTCCTCAGGTCTCTTGTGCGTCGCCAAGCGACAGCCGGCGGCCATTCGGGCCAAGGATTGGCAATCGCCGAATCCTAAGGCCCGTAGCGTTGTAGATCGCATTCGTCAGCGCAGGCGCGGCAGGCGGCGTGCCCGGCTCGCCTACACCGGCTGGTGCGGTATTTGACTCGACAATCTCCACTTCGAAGGCGCGTGGCGCTTCTTCCATGCGCATGACGCGCCAGTTCGGGAAGTTGTCCTGAATAACCGCTCCGTCACGCGCACTGATCTCGCCATAAAGCGCATTGGAGAGGCCGTAGATCACACCGCCTTCCATTTGCGCGCGCACATGGCGCGGATTGACGACCGTACCAGCATCGACTGCCAGCCAAACTCCGGGAATAGTCAGATTGCCGTCAGCATCGACCGCCACTTCAACCGCCGTCGCGACGTAGGAGAGGAACGAGCGATGCACAGCGAGGCCAATGCCATGGCCTTCCGGCATGTCACGGCCCCATCCCGCCATGTCTGCAGCAATGTTCAGAACGTTGGAGAGCCGCCCGGTTTCGATCGGATACTCTTCGATAGAGGCGTCATAATTGGGATAGGTCGCCCCTTCCGCATTGGGGTCGAGCGTGCGTGGCTCTCCGATCAGTTCCAGCAGATAATCCTTTTGGTCCCTTCCTGCGGCGACAGCGAGTTCGGCAGCAAAGCTTTGCACCGCGAAGACGTGATAAATGTTGGAGACCGAGCGTAACCAACCGATCCTCAGATGCGCTTCTGCATCGCCCGACTCGACCCGGAGATTCGGCGTGGCGAACGGCGTGTCGGTCGCGCCGAGCCCCATTTCCCCATCGGTGGGCGTGGCAAGGCCCGGCGCGAAGGTTGATCCGATCGGCGGAAAGACCGTGCGGTGGAGAAAGGCGGTGCAATTGCCGTCGGCATCTAGCCCGGCCTCAAGGCGCTGCGCGCTGACAGAGTGATAGTAGCCGTGCCGCACTTCATCTTCGCGCGTCCAGGTCACTTTCACGGGCCGGCCAATCTCACGCGCGATCATGGCTGCTTCGGCAACAAAATCCGGCTTGGACTTCCGTCCGAACGCTCCGCCCAGCCAGGTGGCATGAACGGTGATGTTGTCCGGTTCGATGCCCAGGAGTTGCGCCAGCGTTGCGCGCGTCGTCTGTGGGTCCTGCACGCAGGCCCAGCATTCCAATGTGTCGCCGGTCCATTCCGCCGTCGCGCATGGCGGCTCCATCGGCGACTGAGACAGATGCGGGGCGTAATACTCAGATGCGAGCCGTGTCTCGGCGGCTTCAAGCGCCGCGTAAGTATCGCCGCGATTGCGCCGCACGGCTCCCTCCGCGCGGGCCGTCTCCATCATAGCCTGTTCGAACGCGCCGGACTCGTAGTCAGCATTTGGTCCGTCCGTCCATTGAACGTCGAGCGCGTTACGCCCCTGAATGGCTGCCCAGGTATCGGTCCCGATGACTGCGACACCGCCAAGAGGCTGGAACAAGGCGGGCGGTGCCGGATCCGGCAGACGAACGGTCTGCAGCACGCCGGGAACCTCTAGCGCGGCGGAGTCGTCTACCGTTCCAATCCCGCCAAACACCTGCGGCGGGCGAGCAACAACGGCGTAGACCATGTTCGGGCGCTGGACATCGATCCCGAACTCGCCCTCCCCGCGAATGATCTTCGGCACGGTGCGGGATGGGATTTCCTTATTGATGTAACGCCACTGGTCGCGTGTCTTCAGAACTATTTCGTCTTCGGCCGGCACCTGAAGCTGGCTCGCCGCAGCGGCGAGTTCGCCATAGCTTGCCCGCTGCCCGCTTGCCGTGTGCAGAACTTCGCCGAGCTCCGCCCGGCAGTCCGCGACATTGGCGTTCCACTGCTGCGCAGCTGCGCGCTCGAGCATGGTCCGCATGGCGGCACCAGCGACACGAAGGCGATGGAAGTTGTAGCGAACAGAACGAGAGCCATCAGTGTTCTGGTCGCCGTACTTCGGATGGCCGAGCGCCTGCACGATCTCGACATCGTCCCAGTCCGCCTCCAACTCATCAGCGACGATCTGGGCCATCGCGGTCCATACCTGTTGCCCCATTTCAGAGCGGTGGCAGGTAATCGCGACCGCGCCCGTATCGGCGATGGATATCCAAAGCGACGGCGTGGCGTCGCCGCCTTTCACCTCCGTCAGCGGGCTCGGACCGGCCTTGGCGACCGGAGTTTCGGCTTCCTCACCGGACGAGCAGCCCGCGAGGCCGACACCCAGCACAAGCGCGCCTGACAGGCCAACAAAACCACGTCGGCTCAGATTGGAGATGACAGCAGGCCCGGAGACAGACGGTGCAGGTTCACCCTGCTTGGGAATGACGTTGATATTTTCCAGAAACATGCCTCGCCTCCTTATCGCACGCCCTTGTCTCAGGGCCTCACCAGTATCCTGTCATGATTGCACGAGTTTCGCCTAGAGGGTAGCGCTGCGGGCCGACAACCAGTTGAAGGTCTTTCATTGCCGCTCATCCTGCCTGCTCTGTTTTTCGTCACGGCGCTGCTCTACGCGGCCGTCGGCTTTGGCGGAGGGTCGACTTACAATGCCCTTCTGGTCCTGAGCGGCGCTGACTATCGCATCCTCCCGGCGATCGCGTTGATCTGCAATATCATTGTCGTAAGCGGCGGCGTCTGGCGGTTCTCGCGTGCCGGGCATGTCTCACTCCACCGCCTGGCCCCCTTCCTCGTCACATCCGTGCCAGCAGCCTGGATTGGCGGGCGACTGCCTGTTTCAGAGGGCGTGTTCATCGGCCTGCTTGGGGTCTCTCTGCTTCTGGCCGGTCTTCGTTTGCTGTTCGAAAGGCCTACGCCGGACACCGACACGCGCAGTACCAACCCGCGATGGGTGGCGTCCGGGCTTATCGGCGGCGGGATCGGGTTTCTTTCGGGACTCGTCGGCATTGGCGGCGGCATTTTCCTCGCGCCGGTGCTTTATCTCTGGCGGTGGGGCGGTGCGCGAGAGATTGCGGGTGCGGCAAGCCTGTTCATTCTCGTAAACTCCATCTCCGGTCTCTTGGGCCAGATCACCAAGCTTGGTGACATGTCTCTGCTGTCTTCGCTCGGAGCCTACTGGCTACTCTTCCCGGCTGTGCTGATCGGCGGTCAGATCGGCTCCCACCTTGGCAGCGAGCGCCTTCCCGCAAAGCTCGTGAAGCGCCTGACGGCAATCCTGATCCTTTATGTCGCCATCCGGCTGGTTTATCGCTGGCTGGTGATAATGGGCTTCTTCTAGAGGATTTCTTGTGGCGAAGGCGTCTCTCAGTGTTCGCATAGACTTTCCCGCCGGCGGACGGCTTGGCCCCGGAAAAGCGGCGCTGCTAACCGCGATTCGCGCCGAAGGATCGATCGCTGCGGCCGCGCGGGCCATGGAGATGTCCTATCCGCGCGCCCTACGGCTTGTCGATGACATGAACGCCCAGTTCAAAGAACCGGTGATCGAGAAGTATCACGGCGGCAAATCCCGCGGCGGCGCGAGCCTGACAGAGACGGGCGAAAAGATCCTGAGGGCCTATCAGGCCTTGGCGAAGAAAGCCGCTGCCGCAACCACCACAGAGCGAGACAGCATCTCCGCTCTGACAAAACGCGGCTAGCCTCCGCAAATCACTAGTCTCGATATCAATACTCGATTACAACGGCATTGATGAGCGAGACCTACGAACACGCAGCAGACGTAATGGCCTGGGCCATTGATACCCTCCGCGACGGGCAACGCTGTGCGCTGGCTGTAGTGACGGATACCGAAGGCGGCGCTGTGCGTGCACCCGGCGCGCTCATGGCCGTGTCCAGCTCGGGCGATGCGGCAGGATACGTCTCCGGCGGCTGCATTGATGCAGATGTCGTTCAGCAGGCGCAGCTCGCCCTGCAATCCGGGTCGTCGACGAAGGTCCGCTACGGCACCGGCTCGCCTTTTGTCGACATTCAGCTGCCCTGCGGCGGTGCGATCGATGTGCTCCTGATTCCGGATCCTGATCTCGAAGTGCTGGAAGCGGCCGTTACCGCACTGGAACGCCGCACCTCCACAGCGCTTACATTCGAAGGGGATGGCTCCATCCAGACAGTCCAGCCAGATGCCCCCCGAGGCTGGCAGGGCGAGGCCTTTACGGGTTATTATCGACCGAAACTGCGCCTGCGGATCGCCGGGCGCGGCGCGGATGTCGTGGCCCTTGCCAGCGTCGCCGCCGCCAGCGGCATCAGCTGTGTCGTGGAGAGCCCGGATGAGGAATGCCTCTCCGCAGCCGAACGCGGCGGGATCACAGAGACGGTCAAGCTGGACACGCCAACCGCGATTTCCGCCAACCGGGACGATGCCGCCACGGCCTTCGCACTGATGTTTCATGATCCCCACTGGGAGGAACGCCTGCTGCGGGACGCGCTCTCCGGAGACGCCTTTTACATTGGCGCGGTCGGCAGCCGCCGGACACAGGAACGCCGCCGCGACGCGCTTGCCGCGGCCGGCCTGCCCCAGTCCGAGATTGACCGTATTCGCGGACCTATCGGTCTCGTGCCGTCGATGCGGGACGCCTCCATGCTGGCTGTTTCTGCGCTGGCTGAGATCGTGGAAGCGTTTCACGCGGAGACGGCGCGATGAAGCTCGACCGTATCTGCCTTGTTCTGCTCGCCAGCGGGCTGTCAGCCCGCTTTGGAACCGACAAGCTGATGACCCCGTTTCAGGGCAAGCCACTGCTCTCCTCTGCGGCCAATGCTCTTGCCGGCACCACCCTCGCTGCGCGATGTGCCGTCGCCCTGCCAGAACGCCCGGAACGGCGCGAATTGCTGGAAGCTGCCGGCTGGGCGGTTTCGGACAATCCAGATGCAGCACTCGGCCAGAGTTCATCCCTCGCGGTTGGCGTCACTGACGCAGAAGCCAGCGGAGCCGAAGGGGTGATCATCCTACTCGCCGACATGCCGCGCGTTCCGGACACACACCTCATTGCGCTCGCCGACGCTGCCGAAGACGGCGTCGAGGCCATCATGACGCAAGCTGACGACGTCCTCTGCCCACCAGCCTTCTTTCACCGCTCCGTCTTGGATCGGCTGAAAATCCTTGAAGGAGATCGCGGGGCCCGGCATGTCTTCGAGACTCTCGACAACACCCGTACGCTGCCGCTCGATCCGCGTTTCGCCATCGACATTGACACACGGGCGGATATCGCCGCCCATGAGGAGGCCGCGAATGGCTGATGATTTAACCTCCATCACAGCAGCGCCGCTCGTCGACAAGTTCGGTCGCAGCATCAGCTATCTGCGGCTGTCGGTAACAGACCGCTGTGATCTGAGATGCACATACTGCATGTCGGAACGGATGCAGTTCCTACCGAAGAGCGATCTGCTCACGCTCGAAGAGCTCGACCGCGTGGCGAACGTTTTCATTGATCGCGGCGTCCGGAAGATCCGCATCACGGGCGGTGAGCCGCTTGTTCGGAAGGACATTGCAGACCTGTTCGAGCGGCTCGGAAAAAGGTTCGGATCCGGCCTCGATGAACTCACCCTGACGACCAATGGAACCATGCTCGCCAAACATGCCGAGGGCCTTTATCAAGCGGGCGTGCGCCGCGTGAATGTCTCGCTGGACTCGATCATTCCTGAGCGGTTTGCAGAGATCACAAGACGCGGAAACCTGCAGCAAGTCATGCAAGGCATTGAGGCTGCCCTCGCCGCCGGTCTCAAGATCAAGATCAATACCGTCGCCCTAAAGCACCAGAACGCTGATGAGATTCCGTCCATGGTCGAGTGGGCGCATGGCCTTGGCATGGACATGACGCTGATCGAGGTCATGCCGCTTGGCGAGACCGGCGAGGACCGGTTCGACCAGTACCTTCCCCTGCCAATGATCCGCGACGAGTTGGACGCGCGCTGGACGCTGACGCCTCTCCCGAAAGTCGATGCGAATGGCGGGCCATCCAGCTATGTCCGCATTCAGGAAACGGGCGGCAAGCTTGGCTTCATTACCCCGCTCACCAATAATTTCTGTGCGGGCTGCAACCGTGTCCGCGTCACCTGCACAGGCCGCATCTATATGTGCCTCGGGCAGGACGATCATGTCGATCTGCGCGCCGCGCTGCGCGACACGCCGGGCGACAACACGGCGCTCAACGAAGCGCTCGACAAGGCCTTGGGTGCCAAGCCCGAGAAGCACGACTTCCGGATCGAGCGCCCCGGCGCGGCACCGGCTCTGCCACGTCACATGTCGACGACGGGAGGATAGTCATGGCGCGTCTTCTCTATTTCGGCCGGCTCGCGGACGTGACAGGCACGCCGCACCAGACCATCGACCTGCCAGCCTGCATCGCCGACACTGCAGCGCTCAGGCAGTGGGCGGATGTTGAACACGGAAGCTCTGGCGCGCTGCTCGAAGACACAGTCCGGCTTGCCATCAACAATGAAATTGCCGCCGAACCCGCCCCTGTTTCGAACGCAGACGAGATTGCCTTCATGCCGCCAGTCGGCGGCGGGTAGCGCGATGGTGACGCTCAGCTACGCCTCATTTGATCCCGCTGCCGCGCTCGCAGACTTCACAGCGCGCGCTGAAGGAGCCGGGGCGATTGTCAGCTTCACCGGGCTCGTACGCCCTGACGCTAAGACCGGCACCGTGAACACGCTGGCGCTTCAGGCCTACTCCCCGATGACCGAGCGTGGGATAGAGGCTGCCGTTTCGGAGGCGGAGGCCCGCTGGCCGCTCAAGGCCTCCATGGTGATTCACCGCGTCGGCGACATGGTGCCGGGCGAGCCCATTGTTTTCGTCGCCACCGCCTCGGCGCATCGCCGCGCCGCCTTCGAGGCAGCTGACTTCCTGATGGACTATCTGAAGACCAAAGCCGTCTTCTGGAAAAAAGAAACCGGCCCGACCGGATCGACATGGATCGAACCACGCGCCGAAGATTATGCCGACAGCGCACGCTGGGCTGACACACAAGGATAATACCCCATGCATGGCATCAATGACGCCCTCGACTTCATCCCCGTCCGCATCGCGGTTCTTGTCGTCAGCGACACGCGCACCCTCGAAACAGACACATCCGGCCTGACTCTGGCGAACCGCATCGAGGTCGCCGGGCACGAACTCGCCGAGCGCAAGATCGTGCCTGACGATGTCGATGCCATTCGGAGTGCGGTTCAGGGCTGGATCGATGATCCGTCCGTCGATGTCATCATCTCCAGCGGCGGGACTGGTCTGACGGGACGGGACGTCACGCCGGAGGCTGTCGCGCCGCTCTTCGAGAAGACGATCGATGGGTTCTCCGTGATCTTCCATCAGGTCAGCTATCAAAGCGTTGGCCTGTCCACGCTCCAGTCCCGGGCGCTGGCCGGCCTCGCCAAAGGCACGTTCATCTTCTGCCTACCTGGTTCGAACGGCGCTGTGAAAGACGGCTGGGACAAGGTCATCTCCTACCAGCTCGACAGCCGCCATAAGCCCTGCAATCTCGTCGAGTTGATGCCCCGCCTGATGGAAGCCTGAGAGATGTCAGATTTGACCCATATCGGCCCGGACGGACGGGCTCGGATGGTCGATGTCGGCGACAAGGATGTGACGACACGCACAGCCCTAGCGTCCGGGCGCATCCGTATGGCACCTGACACGCTTAGCCTCGCGGTTGCACGTGAAACCAAGAAAGGCGATCCCATCGCGATTGCCGAACTCGCCGGAATCATGGCCGCGAAGAAAACCTCAGACCTCATCCCCCTCTGTCATCCGCTACCGCTGTCCAGTGTGAAGGTGCAGATCGAACCGGACGAAAAGAGCAGCGCGCTCAACGTCACCGCCCGGGTCCGCACCAGCGGGAAGACTGGCGTGGAGATGGAAGCGCTGACGGCTGTCAGCACCGCCTGCCTAACGCTCTACGACATGCTGAAAGCCGTGGACAAAGCCATGATCATCGAAGCGATAGAGCTGGTCGAGAAAAGCGGCGGCGCGTCCGGTGATTACAAGAAACAAGGCTCATGAGCGGCCTGATCAGCGTCGACGAGGCGATTGCCGCGCTGGTTGCCAACCGGCCGGACTGGCCCGTTGAAACCGTTGCATTGTCAAACGCGCTCGGTGCCCGGCTCGCCACTCCGCTGAAGGCAAACGTGACTCGTCCGCCTGCAGCCGTCTCTGCCATGGATGGCTACGCGGTGCGTCTCGCCGATGTGGGGACGCCCGACACACCTCTCACCGTGATCGGAGAGATCCCGGCCGGGAGCGTCTTCGACAAGCCGCTGTCACCCGGTGAAGCGGTCCGCATCTTTACTGGCTCGGAGCTGCCGCCCGGTGCCGACCATGTCGTCGTGCAGGAACACGCCACCCGGGATGGTGACAAGGTCCGTTTCTCATCTGGCTATAGCGAGCCGTCTTTTGTTCGCGCGGCTGGGCGGGACTTCTCAACCGGTGATACCCTTATCGAGACAGGCGCGAAGATCGGTCCGGCCGAAATCGCTATCGCTGCCGCGGCGAACCACGCGACGCTCGAGATTTACAAGCGCCCCACCATAGCCATCCTCGCCAACGGGGATGAGTTGCGCGCGCCCGGCTCCGCACTTGAGCGCGGCCAGATCGTGAATTCAAACCCGGCCGGTCTCAGCGCGCTCGTTTCGCTCTGGGGCGGCATGCCGGTCGATTTGGGCGTTGCGACCGACAGCGTGGCTGCCATCCGCGAAAAAATCGATGCGGCGACTGAGGTCGACATCATTGTGCCAGTTGGCGGGGCTTCGGTTGGCGACCATGATCATATGCGCACAGCCTTCGCCGAGGCAGGCTACGAAACTATCTTCGAGAGGATCGCGGTGCGTCCGGGCAAACCAACATGGTTCGCACGAAAAGATCACCAGCTCGTTCTCGGCCTGCCGGGCAATCCGGCATCAGCCTTTGTCTGCGCGCATCTCTTCCTCAGAATACTGACAACAGATCAGGCGAAGCTCAGCTTTCAACCCGCGAGACTGGAATCGGACCTCGCCGCAAACGGCCCCCGCGAAGCGTTTCTGAGAGCGACTGCGGCCTACAGCGCCGAGGATGGCACCCGAACCGTCATCGCGGCTGCCGATCAGGACAGCTCCCTGATCCGGCCCTTTCTGTCAGGGAACTGTTTGATTCATCGGCCCGCCGACGCCGCCGCGCAGCCCGCAGGCTCTATCGTTCAAACACTCCCCCTAATGAACAGCTAGTCTGTCGCCACCAGCACGCCGAATGGTGGGGCGATGCCAGACGTCGAGTCCGACCAGTCGGTCGGAACAATCGCTGTCGCGGCCTTATCAAGGGGCGGCTCCCATTCAACGGGCGCGCCGCCCAGATTAAAGGCGCAAAACACGCGTTCCTCCCCCAGCGTTCTCCAGAATGCGACAATTGGATTCGGCGCGTCGACAAACGTCACACCGCCGATCTGCAACGCTGCGCTCAGTTTCCGCGCCGCGAGAAACGCTCGAACGTAGCGGAGCACTGAGTTCTCATCCGCTAGCTGACCATCGACGGCTATCTCCGCATGAGCATCCCAAACAGGCAGCCACGGACGCGTCACCGAAAAGCCCGCAAACTCGTCCTGTGCCGCCCATGGCATAGGCGTGCGGGCTCCATCCCGCCCGAGCGTCATCGGCCAGTTTGCGATGGCTTCTGGGTCCTGCAAGTCTTCAAAAGCGATCTCGGCCTGTTCCAACCCTAGCTCCTCGCCCTGGTAGATGATCGGATTGCCACGCAGACAAAGAAGAAGCGCGTTCGCCATCTTGGCGAATGCTACTGGGTTCGACCCGTCATGCCATCGGCTGACATAGCGCGGCGCGTCATGATTGGAGAATTCCCAGGACGGCCAACCCTCACCGGTCTCTCCTGTCCAGCCATCAAGAGAGCGCTTGATCCGGCGCGGGGTCAGGGTCGAGGCATAGAGGAAATCAAAATTGTAGGCCGAGTTCATGCGCTTATCGTCGGCGGTAAAGGCCTTCATTTCCTCCAGCGCATTTGCGCCCGGTACTTCGGCAACAGTGAACCGGACTCCGAATTCATCGGTTACCTGCCGCACCCGCTCAAGGAACAAAGGAATGCCGGGCTGAGACTGATTATGAATGTGATCCTGAAAGTCGAACGGTCTGGTCGGCTTTCGTCCCTTCAGGTCGCGCGGCGGATTATCGGTCAGGGCCTGATCGTGCATTGCGAAGTTGATCGCATCCAGCCGGAAGCCATCCACGCCCCGCGCTAGCCAGAACCGCGCAACGTCCAATAGCGCATCCTGAACCTCCTCACTGTGGAGGTTCAGCTGCGGCTGGCTCGGCAGGAAGTTGTGCATGTAGTACTGGCAGCGCCGCGCATCCCAGGTCCAGCTCGGCCCACCAAACACCGCCTGCCAGTTGTTCGGCGGCGTGCCGTCCGGCTTCGCATCCGCCCAAACATACCAGTCCGACTTCGGCCCCACCCGGCTCGCACGGCTCTCCCTGAACCAGTCATGTAGATCGGACGTGTGCGCATAGACCTGATCGATCACCACTTTCAGACCGAGGCCATGGGCCGTCTCGATCAGGTGGTCGAAATCATCCAGCGTCCCGAAGATCGGATCGACGTCGCAATAGTCGGCGACGTCATACCCAAAATCCTTCATCGGCGAGGTGAAGAAAGGCGAGATCCAGATCCCGTCGACACCGAGATCAGCAATGTAGTCCAGCTTCGAAATGATGCCCGGCAGATCGCCAACGCCATCCTCATTGGAGTCCGCGAAACTGCGCGGATAGATCTGGTAGATCACCGCGCCGCGCCACCAAGGAACGCCTTTCATCACTGGCGACTGTGTCTCGCTCATCTCTGATCCTCCACCGTTTCGGATGATCGTCTCAAGACGAGAACAGGCTCGCAATGGCGGACTTCAACCCGGCGTCGAGATCTTCAGCTGTCAGTCCCGGGCCGGCAGCCTGACCGGACAAGCCATGCAGCCAGACCGCGGCGCTTGCCGCCTCGAAGACCGGCATGCCCGGCGCAAGCAACCCGGCTGCGATACCCGCCAGCACATCGCCAGACCCGGCGGTCGCAAGCCAGGGCGGCGCATTCGCATTGATCGAACACCGTCCATCGGGGCTCGCGACGACGGTATCGGCCCCTTTCAGGATCACCACCGCGCCACTGCGTTCAGCGGCATGTGTCGCCCGTCCCATCTTATCCACATCACCCCGCCCAAACAGGCGGCCAAACTCGCCTTCATGCGGCGTCAGGATGGTCCCTGCGCTCTTCTCGATCAGGGCGAACAGCGTATCCGGATCACTCTCGAAACTCGTCAGCGCGTCGGCATCCAGCACCAGCCGCTTGCCGGCCTTTGCTGCGATGGAGACCATATCCCGCGTCCGCTCGCCAACACCAAGACCGGGGCCGAGGAGAACGCTCGTAATGCGCGGATCCGCAAGCATCTCCGAGAGATCTTCCGCAGTCTCGACCTCACGAAGCATCACCGCCGTCAGGTGCGCGGCATTGACATTTATCGCGTCGGTCGGGCTTGCGAGCGTCACCAGTCCGGCTCCTGACCGGAGCGCCGCGCCGGCCGACAGCCTAGCCGCGCCCGTTGCATGCGCCGGGCCGGACACCACGACAGCATGGCCGCGTGTGAATTTGTGGCCGTCATCCCCGGGCACCGGATACTGCGCCCGCCACAGCCACGGCGTGTTCTCTACGGCTCGGACATTCAATCCGGCCAGTGCGCCCGCAGGAATGCCGATGTCTGCGACATGGACACGCCCGCAATGCCCACGTCCGGGAAACAGCAAATGCCCCGGTTTCTTGCGGAAGAAGGTCATTGTCGCGGCCGCCCGGATCGCTGCGCCTCGCACCTCGCCCGTACCACCGTCCACACCGCTGGGCAGATCGACGGCCAGCACAGGCTTGCCGCTACGATTGATCGCCTCGATCATCTCGGCCAGCGGGCCTTCGATCGGCCGCGACAAGCCGGCACCGAACAGGGCGTCGATCACAAGATCAGCCTCGGCCAGCGCTTCGACGGAGAAGTCCGACAGGCCCTCATCCCATTCATCGAAGGCAAGTTTCGCATCGCCGGAGATGGCCGACACATCGCCGATCACGGTCACCCGCACATCCCGCCAGGCATCATTGAGCAGCTTCGCCGCCACAAATCCGTCGCCGCCATTATTGCCGGTCCCGGCAAGCACATGGACGCGCCGTGCTTCCGGTGTCAGCTGCTGGGCAGCCTCTGCAACCGCCCGGCCCGCCGCTTTCATCAACTCGTAGCCCGGCACGCCGCCATTGATCGTCTGGCGATCGGCGGCGTTCATCTGCGCGGGGGTGAGAAGCTCAAACATCACCGCCTAGGCCGCCCATCCCTGCAACCGGGCAGCATCCGTGCGCACCGCTTCCGGGCTGCCAAGAAGCTGACGGTTCACGCCAATTCGCTTGAACCAGAAATGCAGCCCAACAAGATCGGTGAAGCCCATCCCGCCATGAACTTCGGTCGACGTCCGGGCGACGAACGTGCCGACTTCGGCAAGGTGAGATTTCGCCAGATTCGCCATAAGCGGTGCCTCGTCATCCTGCGTGTCGATCGCATGGGCGGCATGCCAGACCAGCGCGCGGCACGGCTCGATCTCAGCAGCCATTTCCGCGCACATATGCTTCACCGCCTGAAAGGATCCGATCACCCGGCCAAACTGCTTGCGTTCCTTGGCATAGGCCACAGCCTTATCCAGCATGGCCGTCGAAGCGCCCAGCGTATCTGCCGCCAGCAGCAGCCGCGCGAGCCGAACAAGATCATCGGCCGCCGCATTGGGCAAATGCTCCGCGCTGGCATTGTCGAAGGTCAGCTCGTGGAAGGTCCGTGTCCGGTCGATGGTTTGCAGAGGCTTAATGTCTGCGTCGCCAGCGGCCACCACGTGAAGCATTCCCGCACGATCGGCGACGAGGATGTGGGTCGCATCGCTCGCATCCATGGCGAACATCGCCGTGCCGGAGAGTTTCCCGCCGGATGCCGTTACACCAGCCCCATCGCGAGCGGAGACAACCTCGCTCAGTGCAATCGCGAATTTCGCCTCGCCGCTTGCAATCTTCGGCAGGTAATCGCTTTGCTGGCCGCGATCGCCATCCCATCGAAATGCCGCAGCGACCACCACATCCCCGAAAAATCGCGCAGGCGCGACAGCGGCACCAAGCGCCTCCTGCACGAGCACGGCTTCGAGCACGCCAAGCCCCAGCCCGTCATGGTCCTCCGGCACGAACAGCGCCGCGCTGCCCATCTCGGCGAGCCCCTCGCTAACACGCGCCCGCACCGCCGGATCCCCGGCGGCCGCTTCGCGCACAGTGTCGAGCGGCGATGTCTTATCGAGAAATCCGTTGATCGAATCCTGCAGAAGTCTTTGGTCTTCAGAGAGCGCAAATTCCATGTCGGTCTCCTATGCCGCTGCCGGTTTCGGTTCGCGCGGCATGCCAAGGCCCCGCTCGGAAATGATGTTCTTCTGGATCTGCGCCGTGCCGCCACCAATGATCAGTCCGAGATCATACATGTAACGCCACTGCCAGGCCCCTTCATCGCGAATATGCTCGCCCACACCATAAAGCACGCCGAGCTCACCAAGGGCGTCAATCGCAAGCCGTGCGATCTCGTGATTCAGCTCACAGCCCTGAAGCTTGACGATCAGGCCGGCCATGCCGGCATTCTCCTGTTTCAGGCGCGCCGTTGTGATGCGCAGCCCATTGGCCTGCATCGCATAGACCCGGGCCTGCAGCGCCACCAGCCGGTCCCGGAACACCGGATGATCGATCAGCCGCTGACCGTTCAGCGTCTCACGCTTCATCAGCTCGGCCACTTCCACCAGCCGCGCCTTGGTCGAGTTCGGATCTCCAAGCATCCCGCGTTCATGGGTCAGGGTCGCATTGGCAACCTGCCAGCCCTTGTTCTCTTCATGCACAATGCCGGAGGCGGGCACGCGCACATCAGTGAAGAAAACCTCGTTGAAGTTCGCCGCCTCGGTCATGTCGATCAGCGGGCGAATCTCGATGCCTGGCGTGCCCATCGGGAATAGAATGTAGGAGATGCCATGATGCTTCTTCGCGTCGGGGTCGGTCCGCACGAGGCAGAAGATCATGTCCGCCTGTTTGGCCGTGGACGTCCAGATTTTCTGCCCATTGATCACGAAATCATCGCCATCGCGCACAGCTGCAGTGCGCAGGCTGGCGAGGTCCGAGCCTGAACCCGGCTCAGAATAGCCCTGACACCAGATCATCTCACCGCGCAGTGTCGGCCCGATATAGGCTGTCTTCTGTTCTTCCGTGCCCAGTTCCAGCAATGTCGGCACCAGCATGGAGATGCCCTGATTGGCGAGTGGGCGTGGCATCCCTGTCCGCGCGAACTCTTCGGCGATGATCCGCGATTGGAGAATGTCGGGTTCCGCGCCGTATCCGCCATAAGCCTGCGGAATCGTCCGCGCCGCGAGGCCATTCTCGATCAACAGCTTCTGCCAGGCGAGACGGCGGTCATTCTTCATTCCGCGGTCTTCGGACGTTGGAGCCTTGTCGCGGTTCGCCTCCAGAATGTCGGCGACCTCTTTGCGGAACGCCTCGTATTCGCTGCTTAATGCCAGATCCATGGCGATCCTCCGTATTTTGGAGAAAGCTTATCGCCTCGGGCCGGACTGGCCAGCCGTGCCGCCGGGTCAGACTTTTCCGGAGAACATTGCCCGCATGATCAGTAGCCGTTTGGCAAACGGTTTCATGGTAATGCCGGACGCATAATTGTACCGAAGCGCAGCATGGGCGAGCGCGGGTCTGATCGTCCCCGGCACTTTCGGCACCACCGGTCCGAACGCTTTGGTGTCTCCGCGCCGCGCGGCGGCGTATGCGGGCGCCAGCTGAGTGATGTTCTGTCCCCAGGCATGGGTCGCCGCCAACTGGTTGGCCGCGGCACTCATCAGCAGCGCTTCAGGCTCCTTGGCCCGGTCTTTCTCTTCAAACGCTGCCTCGTGCGCATCCAGCATCCGGCGCGCCACCAAGAGACTGAACCCGCTAGTGGTGATCAACTCATTCAGCGCGAGCGCGACATCGTGCTTACGGGTCATCTGGCCCGCTTCGATCTCATCCAGAGCATCGCGCCACCATTGAAAGCGAATCGCGCCGAGGCCGGGCTCGGAGACGCTGGTGCGCACCTTGGCGAGTTCATAATTGTAGGCATAGAGCGCCATAAGGGATCGGCGTTTGCTGGCCGGCGCGTATCGGCTGGACAGCCAGCGGTCTTCATCCGCGCGTTTCACCAGTGTATCCAGCGATTTCCATTGGTTACGGCTGAGTGGACTGGCGTGATCGGTCATGCGAACCATATGAGTTGTGAGGCGTTAAAGCCTTTGAACAGAAACACTTGCAAGGAGAGACAATAGAATGGCTTTCGACCTTCCAGAACTGCCTTACGGTCGCGGCGACCTCGCGCCTCATATTTCAGAGGAGACCCTGAATTTCCACTACGGAAAGCATCATAACGCGTATGTAACGAACCTTAACAACTTGATCGATGGAACGGCCCATGCCGACGCCGATCTCGAAGCGATCATCAATGACGCATCCGGTGACGCGTCCAAAGCCGGCCTGTTCAACAACGCTGCCCAGGTCTGGAACCACACCTTTTACTGGCACTCCATGAAGCCCGGTGGCGGCGGCCAGCCACACGGTAAGATCGCCGAGTTGATCGATCGCGATTTTAGCTCCTACGACAAGTTCGCTGAAGATTTCAAAGCCGCTGGCGGCGGCCAGTTCGGGTCCGGCTGGGCCTGGCTCGTGCTGGCGAATGGCAAGCTCGAAATCCGCAAGACGCCGAACGCCGAGACCCCGCTGACAGAGGCCGGCGTGACGCCGCTCCTAACCATGGATGTGTGGGAACACGCCTACTATCTCGACTACCAGAACGCCCGTCCGAAATACATGGACACCTTTCTCGCCGAGCTGGTGAACTGGGACTTCGCGAACCAGAACCTGTCGGACGCCGGCTAAGGACCAGTCTTACAGAAATGAAAGGCCCGCCTTATGGCGGGCCTTTTGTGTTATGAGGAGGTCTTCTTCAGGGAGGTGTTCATGAGGCTCAACCGATTAGCGCTCGCAGCAACTGCGGTATTGATATCAGCTTGCGAGACGACCGTTCCCGATACCGATACCGTTGAGCCGACCATCTCAGCCTACATCTTGAAGCCAGAGTTCAAACTCATCGCCTCGACGGAGCCGTCTGAAGACCTGGAGCCTGGTTGCCCGAGCGGCCGCAATCCGACAGCCGCAACCGTTCAGGCTTATGTGGAGGGCGCATATGGCGAGTCCGTCACCTACACGCAGGAGATGGTGGATAACGCCCATTTCTATTCAGGCAGCCCGCCACACGAACTGCTCCTGATCACGCGGGACGATGGCGGCATCTTCAGCATGCGCGCCATCGCTTATGCTGAGTCCAATCCCGACGATATCACAACAGCGACCGACTTCGGGTCAGACGACCGGGCTGAGAATGCCGACGCTTTCAGCCTGAGCAACGCAGACGAATACGGTTTCAGCTCCTCGATCTGGCCGCGCGGCGATGTCGCGATCTTCATTTACGACAAGCGCCCGGATGGGATCGGAGGCGTGGCCTCAATGCCGGGCGATGTCGCCATTGATGGGTTGGGGCTTCAGATCACCCCAAGTTCGACCGGCAAAGCCGCCCACTTCTATGTCGAGGCAAGAGACATCCTCGGGAATGGCGACCAACTAGTGGTCCACATGCTGCCAGCCAGCCTCTGCCCTTAGCAGCTGACTAGTGGCCTGTACTGGCGGGCCTTTCTGCGTTATGGGGCGCGCGTACGCTTTCCGGGCATAGGATTCGCCCGGGCCGGTCGCTGGATCGCCAGCCACCAACCTGAGCAAACCAATCCGCCCTGAAAGAGAAGACCGAATTTGACTGACGAAACCAAAGAAGAAACGCCTGAGATCACCTTTAGCGATCTCGGCCTCGGCCCCAATGTGATGCAGGCCGTCACAGATGCTGGCTACACGACTCCTACCCCAATCCAGGCCGAGGCCATCCCGCACGTCCTGATGGGTGGCGATGTCACCGGCATCGCACAGACCGGCACCGGCAAGACCGCGGCCTTCGTGCTCCCGATGATTCACCGCCTCGCGCGCGGTCGTGCACGTGCCCGCATGCCACGATGCCTCATTCTCTGCCCGACGCGTGAACTCGCAGCGCAGGTCTCCGAAAGCTTCGAGACCTATGGCAAGCACCTGAAACTGACCAAGGCGCTGCTCATCGGCGGCGTCAGCTTCAAGGAGCAGGAACAGCTTCTCGGACGTGGTGTCGATGTTCTGATCGCGACCCCCGGCCGCCTGATGGACCAGTTCGAGCGCGGCAAGATCCTCCTGACCGGCGTCGAGACGCTGATCATCGATGAAGCCGACCGCATGCTCGACATGGGCTTCATTCCGGACATCGAGAAGATCTGTAAGCTGCTGCCGCCGCGCCGTCAGACGCTGCTGTTCTCGGCCACCATGCCGCCAGAAATCGCGCGTCTCGCCAAGACCTTCCAGAAAGACCCCAAGCGGATCGAGGTCTCTCGCCCGACACAAACAGCAGACACGATCACCCAGCATGTCGTGAAGCTGCCGACCAATGATGCAAAGGCGCGTCGCCATGCGCTTCGCGCCGTCATCAAGACGTGCGACGTCAAGAACGGCATCGTCTTCTGCAACCGGAAACGCGAAGTCGATATAGTTGCGAAGTCCCTGTCGAAGCACGGCATGGACGCTGCCGCGATCCATGGCGACCTGCCGCAGGCTTACCGGACGCAGACCCTGGCCCGCTTCCGAGATGGCGACCTGAAACTCCTGATCGCCTCCGATGTCGCCGCGCGCGGGCTCGACATCCCAGACGTCTCCCATGTGTTCAACTACGCCCCGCCGCCCAAGGACGAAGACTATGTGCACCGGATCGGCCGCACGGGTCGCGCCGGGCGCACCGGCGAGAGCTATACGCTCGTTTCGCCCGAAGACAGCAAGTCGTGGGATGGCGTGCTGCGCATGATCAAGAAGGACGTCGACGACTTCATGCCAGAGGGCCTTCTCGATGAGCTCGCCGACCTCCCGCCGGATACAGGCGGCCGGGGCCGTGGACGTGGCCGCGGCGATCGCAGCGACCGGGGCGGGCGGTCCCGTGGCGGACGCTCCAGCGCGCGCGCGCGCAACACCGACAAGCAGTCCGACGAAGCCCCCGCAAACAAGAGCGAAGCAAAGTCCGAGGACAAGCCTCGCCGCGAGGAACGGGCTGAGAAGCCGCGCCGCGAACGTGGATCACGCGATCGCAAACGCAAGGACGACGACCCCATCCTCGCCCCGGCACCAGAAGGCGTGAAAGGCTTCGGCGACGACGTCCCGGCATTTCTGAAGAACTAGGTGTTACCCCCCGGCACCGGGCAGCGTGAAGCTGATCGGTGCGCCGGGGCCAAGCGGCAGGTCGAGATAGACCCAGCCTACGGTCAGGGTGAGACCGCAGATCATGATCCAGATCGAATACGGGATCATCATCGCGGTCAGGCTCCCAATCCCGAAATCCTTCTGCCAGCGCTGCGCGAAGACGAGGATGAGCGGGAAATAGACCATCAGCGGCGTGATGATGTTCGTCGCGGAATCGCCCACCCGATAGACCGCTGTTGCGCCGTCAGGGCTCACCCCCAGCAGCATCAGCATCGGCACCATGACCGGTGCCAGTAGCGCCCACTTTGCCGAGGCCGACCCGACGAACAGATTGATCGTTGCGGAAAAGAGCACGATCAGGCCAAGCAGGATCGGCAATGGCAGGCCGGAACTCTCAATCGCACTCGCGCCGTGCACGGCAGAGATCAATCCAAGGTTCGACCAGTTGAACATGGCCACAAAGTGCGCCGCCGCGAAGGCGAGCACGAGATAATAGCCCATATCCTTCATGGCGTCGGCCATCATGGCGACCAGATCCTTGTGATTATTGATCGTGTTCGCGGCTGCGCCGTAGGCCCAGCCGGCCGCGAGGAACAGGATCAGGAAGGCCCCAACGAGCGAGTTGAAGAACGGGCGGAACTGAATGTACCACTCCGCATCGGCCATGTCCGGCCCGTCGTCGACCAGCGGTGTACCGGGGCCGAACGCCATGAACAGCCAGGCTCCGATAACGGCGAGACAGGCCAGCCCCGCCCAGCGCAGGCCTTTTTGCTGCTCCGGCGTCAGCGGTGCATCTTCGTCGGCAATAGAATTGGCCGCGTCGCCCTCAGGCACATACTTGCCGAGACGCGGCTCGATGATCTTGTCAGTCACATACCAGATCACCGGCAGGAAAATCAGCGTCATTGCCTGAATGAAGTAGGTGTTGCCGGCGATATTCGCGTCATAATCGGCGACAAGGATTTCGCCCGCCTGCTCTGTAATGCCGTAGAGCAACGCATCGAGTTGCCCGGGAAAGAGGTTCGCGGAAAATCCGCCGGAAACACCGGCAAAAGCCGCCGCGATCCCGGCCAGAGGATGCCGCCCGGCGGAAGCGAAAAGTACAGCCGCCAGAGGAATCAGAACCACATAGGCCGCGTCCGCCGCATGATTGCCCACCATGGCGACAAGCGCGACAACCGGCGTCAGCAGAGACTTCGGCGCATTGCGCACAGCCGCGCGCATGGCGCTGCCGAACAGGCCGGAACGTTCGGCAACCCCCGCCCCTAGCATCACCACGAGCACATAACCAAGCGGATGGAAGTGGGTGAAGGTCTTCGGCATATCGACCCAGAGCCGCTGGATATTGTCCGGCGAGAGCAGGCTGAAGGCCGGGATCACGCCATCTGGCCCGATCCCAAACCGCGCCTTTTGCGAATCCGGCATACCGCTCATCACCTGCTCATTGAGCACAGCGCTTGCGCCCATGGCCGAGGCAATGACCGAGATCACCATCAGCGCAATGATCAGATAGAAGAAGATGAAGACCGGGTCGGGCAGCTTGTTGCCCGTCCGTTCGACGAATCCCAGAAAGCCTTTCGCCTGCTCCCCGGCTGGTACCGCCGTATCGCTCATGCCGATGCTCCCAAACCTTTACAATTGGGGCGACCCTAGCGGCGCTTTGCCGGCAAAGGCAACGCTATCCAGCACCTATCTGTCGGGATGGCTAAGACCTGCCTCGGAAAGGAACAGCTGCACCCGTGCATCGAACCCCTCGGAAAAAGCGATGGTGAAGTGATTGGCGGTCGTGAACGTCTCGAAATCCACTGCCAGTCCGGCCCGCAAGAGCCCGTCGCGAAGCCCCCGGCTTTGGCGCGGCGGCAGGACGCTATCCTTGAGGCCAGCCAATACGAGCACAGGCGCATCGATACCTCTTAGCGCCTCGGCATTATCATATCCCCGAAGGTCCATGCTGAGGCGTGGCCGGACAAACAGCGATGCATAGGCCGGCACGAATTCCCTTACGGCCGCCTCTGCCGACAAAGCTGACGCTTCGAACACAACCGCATCGGCAAGGCCGGACTGAGCCGCCAGCCGCGCGCAGATAAATCCGCCAAAGGAGTATCCCCAGAAGACAACGTCTTGCGTCTCACTCCGGCGAAAGGCGGGCAATGCCTCGGCGAGGTCTGCGGCCATCGCCTCGAAGTCAGGAACCGAGGCCGTCCCCTCGCTCGCGCCATAGCCGGGATAGTCCCACAGCAGGACGTCGCCATGCTCATACAGCTTCCAGACCGTCAGATCGCCATGGTTTTCAATATCACCGGCATTGCCATGACAGTTCACGATGAGCGGTCTGGCCGCGTCCGCCTGCCGGGCCACGCGCCACGCCATGCGTCCGACCGAGGTCTCAAGGTTCCCATCTTCAAATGAGATACCGGCCTCTTCAAACAGGCCGTCGCGCGGCCGGTTCTCGTCGATCAGCACATCGCTTTCATCGGACACGGACAGGATCAACGTCGGAGCCCGCTCAGGCAGGAAGACATCCCGCTCGGTGATCGTATGCTCACACCCAATCAAGGTCGCAAGAAAGGTCAGGCTCGCAAACAGGCGAAGCATGACGTGCGGCTAGCGCTTGATACGGCCGGCGATCTGTTTGCGGAACTTATCGCCATAAGGCGGGCGCATCATCGCCAGGAGTTCCGAGCCTGTCTGCGTATAGACGGCCTTCTTGTGGCTGAACTCATAGAAGCCTTCGCGGCCGTGATACGCGCCCATGCCGGATGGACCGACACCCCCGAACGGCAGGTCTTCCTGCGCGACATGCATGACGACATCATTCACAGTAACCCCGCCCGACGTCGTATTGTTCAACACCATGTCCTTCTCGGCGGCATCCTCGCCGAAATAGTAGAGGCCAAGCGGGCGCGCATTGGCATTGATGTAGCCAACGGCGTCGCGTGTATCGGCATAGGACTTCACCGGCAGGATCGGCCCGAAAATCTCATCCTGCATCACTGAGAGATCGTCGGACGGATCAATAATGAGCGTCGGCGGCATCTTGTGATGAGGCTGCTGGCTGAAATTCTCGTCCTTCGGATTGATCTCGACAATCTCCGCGCCCTTGGAGCGCGCCTCGTCGAGATAGCCCTGCAGGCGGTCATAATGGCGCTGGTTCACGACCGAGGTGTAGTCGTCATTATCTTTGAGCCCTTCAGGGAACATCTTCTCAACCGCGCTGGTCGCAGCCTGCACGAAGTCCGTGGTTTTCTCTTTCGGCACGAACGCGTAGTCCGGCGCAAGGCAGATCTGACCGGCATTCAGCGTCTTGCCCGCCATGATGCGCGCAGCCGCTTTTTCCACGTCGGCGGACCGGCCGAGCACAACGGGAGATTTGCCGCCAAGCTCCAGCGTGAGCGGCACCAGATTGTCAGCCGCCGCCCGCATGACGTGGTGCGCAATCGAGGTCGCGCCCGTAAAAAGGATGTGGTCGAACGGCAGCGCCGTGA
>JANQQC010000048.1 GCA_028285145.1 Hyphomonadaceae bacterium
AAACCGGTTTCCTTTCGGAGCTGGACGAGATCACAGCCTCCGGCGTAACGCCCGCCGAACGCCTGCTCGAACGCTATCATGGCGAATGGGGCGGCCGCGTTCAGCCTGTCTTCGAAGCGCTGGCCTACTAAGCAATAGTCTTGCGCGCTTCGCGTGGATTTCAGCACATCCTACCTTGAGCCCCCGTCGGGCGCGTGATCAAAGAGTCGCCAAAGCGGCTTCAGACCGCAGCTCAGCCATTCGGGGAAACATATCCATGGGCATGATCCTGTTCGCCGTCATTGCGGCGTTCCCGCCAGTTTTGTTCACAATGTATCAGATGCGGAAGCATCCGAGGGGGCTTTACGTCCTCTTCTTCGCGGAGATGTGGGAGCGTGTTTCCTATTACGGCATGCGGGCATTGCTGATTTTCTACCTGACTTGGCACTTCCTTTTCGAAAGCAGTTTCTCGCTCACGCTCTACGGAGCCTATGTGGCGCTTGTGTATCTCGGGCCTCTCTTGGGTGGATGGCTCGCCGACCGCTACATCGGTTTTCGCAAAGCAGTGACCTTCGGAGCGATCCTTCTGGTGGCTGGCCATGCGCTGATGGGGCTGCACGGTCCTGCTGCCAAAGAGACGCTGGTCGTCGACGGAACGGTCTATGAGCTTGAGCGCCCCGAATACAGCGAGGCTCGCGAAAGGTTTATCGTCTACAATGGACAGCAGTTTGCCGTAGACGCATTCATCCAACCAAGCGAAGGCTCCTCCGAGCGGAGCGTTTCCTTTGTTTCTGGCGGCGAGACGATCACGCTGGATGGCGAACTCGTCCAGGAGCGCGATCCTTTCTACGCCTCGATCCTCTTTGCAGCGCTGGCGCTCATTGTAGCCGGTGTCGGGTTTCTTAAACCGAACATCTCCACCTGTGTCGGTGCGCTCTATGATCAGGGTGATCGGCGAAGGGATGCCGGCTTCACCCTTTACTATATGGGCATCAACCTCGGCTCCTTTCTCTCAGGAATCCTTTGTGCGTTGGCCGCCGCCGCCTTTGGCTGGTGGGCGGGCTTCGGGCTTGCCGCTGTCGGTATGCTTGCTGGCCTGATCGTGTTCGTGCTGGGTCAGGGCTGGCTTGAGGGCCGGGCCGATCCGCCAGCCGATGTCGACTTGAAGACGCCGGTTTTCGCCGGGCTCAATCGCGAATGGCTCGTCTATCTGGCAGGACTTGGTTTTGCCGTGGCCGCCTTCTTCCTGCTGCAGATTGCAAGCGTGATGACGATCACGATGCATATCGTTTTCGCTGTCGTGAGCTTGGGCATCATCATCTACATGTTCACGCAGCTTGATTCCGATACCCGCAGTTCGATGATTGGCTTGCTGATCCTGACCGTGTCTTCAGTTCTGTTCTGGACGCTGTTCGATCAGGGGCCGACCTCGCTGAATCTGTTCGCTGCTGCGCATGTGGACAATCAGGTCATGGGGTCGCCATTCCCGGCTCCGGTGCTTCAGTCGGCTAACCCGCTCTATATCATGTACTTTGCGCCGCTGGTCGCCGTGCTTTGGACCTGGCTTGGCAACCAGAACAAGGAGCCGAACAGCTTTGTGAAGTTCGGTCTGGCCATGGTTCAGATCGGTGCGGGCTTCTGGGTTCTCAATCTCGGCATTCAGACGGCTGTTCCGGACGCTAGCGGCGCGCTGCGCATCTCCGTGCTCTTCATCATGTTGATGTACCTGCTGCATACCACCGGGGAGATCTTCCTGTCTCCTGTCGGCCTGTCAGCGGTCACCAAAATGTCAGCTAAGCAGATTGTCGGCTTCATGATGGGGTACTGGTTCCTGGCAGCATCTTACGCAAACATCATTGCGGCGCAGGTCGCGCAGGCCACGCAGGTGCCGGAAGGTGCTCCGCCTGAGGAAAGCCTCGCGGCTTACAATGTGGTCTACTTCCAACTGGGGGCGGCGGCCGTCGGGCTTGGTGTTCTGCTGCTGGTCCTCAGTCCATGGTTGAAGCGTCTCACTCGCAAAGCCGACGGGCACTCAGATCACATGGCTGTTGAGGCATCAGGGCCGGTGATTGAAGGTCAGTCGACCTGATAGGTGGTGACGGGCAGGTTCCGCGCCATCCAGCCGGGGCCTGCGCTTGGATGTCCGGCAACCCCCTCGGCGACATTCGAGATGTTTGTGAAACCGCTTTCGGCGAGATCCTGGGCCGCTTGCAGGGAGCGTTGGCCGGTCCGACCGATCAGAGCGACGGGCGCATCGAAATCACCGGCGACGGCACCTAGAACCTGATCGACAAAGTCCGGCTGTTGCATGTCAGCGCGGCGGGCACCTTCTGGCAGACCTGTCATCGCCCATTCCGATGCCGTGCGAACATCGATCAGAACGACTTGTCCCTTTTGCGCTGCGACATGAGCATCCGGAGCCGAGAGCGTTGTGATCTCAGCATGCGCGGTGCTCGCCAGACCAACGAACACACAAAGAGGAGCAAGTAGACGCTTAAGCATGAGCCACGTTTTAGCCCCATTTACGCGAGTTGCGAGACGGAAATTCACCAAATCGGGCTCAAACCTGAACAGATGTGCCAGCGGCATTAACCAAGAGGCTCTTTTTAGCGGGTCTCGTTAACCATACGGCAAAAGCTTCCCGGCACTCTTCACATGTCGCCAACGAGGCGAAGTGATGGGCTCTGAACCTGAAAAGGCCGCCAAAAGGCCAGGGTGAGGAGCGGGTGAAAAAGGAAGACGATTATGGCATACTCAGATGCTCCAGCGACGCTCCCATGCGAAGGCCTGACGGTCGACGCGCCGGCAGCCGATCTTTATCAGGCGGGGCTCGCTTACTCGACCGGCCTCGGTGTTGAGGTTGATCTCGTCGCGGCTCACAAATGGTTCAATCTTGCAGCCCTGCGCGGCAGCGAAGACGCGAAGCAGAGCCGGCAGGACATGGCTGACCAGATGACCTCTGAAGACCTGAAGCAGGCGCTCAAAGCGGCCCGGGAGTGGCTTCGCCTGATGAACTAGACGCCTTGCGCGACGGCTTGAAAGCGGCCCTAACGGGGCAATGAGCGAGCCTTCGCAAAGCGTCTATCAATTCAACCGCTGGCAATTGCTGGCGTTGGCCCTTGGCGTGCTGATTGTCACATTGGGCGCGACCTCTGAAGGCACAGGCGAGCGATTGGTATTTACTGCGCTGTTTGGTGGCTTGTTGCTGCTGCTCAGTGTCATAGATGCGCGCCACTTCATTCTGCCGGATGTGCTGAACGCTATTCTCGCAGTAATAGGCCTTGTCATGGTCTGGCGGCTGGTTCCCGGGGATTGGATGGCTCACCTGATCGGTGGTGTTGGCGGATTCAGCGCACTCTATCTCGTAGAAATCATATTCAAGCGCCTTCGCGGCATCGATGGTCTTGGCCGCGGCGATGCTAAGATGCTCGGCGCAATCGGCATCTGGACCGGCTGGATGGGCTTGCCCAGCGTTCTTCTGATCGCGTCATGGTTCGGGCTGGCTTTTGGCGGCGCGCTTATGCTGCTGCGCCGCCTGCCTGATGGCGACCGTATTCCAATACCGTTTGGCCCCTTTCTCGCGATAGGTGCATGGATCGTCTGGTTTATGGGGCCGCTGCGTCTGCCCTTCTAAAAGAGTTCGCCCAGGAAATCCTTGAGCGTTGCGAAACTGCGCCGGTCAGCGTTGGCATCGTAAACGGTTCCCATATCAGGGTCGTTCGCTTCGGGGTTCGTGAAGGCGTGCATGGTCCCGCCATATCCGTGGAGCTGCCAGTCCGCGCCGGCCGCTGTCATCTCTTTGGAGAAGGCAAGAACGTCGTCTGGCGTTGCCATCGGATCGTCCCAGCCATGCAGGGCGAGTACTTTCGTCTTGATCTCCGGTGATGGGATATTGTCAGCAGCGTTGAACAGACCATGGAAAGACGCGACGCCGGCGACTTTCATGCCCGCGCGCGCCATGTCGAGCACGCACAACCCACCGAAACAGAATCCAATCGCCGCCATTTTCGATGCGTCGGCTCCGTTTTGCCTAGATGCGGCCTCGAGCGAGCCCTTCAGGCGTGCCTGCAACTCTGCGCGATTACCAACCAGCGGGTTCATCAGCGCCTGATTTTCTTCGACGGTCGTGCCGCGTTTTCCCTTGCCGTAAACGTCAATCGCAAAGCCGGCATAGCCTTGCTGGGCTAACCATTCGGCCTTGCTGCGCTCGAAGTCTCCCTGACCAGCCCACGCATGCGCGACCAGTACGACGGGCACGGGGCCCCCCTCGGGTTTGGCGAGATAGCCCTCATAGGTTTGTCCGCCAACTTCGTAGTCGACAACGCTCGTCTGAATACTCATTTTTAGGTCCCTGTCTGGCTGAAATACCAATAGAGACAGGCATAATGCGATTAGTATGCGCTTTCTAGACTTGGCCGATATTCTCCGAAGCATGGAAGGAAGCGCGTGACGCGTTTCCCAGATAGGAGAAACACAATGGCTAATGAGAAAGCCCGCAAAGCCACCCAGGAACTTGCTGCCCAATTTGAGCAGGGCCGCGACATCGCTCACAAAATCTGGCTCGCCGGCATCGGCGCATATGGACGCGCCTTCGACGAAGCAAAAGACGGTGTTGAAAACCTCACCGAAAACACTTCGGAAGTGTTTGAGGATCTCGTTAAACGCGGTTCGGCGATCGAAGCCGACATGAAATCCCGCATTGCCAGTAATGAGAGCCTGTCGACAGCTTCTGAGCGCGTGAGCAAAGCGGTCGAAACCGCAACGCACTTTCAGGAAAAGCAGATGGAACGCTTCGAAGCGCGCATGGAGCGCATGCGTGACCTGCTCGGCCTGAACACCGGCACTGACAAGGCGTCAAAACTGCATGCCAAGATGGACAAGCTCGAAGATGAGATTGCTGAACTGCGGTCGAACGACTCCAGCCCTGCTGGAAACAAGGCGCTTAAAGACCGTCTCGCTCGCCTGACGTCTGAAATCGACGCCATTGCAAGCGCAAACGAGCCGAAGCCGGCTAAGGCGCGCGCGAAAACGGCGAAGAAAACGACAGCTAAGAAGACCGTTGCTAAGAAAGCTCCGGCCAGAAAAACTGCTGCCAAGAAAACCACGACGCGCAAAACGACCGCCCGCAAGGCGACGACTCGCAAGTCGTAAGCCGAAAACACGGCATATAGGAAGCGGGAGCCCCATCTGGGGCTCCCGTTTTCGCGTTCTGGGAGAGCGTTGACGCCCTCTTGAGACTTTTGGGCTAAATCGCGCGCCATGCAGTTACGGCCAATCCTCCTTGCCGTCGGCCTGATGACAGCGCTTCTGGGCGCAGCCATGGTGCCGTGCGCACTGCTCGACATCGCTGATGGCCGTCGCGAGTGGCCCGCATTCGGTATGTCGGCCTTCGGCTCCATCCTTATTGGCGGCTGCATTGCGATCCTTGCTGGCGGCGACACACCGCGAACCGGGCCGAGGGAAGCTTTCCTGCTGACGGTGCTGATCTGGGTGGCGCTGCCCGCGATCGCGGCGATCCCGTTTCTGGCGTCTGGCATGTCATTCACGGACGCCTCTTTCGAGAGCATCTCCGGCCTTACCACGACGGGCGCGACAGTGCTCACCGGTCTCGACGACCTGCCACGGGGCCTGCTTCTCTGGCGGGCCATCCTGCAATGGATTGGTGGGATTGGCATTATTGTTACCGCCATTGCCATCCTGCCGACCCTGCGAGTCGGCGGTATGCAACTGTTCCAGATCGAGAGTACAGACGTGTCCGGAAAGTTCTTACCGCGCGTTACTGAGATCGCCACGCAGACAGGTCTCGTTTATTTGGTGCTCTCGGCACTATGCGCCATTCTGTACTTCGCAAACGGCATGACACCGTTTGATGCCGTCGCTCATGCGATGACCACGATGGCGGCGGGCGGTTTCTCGACGCATGACGCCTCATTCGCCTATTTCGGCAACGGGGCCGTCAGTGTCGCGATCCTGTTCATGATTCTTGCGGGTCTGCCATTCGCATCTTTCGTTATGCTCGCGCGAGGCCGGCCGATGGCCTTGCTGCGTGACCCTCAACCTCGTCTGTTTCTGGGTATCATCGCTGTCGCATCAACAGCGCTACTGATCTACGGAGCCAACGGCGGTGCCGCCGAGTTTGATTCTGGCGAAGAGGCGTTCCGGACGACAGTGTTTAATGTTGTCTCTATTATCACCGGGACGGGCTATGCGAATGCCAACTACACCGAATGGGGCCCGGCCGCGGTGATCATCTTTCTCGGTTTGATGTTCCTTGGTGGCTGCGCGGGATCTGCTGCCTGCGGCATCAAGATGTTCCGCATCGAAATCGCCGCGAAAACGATCGTCGCCTACAGCCAGCGGATGACCCAGCGCCATCGCCGTGCGCCGGTGCGGTATGCGGGGCGGGTCGTCAATGAGGACACGCTGCAATCGGTTATGGTTTTCATGTTCCTCTATCTGGCGACCTTTGTAATCGCCGCCGCTCTTTTGGGCCTATTCGGGGAAGACGCTATCACCGCCATTTCTGGAGCGGCGACATCCGTCTCCAATGTTGGTCCGGGGCTCGGCCCTGTCATTGGTCCGTCGGGCACGTTCCAGACGCTGGCACCGGAATCGAAATGGGTGTGTGCAATCGCCATGCTGTTGGGGCGGCTTGAATTCGTGGCTGTGTTCGTTGTTCTAACGAAGCGGTTCTGGCGGGATTAGGCGAAGCGTGTGGGTAGACACTGCGCTTAAGTCCATTGAACAATTGTCCCCGAAACGGAGAGACGATATGAGCGATACGCCAATCTACCCGAAACGCGGATTTGCGATGATCGCCGTCGCTTGTCTCCTCGGGTCAGTATGCGGCTGCGAAAGTGTCGCTCAAGATACCACTCCGCCGGCAGCGGAAATTGTTGAGGCTGCGCCCGAAGAGCCAGCTGTTGCTGAGCCTGTCCTGACGCGAGAAAGCCCTTTCGCTTCCGAAGTCTACACTTTCCTGATGCGCGACGAGATACTAACGCCGCAACCTTGCGTGACGCTTTTCACGGGCAGTTCCAGCATCCGCTTCTGGTTCACGCTGGAAGACGACTTCCCAGATCTCGATGTTGTTAATCGCGGCTTCGGTGGATCCGAGATGGAGCATGTCGTCGACTATTTCGATTTTCTCGTGACGCCGCACCAGCCAAAGGAAATCGTTCTCTATGCGGGTGAGAATGACATCAACGCCGGCGAGGCCCCGGAAGAAGTGTTTGCCGATGTGACGCGCTTCATGGAGATCAAAGACACGCGTCTTGGAAAGACGCCAGTTTACTATATCGCCGTAAAGCCATCGAAGGCGCGCTGGGACCAGTATGCGGAGCAGACTGCTGCGAATGCACTGATACAGGACCTTGCGGCCAGCCGGTCAGACCTCACCTATGTCGACGTTGTCCCGACAATGCTGGAGGACGGCGTGCCGAAGGACATTTTCGTTCGCGACGATCTGCACATGAACGCTGAGGGATATCGGCTCTGGACGTTGCTTCTGAGGCCCATTCTATCGGATGAGGCGCGGCCAATTTCAGCTGCCTGCTCGACAAAAGACTAGACTTCTTCTCCCCCGAAGGTGTCGGTCCACTCGGTGACCTCATCATCCTCGATTTTTTGGAAGAGGACATTTGGCGGGGTGATTTCGAGCCCGCGCGGCAGCGCATCCATGAGGCCTGTATCCTCAGCACCTGGCCATGTCCGATTCGTCTCCGGAATGTTCAGAGCGTCGAGTATCTTGGCCGCGGCACCCGGAATGATCGGCTGAGCGATAACGCCGAAAAGCGCGGCGAGGTTCAGTCCCGTTCTGACACCGCTGGCGGCGGCGTCTTTGTCGGTTTTGTACTTCACCCATGGTTCGGCTTTCGTGAGATACTCATTACCGGCGGCCCAGATGGCGCGCGTTTCGGCAGCCGCCTTGCGGAACTCCATCTTCTCATAGTGATCGGACAAGGCGGCGAGGCGGGTCTTCAGTTCCTGAGCCATCCAGGCCTCGGCCTCTCCCGGTTCGCCGCCATCAGGCACAACGCCGTCAAACTTTGAGGCGCAGTATTTCGTGATCCTGTTCACGAAGTTCCCGAGGACATTGGCGAGGTCCGAGTTCACGGCCGCCTGGAAGCCCTCCCACGTGAAGGCGGCATCAGAGCCTTCCGGAGCATTGGCGGTAAGATACCACCGCCAGTAGTCCGCTGGCAGGAGATCCAGCGCCTGATTCATGAAGACGCCGCGCTTCTGGCTGGTGGAAAACTTGCCGCCATACCAGGTGATCCAGTTAAACGCTTTCAGCTTGTCAACGGTTTTCCATGGCTGACCTGAACCTAGCAGAGTTGCCGGAAAGGAAACCGTGTGGAAGGCCACATTGTCCTTGCCCATGAACTGCACATACTCGGTTTCGTCCGCGCCTTCATCGGTCCGCCAGAACCCTTTCCACGCGTCGTCATTATCAATGCTTGCGGCCCACTCCTGCGTGGCCGCGATGTACTCGATCGGGGCGTCGAACCAGACGTAGAAGACTTTGTCTTCGAAGCCGGGGCGTGGCGAGCCGTCTGGAGATGTCACCGGAACCCCCCAGGACAGATCCCGCGTTATGGCCCTGTCCCGCAGCCCCTCATCCAGCCATTTCAGTGCGATGGACTTTGCCAGTTGTGGCCAGTCGTCCGAAGCTTCAACCCAATCCCGGATACGGTCCTGCATCTGGGATTGGAGGAGGAACAGATGCCGCGTGTCACGCACTTCAACGGCCTTGGAACCTGATACGGCACTGTATGGGTCTTTCAGGTCTGTCGGGTCGAGCAGCCGGCCGCAATTGTCACACTGATCACCTCGGGCTTTTTCGAAACCGCAGTGTGGGCAGGTGCCTTCGACATAACGGTCGGGCAGGAATCGGCCATCATCGATTGAGTAGACCTGCTGGGAGACGCGCTCTTCGATCAGGCCAGCGGCCTCAAGAGCATGTGCAAACTGCTGGGTCAGGGCATGGTTTGCCGGACGGGAGGAACGCCCGAACCAGTCATAGGACAGGGCAAAGCCTTCGCCGGCGGCGCGCTGCACCTCGTATTGTTCATCGCAATACTCCTGAACGGACATCCCGGCTTCTTGAGCGGCTAGCTCGGCAGGCGTTCCGTGTTCATCGGTTGCGCAGATGTAGAGTGCTTCGTGACCCATCAGCCGCATCACGCGCGCGTAAACGTCCGCCGGCAGCATGGAGCCTGCCAGATTTCCCAGATGCTTGACGCCATTGATGTATGGCAGCGCCGACGTGATGAGGATTTTGCGGGAATCCGCCATGCGTGATTCTTCTTGTTTGCTTCAACTGGGGCGACGACGTCTTACCCGACGCCGCCAAAAGAGCGACAGACATAACGCGGCGGCGTCGAAATGAAAGCGATCAGACGATTGTGTCAGGCGCAGCATAGCGCGATTGTCGTTGATGAGCCCTCCGCTGTTCGGTTTGCCAGGGACTTGCAGCAAGAAAAGAACCCCGAAAAGCTTGCGCAGTCCGGGGCAGTTCGGCGGGTCATGCAGGGGCCGCCGATGGGAGGTTCTTCAAAGAGTTAGCTGGTCCAGGCGCGTTCCGTTTTCAGGCTGAGTTCGACACGACGCGCCATAATGGGGCTGGCTCCGTTGCTCGACACCCGACGGAGCACGATGTCCGTTGTGGTTTCGCCGGCCTCAACGCCTTTGTGGGACAGTGCCTCGATGACGTTCGCAGCGCGGGCCTCAGATAAGGAAATGGCGCTTGCGTCGGCGGATATCGCGGTGGCATTCATTTCCGTTACGGCGCAACCGGAAAGCTGCTCGCTCGCATCCGTCACAACCCGCCTGGCCGCGTCAGTCAGGTCGGCTGTTCCGGCTTGGAAGTAGATTGTCAAATCGATGATTTCGCATTCAGTTTTAGCCGCTGGGACGTAACGCTCAGTCGGCGGCGCTTCGGCGAATGCTGAAGCGACAATCGAAGTGGCGGCAAGAGTTGCAAGTGCAATTTTCATCGGTCAGCCCTTCCTGTTGGATGAGCTGAAAGTGATGCTGAAACAGGGCGGAAGTGTGCAATCGGTACGGCGAATGAGGCGCTGACGCGATGATTTTTGGATACCCAACCGCGCTTCGCGCTTGCACTCTACGGACGAAAAAGGCACATCAGCGCTCGCGGAGCCGGCTTAGCTCAGCTGGTAGAGCACCTGATTTGTAATCAGGGGGTCGGGGGTTCGAGTCCCTCAGCCGGCACCGTGCTTCACCCGGCATCTTCTAGACTAAAAATGGTCGGGGGCGTTTTCTAGGCTACGCGACCGCGTTCCAGTTCCTCGCGCAAAGCGAGGCCGTACAAACCGGGATTCATAGCGACGCGGTTCAGCATTGGACGGGCGCGTGTTTCCATGTCGGTCTTGTCCGGCAGTTTGTAGGTGTCGCTCAGTAGCGCTGCGACGAACTTCGATTGTGCCTCGGCGATTGGCCAGAAAGATCCGGTTGGACGGCTCACACCAATGAAGAACAGATCTGGGCGGTCGGGCGGGACGATGCCGCAGAAAAGCGTCAGATCATTATCGCGTGTGTCTGCGATGTCTCGGCTGAGATAGGGATAGCTGAGCTTGTAGCCTGTGGCACAGATGATCACGTCAGCCGTAATCTCCGTTCCATCCTCAAATCGTACATCGCGGCCACGCAGTTCGGCTATGTTCGGCTTTCCCTGAACGCTACCATCTTCAAGGTGCTCCATCAGATTTTGACAGATGGTGGGTCGCTTGATCAGTGGATGATCGGGTGCTGGCGGCAGGCCGAGTTCCGCAAAGCGCTTCATGGCTTCGCCATATGTTTCGCGGATCCGGACGCTTGCGACGTTTGTCAGGGCTTCTTCGCGAGCGAGTTCCGAAAGCGCTTTTAGCTCTTCCGGGACATCGTCGGTCGGATGTCCCATCGGGACGCCTTCAGCGGCCGCGACACCATTGATGGTCTTCGGCATTATCCAAGTTCCGCTGCGGGCGGATAGATAGACAGCGTTTGCTGATGACAATGCGATCTCGCACGCTAACTCACATCCGGTGTTGCCAATTCCAACAACAATGACGGTCTTGCCTTCAGTTTCGCACGGTGCCGATGGGTCGAGATAATCCTGCGCGTGGATCAATTGTCCGGAAAAGGTGCCTGGCCATTCCGGCATCTGGCAATCCCAGTAGCTGCCGCTGGCTGCCACGACAGCATCGTAGTGTTCGGCGCGCCGAGTGCTCTCGTGATCCAGTGTGACGTCCCAGCCGCCGTCATTATCAGGCACGGCTGAAACGAGTTCGGTGGCCGTGTGAATCCGTTCACGAAAACCGAACGCATCGACATACGATTCCAGCCAGTCCAGCACCCGCGAACAGTCCGGGAACTCAGGCCAGTCATCTGGCATGTCGAAATCACTGAACCGGCTCATCCGCTTGGTGGTGTTTGTGCGCAGCGATCGGTAGGCCGAAGACCGGCCGTTGGGATTCTCGATCACCCAGTGCCCACCAATGTGAGGTGACATCTCAAAACAGTCGACATCGAGCCCGGCCTCAGCGAGCGTCTTCGTGGCGGTTAGTCCGGATGGACCTGCCCCGACCACGCAGACCCGAGGGCTTCCTTTGATGACATGCGACGGCTGCGACATGCTTCAGCTGCTCCGGTGATCTGTCATGGCGCTCAGAGGAATGCCTTCACGTCACTGACAAACCGGTCGAACTGATCATGGTGAAGCCAATGACCGGCATTCTCATACTCTTTCACGTCGGCATTCTTGAAGTGGGCAATCCTGCCATCCTTCTCGGGATTTGAGGCCCAGCTGTCCGCGCCGTAGAGCAACAGGGTCGGGCAGGTGATGCGGCTCCACAGGTGTTCGACATCCTCATGCGGCAGATCAAAGGGCGGGAACACGCGAAATGCGTTATCGAACTTCCAGCTATAAGTGCCGTCTTCGTTCTGGCTGATGCCGTGGACCGTCAGGTGCCGCGATTGCTCATCCGTCAGATGATGGTTCTCTTCCTTCATCCGCTGATAGGCCTCATCGAGCGTCTTGTAGCGGCGTGGCTGCCGGCCAGAGACCGCCCTTCGGCTTTCGATCCAGTTCTGGAGGCGCTCCTCGACCGAGATACCCATACGTTCGCGAATGATCTTCGGTGATGGGCCAAGACCCTCAATGGCAACGAGCTTCTGGACGTTCTCAGGATAAAGGCCGGTGTAACGAAGGGCGATATTGCCACCATAGGAGTGCGCGATGATCGTGACCGGGGCGAGCTGTTTCTGATGTATGAGCTGAGCGAAATCATAAACATTCGCCATTGGCGAGTAATCGCCCGTTGCAGCCCAGTCGCTGTCGCCATGGCCGCGCAGGTCGGGTGCCATAATGTGCCACTCGTCGCGAAGCGCCTCTGCGACCCAGTCCCAGCTTCGGCTATGGTCTCGGCCTCCATGTAGCAAGATTAGTGGCGGTGCGTCGGGATTGCCCCAATCGACATAGCGAAGGCGCAAGCCCTGCGAGCGAAAACTATGCGTTGTTGGTCCATGTATCATTGGCCGGAACCTAAGGGCGCTTTTCTGGATTGGCCATGGCGTAGGTCTCGCTCTAACTCATTTCTTGGCTGCGCCGCTTGCAATGCGGCGCGCAAGCGTAGAGCATCATTTGGCTGGCTCAGTCGCTTTGCTGCCTGAGTTTGAGAATTGGGAGCGGGGTCGTTGACCCAAGACCGAGGAAAGGTGCGCACATGGCAAGTCTGAAGATCAACGGTGAAGAGCGAACTGTCGAGGTCGACGAAAGTACACCCCTTCTCTGGGTTATCCGTGAGCAGCTGGGGCTGACAGGTACAAAGTATGGCTGCGGTATTGCGCAGTGCGGCACCTGCACGGTCCATGTGGATGGCGTTCCTGTTCGCTCCTGCACTTATCCGGTTGGCGCTCTGGCGGGCGATGAAGAGATCACCACGATCGAGGGCTTGTCAGAGAACGGCGATCATCCGGTCCAGCAGGCGTGGGCCGAAATGGACATCCCACAGTGTGGATATTGTCAGCCCGGCATGATCATGGCTGTTGCCGGCTTGCTCAATGACATCCCCGAGCCAACCGACGAGGATATCAGCGCCCAGATCACGAACATCTGTCGCTGCGGTACACTGGCCAGGGTGCGCAAGGGCATCCATCTGGCCGCGAAGAAAGTGTGAGGATCAAACCAATGGCAGACGGACTTACACTTTCGCGGCGTGGTTTCATTGTCAGCGCCTCTGCGACGGGCCTGGCGATCGGCGTTCTGGCGGCTTGCGGTGGTAATGGCGACGAGGCCGAGAACGCGGTTTCAAGCGAGCCGATTCCCGAGGTGAACGCATGGGTGCATGTTGGCACCGATGACGTTGTCACGGTGCGCATCGCGCGATCTGAGATGGGTCAGGGCACGCTCACCGGGCTCGCTCAGCTCGTCGCGGAAGAACTCGAATGCGACTGGACAAAAGTCGTCACCGAGTATCCGACGCCGGGCGAGAATCTTGCCCGGGATCGTATCTGGGGCGACTTCGCAACCGGCGGTAGCCGAGGCGTGCGCGACAGCCATCAATATGTCCGCGAAGGTGGGGCTGCTGCACGGATCATGCTGATTGAAGCAGCGGCCAACGAATGGGGCGTTCCCGCCAGTGAATGCGTCGCTGAAAGCAGTGTCATCAAGCATATGGGCTCTGACCGTCAGACCAGTTATGGCAGCATTGCTGAAGCCGCATCTCAGCTCGCGCCGCCAATTGAGGTTACGCTCAAGGATCCGTCAGAGTGGAAGATTATCGGTCAGCCGAAACTCCGCCTCGATACGACGGACAAGCTCACCGGCAAGCAAGTCTACGGTGCGGACATCCAACTGGACGGGATGGTCAACGCCTCAATCAAGGCTGCGCCAATGATTGGTGGAACAGTGGCCAGTTTCGACGCGAGCGCCATTGAATCGATGCCGGGTGTCATCAAGGTCATGCAGGTGGGTGACAACGCAGTTGCCGTCGTCGCCGAGACATGGTGGCAGGCGAACACGGCTCTTGAAGCGCTTCCGATTGAATGGGAACCGGGCGAAGGATCGGATTACTCAAGTGCGGCTTTTGAGGCTGAACTCGACGATGGTCTGACCGCAGATGAGGCATTTGTCGGCAATGGCGGAGGCGACGTTCAGGCCGCTTTCGCCAATGCGGCGCAGGTGGTCGAGGCCACCTACAACATGCCACACCAGAACCATGCCTGCATGGAGCCCATGAACGCCACGGCCGTCTGGACGGAAGACAAGTGTGAAGTGTGGTGCCCCACGCAGAACGGCGAAGCAGCTTTGGCCTCGACAGCTGACGCAGCCGGGCTGCCGCTGGAACAGTGTGAAGTCTATAAGGTGCACCTGGGTGGTGGCTTTGGCCGGCGAGGGGCCGGCGATTACATCGCTCAGGCGGTGACGATCGCCAAATCAATGCCCGGCACACCGGTGAAGCTTCTCTGGACGCGCGAAGAAGACATGGTGCACGGCTTCTTCCATCCGACTACGAAAGCGCGCATGCGTGGTGCGTTGGATGCGGACGGCAATCTTACAGGGCTCCACTTGCGAATTTCCGGCCAGTCAATTCTGGCTGCGTTGATGCCGCAAGCCCTTGCGGACGGCGTTGACTTTGCAACTTTCCAGGGCCTGCTGCCATCTGGCGTTGATCCGCGCGTGGAAGACCAGACACTCAAATACGAGCTGCCGGCTTTCCTCATTGATCATGCGATGCGCAATCCACCCGTCCGGCCCGGCTTCTGGCGGGGGGTGAACTCGAATCAGAATGCGATCTATCTGGAGTGTTTTCTGGATGAGATGGCGTTTGCCGCTGGGCGCGACCCGCTCGAATTCCGCTTGTCGCTCATGCCCGACGATTCCAAGAATGCGGCGGTCCTGAAAGCCGTCGCGGAACGGTCCGGTTGGGGATCCGATGATGGAAAGTCCCGCGGGCTCTGCACCTTCTACTCCTTCGGCAGCTATACCGCTGCTTGTGCTGAAGTCACCGTCAGCGAAGATGGTCGCTTGAAGATTGACCGGATCGTGGCCGCAACGGATCCCGGAACGGCGGTAAACCCACAGCAGATTGAGGCGCAGGTGGAAGGCTCATTCGTCTACGGCCTGTCTGCACTCCTTTATGGAGAGATCACCTTTGAGAATGGCGAGGTGCAGCAGCGCAATTTCGATACGTTCGACTCGCTACGCATCGCTGATATGCCAGAAGTGGAGACGATCGTGATGCCGTCTGGCGGCTTCTGGGGCGGGGTTGGAGAGCCAACGATTGCCGTGGCCGCGCCCGCCGTTCTGAATGCAATCCATGCGGCCACAGGCAAGCGTGTGCGTCAGTTGCCGATCAAGGACCAGAACCTGAGGGACGTGTGACGGCCAGATCTTTGCGAGGTTTTTTCGCGATCTTGTCGGCGGTCGGGCTTGCAGCCTGTGGTGCCAACTCTGCCAATGAGGCGATGCCGCCAGCAACCGATCTCGATCGCTCTGCTACTCTGGCGGCTACCTGTTCAGGCTGCCATGCCGGTCCAGAGACTGCGATGATCTCGCTTGATGGGCTGAGCAAGGAAGTACTGTCCGACGCCATGCATCGTTACAAATCCGAGTTAGACGGGACAACTGTGATGCACCGTCTGGCGCGGGGATATACAGACGCCGATATCGATGCGGTCAGCACCTATCTCGCCGCAAGCGCGGAGGTGGAATAGTTGGGCGGCTGGATTGGCAGACGCGGTGTTCTTGCCGGGATGTCTGCGGCGGCCGTGAGCAGTCTGGCCGCGCCTGAAGCATTTGCGCAGATACGTACCAGACTTGTCGTCATAGGTGGCGGGTTTGGCGGTGCCACTGCTGCTCGTCGGCTTAAGGCGCTTCTGCCCGGAGCCGATGTCACGCTCATTGAACCGAACGCAACTTACATGGCGTGCCCGTTCAGCAATCTCGTTGTTACAGGCTTGCGTGATCTAGGTGCGCAGATATTCAGCTACGCGGAGCTTTCGAAGGAAGGTGTGACTGTTGCTCGCGACAGAGCGATAGATGTCGACGCGGTCGCGCGCACCGTTGTGCTGGAAGGCGGCGCTACTCTTTCATACGATAGACTTGTCTTGTCTCCGGGGGTCGATCTGCGCTGGGACGCTTTGGAAGGCTACGATGAGACAACCGCCAGAAGGCTGCCGCACGCCTGGAAAGCCGGGGCGCAGACGGCCCTATTGCGGGACCAGCTCGCATCGATGGAGAACGGCGGCCTCGTCGTAATGACTGTGCCGCCGGCACCCTATCGCTGTCCGCCAGGGCCATATGAGCGAGCCAGTCTGATCGCGCACTATCTCAAGACGCAGAAGCCGCGTTCGAAGCTGCTCATTCTCGACGCTAAAGACAATTTCTCGAAGATGCCGCTCTTCATGGAAGCGTGGGCTGAACTCTATCCGGACCATCTGGAATGGCGCAGCGCATCAGAGGACGGACGAGTGTCGGCCGTTAGTGCCGCTGACAGAACCGTCTTTACGGACTTTGAAAGCGTGCAGGGTGCTGTGGTCAACATTATCCCGCCTCAAAGAGCTGGCGAGATTGCAGTTCGCGCCGGTGTGGCCGATGCCACGGGCTGGTGCCCGGTGAACGCCATCTCGTTTGAATCGACGCTGCAGCCCAACATCCATGTAATCGGAGATGCTTCCATCGCTGCGCCGATGCCGAAGTCTGCTTTCGCAGCCAATTTACAGGCCAAGATTTGCGCCATCGCCATCGTGCGAATGCTTTCCGGACAGACCCCGCAACCAACCGTTCTTGCCAATACCTGCTATTCTTACACGGGGCCCGACGCGGCGGTGTCGATTACTGGTGTTTACACGAATGAGGACGGTAGCTTGTCCAGTGTACCCAGTGCCGGCGGACTGAGCCCGCTGGCAGCCACGGATTCAGTGCGCGCTGCTGAAGCAGCACAGGCCGAGGGTTGGTTCAGTGCGGTAACGGCTGAGGCCTTTGGGTGATAAGGGCAACGCTCCTTGCGGTAGTCGCGCTGGGCTTCACTACCTCGTGCGATGCGCCGCCGGCCGATTTGATCTCAAAGCATATGATCATCTCTGACACCATTCCGAGCTCGCTTTCTTCCACGCCGGGCGATCCGGAGATTGGCCGGGAGGTATTTGTCTCAAGAGAGCGCGGCCACTGTGTACTCTGCCACATCATAGATGGGCTCGACGCACCGTTTCAGGGTGACGTTGGCCCAGAACTGACTGGCATTGGAGCGCGTCTGACAGGTGCTCAGATTCGCCTGCGGATAGCAGATCCATCGCAAATCTGGCCGGATACGATCATGCCTTCGTATTACCGCGTTACGGGCCTGAATCAGGTCGATGGTGATTTTATGGGTGAGCCGGTCCTGACTGGACAAGACATTGAGCATCTCGTCGCCTATCTTGGAGAAGAGAAAGGATCAACAGCGGAATGACCGCCATCATCAAGCCTGACAGCATTAACCGCCGCACGCTTCTAAGTGCTGGCGCTGGTGCCATACTGGTCTCGGCCATTCCGGGACGCGCCGCAGCGGCTTCGGAAGATATGCTGGCTGCTCAACGAGAACTGTTCGGTGACCGACAAATCCGCGAAGGCCGCGTCGCGCTGAAACTGCCGCCGATTGCGGAAAATGGGTTCTCAGTTCCGCTGACCGTCGACGTCGAAAGTCCAATGACCGACGCAGATCATGTCACACGCATCGCCGTCTTCTCGCCGCGTAATCCGCTTCCAGACGTGGCCCGTTTCACGCTTGGCCCGCGAGCGGGACGCGCCGGTGTCTCCACACGGATTCGCTTGGGCGGAACGCAGGCAATTCTCGCAATTGCAGAGATGAATGACGGAACGCTCTGGTCAGGGTCTGCTGAAACGGTTGTCACGCTGGCCGCGTGCGTTGTGTTGTAGGGAGGCGCGATATGGCTCGCATTCGAATAGCTGCGCCGGACACAGCCGAGCCGGGGGAGATCATCGAGCTGAAGGCTCTGATCCAGCACCCCATGGAGAGCGGCTTTCGGCGGGGCTCTCGCGGCGAAGTGATTCCGCGCGATATCATCACAACGTTTGAATGCCTCTATGATGGAGAAGTTGTTTTCGAGGCTGAGTTCTTCCCGGCCGTTTCAGCGAACCCTTTCCTGACGTTCCATACCAAGGCCACACAGACCGGAACACTCGAGTTTCGCTGGACTCATCAGGATGGTGAGATCTGGTCGCAGACGCATGCATTGACCGTCGGATGATCCGGACAGTAGTCGTCGGCTGTTGGCTTGCCTTGACCGCTGCCTGCGGCGAGGCAGGCCCAGCGCGGGACGTATCGTCGATGGCACCAAGTCCGCTTAAGTCCGGCTATGAATTCCTAACCCCGGAGACGCAGGCGCTTCAGACCGATGCGTTTGCCAATCCCGGGTTTCTCTGGGTCGATAGAGGCGCAGTGTTGTTTGCTGATGCGCGCGAAGGGTCGCCCGCCTGCGCATCCTGCCACGAAGCAAATGGTGAGGCGCTGCAAGGTGTTGCTGCTCACTATCCGGCTGTCGATGAGACGTCAGGCCGCCTGCTTAACCTTGAAGGCAGGATCAATACCTGTCGCGAACGTCACCAGAAGCGTGACCGGCTGGACTATGAAAGCGATGACCTTCTCGCCCTGACGGCCTACGTCGCCGGTCTGTCTCGGGGTGCGCCGATCGCCGCAAGCGTAGGCGGGCCTGCAGCCAAGTATGCCGAGCGCGGGCGCGACTACTTCTACACAAGGCGGGGTCAGTTCAATATCTCATGCAACCAGTGCCATAACGATTATTGGGGACAAAAGCTACGGGGCGACACGATCAGTCAAGGGCATGGCAATGGCTTTCCAGCCTATCGCCTGGAATGGCAGTCGATTGGATCGCTCCATCGCCGGTTTCGAGATTGCGACGCCGGCGTCCGTGCGGAACCGCTCGAATATGGTTCCGATACGTATGTAGCGCTCGAACTGTACCTCGCATCGCGGGCTGAAGGTCTGCTGATCGAAACGCCCGCTGTCCGGCGATAACGCACTAAGTCTTTGCAGCTTCGTATCGATCGATCAGCGTGTTTAGCGTCTCAACGCTCGCATCGCCCATATAGGGCACAACTAGCGCGATCGCTTCAAACACGGTCTTGTCGATCAGGCTTGAGCTTTCGAGTGAGTTTGCAGACACAGCATCCCGCGACAGCCAAAATGTCAGTGTCGAGATGATTTGATCAACAACGACCGGGCGCAGCCTTTTGTGGATGTCCAGCGCTTCGGCTTGCTCTAATCCGTCCAGGCTGTCGTCGATGGCGTCACGCATCTCGGCCAGCAGCGCCCGAAAACGAACGGCAAGGTCCGGATAACGGTCAAGGAGCGCGCTGAGGCCTCGATAGAAAAAGCGGAAGTCGTAGATCTCCTCAAGGATGATGTAGATGTAGACCCAGTTGTCCTCGATCGAAGTGATCCGCCCGCGCGAGCCGCGCAGGATCACGCGCATCTCCTCTTCAAACCCGTCGAAGAGCGCGCGGATGATCGCGTCTTTTCCCTTGAAGTGATAATAGAGGTTGCCCGGGCTCATGCCGAGCGCATTGGCCACGTCCACCGCAGATTGTTCGGGTTCGCCCTCTTCGTTGAACAGACGGAGGCTCTCGGACAGGATCCGTTCACGGGTGGATTGGCCTTTTGCCATCGTGTCGTTTTTCTCCCCAGACAAGAGTGCAGTTTGACACCAAACCGCCGCTATGGAACGAATTTTGATATATTTTTTGTCGGCACGTTAGCCATTCGCGTTTACGCGGACGCTCGGTGCCGGTGAAGCAGACGAGGCACCCGATCAAGAGGTGGCCCGTCAAGGTCACGGGAGAGAGAAACGCATGGCGGACGCTTACAAGGGTCTGGACTCCAAACAGGCTGACAGCACGACGGCTTTAAACCCGCTTCTGGGGGGTATCAATCGCGAGGAGCTTCTCGGGTCAGTCGCAATGATGTTGCGACGATCTGCGACCCAACCTGCCGCCACCGCGAAGCTTGCAGGCAAGATGACGAAAGAGAATGTCGAGATTCTCCTTGGTCGATCAGAACGTGTGCCCGATCCGAAGGATCGTCGCTTCAAGGACCCGGCCTGGGCGCACAACCCGTTCTACAAGCGCGGCCTGCAGATGTATCTCGCCATGCAGGATAATCTGAATGATTGGGTCGGCGACCTGAAGCTCGGCGAGCTGGAGTATGCACGCGCGAATTTTGTGATGAACATGATCACCGATGCAATCGCGCCGACGAACTCGCTCGCGGGCAATCCAGCGGCGCGCAAGCGCGCAATTGATTCCGGCGGCATGTCGCTCGTGAAAGGCCTCAAGAACGCTTACGACGACCTGACCAAGAATGGCGGCATGCCGAGCCAGGTCGACAAGCGCCCGTTCGAAGTCGGTAAGAACCTCGCCACATCCAAAGGTTCTGTTGTCTGGAAGAACGAGATTCTGGAGCTCATTCAGTATGAGCCGCTCACAGAACAGGTATATGAAGTTCCCTTCCTGATCATCCCGCCGCAGATCAACAAGTTCTACGCGTCAGATTTGACGCCAATGGTCAGTGTCATCCAGTTCCTGCTGGCTTCGGAAATGCAGCCCTTCATCATCTCCTGGCGCAATCCGACAAAGGAACACGCCCATTGGCGGCTGCAGGATTATGTCGACAGCCTTGTTCAGGCCATGGAAGTGATCCGCAAGATTACCGGCCATGACAAGGTCAATGTGTCGGGCGCATGCTCGGGTGGCATTACTACGGCGACCCTCGCATCGACCCTTGCGGCCGCAGCCGATGACCGCATCAACACGATGACTTTCCAAGTCTGTGTCCTGAACCCGCAGCCCGACGACAGCGATATCGGACAAATGGCTTCGGAGAACTCCCTTGAGATCGCGCGGAGCATGTCGAAGCGCCAAGGCATCCTGAAGGGAGACGATCTCGCTCGTATGTTTGCGTGGATGCGTCCGAACGACCTTGTCTGGAACTATGTCGTCAACAACTATTTGATGGGTGAGGATCCGCCGCCTTACGACGTACTCTACTGGAACAACGATACGACGAACCTACCGGCTGGCCTGCACTCTGATTATCTGGACTTCGCCCTATACCAGCCCTTCGATAATCCTGGCGAAGTTGAGATCGCCGGACACATGGCGGATCTCACCAAGGTCGACTGCGATCTGTTCATCACGGCCGGCCTGACAGATCACATCACCCCCTGGAAGGCCTGCTATCGCACCACTCAGCTGACAGGCTCGAAGGATGTCACCTTCATTCTTTCATCGAGCGGTCATTTGCAGTCCCTGATCAATCCGCCCGGAAACCCGAAAGCGAAGTTTTTCCAGAGCAAGACGATCGCCGATACGGCTGATGAGTGGCTGGCCGGTGCTGAGGAAACAGCTGGCTCATGGTGGCCGACATGGGCAGAGTGGCTGAAAGTCCGGTCCGGGTCGTTGAAGAACGCACCAAAGTCGACCGGATCCAAGGCATTCCCTGCGCTCTATGACTCGCCGGGACGTTACGTGTTCGACGAGTAAGGCTGGGGCCTTCCAAACGTTGAGAAGGACAGGAGGCTTGCATGGCCAGAGCGAAACCGAACGACGCGGATCGCCCACAAATCACGATGGAAACGGTTGGCGGCCAGAGCTTCCGCACCGCTTTCTGGCCAGCTGAGAAGAACCTCGGCAAGCGTCCGCTGCTGTTTTTCAATGGCATCGGCGCAAACCTCGAACTGGCCTTCGGTCTCGGGGATCTCATCCGGGACCGGGACATCATCACCTTCGATGTCCCCGGCGTCGGCGAGTCGCCCCCAACGACGCTTCCCTATCGGCCGTGGATGCTCTGCCGTTGGGCACGCCAGCTGCTGGACCTTTACGGCTTGGACGATGTCGACGTGATGGGCGTGTCCTGGGGCGGCGCGCTCGCCCAGCAATTCGCTTTTCAGTATCGCAATCGTGTTGGTAAACTGATCCTTGCGGCGACGACGGCTGGCATGACCATGGTGCCGGGCAAGATCGCTTCAATTTCGAAGATGCGCGATCCTCGCCGCTACACAGACCCAAACTTCATGCGGGACAACTTCGCGACGCTCTACGGTGATGAAGTCACAGAAGGCGGCGGCGTTACGCATGTCTCATCTCTGCGCCCGCCACACCCGAAAGGATACGCTTATCAGCTGCTCGCCTTCCTTGGCTGGTCGAGCCTGCCATTCATTCGCTTTCTGCGGATGCCGACGCTCGTACTCGCCGGCGACAAAGACCAGATCGTACCGATCGCAAATGCGCATATCCTGAACTTCGCGCTTCCGAATTCGCGGATGCATGTGATCGAGGATGGGGGGCACCTGTTCCTTGTGACTAAAGCCGAAGACTGCATGCCGCAGATCATCGACTTCCTCGACCAGCCGGACGACGCCGATGTCGATATCACAGCAACGGAAGCGGCCTGATTGGGCGTAGGAGAGCTTACGCCGAACTTGCCGAATGTCCGGTATTGACAGCGCTGTCATTTGCTATAGGAAAAGGCTGGGGCTGACAGGATCGTGCTATGGCGGAATTCATTCCCGTCGAATCGTTCGACATCGTCATTTTCGGTGGCACGGGTGACCTGTCTCGCCGCAAGCTGCTGCCGGCCTTGTTCCACCGATATTGCGACGCACAAATCCCCGACGATAGCCGCATCATCGGCTCCGCCCGGAGCGAAATGGACGCGAAATCATTTCGCAGGTTTGCTCGAGACGCTTGCCAGGCTGCTACCGGCGATTCGTTTGACACGAAGAACTGGACGGCCTTCGAAAAGCTGCTCGACTACCAAACTATGGATGCCACGGCACCGGATGCTGATTGGGACGGTCTGAAGTCCAAAATCTCCGACGGGCGCAGCCGTCCGCACATCTTTTATCTTGCGACTGCGCCTCGTCTCTACGTGCCAATCTGTGAAGCGCTCGGAAAAGCCGGTCTGGCGTCAGAGCCTGCTCGTGTTGTGCTCGAAAAGCCGATCGGAACGGATCTTGAGTCTGCAAAGGCGATTAATGATGGCGTGTGCGCCGTATTCAATGAACCTCAAGTCTACAGGATTGATCATTATCTCGGCAAAGAGACCGTTCAGAACCTCATGGTGCTCCGGTTTGCCAACACTCTGTTCGAGCCTATCTGGTCGCGCGCCGCGGTCGATCATGTCCAGATCACGGTCTCCGAGCTGCTCGGTCTAGAGGGCCGCGCCGATTACTACGACAAATCAGGTGCATTACGGGACATGGTGCAGAACCATATCCTTCAACTGCTTTGTTTGACGGCCATGGAGCCGCCCAACGCGCTCGACGGGGATGACATTCGCACCGAGAAGATAAAGGTGCTGCGCGCGCTCAAACCGATCTCAGCCAAGGATGCCGCGCGGCACACGGTTCGCGCTCAGTACACAGCAGGTCTCGTCGATGGGGAGCCTGTTAAAGGCTATGCCGATGAGCTGAGCGGAGACGAGCCGAGCAAGACAGAGACGTTTGTCGCCATTAAGGCGGAGGTTGAGAACTGGCGTTGGGCCGGCGTGCCGTTTTATCTCCGCACAGGTAAGCGCATGGACTCCAAGCGCTCGGAGATCGTTATCCAGTTCAAGCCCATCCCCCATCCGCTCTTTGGCGAAGCGGGTGGCGGTGCAAACCGGCTCGTCATTCGGCTGCAACCGGACGAGGCCGTTCGTCTCTTCGTTCAGATCAAGGAACCCGGTCCCGGCGGCCTGCGCATCAAGTCATTGCCACTCAATCTAGCCTATGCCGAGAATTTCGCGCTTCGCTATCCAGACGCTTATGAGCGGCTGCTAATGGATGTGGTGCGAGGGAATCTTTCCCTTTTCATGCGGCGGGACGAGGTCGAGGCCGCTTGGGACTGGGTCGATCACCTGATCGCGGCCTGGGCCGAAAGCGAAGTACCTCTGGAGAGCTATCAGGCCGGTTCAAACGGGCCTCTGTCTTCCGCCATGCTCATGGACCGCGACGACCGGGCCTGGGTCGAAGGGGGCTGAGATGGATCGCGCGTTTAGCTTTCTGGAGTTTGACGCGCGAGAGGCGGCCTCGCACGCTATGGTCGAAAAGCTTTCCGATATGCTCACCGGCGCAATTGAGGCCAAGGGCAAGGCAAGCCTCATGGTCTCAGGGGGATCCACACCCGGTCTCGCGTATGAAGCGCTCTCCCGGCGGGAGTTAGACTGGGCGTCCATAATGGTTGGTCTGGTAGATGAGCGTTGGGTCGATCCTTCAGATCCAGCTTCGAACGAGCGGCTCATCCGTAAAACTCTGCTGCAAAACCAAGCCAGCGCTGCGACGTTTCTTCCGATGAAGACCGATGATCCGGTCCCTTCAATTGCTGTTGACGAAATCTCTGCGTCGTACACCGCGGCGCTGGATTTCGATGCGATAACACTCGGCATGGGTCCGGACGGTCATACTGCCTCGTGGTTTCCCGGCGCAAAGGGACTTTCGGAGGCCATGTCGCCTGCTGGCCGGCAAATTGTTGCCGCGATCAACGCAGACGAGGCAGAGGTTGCAGGTGACCACCCGCTTCGGATGACGCTGACGGCAAACGCGATCAATACTGCAAGTGTCGCCTGCCTACTCCTGTTCGGTGAGGATAAGCGCCGCGTCTTCGAGGCTGCCGCCGAGGGATCTTTCGGCGAGACGGGCTTGCCAGTGTCTCAGGCCATCGCCGACCTGGAAAGCCGACTTCATGTATATTGGGGCCCATGAGCATGAGTGAAATGAATCCCGCCATCGCTGAAATCACCGCCCGGATCGAGGCACGTTCCCGAGAGAGCCGCGCCGAGTATCTCAAGATGGTCCGCTCCCGGCGACCGGATGGATATGCCCGCCGAAAGCTGACGGAGGGCAATCTTGCTCATGTCTCGGCTGGTTGTGCTGTCATCGATAAGGTCCAAATTCTCGGCGATGGTTGGCCAAATATCGGGATTGTCACAGCCTATAACGACATGCTGTCGGCACATGCGCCCTTTGAAAACTATCCCCAATTGATCCGCGAGGCCGCGCGGGAAGTGAATGCAACAGCACAGGTGGCCGGCGGCGTGCCAGCCATGTGTGATGGCGTCACACAAGGCCAGGACGGGATGGAGTTGTCCCTATTCTCGAGGGATGTCATTGCAATGGCATCTGCCGTGGCCCTGAGCCACGACGCGTTCGATGCAGCTTTGCACATGGGTGTGTGCGACAAGATCGTTCCCGGGCTCGTGATTGCGGCGTTGCGCTTTGGCTGGTTGCCATCTGTGTTCGTACCAGCGGGGCCGATGCCAAGCGGTTTGCCCAATCCCGAGAAGGTTCGCGTCCGTCAGGAGTTCGCGATGGGCAAGGTTGGTCGCGACGAGCTTCTGAAGGCCGAGGCGGAGAGTTATCACAGCCCCGGGACTTGCACGTTTTACGGTACAGCCAATTCCAATCAGATGCTGATGGAGGTGATGGGGTTTCATCTGCCGGGCGCGGCGTTCGTCAATCCCGGGACCGATTTGCGAGCAGCGCTAACCAAGGCTGCTGCGCAGCGCGCAGTCGCGCTTTCCATAAACGGTATTTATACGCCGGCGGGCGAAATGATCGACGCAAGTTCGGTCGTCAACGCAATTGTTGGGCTTATGGCGACGGGCGGCTCAACAAATCACGCGCTTCATATACCAGCGATGGCGGCCGCTGCCGGATTTGAAGTGACGCTGGAAGACCTTGCCGATGTCAGTGCGGTGACACCGCTTCTGTGCCGGATTTACCCAAATGGCTCAGCAGACGTGAACCATTTCCACGCAGCTGGTGGCATGGGCTTCCTGATCCGCGAGCTCATCGCTGCAGGGCTGTTGGATGGCGCTGCGCAGGGTGTGGGTGGCCCGCTTAGGCTTTATTCGCAGGAACCCTGGCTGAACGATGGGCGGCTGGAATGGCGGGAAGCTCCTGATCGTAGTCGCGACATGGATATCCTTCGTCCAGTCTCTGATCCATTCCAGGCGGATGGCGGCCTGCGCATGATCGATGGTCCTCTGGGGCGAGGCGTAAGTAAGGTATCGGCGGTTAAGCCGGAACACCGCGTCGTTCAGGCACCGGCCCGGGTCTTTGACAGTCAGGCCGCCTTCAAACAGGCCTTTGACAACGGTGAGTTGGAGCGTGATTTTATCACCGTGCTTCGCTTTCAGGGGCCTGCGGCGAACGGCATGCCGGAGCTCCACAGTGTCACCCCGCCGCTTGGCGCGCTTCAGGATCAGGGATTCAAAGTAGCTCTTGTCACCGACGGTCGCATGTCCGGCGCAAGCGGAAAGATTCCTTCAGCGATCCACATCGGCCCGGAGGCGGCGCGCGGCGGTCCTATTGCGAGGGTACAGGATGGCGACATTCTTCGCCTCGATACCAATACCGGCGAGTTGGAAGTTCAAGTTAATGTTGCTGAGTTTGTTGCTCGCGAACCGGCACCGTTCCGTCCAAACGATAACCAGAGCGGGCTTGGACGAGAGCTTTTCGCGGCCTTCCGCAGCAATGCCAGCGGTTCGGATGCCGGCGGCAGCCTGTTTAATCTGCTTGGTAAGGCAGGCGTACAATGACGGAGCTTGTCGTTGGAGACGTGGGCGGTACCAGCGCCCGGTTCGGCATCGCCCAATTGGTTGATGGCGTGCCCCATGTCGAGGCTTTCAGGAAGGTTCCCGGAGACAGTTTCGGGCGTTTCTCGGACGCACTGGATGCCTACCTCAGGGACACAGGTGCCGCGCCAAGGCATGGCCTGTTCGCGCTTGCCGGTCCGGTCATCGATGGTGGTGTGTCCCTCGTCAATCGACCGGAATGGCCAACGATTGAGAGCAACAGGATTGCAGATCAGTTCGGTCTGGAGTCGGTTTCCCTCGTCAATGATTTCGCGGCCATGGCGCGCAGCGTCCCGGCTCTGCCAGAGGACGCTTTTCTTCAAGTCTTGCCCGGAACGGCTCAACCCCGTCACCCGGTACTTGTTGCTGGTCCCGGCACAGGTTTCGGTGTTGCGACTATCCTGCCCAAAGTACAGGGTTGGCGCGTCGTGAGCGGAGAAGGCGGTCATAGTGCCTATGCCGCTCGAACAGAAACCGAATTCGCGATCGTCGAAGCATTACACGGACTTGGCCACGACTACGTCTCCAACGAGTTGATCCTGTCTGGATCGTCCTTCGATGATGTTCATCGGGCTGTCTGCAATGTGCATGGTCGCTCTTACGAGCCCCTGTCGCCTCAAGCTGTGCTTGACGCTGCTAACGCAGGCGACCCTGTTGGCCTCGAAATCTGCCTGTTACGTGCAAGGGGAACGCTTGGCGCGGCCGGTGATTTCGCGCTTGCGAACGGTGCGCGGGGCGGTGTGGTGATTGCCGGCGGTGTTGCGCAGCGGCTGCGAAGCTACATCACGTCGGATGAGGCGACGAGCCGCTTTCTCGATCGCGGCCCGCGCTCAGATTACATGGAGGACCTGCCCGTTCGCCTGCTCATTGATGAAGCGGCACCTCTCGTTGGCGCAGCGGCGCTTTTCTTCGAAAATGGGGCTGTGTCGTGAAGACTATGTCTGACTTCCTCGCAGCGATAGCTCGGGCCCCAATTGTGCCTGTGCTAACAGTTGAAACGGTTGAGGAGGCGGCTCCGCTCGCGGATGCCCTGATGCGGGGTGGCCTGACCACACTCGAAGTTACATTGCGCACGCCTGCAGCTCTGGAGGCGCTCACTGAGATGAAGTCGGCCGCTCCGGGCATGCTGGTCGGTGCCGGGACGATCCTTTCAGAGGGCGATATCGACGCGGCCATGAAAGCTGGCGCAGATTTTCTTGTCACGCCCGGCCTTTCGCCTTCACTCGCCACCGCTGTCATCGAGCAGGATATTGTAACGCTCCCTGGCGTCTCGACTGCGAGCGAAGCGATGACGCGATTTGATGAGGGCTTTGCGTTCCTCAAATTCTTTCCCGCCGAGGCGGCTGGTGGTGTGCCGTTCCTGAAGTCTCTTGCCGGCCCGCTGTCCCATCTCGACTTTATGCCGACGGGCGGGATCACTGCCGCCTTGGCGAAGACTTATCTTTCTCTTCCGAACGTTCCTGCCATCGGTGGCTCATGGATGGCTCCGAAGGCAGATATCCAAGCAGGCACCTGGGACAAGATCGCTGAAAGCGCCAAGACTGCCCTTGCTGTACTGGACTGAAAGCCGAGTTGGTAAAGTTGAGCGCAGGGGTCTACAGTTCGCCGATGACGCGCATTCTGGAAGCTGTATGAGGCCGGGCCGGCAAACGACGCTCGACGATGTGGCACGTCATGCCTGCGTGTCCCCGAAAACCGTATCCCGCGTCATGAATGGCGAACCCAATGTCCGTACCGCTACGCGCGAGCGGGTCGTCGCAGCCGCGCAAGAGCTTGGCTACAGACCAAACCCGGCCGCACGGAGCCTCGCCGCATCGCGGTCTTTTCTGCTCGGTCACCTGCAGGACAATCCAAACAGGGAGTATCTGGGCCGCGCCAATGATGGGATTTACGCTGCCTGCAGGGATCGCGGTTACTATCTTTTGCCCGAGCCTTTAGACCAGAACGCCCCCGACTGCATGGACCGTGTGGAGGCCTTTCTGGATACATCAGGCGTTGACGGCGTGATCCTGACGCCACCGCTTTGTGATGATCCCCGCGTGCTTGCCGCTTTGCGTGAGCGGGAGATGCCCTTCGTGTTGATCTCGCCACTAGCAACCGATCCGACCGCCTCTCAGGTCAGGATGAATCAGAAGGAAGCAGGCCGTCAGATGACCCAGCATCTCATCGGCCACGGTCATCGGCGCATTGCCTTCATTGCCGGACCGCCATCTCACAAGGCTGCAACAGAGCGCCGGGTCGGATTCGAGGCAGCGCTGGAGGAGGCCGGGCTCGATCGCGCCTGCTGCCCGATCGTCACGGCGGATTTTTCCTACAGGGCCGGGCTACAGGCCGCCGAACCGCTCTTGTCCTCGGATCAAAGGCCGACCGCCATTTTTGCAGCGAGTGACCAGATCGCATCGGGCGTCATGACGTGCGCGATGACCAAGGGGCTTTCCATTCCAGACGACCTCTCGATTGCCGGTTTTGACGCAACAGAGATGGGCCGCGCACTCTGGCCACCACTCACAACTATTCGCCAACCGATTGAACGAATGACGGGCGCGGCTGCGCGCTACCTCATGACGAAAGACGAAGACCGTAAGGATCCGTTGCTGGAAGAGTTCGGCTTCGAGATCATCCTTGGCGGATCGACTGGACCAGCTCCGACCGGCTAGCTCGCCAACCTTTCACTTATCCGAAATCGTAATCAGACAGCTTGTGGCCTGGGTCTGGCCAACTGAGATCCATGTCCTCAAGCGCGCCGCGTACGATCCGGGCGATCATCGCGTTGCGCCGTGTTCGGCTGTCTGCCGGGACGATATACCAGGGCGCATGCTTGGTCGAACAGCGCCGCACCATGGTCTCGTAGGCGTCCATGAAGTCTGGCCATAGCTTCCGATCCTCCAGATCGGCGGGGTTGAACTTCCATCTTTTGTGAGGCTCGGTGATGCGCTCGCGGAGGCGCTCGCCTTGCTCGTCATAGCCAACATTCAGCATGAATTTCAGGATTGTGATCCCGTTCTCAGACAGATGCTTTTCAAAGGAATTGATCTGCTCGTAACGTTGCTCGACCACGTCTGCTGGCGCGAACTCTCGGACCTTCACAACAAGCACATCTTCATAGTGGGAGCGATCGAAAACGCCGATCCGTCCCTTCCGCGGGACCGCCTGATGAATGCGCCAGAGATAGTCATGGGCGAGTTCGGTCTTTGAAGGAGCCTTAAACGCCTCAACCTGCATCCCGAGCGGGGAAGTATCCGCGAACACATTACGGATCACGCCGCTCTTTCCCGACGTGTCCATGCCTTGAAGCACAACAAGCAGGGCGCGCTTGCGCTCCGCATAGAGCTTGTCTTGCAGTTCATTGATCGTGGCCGCATCCTTTTTCAGGCAGATGCTCGCTTCCTTCTTGTCATCGAAGATCTCCCGGTTGCGGGACGGATGGTCATCGAGGGAGAAATCAGCGCCCGACTTGGCGATCAGTGCTTCGCGAACGGACTTTATGGATGGGTGGGACAAGGAGCATTCCTCCGAAAACAAACAAGCCGCGCAAGGCTTGCGCGGCTTGTCGATAACTTCAAGAGAAGCGCTGTGTTAGGACGAGTAGTACTCGACCACCTGCGCAGGCTCCATCTTAACAGCGTAAGGCACGTCATTCAGTTCAGGAACGCGCACATAGGTCGCCGTCATCGCTTTTGGATCGACCTCGATATACTCGGGCAAATCCCGTTCGGGAGAGCCAAGCGCCTCAAGCACAAGCGCCATGTTGCGTGACTTCTCGCGGATTTCCACGACATCACCGGGCTTCAGGCGATACGAGCCGATATTCGTTTTTACGCCATTCACTTTGACGTGGCCGTGATTCACGAACTGGCGCGCCGCGAAGACCGTTGGAACGAACTTGGCGCGGTAAACGAATGCCTCAAGGCGGCTTTCGAGCAGGCCGATCAGGTTCTCAGCGGTGTTGCCTTTCAGGCGAGCCGCTTCGTCATAGGTCCGGCGGAACTGCTTCTCAGTGATGTCGCCATAGTGAAACTTGAGTTTCTGCTTGGCCATCAGCTGCATGCCGTAGTCAGAAACCTTCTGACGACGGCCCTGACCATGCTGGCCGGGCTTGGTTGGGCGCTTGTTAACCGGGGATTTGGGGCGGCCCCAAATGTTTTCACCGACACGGCGGTCAATCTTGTACTTCGTCGAGTGACGACGTGACATGGGTAGTCCTCATTGTCGACGCGGGCCGGTGGGCGGCAGACATTCGCGCCCACGATCTCAACGGCGGCTCCGCACCATCCCGTCATGAACGCGCGCTTGAACAGGAAAAGACGCCTTCCGTCAAGGCAATCTGGCGCGAGAGCGCAGCCAGTGCTGTAACAAGTTTTATAGGTACTCAGGAGGAAAGCATGGGTCGGCTAGACGGACGGACAGCGATTGTCACAGGAGCAGCCAGCGGAATCGGCCGCGCATCGGCCGAAGCCCTGCATCGCCACGGCGCTAAAGTGTTTGCAACGGACGTGGATGAGGCCGGTCTTGCGTCGCTTGCTGCCGCTCACGACGGCATCGAAACCGGGCTGCAGGACGTTGTCGATGAAGCGCGTTGGGACGCCGTCTTTGCCGAAGCGGCCGACAAGCTCGGAACCCCCAGCATCCTCGTCAATAATGCCGGCATCGCATTGGCTGGGCCAATCGAGGAGTACTCGCTCGACGACTGGCAAAAGCAGATGGCGGTCAATGTGGACAGCGTTTTCCTCGGAACTCGCGCCGCGATGCGCGCCATGAAGGGCGAGGGCGGCTCCATCATTAATATCTCCTCCATTGCAGGTCTTGGCGGCGCGGCAGGTGCGAGCGCCTACTGTGCCTCAAAAGGAGCGGTGCGTCTGTTCAGCAAGGCGGCGGCGCTGGAGTGTTCGCAACTGGGCTATGCGATCCGGGTGAACTCGGTCCATCCGGGTATCATCGACACACCCATCTGGACCAAGAACATCACGCGCATGGCAGAAGTGATGGATGAAGAGCAGGCGGCGACGCTGACATCCGACACAGGCGCGAATACCATGGATGTCGACGCGATTGCCGAAGGTACCGCTCCAATGGGTCGCGCGGGCCGTCCGGAAGAGATCGCCGATATGATCGTCTTCCTCTCCTCAGACGAGTCCAGCTACATCACCGGGCAGGAAATGGTCGTCGACGGCGGCATTCGCGCCCGCTGACACCTTAGAGGCGATCATTCGTGTGGCCCGTCCGCGTCCAGCGCAGGAAGGGCGGGCCATCATCAGCCCCTTCGAGACGCGCGCCGATTTCACCGAGCATGAAGCGCGTGACGTTTGGCAGATCGAGCGCCATCGCGTCCTTTAGTGTCACCCACTGCAGATCGTGCAGTTCAGCCCCATCCACTGGCGGACGCTCATCGATCAGAGCGTCCTCGGCCTCGGCCATGAAGAACCGTGCGTCGAAGCGCTTGGGTCGATAGGGCGGGGTGATGGCCCGGCCAATAAACGTCATGCCTTTCAGGCAGGGCGCGATGCCGAGGCCGTAATACTTGTCCCATCCAATCGGTGGCTTCCCTTCGAGTGGGCTGTCCCGGCCGACGATCAATCCGGTCTCTTCAAATGTTTCCCGAATAGCGGTGAGCGCAAAGGATCTTGGTTTGCGCCTTGCCTGAATCGTCAGCTTGGCTTCGACGTCGGCGCGAAGCTCAGAAACAGCTTGAGCGCGCCCATCATGCGGATCAACGCGTCCACCGGGAAAAACATACTTGTCCGGCATGAAATCATGGCCGCCCGAACGCTTTCCCATCAGCACGCGCGGCATCGCCTGGTCGCGCCGGACAAGGATCAGCGTTGCGGCGTCTTTCGGGCGAGGCGTTGGGTTTGTGGTGTCGACGATGTCGTCCGCATCTTCTTTGTCGAAGGCTGAAGGGAGAGGTTTCGTCATTTTCGTTTTCCCTTCCGCCTATGCTTCGGCGTCGTCGTCTTCTTCCGACGAGCCTTATGTCGGTCGCCGTGTTCCTTCGCCGAAGCCCCCTTCTTCTTGGGTCGCGGCTTGGACAGCATCTCCAGCAGAAGCCCGCCTTGCAAGGGGGTGACCTCTTTCAATTCGACTGTGACCGGCTGGCCAAGTTCGAACCTTTGACCGGACCCGCGTGCGACCAGCGACATCGCCTTGTCGTCGAAGACCCAGAATTCATTGGAAAGCGACCGGATCGGAATGAAGCCATCAGCAGCCGTGTCAGCAAGCCGGATAAAGAGACCTGCTCCGGTAACGCCGGTGATCCGGCCCTCGAACTCAGCACCGACGCGGTCTTCAAGGAAGAGCGCAAGATAGCGATCCGTGGCTTCACGTTCTGCCGCCATGGATCTGCGCTCCGTGGTCACCAGATGTTCGGCGGTTTCGGACAGCCGGACAGCTTCTTCTTTGCCGAGACCGTCAGGACCGAGCCCCAGACCTGAAATCAACGCCCGGTGAACAATCAGGTCCGCATAGCGCCGGATCGGTGACGTGAAGTGTGCGTACCTGGCAAGATTAAGCCCGAAATGCCCGAGATTTTCAGATGCATAGATGGCCTGAGACTGACTGCGCAGGACGGTCTCCATCACCATAGTCTCATTGTCGCCATCGCGCGTATCCTCGATGAGGCGATTAAAGCGTGAGGTTTGCGGCCGTTCGCCTTTCGGCCATTTGATGCCAATGGTCTGAAGAAGATCGGCGAGGGACGCGATCTTTGCGTCTGAAGGCTGGTCGTGAACGCGGTAGAGCAGAGGAGATTTCGCTTTTTCAAGCGCTTCTGCAGCCGCGACGTTCGCCTGGATCATCATTTCTTCGATGAGCTTATGCGCATCAAATCGTTCTTTAACACGGATGCCTTGAATCGTTCCGTCATCGGCGAATTCGATCCGGCGCTCCGGCAGTTCTAGGCCGAGCGGTCCGCGCTTGTCTCTCGCCTTCGACAACGCTGCATAGGCTCCCCAAAGCGGTTTCAGCACACTATCGAGAAGTTCAAGCGCGCGGTCAGATGTGGGGTGATGATCTATGGCCGCCTGCGCCTCGGCGTAGGACAGCTTGCCTGCCGAGCGCATCATGCCTCGGATAAAGCGATGCCCGCGCTTGGTACCTGACTTGTCGAAGGTCATCTCGACAGCCAGGCAGCGGCGCAATTCGTTTTCGCGCAAAGAGCATTCATCTGCCGAGAGCTCGAAGGGCAGCATTGGGACAACCCGGTCAGGGAAGTAAGTCGAGTTTCCCCGCTTCATGGCTTCGCGATCGAGTGCTGAGCCTTCGGTGACATAGGCGGCGACATCTGCAATCGCGACGATTACGCGCCAGCCATCGCTTAACTTTTCAGCGAAAACAGCGTCGTCATGATCGCGGGCATCCGCCGGATCAATGGTAATCAAAGGGATCTGCGTGAGGTCCTCGCGCTCGGCGGCTGCCGGTTTGGCCTCGCGCGCTTGCTTCAGCGCGTCGTCTGGGAACTCGGTCGGGATGCCGTGGGCGTGGATTGAAAGCAGGCTGGCTGCTTTTGGGTCACCTGCTCGGCCGATTACTTCTTTGATGATGGCGCGTTTCGGTCCGTGTGGTTTTCCATGCTTTGGCTTGGCTTCGACAAGATCGCCATCTTTTGCGCCATTGATGTCGCTCTCTTCGACCAGCAATTCTCGTCGATCCTTGCGGTTGGCGGACACAATCCGTCCGCCATGGCGGCCACGGGTAAACAGGCCGACGAGGGTCCCATCCTCGTCTTTGTCGAACAGTTTGATGATGCGGGCGAGATAGGATTCGCCGCGTGGCTGGATCGCACAAAGTGCCCGATCGCCAATACCCGGAGCGCGGCCTTTGCGGTGCTTGCCGCGATATCCGGCATACTGGATGTCAGGTCCGAAAAGGCCGTCCCGGCCCGACACGCGGCCGATGAGATCGCCATGATCATCGATACGTTCAAACTGGACAACGCCAGTTGGCGGTGGAGAGTCGGCTTTGGCGAAGGCGCGTTTGCCCGTTCGTTCAAGTTGGCCATCGTCTTCGAGTTCGTTGAGAAAGCCGCGCAGCGCAGCGCGTTCAGCGCCTTTTACTTTAAGGCCGCGGGCAATGTCTCGTTTGGTGGAAATGTGTGGATTGGCCGTCAAGAATTCGAGGACGGCCTCTTTGGTTAGTTCAGTCATTGGGGTCGTATATAGGGGAGTCGCGCGGAAAAAGCGCGGCTCTTGTGTAATTCGGCGGTATGAAAGCCCAGTCGGCTCGTTCGACTACTCGTCGAGGTTCAGCCGCATCTCGACCAGATAGGACGAGAAACCGGCCTTCTCATATGCTCGGATCGCGGTGTCATTGCCGTCATAGACCGTGAGGTGGACTTCCGGCAGATCGTTGGCCGCCGCCCAGTTCAGCAGGTGATCGAGCAGGCGTTTGTTCAGGCCTTTGCCGCGATGCTCCGCGCGCACGAACATGAAACCGAGAAAGGCGTGATACTCGTGATCGACATAGTCGAGGGAGCGCCGTTTCTGGGCATAGCCGGACCCGACAAGCTCTCCATCGACTTCGATGACAGCGACTTCAGCGTCGGAGGAATCGATCAGCGCGCCGACATCGTAATAGCTGATCGGGTCAGGTTTCAGTGTGTGATCGTATGGCCGTTCGGCCTCGACGATGCCCTGCTCGAATTGCAGCAGAACCGGCAGGTCATCCCGCATCGCAGAACGGACAGAGATTTCGCCTGACATCGCGACCTACTTTTTGGCGGCGGCCTTTTTCTTCTTGGCCGGCGCTTTCTTCTTTTTCTTGCTGCCCTTCGCGGCGCGCTCAGCGACAAGCGTGACTGCTTGTTCCAATGTCACATCCGCTGGCTCAACATCCTTTGGCAGGGTCGCATTGATCTTGCCGTTCTTAACATAGGGGCCGTAGCGACCCTCCAGCACCTGGATAGGATCGCCATTCTCGGGATGAGAGCCCAGATCCTTCAGCACCTTCGCCGTGCCACCGCGGCCACGTGGATTGGCGCGCTTCTCGGCAATGAGTGTAACCGCCCGGTTGAGGCCAACCTCAAAGACTTCATCGACCGTAGGCAGGTTCGCATAAGTCTTGAGGTGTTGGACGTAGGGTCCGTACCGTCCAATCGCCGCCAGAATGGGTTCATTGTCTTCCGGGTGTGCGCCGACAGTGCGGGGGAGGGACAGCAACATCAACGCCTTCTCGAGGTCCAACTCCTTGGCATCCCAGCCTTTCGGAATGCTCCCGCGTTTTGGCTTGTCTTCGCCTTCCACGGGAGTTTCGACATAAGGCCCGAACCGCCCCGTTTTCAGGAGCACTGGCTGACCTGTCTCCGGATCGATGCCGAGTTCCTCGCCGTCTGGATTGATCGCGTTCTCGGACTCTGCATCGACTGAGAAGGCGCGCGTGTACTTGCAGTCCGGATAGCGCGAGCATCCGACGAAAGCGCCGTGACGCCCAAGCTTCAGGCTGAGTTCACCTTCATTGCAGAGTGGGCAGAGGCGCGGTCGCTCTTTGGGCTCGCCATTCTCGTCCACGGTCGGAAAGACATACGGCCCCAGCGTTTCGTTCAGTGCGTCGAGAACTTCGGAAACGCGAAGATCCTTGGTTTCGCCAATGGCCGCGTGGAACTGCGTCCAGAAGTCTCGCAGGAAGGTCTTCCAGTCGAGCTTTCCATCGGAAATGACATCGAGCTTTTCTTCGAGGTCTGCAGTGAAGTCGTATTCGACGTAACGCTGGAAGAAGTTTTCGAGGAAGGCCGTTACGAGCCGCCCCTTGTCCTCAGGGATCAACTGCTTCTTCTCAAGACGCACATAATCGCGGTCTTCCAGCGTGGAGAGCGTCGATGCGTAGGTCGATGGACGACCAATGCCGAGCTCTTCCAGACGCTTGACGAGCGAAGCTTCAGTGTAACGTGGCGGTGGTTGTGTGAAGTGCTGCGAGTTCGTCGCCTCTACGAGGTCAGCGTGCTCGCCTTCCGTCATTTTGGGCAGGCGGGCTTCGGCATCCTCGTCCTCGTCGGTGTCATCGCGGCCTTCAGTATACAGCTTGATGAAGCCGTCAAAGACCAGCACCTGACCGGTCGCGCGGAGCGTCGCGCGGCTATCCTTGGACACCAGATCAATCGTTGTTCGCTCGAACTGCGCAGCCTCCATCTGAGAGGCAACCGCGCGGCGCCAGATCAACGCATATAGCTTCCAGAGGTCGCCATCAGACTGCTTGTAGTCGTCCGGCCGGATGGAGAAATCGGTCGGGCGCACGGCTTCGTGCGCTTCCTGCGCGTTCTTCGCCTTGGAGGAGTAGCGCCTTGTTTTCTCGGGAAGATACTGCGCGCCATAATCGGATTTGATCTTGTCGCGCGCGGCCGCATAGGCCTCTTCAGCCATGTTGACGCCGTCGGTCCGCATATAGGTGATGCGGCCTTCTTCGTAGAGCTTCTGGGCCGCCTGCATTGTACGCTTGGCGGTGAAGCCAAGCTTGCGAGAGGCTTCCTGCTGCAGCGTTGAGGTAATGAAGGGCGGCGGTGGATTGCGTTTGACCGGCTTGGCCTCCACCGACGACACCGAATAGCCGCCGGCCTTCACGGCCTCCAGCGCAGCATCGGCGCTGCCCTCATCACCGAGGGTGAATTTCTTCAGCGTGTCGCCGTCGAGCGCGTAGAGTCGCGCCTCGAAATCCGTTCCGTTCGGGGCGCGCAGCGTTGCCTGAACCTGCCAGTATTCCTGCGGCTTGAATGTTTCGATCTCCAGCTCCCGCTGGCAGATGATCCGCAATGCAACGGACTGAACCCGGCCCGCCGAGCGTGAGCCCGGCAGCTTGCGCCAGAGGACCGGTGAGAGATTAAACCCGACCAGATAATCCAGCGCACGGCGGGCGAGATAAGCGTCCACCAACTCGCTGTCGATCTCGCGCGGATTCTCCATCGCATTGGTAACGGCGGCCTTCGTGATCGCGTTGAAAACGACGCGTTCAACGTCCACATCCTTCAGCACGCGGCGCTTTTTCAGGGCTTCCATCAAGTGCCAGGAAATTGCTTCCCCTTCACGATCGGGGTCAGTTGCAAGGATCAGTGTGTCCGAGCCTTTCACGGCATCAGCAATCTCGCGAATGCGTGTCTGAGACTTGGAATCCGCCTGCCACACCATCTCAAAATCATTGTCCGGATCAACCGAGCCATCCTTGGACGGCAGGTCTCGGATATGACCGTACGAGGCCAGAACCTTGTAGTCTGACCCCAGGTATTTGTTGATGGTCTTGGCCTTTGCGGGGCTTTCGACAACGACGACTTTCATGCGCGCATCCCTTTGAGGCGGCGGAAAGTGGGTGAGCGGTCCTCGCCTGTCAAGCGAGGGATTTGTAACAGCCCGGCTTACCCATCCTCGCGATAGGCAAGAACAGTCAGACTGGTGAAGAGCGCAAACAGCGCCGGAGACCACGCCGCCAGGAAGGGCGTAACAGCACCTGCCGAACCAAGGCTGGATGAGAGCTGCGTAATGAAGAAAAGCCCAATCGCCGCGCCGCCGCCAAAGGCGATCAGACGAGAGGTGCCTCCCAGCCTCGACAGCCTGAGACAGACGATCGCGCCGATCAGTCCCATAGAGATGAAGAGGATGGGTGACGCCAGAAGCGAATGCCAGCGCATATTGTATCGGGAGGCATCAAGGCCCGCCGCGCGAGTTTGGCTAATAAAACCTGGCAGGTTCCAGAAACCAATCGTGTTGGGAGAGGCGAACTTGTCGAGCAGCTTGTCCGCATCGAGACTGGTGGGAATGGAGAGGAAGTCCCGGCGCACTGGCGGCTCGCCGCGCACGTTTTCGATAATGCCCTCAAGCTGCCAGAAACCGTTTAGGAGCCGTGCGCGCTCTGCATCAATCCGGCGAACGAACGTGAAGTTTTCGGTCGCGCGGCCGCCAGCGTAGATCCGCTGCTCTTCGAGGAGCTTCACATCGGCCAGAATCGCGCCGTTCTCTTCCAGCCGCTTTGCGTGGATCACGATCTGGCCGCCATCATCTCCCTGGCGCAGCCAGACGCCATTCTTCGCGACGGTCAGCGAGGCCCCGCCATCTTCCAGCAGTTTTGCCCGTTCGATCTCGAAGCGCGAGGTCAACGCGGCTCCAACCGGGTTTAGAATGGTGGTGGCAAATACGCCAAGCACGCCAGCCATCAGCATGATCGGTGTCAGGAACCGCCACGCTGAAACCCCTGACGCCCGGATGATGGAGAGCTCCGCGCGCTTGTTCAGCCGCGAATAGGCGATCATTGATGCAACGAGGATGGAGAAGGGCAGGGTCTGCTCGATGAGCATTGGTAGTTTCATCAGCGTGAGCTGTATTGCCTGGACCGGCGTCAGCTCCACATCCCCGCCGACCGTCCGCATCTGCTCCACGACGTCCACGAGCACGATTGCGAGGACAAAAATGCCGACGACCAGTGCAAGGCCCGACAGGCATTCCTTTAGGATATAGCGCTGGATGCGGCTGAGACCGTCGATCATGCCGGCCTCTCTTCACTGCGAATGGACCAGGCCGCCGGGCCCTCTCTTTCCTGCGAGAACCGGCGGCCCCTCTGGAAGAAGAGCCAACTACCGCTTCCAACCACAAAGAGCGGCACGATCCACTGCGCCACGTTCAACGAAGGGTTGTTTGCGCTGGCGGACTGCACAGCCAGTTGTACGATAACGAGTCCCAGTGCCCCGGCCGTCGCAATGGTGATCCTTCGGCCATAGCCGCGCCGGCTGAAATCTCCGCCGAGAACAGCAATCACCGCGAGGAGGGCCATGGCGATGTTGAGAAGCGGCGTTGTCAGCCGCGCATGGGCCTCGGAGAGGTATCGCTCCCGGTCGTTGATCTGCTGGTAGTTGGTTTCATCCACGAAAAAGAGTTCGTGCAGGTACTTGTCCGAGGCCTTCAGGACGAGATCGGAGTCCTCTTTCAGGAATGGCGTCAGGTCGAAAGTGTACTTCTCAAAATCCAGAATGGTCAGAGCATCGTTCTCATCCAACTCGTGGCGCTGGCCCCGATTCATCACGATCGCGGTTGTTCCCTCGACCGTCACAATCGCTCCGGACTGCGCGAGATAGTCTACCGAGCTTTCCGGATTGCGGGCATCCGAGATCATGATGCCCCGTAGCTCTCCCGAATTCAGGTCGCGGGCATAGAAGGTCAGTTCGTCACTCGCAGACGTGAACTGCCCGGGCCGGATCAGGGCCGCCGCCAGATCGGCGCGTGCGTCGGAGATCGTTGCCCGCATCTCCCGCTGCGCTGTTGGCTGGACCCAGAGATTGATCGAAAGATGGACGACGGCGGCAAGCGCTGCCAGTCGCAGGATGGGAGATGCGGTCTGCCAGCGCGTCATGCCGGCCGCCTGTGCAACGACGATTTCAGAGTCCCTATGGATGCGGTTGAGCGCCCAGACACCGGCGACGAAAAGAGCGAGCGGCGTCAGCAGTGCAATGATCTGTGGAGCACCGAGAAGCACGACATAAAAGTAAGTGAGCGCAGACTGTCGGCTTTCCACGATCAGGTCTGTCTGTGAAAGCCCTTGCGCGAGGATCGCCAAAATCGCCAGACCACCGACGATAATCACCACCGCGCGAAAGACCTCAAAGAAAAGATATCGCTGGACGCGGTTCATGCGTACAGCTCCTGAATCATGAGCGAATTCGACACAAGACCTTAGCTAGCGAGTTGCGCCCGGCGCGTCGATGCTTAGTTTCCGCTACAAACGGAGTTGTTACAGATGAAAATATCATTCGCGGCAGAAGCCAAAGCGGACATTGCTGCCTTTCTGGTCGATGAGGGTGGAAAGCTCTCCGGCGCGGCCATCGAAATGGACAAGGCAGCAGGTGGGCTTTTGAGCGAAGCGATCGCGGCCGATCGCTTCAGCGGAAAGACCGGTCAGCAGGCTTTTGTGGTTCTCCCGAAGGGACTTTCGGCAAAGCGCGCGGCGCTTGTCGGTGCCGGCAAAAAGAAGGGGCGGGGGGCACGCGAATACGAAACGATCGGTGGTGCCATCGTGAAGGCTCACGCCAATAGCGGCTTCAAATCCATTGCCGTACATGTCGATGATGCGGAGGATGGCGCGCGCGTCGCTGCCGGGGCGAAGCTCGCTGCGTATCGGTTCGATGAGTACTTCACAAAACTCAAACCCGATCAGAAGCCAAGCGTGACATCCTTCAGCGTCGTCACTGAGGATGAAAAGGCGGCCCGCGCGGCATGGAAGCCGCTCAATGCGGCAACGGACGGCACCTATCTCGCCCGCGATCTCGTGAACCTACCGCCAAATGACCTCTACCCCGGCAGCTTCGCTAAGCGGATCGAAGCGCTTGAGAAGCTCGGCATGGAAGTCGAGATCCTTGGCGAGAAGGAGATGACCAGGCTGAAGATGCACTCGCTGCTTGGCGTTGGTCAGGGCAGCCGTAAGGAATCCAAGCTAGGCATTATGAAGTGGATGGGGGCCAAGGATAAAGACGCCGATCCGGTCATCCTCGTCGGCAAAGGCGTGACGTTCGATACGGGTGGTATTTCGCTGAAGCCCGGTGCCGGGATGGAAGACATGCGCGGCGATATGGGAGGTGCCGGTGCTGTGACAGGGACCATGCGCGCGCTCGCCGAACGCAAGGCGAAAGCGAATGTCATCGGCCTGGTCGGTCTTGTGGAGAACATGCCTGACGGAGATGCCCAACGCCCGGGCGATATCGTCAAGACGGCAGACGGTCAGACCATCGAGATTCAGAATACTGATGCCGAAGGCCGCCTCGTGCTCGCAGATGTCCTCTGGTACGCGCAAAAGCACTTCAAGCCAGCCGCCATGGTGGATCTCGCGACGCTGACGGGGGCGATCGTTATCTCTCTTGGTCATCACCACGCTGGCATGTTCACAGACAGTGATGATCTCTCGGATGAGCTGTCCAAAGCAGGCATGAACGAAGGTGAGCGCGTCTGGCGGCTTCCGCTCGGGCCTGAATATGATCGGCTGCTCAAATCGAAGTTCGCGGATATGCGGAACATTGGCGGACGTGCGGCGGGATCCATCACGGCTGCCCAGTTCCTCAAGCGCTTCGTCAATGACGGCGTGAAATGGGCACACCTCGATATTGCTGGCGTCGCCTGGGTCGAGGGTCACAAAGAAGCGACCGATCCAAGCTGGGCCTCAGGCTTTGGGCCGCGTCTGCTCGATCGTTGGATTGCGGACAATTACGAGGACTAGACCTTGGCGGACGGCGGCCCCGAATGGTGGTTTTACCATCTCGAGCGGACAACGCTCGAGCAGGCCGTTGGGCCGCTTCTGGAAAAATGCCTTGAGCGTGGCTGGCGAGTGCTGGCCGTCAGTCCGAGCCCGGAGCGCCGGGCCGCGCTCGATCAGGCGCTCTGGACATATGACGACCAGAGTTTCCTTCCGCATGGCGAGGCTGCCGCACCGGGACTACCGGTTGAACGTCAACCGATCCTGATCGCGAGCGAGACCGACAACGCCAACGGCGCGGCTGCGCTCTTGCTGATGGACGGTGTCGATGCCTCACCCGATGCGCCCTTTGAGCGCTGTATGGTGATGTTCGATGGCGGCGACAGCGAAACCCGCAGCAAGGCGCGTGCGCAGTTCAAGGCAGCCAAGGATGCCGGCCTCGTCACCCGCTACTTTCAGCAGACCGGACGCGGCGGATGGTCAGAAGCTGGAGTTTGACCTGCTACAATCCACCCGCGTCGGCACGCTCTGACACGCTTTCGTAGAGGTCGTCGCCCCAGCCGGCGACCTTGCCATTGAACAGAAACTCCGGAGGGACGACTTCCGGATTCTCGCCGGGCCCGGTTGGTGGGGTGAAGTAGCCGAGCGCGTAGCTGCCCATGGAGTAGCCCAGCAGGGCCTGAAGCTCAGGATCGAATTCCCTCGCGATCTGAGGCGGGCAGGAGAGATACTGGTTCTCCTCCTGCCGCAGCCATCCAAGGGCGTAAGTGATGTTCAATCCCATACGGTCCGCGTCAGACGTGTTCGCGCCGCCGCCATGAATGACGGAACCCGAATACACGAGAACAGAACCAGCCGGCATTTCGGCATACTGGACTTCACTGTCGTCCGGTTTGCGCTCGGGGTCCCAATTGTTCGACCCGGGGACCACTTGCGTGGCTCCGTTCTCCTTCGTGAAATCGGTGACGGCCCAGATCGTATTGAATTGAGGCTCCAGATTCTTCGGAAGGAAGCCACCCCAGGCGAGCCGATCCCGGTGGAGGGCTTGCTTGGCCTGGCCCGGCATGATGCGGATCAGTTGTGTTAGGTGTAGCTGAACCTTCTCGCAATAAGGCTTTAGGAAGCCCTCCGCCGCCTTCAGGATCGCTTTGTTCATCACGATGTCCCGGCAGGCCTCCGAGCGTGCGACCAGCGCCCCGGTCCGTGTCGTCTTGCGCCCAGTGAAATCATCTCGCCCGGCATCGGTTGCTTCGACGTAGGGCATGATCTCCGACTTCAGTTTCGCAAGTGCTTCTGAATTCAGTACGCCTTCGACGATGACGGCTCCATCTCGCTCGACGATGTCTCTGATTTCGTTCGGCGAGGCTTTGGCGGACAGGTGGACAAGGTCGGGCATGGCGGTCTCCTTCAGACGGTCTGGGGTTGGATTGAGGTGAGCAGGGGGCCGATCATGGTCTCCAGCAACGCGCGTTGGCGCTCTGGTGGCCATAACTCTGGTTCGAGTGTCACGCGGACACCAATTCCATCCACCGCTGCGATGATGGCTGCCGCAGCGCGGCGTGGCTCAGGATGTCGTCCAGCGATCGTCTTAGCGGTGCCCTCTTCGATTTCGTCGTAATACTGCTGATGTATCTGGCGCAGAGCAGGAACGTTTGGCGCGCGGCCCCAATAGGCGAGCCACACGCGCCACTCGGCACGCCTCTCCGGCGTGACGGGCAGGACTTCAGTTATGCTGTCGAGGGTTAGCTCATGGTCTGGTGCGTCGATGCCGCTGAAGAGGCGTGTACACACTTCGTCCAATGCCGCCGCGAGTACCGCGTCCTTGTCAGAGAAGTAATGCGCAACCGCGCCCGTCGTGACGCCTGCCGCCTTGGCGATGTCTGTCAGCTTCACGGCATCCAGGCCCTGGTCGGCAATTGCGTCGACGGCCGCGCTGGCAATGGAGCGGCGGCGTTCTTCGTGGTCAACTAGTTTTGGCATAATGATGATAATAAAACATATCTTGTGTGTTTCAGCAACGTCTTTGTCTGGAATTTCTTGCCCCGCGGTGGCGACTCCCGCGAAATGCACGTCATGCAAAATCTCAGCACGCTAGATGACGCTCGCGCACTCCTGCAGCGCGTTTATGGCTACGAGGCCTTCCGTGGATTGCAGGAAGATGTCATCGCTGATGGTCTCGCTGGCAAAGACGTGCTGGCCGTGCTGCCGACGGGCGGGGGCAAGTCGCTCTGCTACCAGATCCCGGCGCAGCTCCGGCCGGGCTGTGGGATCGTGGTCTCGCCGCTGATTGCACTGATGGCCGATCAGGTCGACGCGCTGAAGGTCGTCGGCGTTCGGGCGGAGCGGTTGGACAGCTCAATGGACTTCGAGGCGCGGGACCGGGCGATCGCGGCGGCGCAGGCGGGCGAGATGGACCTGCTCTATGTGTCGCCGGAGGCGCTGGCGAGCGGGCTCGGGCGGCGGCTGGCGGGGATGGACGTCTCGCTCATCGCGGTGGACGAGGCGCACTGCGTCAGCCAGTGGGGCCATGACTTCCGGCCAGACTATCGCGCGCTGCATAATCTCAAGGGGCTTTTCCCCGGCGTGCCGCGCATGGCGGTGACGGCGACGGCGGATACCCGGACGCGCGACGACATCCTCGCCCAGCTCCAGCTCGACAGTCCGTCGGTTCACGTGGCGAGCTTCGACCGGCCAAACCTGACCCTCGCCGCTGAGCCCAAGCAGGGCGGGCGGACGGACCGGGTGGTCTCGCTGGTGCGCCAACGCAAGGGCCAGTCGGGCATTGTGTACGCCGCCACGAGAGACGCGACGGAGAAGCTGGCCGATGCGCTGGAGCGGGCGGGCATTCCGGCGCTGGCCTATCATGCCGGGCTGGAGGCGGAGCTTCGCTCGGATAGACAACGCCGCTTCCTGCTGGAGGAGGGGCTGGTCATGTGCGCCACGGTCGCCTTCGGCATGGGCGTGGACAAACCCGATGTGCGCTTTGTCATTCATGCCGATCCGCCAAAGACCATCGAGGCTTACTGGCAGGAGGTCGGCCGGGCCGGGCGCGACGGGGAGCCGGCCGACGGGGTGGCGCTGTTCGGGCCGGCGGATATGCGGCGCTCGCTGAGCTGGACCTATGACAGCGACGCTGCGCCGGAGGTGAAGCAGGTGCAGGTCAACAAGACCCGCCAGCTCTATGCCTTCTTCAATGGCGACCAGTGTCGGCGGGCCGCGGTGCGATCCTATTTCGGCGAGGCCGACCCAGAGCCTTGCGGAGTGTGCGATGCCTGCCTTTCGGAAGGCGGGGAGACATTCGATGCGACGCGCTGGGCGCAGATGGCCGTGTCAGCCGTCCTCAGATGCGGCCAGCGGATCGGGCGCGGGCGGCTCGTCACCCATCTTCGCGGCGAGGCGAAGGATGACTTCGACCAGGACCTCTCCACGCTCTCGACTTATGGCATCGGCGAAGACCTCGCCAAGCCCGGCTGGAATGCGGTGTTCGACGCCCTCTTGTTCTCTGGCCTGCTGGCCGAAGGCGGGGAGGCGATGCGGCCGGTGATCGTCGTGCCCGATGCCGACGCGGCCAAGGCCCTGTTCAAGGGCGAGCGTACCCTGATGCTGCGCGAGGACCCGGCGGCCCGGCGCACGCGCAAAAAGGGCGGCTCAGCGGCCTCCAAAGCCATGGTCGACGACCTCTCCTCCCGCGACCGCGCACTGTTCGACGCCCTGCGGGACTGGCGGCTGGAAACGGCCAAGGCCGGCGGCGTGCCGCCCTATGTGATCTTCCACGACAAGACGCTCGCCGCGATCGCCCATGACCGTCCGTCGACGACCGAAGCGCTGCGCGCGATCAGCGGCGTGGGAGAGAAAAAGGCCGAGCGCTATGCGAGCGAGGTCGCCCGCATCGTTCAGGAGGCGGCCTGAGCAGCCGCAGACACCGGCGGCCCGCGCTCCAGCGCCAGACGGGCAAGCCGGGTCAGCTCTGCCAGCGCCCCTGAGATGAGCGGGTCTCCGCCGCGCCGGCGATAGCCCGGCGGCCAGCCGGGGCGCAGCGGCGTCACACGGACCGGCCGGCGATGCGCAGGCGGCAAGGCTCCCATCGCCGCAGACCGGGCGAGCCGGCGCGCCATGCGCCGCGCGGCGGGAGCCGGGTCCTCCAGCAGGCTTTGCAGGGCGGAGAGGCGCGCAAAGGTGCGCGCGGCCTCGACCGCGCGATCCGCATCCCGCGTGCCCTGAACCGGCGGTGTCCACGTCGCACCAGCCTCCATCCGGCGGATGCGGGGGACTTCGGCGTCCGGCACGCGGCGCTGGTCGTTATGCGGCCGAGGAAAGCCGGGCAGCGTGTCTGTCAGGGGGAGCAGCGCTTGCCGCTCATCCCGGCGAAGGCCGGGATCTCCGGAAACAGGGCCCGGACGGGCTGAAAAAGATCCCGGATCAAGTCCGGGATCAGCGGAGATTTTGACCTCCGGCAGGCCGTCCATCATCGCGGCCAGAAGCACCAGCCGGCGGGCCATGGCCTCGGCCGGGCGGATAAGGCGGAGCGCGGCGAGGCGCACACAGGCCGGCAGCTGCGCCGGAGCCGGCCCGGACGCCCAGCCGACCAGAGCACAAACCTGCGCCACCAGCGCCCGCAGCCGGGGCCAGTTCATCCGCGCGCAATACGCGGCCTCGGAAGCGAGCGCCTGATCCATCGGCAGGGATCATAGCTGTGCCGACAAGGCGGGGGATAAGTTTGCTGGATGGGTAATGGGGATGGGCGAAAGGGTGGGGATAGAGCCACTTAATACCAATAGGGACGTCGGAAATTATGTTTGCAATGTCTACTTTGGGTAAGGGTTGGAAATCCAATTCTAATCCTCGTGAGCGGCTAGCGAGAGTAATATTAGCAAACAAGGAAAAGTGATTTTGATTATCAAATCACACAGTTTTATCAATGAGATTGCATTTTAAGGTAGAATCTCCATATTGCAGAAATGGCTGTTTGCAACTTTGCCCAAGCTTGGCCCCGCAATCCACAAGTGCCTTCTGTGTGGCACGACTCCTCGCGCGATCTATGGGTGAAGACGCCTTTTGCGAATGACAACCGCGAAACGCTCACAAACGGCAAGACTAAAGGCGTGAAGCTTAACTGGAACAAAGCCGACAAGCACTGGGAGCTTGCCAAAGGGCGCTACGAGGAGATCGTAGCAGTGCTATTGCATAAATGGGGTAGGTGTTGGGTTATTCAAAATCAGAACCTTCAAGAGACATGTGCGTATAGCTGTCGCACCGCGAAAGGTCCCGACTGCACATGCTCTTGCGGCGGTGTCTATCACGGGAGCGAGAGTCACGAGCGCTGGTACGATATTGGCGAAACGTTTTCGACCCGGCACACGGGCACCGAGCTATCGTGCCGAATACTCACACCGAACGACCTCACCGCTGGTGCAGTCGCCAAGATCAAGAAAGAGCCGAGAGTGTACGCGCCAAACGACCCTTGGCCGTAATCAACAGGCGCACACAGGCGGGCAGCTGCGCCGGAGCCGGGCCAGACGTCCAGCTGACAAGTGTGCAGACCTGCGCCCGCAAACGGGGCCAGTTCATCCGCGCGCAATATGCCGCCTCAGAAGCGAGCGCCTGATCCATCGGGAGGGATCATAGCTTTGCGGACAAGGAGGGGGATAAGTTTGCTGGATGTGTATCAACGACTAGCGGAAGGGCGGGGACAAACCATCGACTATCAAGTTCGCGAAGCAAAACCAGCGACCAAGCTCTAGCAGCGTGTGATCGAAGTCCGATAGTTAGGTGATTTCAAAGGAGCGAGCTCCGACTGTTAGGTCCAAGATCTTGTTTTGCAGAAGACGAACGAGGTCTTCCGTCGCTGCAAGCTCATCAATCTCAGCTCTGGTCACAACAAGAAGCCGTCTTTGATCGCGCTGGAACGCAGTGCGAATAGTGTCATGAGCAGCCCTTAGGTCCTTCGCTGTGCCTGTAATGCCTTGGGCCGCTACAAATACGCCATGATCGAGATGCATTTCATTCATCTTAGCAAGGAAATTCCTAATCTCCGCAGCACCAACTGGGCCGGCCACGTTCTTACATTCCGCTACCAGTATGGTTGGCAGAAAGTCGAAGCCGGTTGGAACTCGCGAGTTCCAAAAGCAAACATCAATCTCAGCACTCCCCGCAGCGTTCAATAGATTGTTTCCGTGATGCCTGATGCCGTCACACTCGGAGAATAGGTATGCGACTAACCTTTCCAACGCTCTACCTCTTGCAGTCGCGTCTCCTGCTCCGTTCATCTGTATTAGTTCGTTGTCGATTGTACCCTTGTCGTAAGTGCCCATGTCACTGCACCAAGTGGGCCAGACGATTGCGGGCTGAGCGCATAGCTGACGCCAACTCGGAGTGTGCCAGGAGTTCCTCAATTTCTGTTAGTCCGACGACGCAAATAAGTGGCGACAAGCTGGTTGCTCGAAGAGAAGACTCGGAACCTCCATCAACTACCACTAGTCCTGCAGCAGCACCGAGTTTCTCCGTGTACCGGCGAACTTGGTTGATTGCTCCTCGAGTATTGCGGACTCGTTGTCCTGCCTTGAGTTCAACAACGAGCGGGCCACGAAAGAAGCGATGCTTCGGCGAAAACCATGCCGCAAAGTCAGGTAGAAATTTCTTCTGGTCACTCATTTCCTGTGGTTCGACTGCGAAAGAATCAATCTCGGACGAGAACTTGAATGCGTTAAAGAGTCGATGCTGTGCGGAGTTCTCAAAATTTAGGTTTTTCAGGTTAGACCGACGCTCTTTGGAGCTCTGAAAATGCAAGCTCTCTACATCCCGATTTGATGTAAGCATATCGAAGTCGACTGGCTGTTCCTGAAGTGGGCTTCTAAGTAGATCGACGTGCTCAAGAAACGCGCCTAGCTGAAACTTAAGTGACGCCTCGTTATCCATTGGCACGGATAGAACTGCTGCCGATTGAAGTACCGACGGAATTGGTCCCTTGCCTATTATAAGCAGTGGGCGTCCCAGTGCTGTTGCCAACCCAAGTTCAAAAGATACGTTCGAATTTATCCGCTCTTCTATCACTGCGATTACGAAATCGGCCTTACCTATTAACTCAGTTGTTGAATTGAGCAGTGATTTGTCGCGTGTGCTGAGGTCGTCGAGGCTCAGTATCTCCACGCCGTAGAGCGCGAGTGTCGAATTGAGTAACGACAAGTTGGTGTCGAAAGGTGCTGAGACGAAAGCTCTGTATGCTTTTTGGGTACCTGCTGGTTCAGCCATGCGCTGTTCCTTACTGACGGTCTCAGAAGCGATACTAACCCTGTACGCTTGGTAGCATTCAAGCGAAAATCTGCAACCTAGGATGGCGAAGGTGGCGCTTGGCTTTGCGGCAGCTCTCCCTGAGCTGCTCACAACACATCCATTTCATTTTACGATCTCTCAGGCTGACGTTAGATGCGTATTTAGGTCGGTTGTGTTTTCGTAGCTGGGTCTCGGCAATGCGTTGAGACCAGACCTTGCCGCCAATGCACGATGGGATTCGTGCATCGCTGACAAACGAATAGGGCCATGGCTAGGGCTTCCAGTGTGAAGCTCCTGCTCCATGAGTCGGAGGACAAGGATAGGGATCAGATCAACCAGAAACGGCAGAGCATCAAAGCCTAGCCAAGATGGTCTTCGATCAGCGGATTCTTCGACTTTCAAGCGTCCCGGTGTTTATGAATTGCGGTGTCTCGTTTTGATCTAGAGGATCCTGTTCGGCGCTATAGTTGCGAACTTCGAAGGTGCCGCTGGACCGACGTCCATTGTTGGAAAGCCGAAAACGCGAAGTCGTGACGTCGTAACCAGATACGCGGCTATTCTCGTCATAATAAATGGTCACTGCCCGCGTTCTGTAACGCTGCTCAGCTGCGGCCGGCCGCCAAGTGCCAACAGCGTCGCTGCGCGCCAGTCTCGAAGCATTATTGTCCTGCGTGAGAACCGTCCCGTCCGATGTGAGCAGGGATGTCTGGCTAGACTCGCATGTGTCGACGAAACCGCCCTGGACAAGGTCTTCACACGGAGTCCCGTCAATAACCTCGACCACATAATTCGTCAGAAAGGCTCCCACCACGGGATCGGGCTCTTCCTGCGTATTGGCTGTTCCACTTATCAAGACGACGGCACCGCACGCGGCGATCACTTGTTTGGACTTCATTTTATCCCCCTGTTGATTCCCAACGCTTGTATACCAAAGGTTGTGCTGCGTGACCAATGAGGCTGAGGGTTCGTCTTCACGCAGACAGCCAATGTGCGTGTCGCCGACAAAGCAGGACTGCTTTACAATGACGCCGACATCCAGCAGGGCGTCTGACCGTCCGCAGGGGCAGGGAGTTCCATGACGGCCCAGACGCGATAGGTCTCACTGGGGATCAGCGCTAAAGCCTGGCGAAGGCGGTTTTTTACGCCAGCTCCTGCAAGAGCTGGATAAGGTTGCCGCACGTGTCGTTGAAGATGGCGATCTTGACGGTTCCGGCATCGGTCGGCGGCTGGGTGAACTCGACCCCCTTGGCCCGGAGCCGCGCATATTCGGCGTCGATATCGTCAACGCTGAAGGCGGTGAATGGAATGCCGTCCTGCATCAAGGCGGCCTGATAGGTGCGTGTGGCGGGATGCTGGTTGGGCTCCAGCGCCAGTTCGACTCCGTCGGGTTCGTCTTTGGACACAAGGGTCAGCCAGCGGAATTCGCCGAGCGGAATATCGTGCTTCACAACGAAGCCGAGCGTTTCCGTGTAAAAGGCGAGGGCTTTCGCCTGATCGTCGACGCACACGCTTTTAATGTACATTTTCATGGCTGGGCCTCCTCGCCGATCTCCCGCTGCACAGGATTTGTCGCAGACAAACCGGCGGAGTTCCAGAACGAGCATTTGCTTTTCCAGAGGGATGGCGCCGAGGGGCCGTACGGGCAGTCCTACCTCACACCGTCTCCACCTCTTTCGGGGCTTCGGTACGGCGCGTCTTTTCCTTGGCCTTGGGCTTGGGCAGGAGGCGGAAGCGGGTCTGGCACCAGGCGAAGCCGACGCCGACATCCAGCAGGGCGTCGGAGCGTCCACAGGGGCAGGCGAACTCCATGACCGCCCAGACGCGGTAAGTCTCGCCGGCGACGAGCGGCACGGGCTCGCCCGTGACATGGTTCGGGGCCGCGTTCACGCACAGCACCAGATCGCCGGACCCAACATCGTAACTCATCGCGTTACTTTATCATGAGGCGGGCGATCGGCCCACATGGGGATTGGGCAGTTTTCAAGGGGAGGTTGGCTGGCATTGGAATGGGTGAGTGTTCCGTTCTGTGCCTTCAGGGGCGGTTGATCGGCCGTTTCATCATGATATCGCGCTGCAGGTCCCGCCCCATGTAGAAGTCGTGCTGATCGAATTCGGTGAAGCCTGATGATCTGTAGAACGCGATTGCCTTTTCGTTCTGGTCCCACACGCCGAGCCACAGCCAATCCACGTTCGCCGCGATGGCCCGCTCAATTGCATGTTGCATGAGGGCTTTTCCGAGGCCTGTCCCCTGATGACCGCGCCTGACGTAGATTCGCTCGATTTCCAATGCGTTTGGAAGGGTCTGCTCTGTCTGGGCCGCGCCTGTGTTGAGCTTCAGATACCCTGCCAGGTCTGCACCCGTCTCGATGAAGAAAAACTGGGAATCTGTGTTGGTGAGTTCGGATGCGACCCTGTCGATGCTGAACGCTGCCGCGACATAGGTCGCGATGTTCTCGGGCGCGTTCTGGGCTGCGAATGTGTCCAGGAACGTCTCTTCAGCGATGTCTCTGAGTGTTTCCAGATCGCGGACGTCGAGGCGGCGCAGTTTGAACGCGGTTGTCATCCCGGATCGCCTACTCAATTAGGGCGCACATCTCAATGAACCGATCGCCCGACATACCTGGTTTTGCGGGCCAGACTTGACCGGGGCGGTCTCCGGCGCAGCTTCCTGAAGGAGACTTGAGGGAAATCGCCATGTCCAACGATCTTCGCCCGCCCTCGCGGCTGAACCTGCTTCGCGAACTGGCGGTTGGCGCGGACATGATCGGGGCTCCGGCGGCGCTGATGCGCGCACGGATGCGGCGCAAGGTGCCCAATTCCGGGCGGGCGGTGATCGTGCTGCCGGGTTTTGGCGCGAATGACGCCTCGACCGCGCCGATGCGCTACTTCCTGAGCCAGCAAGGCCATCAGGTCGAGGGCTGGGGGCTGGGCCTGAACACGGGCGGACGCGGGCTCGTCACCGATGTGAACGACCTGCCGGAGCGGTGGGAGTTTGACCGCGAGGTGGCGACGCCCGGCGAGGCGGAAGTGCCGGCGCTGTGCGAGAAGATGGTTGGGCGCACGCAGGCGCGCGTCGCGGCGCTGGGGCGGCCCGTGACGCTGATCGGCTGGAGCCTTGGCGGCTATATTGCGCGCGAAGTGGCGCGGGAGCTGCCCGGGGAAGTTGAGGCGGTGATCACGATGGGATCGCCGGTCGTGGGCGGGCCGAAGTATACCGCGACCGCGCCGCTGTTCCGGCGTCGCGGGCTTGATCTTGACCGAATGGAGGGGGAGATCGGCAAGCGCGCGAAGATCCCGCTGACGCAGCCTGTGACGGCGATCTATAGCAAGTCGGACGGCATTGTCGGCTGGCAGGCGGCGATAGACCGGGACAGCGAGAATATCCGCCATATTGAGGTGAACGTGTCGCATATGGGCCTTGGCGTGAACGCGAAGGTCTGGGGCATTGTGCAGGCGGCGCTGGAGGCGCAGGGCTAGCGCTCGGCCTAGTGGCTGCCGCCGAAAATACCGGTGCGCACATCGTAGTCGACCGCGATGCCATAGTCTGGATCGTCATCCATATCGACCATGAGCTGGCCGGCGCGCTTGAGCAGCTTGTGACAGTCGCGGCTGAGATGGCGCAGGCGCAGAGTCTTGCCGAGGGCCTCGTATTTCACGGAGAGGTCTTCGATGGCCTGCAGCGCGGACTGATCGACGACGCGTGATCGCATGAAGTCGACGATGACGACATCCGGGTCCTGCTCGGGCGTGAAGATCTCCGCGAAGCCATCGGTTGAGCCGAAGAAGAGCGGGCCTTCGATCTCGTAGACCTTGGCACCTTCCTCGGTGACGCTGTCGCGCGTAATGGCGTGGATGCGGCGGGCATTGTTCCAGGCGAAGGCGAGAGCGGAGACGATGACGCCAACGATGACGGCGATAGCAAGGTCCTGCCAGACGGTGACGGCGGTGACGAGGATGATGACGAAGACATCGGTGCGGGGCACCTTGCTCATCAGGCGGAAACTGTTCCACGCGAAGGTGCCAATCACGACCATGAACATGACGCCGACAAGGGCGGCGAGCGGAATCTGCTCGATCAGGCTGGAGCCGACAAGGATGAAGGCCAGCAGGAAGAGGGCCGCGGAAATGCCGGAGAGGCGCGTGCGGCCGCCGGATTTCACGTTGATCATGGACTGGCCGATCATGGCGCAGCCGCCCATTCCGCCGAAGAAACCGGTGACGACATTCGATGCGCCCTGCGCGACGCATTCCTGAGAGGCCCCGCCGCGCTTGCCGGTCATATCGCCGACGAGATTGAGCGTCAGCAGGCTCTCGATTAGGCCGATGGCGGCGAGGATCAGTGCGTAGGGGAAGATGATCTCCAGCGTTTCGAAATTGAGCGGGACGGCTGGGATGTGGAAAGGCGGAAGGCCGCCCTCGACGCTGGCGAGGTCTCCGACGCGCGGGGTCGGCAGACCGAATGCTATAACGAGGCCGGCGACGATCGCGATGCCGGCGAGCGGGGCGGGGACGACTTTCGTAAACTTCGGCAGGCCCCAGATGATCGCCATGGTCAGCGCCGTCAGGCCGAGCATCAGCAGCAGTGGCAGGCCGGTGAGCCAGTCGCCATTTGGCAGGAAGCTGTGCCCGTCGGGCGTCGCGGTGCCGGGCACCTGAAACTGGCTGAGCTGGGCGAGGAAGATAACGATGGCGAGCCCATTGACGAAGCCGAGCATGACCGGGTGCGGTACAAGGCGGATGAACTTGCCGAGCTTGAAGATGCCCGCGCCGAGTTGGAGGATGCCCATCAGCACTACGGTGGCGAAAAGATACTCGACGCCATGCTGGGCGACGAGCGCGACCATGACGACGGCGAGCGCGCCCGTTGCGCCGGAGATCATGCCGGGGCGTCCCCCGAACAGAGCCGTGATGAGCCCGACGATAAAGGCTGCATACAGTCCGACCAAAGGCTCGACACCGGCCACGAAGGCGAAGGCGACGGCCTCGGGGACGAGAGCAAGGGCGACGGTGAGGCCGGCGAGCAGTTCCGTGCGCATCTGGCCGAGCGTCATGGCGCGCAGGCCGTCGCCACCCCACTGTTCCTGAGGAAGGCGGCCAGCCCAGTCTGAGAGATTGGTGCGGGCGGTGCTGGCGTGCGTGTCAGGTGTCATGACAGGCGCAGTAGCGTGTTCAAAATGCTTTGCAACATCGCAGCTGAAGAAGATGCTGCATTCGCGTAAGTGTCGGATGGTGTTCGCAGCTTGTTCATTGACCTTTAAGGCGTTTCCCTGCATGGGGGCCGTGTCGCAGCGCAGCAGATGTGCATGGGGCTGGCAGCGTGAGTCGCGTCGATCGGACGTCTGATCGGATAGAGCCTCCCCCTTCAGACACCAAAGTTTCCAACGTCCCTGTTCACGCGGGCCGTTCCTTTAGCCTCCGGCAGATGCCGGCCCCGGGCCGCAGGAGCGTTTCTTCGCGCGCGCCCAAACGTATGAAAGATTCAAATTGACCACATTCACTGAGTTGGGCCTGCATAAACAGGTTCTGAAGGCCGTGACCGCTGAAGGCTACGACACGCCGACGCCGATTCAGGCGCAAGCCATTCCACATCTTCTGGAAGGCCGCGACCTTCTGGGGATCGCGCAGACCGGCACCGGCAAGACAGCAGCCTTCGCGCTGCCAACGCTGGACTACCTGCTGGACGATGCCCAGCCTCGCAAGGGCAAGAGCACGCGCGTGCTCGTGCTGGCCCCGACACGTGAACTGGCCGGGCAGATTGCCGAGAGCTTCCGTACTTATTCGAAGTATATGGATTGCGTGACGCAGACTGTGTTTGGCGGTGTGAAGATCGGCCGTCAGATTCGCTCGCTGGAGAAGGGCGCGCATGTGCTGGTGGCCACGCCGGGACGCCTGCTCGACCTGATGAACCAAGGCGCGGTGCGCCTCGATGATGTCGAAGTGCTGATCCTCGACGAGGCCGACCAAATGCTGGACATGGGCTTTATCCATGACCTGAAGAAGATCATGGCCAAGGTGCCCGATGAGCGCCAGACGCTGCTCTTTTCCGCGACCATGCCGAAACAGATCTCGGATCTTGCTCAGCAATACCTCGATGATCCGGTCCGGGTCTCGGTCGCGCCGGAATCGACCACGGCAGAACGCGTCAATCAGGGCGTGGTTCACGTCGCCAATGGCGATAAGCTGCAATTGCTGGAAGCGGTGCTTCGCGATCCCGATCTCGAGCGCGCGCTGGTGTTTACCCGGACCAAGCACGGGGCCGACAAGGTCGTCCGTAAGATGATGGCCAAGGGCATCGCCGCGCAGGCGATCCACGGCAACAAGTCCCAGCCCCAGCGCATGAAGGCGCTGGAAGCCTTCCGGGACGGTCGCTGCAAGGTTCTGATCGCGACGGATATCGCGGCGCGCGGCATCGACATTGATGGCATCAGCCATGTGATCAATTTCGAGATGCCAAACGTGGCTGAGCAGTATGTTCACCGGATCGGACGCACGGCGCGCGCCGGGCGCGAAGGCGTGGCGGTCTCTTTCGTGGCCGAGGACGAGCTGTACTATCTGCGCGAGGTCGAGAAGATCACGCGGATCGAAGTCGACACGCTGCCTGCGCCTGAAGGGTGCGAGCATCTCGTGCTGCCAACGCCATCCAGAGACGTGCGTGTGCGCAAGCCGAAAGGCCCGAGCCGCGGAGGTGGCGGCGGTCGCTCACGCGGTGGTCAGGGACATGGCGGCGGCAAAGGCGGTCAGAAACGCGGTCGTAGCGCCAAACGTCCCGGCAAGAATCAGCGTCGCCGCGACCGCGAGAAGGCGTCCGCCTGAATCAGATCAACCTGGCCCGCGCCGCCACGGAAAGCGGCGTTCGGGCCGGTTGGTTTCCTTTTCGGCCTCTTCTTCGATGGCGGCCGGGGTAACGTCCTCCGGTGCCGTTCTGTCGAGGCGGGCCTTGGGAGCGGGTGGCTGCCAGGCGCGCAGGCGCTGGCCGATGGCGACGTAGAAGTCCGGGATGAGCTGCTCCAGATCATCCACAAAATTGCGGACCTGAATGAAGCGGCCCTGCGGCATGCGTACCATGCAGATTTCGAGTGTCTTCGGGGCAAGGTCGGGATGCCGGCTGGCAGCGATGTTTACGTCCTCGCGTAGCTCTTTCAGCGTGTGCTGCGAGAAGCCGCGGCGCGGCCAGTGCACGCGGACATAAATGTCATCAGCATCGACGTCTTTCAGTTGACGGAGCTGCCAGTTGATGCGCGCGGCCGTGCTCTGGCGATCTGTCGGGGCGTCCAGCGTCATGCTGGCCATCATGCTCCGGGCACGGACGTCCACGCAGATGTCTATATCGGCTGCGGCTCCCGGGACGATCAGCGATGAGACGAGGTGCTGAGAGCTGGCGAAGCGCTCTGAGTCTTCCCTGATGCGCCGTTGATGATCGCTAGCCTGTGCGCGGGTTAGCCGGGCACGAACCGTTGCGCCGGTCTGCCGCGAAAGGCTGAGACAGAGATCGTGGGTTTCCTGATGCCAGGCTGAGATGACGGCTCGAACATCCGCAGACATCGCGCCCGGCTGCCGTCCTGCGGAGATATCTCGAACAAGGTCAGGCCATTCGGGCGGCATTCGAGAGAAGCCGCGAACCCCGGTGCTTTCATGCGCGAGGAACCTGCGCAACTCATTCAGGATAAAGCGCTGGTCCGTGTCCTGAACATCATCGTTCGTGATCAGGAGGTCGGCCTCGGTCAGCAGCCGCATCCATGACCAATGGTATAGCGAAACTTTTGGCGAACCGCGTGTGGAGAGTTCAACGGGATGATGAGACGGGGTGGCTGCATATTCATTCGAAATGGTAATGACAGCGTCGATATCGTTGGTTTTGGCGAGGCGCAGATAGCTGCTGATCTGGTCGCTGCGCAGATCTGTGTTGCCGATCTTGGCCTCGATGAGCGCGGTCCATCTTGAGCTTCCCGTCCGCACGGAGATCAGACCGTCGGGTCGTCCGGTTATCTGGTCTTCGCCTTTCTGGAAGACGACCTCTGTGAAGGTTTCCACCCGCGAATTCGGTCCGACGGGCCGTCCCACGCTCGACAGCAGTGAATTGGCGTATTCGTCCACATTGGTCAGACAGGCGAGAAAGATAGAGGTAGCCCGTCCTTCCTTCGATGTTTCAGCCAGCACGGGAAACAGCCGTGCGCGTTCGCCAGATCTCAAGAAATCAGGTTTGTTCGTGTACAATGAAGGCTCCCAGCCGAGCGTCGCTTATTGTGCGTCCCAGTAGTGAGCGTATATTTATTTTTGATGTTTTTTCCAAGAGAAAATCGATGCGCCTGCGAGCAAATTTCGCAGGCGCATCCGCTCTCTAAATCGTGTCAACGAGCACGATTTCGGCGTCTTTGATGCCTTCGAGGGTGAGGTTTGTCTCACCCGTAATTGCGGCCCCATCGCGCGTTTTGAGCGTTTCTCCGTTCAGGCGCACCGATCCGGCAGCCAAAACGAGGTACCCTTTGCGGCCCGCTCCGATCTGATAGGTGAGCGATTGGCCCGCCTTCAGGGTCGCACCGAGAACTTTTGCGTCCTGCCGGATGGTCAGGGCGTCATCCTCGTCGGCACCGGAGGCAAGCACTGCCCACTGGCCGGCGCGATCGCCTTTTGGGAAGGCCTTGGCACCCCAGCCGGGTGTTCCGCCCTGCTCTCGTGGTTCGATCCACAGCTGGAAGATTTGCGTGGCTTCCTCTTCGGCGTTCCACTCGGAATGCTGGACGCCAGAGCCGGCGCTCATCACCTGAACATCACCCGCTTCGGTGCGGCCCTTGTTTCCCATGGAGTCTTCATGGGTGATCGCGCCATTGCGGACATAGGTGATGATTTCCATCGACTCGTGGCCGTGCGGCGGAAAGCCGGTCCCGGCCCGGATCGTATCGTCATTCCAGACCCGCAGCTTCCCGTGGCCCATCCTGTCGGGGTTGAAGTAATGGGAAAAGGAGAAGTGGTAACGGGCGTTCAGCCAGTCATTGTCGAACCGGCCGAGATCTTCAAAGCGTCTGATGTCAATCATATCGCGCTCCTCTGCTTAGTGTTGCGTTGAAGCGGATATGGCCCGGTCACGCGCCCGTGATTAGGCGCAGGACCGGCATAAGTGTTGTGCGTGTCTGCTTAGACCGGCGGATATGGAAACACAGACGTCGTTGCGCCAAGATCGGTGTAGTCGTTCTCCATGGCGGGGATGGCCTGCTCGATGATGGAAGACGGGTCCCAGCCTTCGAGACGGGCGAGGGACTTCACCGGACGAGGCTGGTCGAACAGGACGAGCTCGTTTCCGCGCACACCGAAGATCTGGCCGGACGTGGATTTCGCATCGTCCGCACACAGCGCAATGGCGAGCTGGGCGACCTGATCGGCGCGCATGGCGTTTTTCATGCGCTCCACGCGCTGAGCGGACGCCTCGTCGGTTACCGGGATCGAGGCGATCATGCGCGTCCATGCGAAAGGCGCGATGATGTTGGAGCGGACATTCTTCCGCTCGCCTTCCATGGCGATGATGCGGGAGAGGCCCATAATGCCGAGCTTGGCGGCCGCATAGTTCGCCTGGCCGATATTGCCGATCAGGCCGGAGGTGGAGGTGAAGAGAACGAACGCGCCGTCTTCCTGTTCGCGGAAGTGTCCGATGCCGGCGCGGGTCACGTTGTAGGAGCCGTGCAGGTGGACATCGATCACCGCTTTCCAGTCGGCTTCGGACATCTTGTGAAACATGCCATCACGCAGGATGCCGGCCGGGTTGATGATAGCGTGTAGACCGCCGAATTCGTCCTTTGCCTGCTCGACCATGGCTTCAACCGCGCCGAAGTCGGTGACGCTGTCTGAGTTGGAGACCGCTTCGCCACCAGCCGCGCGAATTTCGCTGGCGACGGTTTCGGCAGGTCCGGCATCGCCTTCATCACCGCCGGAGAGTCCACCGCCGAGATCGTTGACGACGACTTTCGCGCCTTCGCGCGCGGCGAGCAGGGCGCATTCACGGCCAATTCCGTTCCCGCCACCTGTGATGAGAACTGTTTTCCCGTCGAGTACGCCCATGATGAATCTCCCAATCTGTATGTGGCGCGGACGATAAGGCCGACAGCGCAGATTGGAAGAGTGGTTCTAGCGGGCTGTGTCCTGAAAGCGCGGCGGGACGGTCGAGTCGAAGCGGGGACGGATGCCGGTGGAGAGGAAGACTACGCGTTCGATGGCGGGGAAGAAGCGGATGGAGTCGAGCACCGGATTCACCCAGTTTGTCATCGTGCAGTAGTGGGTGTTCTTCGCGCGGCGATGATGGGCCGCGTGATGGAGCGGGTTCTGGATCAACCCGGTGCGTTGCAGGGCGCGGATGAAGGGGCCGTTTTCACGGCCTGTTCTGTGAGATGCGCCGTGGACCTCATTCGCGAATAGGCCGAAGAATACGAAAGAACCACTGAGAGTTGTAAAGCTATCCAAAAAGAGGAGCAGCAATGCTGTTGCTGCGCAGACCATCCAGACTTCGCGATTCCGCTTCCATACTGTGCCGGTCAGGAAGAAGCGGGGCCGCTTGTGATGTTCCTGATTCATGTAGATGGCGTGGCCGATCACAGGCCAGGACGGGTCACCGTATCGGTCCTGAAACCAGTGAATGACGCCCGTTGCGAAATCCGCCAGCAAAAGGCCAGCGAGAACCTGACCTGCGACCCAAAGCGCAGGCATTATCCAGCAAGTATCCATGAAGCCCTCTCATATTTCGACTGAGGGTTGCAAAACAGGAAAATAAAACCAGAGTTGTATTTGGGATGTTTTCGCCTAGAACGGGAAGTTGCGCTTGCGTTTGGCGGCCCCTGTCTTTAGTCCGCCGCGATGCTTGAAATTGTTCCGGAAAATCCAGCGCAGCACGCCGACGCCATCGAAGCGCTCTATGACCGGACGTTCGGGCCCGGGCACTTTGCGAAAACGGCCGAACGCCTGCGCGAATGGAATGTCTCACTGCCGGATATTAGCCGGGTCGCACTGATCGACGGGGCCGTGGTCGGGGCCTGCCGTGTCTGGCCGATCACCGTCAGCGATACGCCGGCGTTATTCTATGGACCGGTCGCGGTGCGGCCATCCCAGCAGGGCGCACGATTGGGTCTGTCGATCACCGGAGAGGCGATAGAGGCGGGCACTGCAGCAGGTTGGGGCGCGGCGGTGCTCATCGGCGCGCCGCGCTACTTCGGGGAGATTGGTTTCCGCGTTGTCCCATCCGGAACACTTGCAATGCCGGGACCGCAGGATCAGGGGCGCATCATGGTGCGCGATCTGGCAGGGGATGCAGACGCGCTTAGCGGCGTTGTCACCGCCCCTCGCGTTGCCAGGCGAGGATAAGCAAGACGGCGATCAGGAGCGCAGCGAGCAGGCCGGGTAGCAGAGGCTGGCTGGTTGAGGAGCGCACCGCATAGGCCCCGCGTTCGCGCAGGCCAATCCAGTTGCCGCCGGCAGCATCACCGCGCTGTCCGACCCTGCGCACATCTGGCAGTCCGCCGCCGGACTCGTTTGCCCGGAAAACACCGCCGCGCGTTTCCGACGCCAGCGGCTGAAGAATGTCCGTGATAGACCGCAGGTCCGCATATTCGCGCGGATTGGCCGGGCCGTTAAGCGCGACAGCTTCGAGGCCGCCGGATTCGGCGCGATAAAGCCCGAGTTGATCAATCGGAGCCTCAGCGGAGAATTGCCCCGGACCATCCTCGCGCCAGTCAGGCGTCATGCGGCGACCTTCGGGTGTCTCGATTACGAGGGGCGGTGCGATGTCGGAGACGGTGCGCAGGCGCACGCGGGCTGTGTCGCCCTCGGCGACGAGTTCGAGGCGGCGTTCCTCCAGCTCCGGTTCCTTCATCATCCAGTGCACGAGGCGGCGGATGAGCTCTGCGAAGGGTCCCCCGCCTTCATGGCCACGGGCCCACAGCCAGATCTGATCGGACATCAACTGGCCAACCCGGCCGTCACCAACGCGGTCGACGATGAGCAGAGGGGCACCGTCGGGACCTGACAAGAGGACATCGCCCGCCTTTGCATCGGCCCCGATATAGCGGAGCCAGCCGCCCCAGTTTTGTCCTGACAGGGGCGCTGTGACCGAGTGGCGTTGACCTGCCTCGGTGATCTCCGGGACGAAGTGGCCGGTGCCGATGCGTCCGGTCGCGGTTGCCGGAAGCACCGAGGCGAGGGAGGTGCGCGCGAGGCTGGCCGGGCCGGCAAACGGCTCACCGGCGACGATGAGCAGGGCCCCGCCTTCGTCGACATAGCGCGCCATGTTGGAGAGGTACTCCATTGTGACGACGCCGCGGCGCTCATACTGGTCGAAGATGATCAGGTCGAAATCTGAGAGCTTCTGTTCGAACAGTTCTTCGGTGGGGAAGGCGATCAGCGCCAGTTCCTCAATCGGGGTGATGTCCTGCTTGAAGGGTGGGCGCAGGATGGTGAAGTGCACGAGATCGACGGACGGGTCCGACTTCAAGAGATCGCGCCAGACCCGGCCAGCTGAGTTTGGGCGACCCGTGACGAGCAGGACGCGCAGGCGGTCACGCACGCCGGAGAGATTTGCGGCGGTGCGGTTATTAGCGAGGGTGAGTTCCTCATCTCCCGGCGGAGCTTCGATGACGACGACATTCCCGCCGCGCCGTTCGATCTCTATGGGTAGCGGTGTGTCTTCGCCCGTCGGCACCGAGACAAGGGCGGGGGTCCCGCCATTGAGAGAGACCGACAGCAGCACTGAAGCCGCGCGGGGATCCTCGACACGGATAACATATTCTGCCGTCTCCCCGACGATGCCGAAGTTCGGACCATCGACGATTTCGACTCGGCGGTCGCCGCGGTCCGGGTCGCCGACGACAACACCATGAATGGGGCCGAGGTCGCTCAGACGGCTTGTGTCTTCGGGGATGTCATGAACCTGCCCGTCCGTCACGAAGATGGCCCCGGCGATGCGATCTCGCGGAACATCCGCCATCGCGCCTTCAAGCGCTGCGACGAGGTTGGTGCCGTCTGATTGCGTGTCGCTTTCGACGATGCGGAGTTCAAATGCGCCGTCCGCCTCAATCGACTCCTCAAGGCTGTCGAACGCGGCCTGCGCGGCGGCGGTGCGGGTCTCGAAATCCATGCTCTCTGAGCGATCCAGCACCAACGCCGCGACGGACGGCAGGGGCTCGCGCTCTTCCTGAATGATGGCCGGATTTGAGATTGCGGCAGCGAGCAGCGTCAGCGCGAGGCCCCGTGTCAGCCACGCCCGGCCGCGCAGGATAAGATAGGCGAGCCATGCGAGACCGGCGACAGCGATCAAGGCGTAGAGCCATGGCCAGCCGATGAGCGGATCGAAACCGATGCGGGTGACGTCAATCATTGCGGGCCGCCATCCATGATGGAGCCGGGAAGGTCATCGAGGTCGAAGTCCTCCTCGGTGTCCTCCTCGCTCAAACGCTCAAGCAGGGCGGGCAGGTGGACCTGATCTTCCTTATAGCTGCCGGTGAGGACGTACATGACGAGATTGACGCCGAACCGGTTTGCCATTTCGCGCTGGGTCTGGCCGCCATCGACCGAGTAGAGCGGGCGACCTCGTTCATCGACAGCCCAAGCCGAGGCCCAGTCAGCATCGCCGATAAACAGGCGCGAGACACCATCGCCGCGCGCGGGTTGTCCGGCGCTTGGCGGGGCTTCGATCCACAGGCGGCGGTCGTCATAGCGGCCGGGGAAGCCGTCGATCAGGTAGAAGCTCTTGGTAAGGACGTGGTCATTTGGGACAGGAGCAACAGGCGGCGCATCGAGACCAGCGAGAAGGCCTTCAAGGCTCGCGACATTGGAGTCCGATCCGACGTCGCCGCCTTTACGCGTGTCGATCACCAGAGCGCCGCCTCCGCGGAGATAGGCGTTTAAGCGATCGATTGCGGTTTCCGACAACGGGTCCGCAGCGTCCGGGACAGCGTAATAGATCAGCGGATAGAGATCGAGCGCGTCGGTTTCCAGATCGAGACTGTGAGTCTCCGCCGGCTCGACCGATGAACGCAGGAACAGAACGCGGGCGAGGCCTTCCAGCCCTGCTCGCGTCGCCCGGTCGAGGGGTTTGTCGCCGGTCTCGACATAGGCGAGCCGGAAATCGAGGGCGGCTTCGACGTCCTTGGTGAACTCTCCGGAGTCCTGTGCTTCGGAGATGGTTGGGACCAGCATGGCTGCGCCGATGACCACTGCAGCCGCCGACGCGGATTTCCGGGAGAAGCGGATGCGCCCAGCGACGATCAGCGCGATCAGGAGGTCGAGGGCGAGCAGTAGAGCGGCGGCGGTCAGGAAGGGGCCGCCGAGACGGAGGCTGGTCGCTTCGGCATCACCAAGCAGCGTGGCGGAGGCCGGCCAGTCGGAAATAGGCGTCGGGCGAACGTCGCGTCCGGCATTGATGGCCCGCGTGCCGGACGGGCCACGGTAGAGACCGGGCGGGTTAGTTTCCGACGGGACAGCGTTCACGAAATCGCCGGCCTGTAGCGGGGCAGCTGTGTCGGCTGGCGGGACAAGCCGGCCATAGGCGTCCAGCACAAGGCGGGGCACGTAGGCTCCGTCTTCATCAGTCGTAGCTTCTCCGCGCCCGGCGGCGATCGAGCGGCGCAGCATGTCCACGAACAGGCCGTGATATGGCAGGTCCGACCATGCCGGACCTGCTGTCACGTGAAAGAGGATCACCGAGCCGGCTCCCCGCCGTTCAGCAGTGACAAGCGGGGAGCCATCCGCGAGACGCGCCCAGGTCTTTGTCTGCAGGTCCGGTGCGGGCTGGGCGAGGACTTGCTGGCGCACGCGAGCATCTGCAGGCGGGCTCAGTCCAGCAAAAGGTGAGGTTTCGGGGAACGAGCCGATAGCCTGCGGTTCGTCCCATGCAAGCGCGCCGCCGAGAGCACGGGAGGATCGCCGGAGCGGGGTGGGGACGAGGGCGTCACCCTGCGCGGCGAGACGCGGCCCGGCGAAGCGGATAAGCGCCCCTCCCTCCTCAATCCATGTGGTGAGTGCCGTGCGTTCCGAAGCCGACAGCCGCCCAATATCCGTGACGATGATCGCGTCTGGGCCGTTCGCGACAAGGTCTGTCAGTTCGCCTTCCGTGAGCCGCGCGAACGGTTCAAGTGCCTTGCGGACATAGTGGACGTCAGACAGGAGCGGTTGCGCCGTGTCACCGCCGGACACGAGGCCGACGCGGCGAACTCGGTCTGTTGAGTCCCAGAGCCAGACGCTGCCTGCGGTTGGCCGGGTGGTAAGCGCAAAGCGCGACACGCGGGAAAGCGCGGCGGCGGGAAGCTCGAAGGTGGCTGATGCTTCTGTTTCGCCGGGCTCGAAGGTCGCTTCTGATGTGGCGAGCGCTGCGCCTTCAAGAGTGAGCGCGGAAACGAAGACATCCGCCGTTCCCGCGCTTGACGCGCGGCGGAGTGTCGCTGAAGCGCTCTCGGCATCAACCGTCAGGCCCGTGATCGCCATCGGGCCGCGTGGCGGCGCTGCGTACACGGACAATGCGCCATAGTCCGCGAGCGCGGCGGCAAAGCTCGTTCCGCCTTCTGCACCAAGCCCGTCGCTCGCCCAGAGGATACGGGCCGGGCGAATGCCGGAGGCTTCGAGGCGTTCGAGCGCATCCGCGCGGTCAGGAGCCCATGCCACTGGCGCAAGTGAGGCGATACGGCGGCTGACTTCGGTGCGCGAGAGACGCAGGGCCGGATCAATCGGGAGAGACTTCGGCGTGGTGAGAAGGAGATGGACAGGAGCGTCGCGGCCGACGGAGTCGAGTGCGGCGGTCGCGGCCTCTGTCAGTTCGTTCCAGCGCGCCGCGCTGCGCCAGCCATCGTCGATCACGATAAGAAGTGCGCCGTCGGCGGGTTCGGCGCGGTTTGCGCCGGGGGCGTAGATGGGCTGGGCGAGGCCCGCCAAAGCGAGTGCGGCGGCAAGCGTCCGGATGAGGAGGATCCACCAGGGTGTCCGCGCTGGTGTCTCCTCGCGGGGATCGACCCCATCGAGCAGGCGCATGGAGGGCAGCTCGACATCCTTTGGCGTTGGCGGGGTTGCGCGCAGCACCCACCAGATCACCGGAAGGGCAATCAGCCCGAGCAGCGCCAGAGGCGCGCCGAAGAGGAACGGGCCAAGAGTCATGTGCGGCTGCCGAGGCTTTCCAGCGCGCGTTGCAGGGCGGCGGCCCCTTCAATGGCGCGTTGGCCGGTGTCATGGGCGACGAAACGCCAGCCGAGCTGTTCGGCCAGGGATTTCATGGCGTCCCGTTGGGCGGCGAAGCGCTCCAGATATGTGTCGCGCAAGGTTTCGGCCCGGCCAAGAATGCGGTCGAGCGTCGTGCCGGGGCGTTGGAGCTTGACGCGGCCCTCGAAGGGGAAGTCCTTTTCGATGGGCGCGGCGACGCTAAGCAGGATACCTTCCGGGCAGATGGGGGCTAATGGGCCTAGGCGATCCTGCCATGTTTCGACCGGATCGTAGAAGTCGCTGGCAATCACGAGCGTTGCCTGTTGGCGCGGCGGCGGCGGGAAGGGTTTGCTATGGCCATTGGCGAGGTCTTCGCCGAGGCGGTCGATAGCGCGCTTGCCGAAGGAGGGTTTGCGTTCCGAGCCGAGCACGCCGATGCGCTCGCCATCGCGGGAGAGCATCGCGCCGAGGGCCATCATCAGAACGCGGGCTTCATCCGCCTTGGTGCGGCGCTCGCCTTCGCCCTTCCAGTCGAAGCCGGGATCGGCATCGCACCAGAAGAGGACCGTCCGGGCGGTCTCAAGCTCGGTCTCGCGTACGAAGTGCTGGTCGCCCTTGGCCGACCGTCGCCAGTCGATGCGGTCGGCGGAGTCTTCGTGGGCGTAACGCCGGTATTGCCAGAAGTGTTCACCGGAGCCCGCGCGCCGCCGCCCGGCCGAGCCGACATGAATCGCCTCGGACGCGCCTGACTGCAGGGCGAGCCCGGGCAACTGACGCGAGAGCGCTTCGGCTTCAGCGCGAAGGGAGGCCAATGGACTCATGGCGTTAGCCCCTATGCCGCCTTCCGCGCCAGATCATTGATCAGCTCGGTCAGGCTTGGCGCTTCACCGGTGGGGTCGTAGCGCATGGCCATACGGTGGCCGAGGCAGGGTTCGGCGAGGGCTTCCACGTCCTCTATGGAAGGCGCTAGGCGGCCGCGCAGGAGCGCGCGGGCGCGGGCGGCGAGCATCAGGGCCTGACCAGCGCGGGGCGAGGGCCCCCAGTCGACCAGCCGTTTGACGCGGTCATCATCTGTCTGCTCGGGGCGCGCCTGCCGGACGAGCTCCAGAATCGCAGCCAGGATTTTCTCGCCGACCGGCATCTTCCGGACGAGCGCCTGCATCTCGATGAGGTCTGCGGCGCTGAGCGCGGCTTTGGGCACCTGCTCGTCGCCACCTGTCGTCTCGATGAGAATACGTCGCTCGGTATCGACATCGGGATAGGCGACGTCGATTTTCAGTAGGAAGCGGTCGAGCTGGGCTTCCGGCAGCGGATAGGTGCCTTCCTGCTCAATCGGGTTCTGCGTCGCGAGCACGTGGAAAGGCCGGGGCAGGTCGTGATGCATGCCGGCGATGGTCACGTGGCGTTCCTGCATGGCCTGCAGCAGGGCGGATTGCGTGCGCGGGGAGGCGCGGTTGATCTCGTCCGCCATCAGGAGCTGGGTGAAGATCGGCCCGCGCAGGAAGCGGAAGGAGCGCTTGCCCTCGGCGGTTTCGTCCAGCACTTCCGAGCCCAGAATGTCCGATGGCATCAGGTCTGGCGTGAACTGGATCCGTGCGCCGTCGAGGCCGAGCGCGGTGCTCATGGCGGTCACAAGGCGCGTCTTGGCGAGGCCCGGTGCGCCGATGAGCAGGGCATGGCCGCCTGCGAGCACGGCGGAGAGGGCGAGTTCGATGACTCGGTCTTGTCCGAAGACAGCTTTCGCGATCTCCGACTTCACGTTTTCAAGCGTTTCGCCGGCGCGTTCTGCGTCGTTGACGATGGCCTGATTGTCGTCCGGCATGAGGACTCCCGGTTTGCTTCGTTACATTTGAAGCCTAGGTGTAGGCGAGATCATGGCGGAGCGCGATGTGAAATCCAGTCCCAGTCTCACCATCAGCCTTAACGATCTGTTGAAGGCCATTCAGCCGGATGCCGGCGATCCGCGGAAACTGCCGCCGGTACACACGTGGAATCCGGAGCGCAGCGCGGATATCGACATGGAAATCCGCCGTGATGGCTCATGGTGGCATGAAGGCGGCCAGATCAAGCGTGAAGCGCTGGTGCGGCTGTTTTCGACCATTCTGCGCAAGGATCAGGACGGGCAGACCTATCTCGTGACGCCATATGAGAAGGTGATCGTGCATGTCGCCGATGCGCCATTTCTGGCAATCCGCGTCGACCGCACGGGTGAGCCGGGGCCCGGGCAAACGCTGGTCTTCTCTACGAATCTCGGCGATTTCACCTTGGCCGGGCCGGATGCGCCGATCCGGGTTGAGACCGATCCCGAAACCGAAGAACCGAGCCCGTACGTTCTGGTTCGGGATCGTCTGGAGGCGAAACTCACCCGCCCGGTATTCTATGAACTTGCCGAAATAGCCGTGCCGAACGAGACGAATGGCGGGCAAACGCTCGGCGTTTGGAGCCAGGGGGCCTTTTTCGATATTGGGCCGGCGGCTTGAATCATGAGCTGGGACGGACTCGATGATTTCCTGAAGCGCGCCGAGGACCGGCTTGATCCGCTCGCGGGCGGCGGGAAGCTGCCGGAAGGCGGCGATATCGAGTTCCTGAAGCAGACTGAGATCGGCAAAATCCGCCAGGCCGCCGTGTTGATCGGGGTGATTCCGCGTCTGGAGGGACCAACCGCTCTCCTCACACAGCGTCCGGATACGATGTCGACTCATGCCGGGCAGGTGGCGTTTCCGGGCGGCAAGGTCGATCCGGGCGACGATGATGAAGTCGCTGCGGCGCTGCGGGAAGCGCATGAGGAAGTGGGTGTTGATCCAGCTGGTGTGGACTTGATCGGACGGTCGGCGGAATACGTTACCGGAACGGCCTTCCGGATCACGCCCGTTGTTGGGTTGCTACCCGCAGATTTCGTGCCTGAGCCTTGCGATGCTGAGGTGGCGGCGGTGTTTGAGACACCGCTCTCATTTCTCATGAATCCAGAAAACCACCACACCGGAGATGTCGTCTATCGCGGTAAGCCCCGGCGGTACTTCGAGATGCCCCACAATGGATTTCGCATCTGGGGCGTGACGGCCGGGATTATCCGCAAACTCTACTTGCATCTTTATGAAGACGACGCCGCTTCCTGAACTGGTTTGGTCCTCGGGCGAGCCTGCTTATATGGAAGCTGAAACAAATTGATGGGTGATCCTTAAGTGCCGTACCGCATTCTGATCCAACTGTTTTTCTTTGCGCTGCCTTTCGTGGCGTATGGGCTGTATCGGCTGCTGATCGCTGATGCCGAGGCCGATGGACGGAAGGCGTGGCCGGTGAACGCACTGTTCGGAGCGGGCGCGGTTCTGACGGTCGCCGTCTGGTTCTTCTTCGTGTTCAGCGAAGACAAGGAACGGGGCATCTGTCAGGTGCCAGCGCGGTTCGTGGACGGAGTACTCGTTCCCGCCCAGCAGGTGCCGTGTGATCAGGATATTACCGGGTTGGGTGTACCGCTATCCGACGATCCAGGCGGCGAAGCGCGGGGCGTGACACCTGATAACGGTGACGAAAGCGACGACATCGCTGCGGACACCGATCGCGTGCGCGATGGCATCCCTGTCCCGCAGCCTGTCGGCGAGAATGATGACTAAAAGTATTGCCGGCGCGCCCTGGCTAAACACGCCGGAGACGCAGGCAATTGTTTCGGCGCTGGAAGCGGCGCAGCCTGGTTGCGCGCGGTTTGTCGGTGGATGTGTTCGTAACCATCTGATGGGCCGACCGGTCGAAGACATCGACATCGCGACGCAGTTGGAGCCGGACGCAACGATCTCAGCGCTGGAGGCGGCCGACATCCGGGCCATCCCGACCGGTGTCGAGCATGGTACCGTCACGGCCGTCATCAATGGCACACCGTTTGAGATCACCAGTCTGCGCCGTGACGTGGAAACCGATGGCCGGCGGGCCGTCGTCGCCTTCACGAAGGATTGGGCCGAAGATGCGATGCGCCGCGATTTCCGCCTGAACGCGCTTTATGCTGATCCGAGCGGGGTCGTTCATGATCCAACGGGTGGCGGACTGGAAGATGTGGTTTCCGGTGCGGTGATTTTTATTGGCGACGCCGATGAGCGCCTGCGCGAGGACTATCTACGCATTCTTCGCTTTTTCCGCTTCAACGCCTGGTATGGCGCTGAGATCGACGAGACAGGGCTTGCAGCCTGCGCTCGCCAGAAAGCCGGTCTTGAGCAGATCGCGGTTGAGCGGATCTGGAAGGAGTTGAAGAGGTTGCTGGGTGCGCCCGAACCCGGAGCCGCTCTGCTTGCTATGGAAGAAAGTGGTGTGCTGGCCGAAATCCTGCCGGGTGCGGGGACGGCCCATGTCTTTGCGTTGATTGCGGCGGAGGCTGAGGCCGGGCTTTCTGCCGATCCGATGCGCCGGCTGATGGTGATGATCGTCCGCCGGAAGCGCGATGTTGCTGAACTTGCCAACCAGTTACGCGTCTCGAATGCGGAGGCAGCGCGTCTGGACGCCTGGTCGGAGCCATCGCTTCCATCCTTGCTTCAGGCGGCTGACCCCGACATTCGGGCTGCGTTCTATCGCCATGGCTGCAAGGCGTGTCTGGACCGAGCGATCACCGATGCAGCGCTGCATGGCACAGCGGTGCCGTCATCGCTTGTTAAGATGGCGGCGGACTGGCAGCGCCCGTCATTTCCTGTTGGCGGTGATGATGCGTTAGGCGCAGGCTTATCCGGTCCGGCGGTTGGTGAAGCGTTGCGCGCCGCTGAAACGGCTTGGATCGACAGCGATTTCAAGCTGTCGCGGACTGATCTGCTCGCGCGGCTAACGTCTTAGGGCCATTTCACGACCGGCGGCATGGAGGACAGGATGCTGGCGACATTGCCACCTGTTTTTAGTCCGAAGGTCGTCCCGCGATCATAAAGCAGGTTGAATTCGACATAGCGCCCGCGGCGGATCAGCTGTTCCTCGCGGTCTTGATCTGACCAGCTTTCGGGCATGCGCCGGCTGGCGATTCTCGGATAGATATCAGCGAAAGCGCGGCCAACTTCCTGTGTGAACGCGAAATCGGCGTCCCAGTCGCCGGTGTCGTGCCGGTCATAGAAGATGCCGCCTATACCGCGTGGTTCGTCGCGATGCGGCAGGTGAAAGTACTCGTCACACCATTCCCGGAAGCGCTCATAGTCAGCGCCTGAATGACCTTCGCAGGCTGCTCTCATGGAGGCGTGGAAGTCCTGCGCGTCGGGAAAGTCCTGCTCGCGCTGGTAAGAGAGTAGGGGGGTGAGATCTGCACCGCCGCCAAACCAGCTCTTCGATGTTGCGATCATTCTCGTATTCATGTGCACGGCCGGGACTTTCGGGCTGTGCAGATGGGCGATCAGTGACACGCCGGACGCCCAGAACCGACCTTCTGATTCCTCCGCGCCCGGGATCTGCTTGCGAAACTCCTCTGAGAACTCTCCGTAAACCGTCGAGGTATGCACGCCGACTTTTTCAAAGAAGCGGCCCTTGAGAATGGCCATCGTGCCACCGCCAAGGTCTTCGCTGCCGTCACCGCGCTTCCATTCTGTTTTCTCAAAGCGCCCAGCGTCTCCACGATAAAGGGGCGGGCTGGCTGCATCTTCGAGCTGTTCGAACCGGGAGATGATGTCGTCCTGCAGGTGTTCGAACCATTTGCGGGCTGTGGTCTTTCGGTCTTCAAGCGCGTCTTGAGTCATGATCCAGTCCCGTTAGCTTGGCGATAACCTTATCCGAGCGACTGTCCTTTGGGGCATAGGGCGGGTTGCCACGCCCTCCCACGCGGGGTATCGCGCTGCCAACTGACGAGGCGGGCGATTTGCGTCGTTGCGCCGCGTTTCTCTGTAAGTAGACTCAGCTAAATACGCTGATGGACATTGGTTTGAGGGCTTGAAAACGTGACAGACGCAACCATCGAACATGGCGAGAGTGTCGACGAAGAGCGCCGCGATTTTATTCACATTGCGACTGTTGCCGCAGCAGGCGTTGGCGCAGCTGCGGTCGCGATCCCCGTCGTCGCGCAAATGCTTCCGGCAGCCGATACAAAAGCGGCATCGAGCCTGGAAGTCGACATTTCAAAGGTGCCGGTCGGCGGTGAAATTCGCGTTCTGATCGGCGGTAAACCCTTCTTTGTGCGTCACCGGACAGCTGCTGAGATTGCGGCCGCCGAGGCAGTGGATGTTGGAACGCTGCCAGAGCCTGAGACGGACGAAGAGCGCTTACGGCCGACGCCGTCTGGCGAGTTCAACAAGGCGATCCTTGTTACGTCTGGTGCCTGTACACACCTCGGCTGCGTGCCTGTTGGGCCCGGTGGCGGAAACCTTGGCGACTATGGCGGCTGGTACTGCCCGTGCCACGGCTCACACTACGACACATCGGGACGTATTCGTAAGGGCCCGGCCCCGTCGAACCTTCCCATTCCCGACTACAGATATGTTTCTGAGTCGGTCATCTCGATTTCACTTTAAGGTTTGAGGACGAGACATGAGCGGACACGAATCCACTTACAAACCGGCCTCTGGCTTCACGCGCTGGCTCGATGATCGCCTGCCGATTGTCAGATTGGCCCATGACAGCTTCGTCGATTTCCCGACCCCGAAGAACCTGAACTACTGGTACACGTTCGGCGGCATTCTTGCTGTCTGCCTGGCCATTCAGATCATCACCGGTGTCGTTCTGGCGATGCACTACACACCGACCGTCGATGAGGGCTTTGCCTCGGTCGAGCGGATCATGCGCGATGTGCCTTATGGCTGGCTACTGCGTTATGTGCACGCCAACGGCGCGTCCTTCTTCTTCCTCGCGGTCTATATCCACATGTTCCGCGGGCTCTATTACGGCTCTTACAAGGCTCCGCGCGAAGTTCTGTGGTTGCTCGGTTGCATCATCTTCTTCCTGATGATCGCGACTGCCTTCCTCGGCTACATGCTGCCATGGGGACAGATGTCCTATCACGGTGCGAACGTGATCACTGGCCTGATCGGCGCGCTGCCGATCATTGGTGAGCCAATCCAGACCTGGTTGATGGGCGGCCCGTCCATCGGTAACGCGACGCTGCAGCGCTTCTTCTCGCTGCACTATCTGCTGCCCTTCATGATTGCCGGTGTTGTGATCCTGCACATCTGGGCGCTGCACGTGCCCGGCAACAACAATCCCACTGGCGTTGAAGTGAAGGAGGTCAAAAAGGACACCGTTCCATTCCACCCGTACTACACGGTGAAGGATGGGTTCGCGATTGTCGTCTTCCTGATCGTGTTCGCGATTTTCGTCTTCTACATGCCGACCGTTCTTGGCCACGCTGACAACTACATTGAGGCCAACCCGCTGGTGACGCCGGCGCATATCGTGCCGGAATGGTATCTGCTGCCATTCTACGCGATCCTGCGGGCCATCACCTTCGACATCGGTCCGATCGACGCCAAGCTGCTTGGTGTGATCGCGATGTTTGCTTCGATTGCTGTCCTGTTCATGGTGCCATGGCTCGACACGTCCAAGGTGAAGTCCATGCGCTACCGCCCGGTGGCCAAGCAGTTCTTCTTCGGCTTCGTGGCCTGCTCGCTGCTTCTTGGCTGGTGTGGTGCCGTGAACCCGGACGATCCGGTGATCCCGCTTGGTGAAGACAAGCTGCTCGTCTCATACACGGACGCGAATGGGTTTGTGGCGACGGCCGAGTTTGATGCCTATGAAGAAGCCGTGGCCGAGGTTGAATCTCTGCCGGCTGATTCAGGTGCCTCTATCAGCGTGCAGAAGGCCCCTGCCTTCCGCTTCGTGCACCTCGCCCAGATCCTGACGGTTTACTACTTCGCTTATTTCCTCGTGATCCTCCCGCTTCTGGGACTGCGCGAGAAGCCGAAGAACGAACCTGAATCCATCCACAAATCGGTGCTCGGCGGACACAAATCGTCCGATGCCGCGCTCGCGCCGGCCGAATAAGGAGCGGACCTATGAGTATTCTCCGCATCATCGCCGCTGGCGCGACCGCCGCGGCTCTTGCCGGATCAGCTTTCGCAGCCGGTGGTGGGGCACATCCGCACGGGCCGGCTGAGGGCTTCCCGTTTGAAAGCCCGCTCGGCAAGTTCGAGAAAGATAGCGTTCAGCGCGGATACCAAGTCTACAAGGAGGTCTGTGCGTCCTGCCACGGCATGAAGCTGCTCTCCTATCGCAATCTCGGTGAGAAGGGCGGTCCGTTCTACGACCCGGAGTATCCGAACGCGAATGACAACCCGCTGGTGAAGGCGCTCGCCGCAGAGAACGAAATTCTGGACCCGGTCCCGAATGAGTTTGGCGAGTATGATTTCCGCCCGGCCCGTCCATCGGATCCGTTCCGTTCGCCCTATGCAAACGACGCAATGGCAGCCACGGCCAATGGCGGCGCGATCCCACCGGACCTGTCCGTCATCACCAAGGCCCGCCATGGCGGAGCGAACTACCTGTACAGCCTGATGACGGGCTATCCGTCCCAGGAAGCGATCAGCTACGAGACATCGCCAGAGGGTGAGTTCCTGACCGTTATCGACCCATCACTGGTCCGCAGCAGCGGCATTTATGCCGAAGGCGCAGGCGGTCATGGCGATGTCGGCCGTCTGATCCAGCCGCTCGGCCAGTACTACAATCCCTACATGCCGGGCGATACGACAGCGCAATATGAAGGCGATCCGCGCCACCCTCCCAAGGGCGGCTTCCTGGCGATGCCACCCCAGCTGACCGATGGGCGCGTGACCTATCTGGACGGAACCGAGGCAACTGTCAGCCAGATGGCGTATGACGTCGCGCAGTTCCTCGCCTGGGCCGGCGAACCAAAGCAGCAGAACCGGAAGTCACTCGGTCTGGCGACCATTGCCTACCTTGTCTTTTTCGCGCTCCTCCTATGGTTCTCCTACAAGCGCATTTGGCGGAAGGTTGAGCACTAAGCTCGCCGAAACCACAACAATTCAAGGGCGTTCTGGAAGCAGCGCCCTTTTTGTTTCACCTGCAGATGGGGCTATTCGACCAGAACCCGGGGCAGTTTGAAGACGACGTCTTCGCGGGTCGTCGTCACTTCTTCCACGGTCACGTCGAAATGGGCACGGCAGGCCTCAATCACGCCCTGCACCAGATCTTCAGGTGCACTCGCCCCGGCTGTCAGTCCAAGGGTCTGAATGCCCTCAAACCAGTTCCAATCGATGTTCTCTGCGCTGGCGACCAGTTCAGCCTGTGGACTCCCGGCCCGGACAGCAACTTCGACAAGGCGCTTGGAATTCGATGAGGTTTCCGCACCGATGACGAGGAAAAGGTCCGCCTCGGCCCCCATCGCTTTTACGGCTTCCTGCCGGTTGGTGGTTGCGTAGCAGATGTCTTCCTTGTGCGGGGCGGCAATGCCCGGAAACTTTGCCTGAAGCGCTGCGACGATGTCGGCAGTGTCGTCCACCGACAGCGTGGTCTGAGTGACAAAGGCGAGATTGGTGGGGTCTTTGGGCTCAAACGCTGCCACGTCTGCCACCGTCTCGATCAACGTCATGGCTCCGTCCGGCAACTGCCCCATCGTGCCGATGACTTCCGGATGCCCTTCATGGCCGATCAGAACGATCTCCCGCTCGGCCTTGTGATGGCGCTCCGCCTCGACGTGAACCTTGGATACAAGCGGGCAGGTGGCGTCGAGATAAATCATCTCTCGGCGTGAGGCTTCCGCTGGAACTGATTTCGGCACGCCATGGGCGGAGAAGATGACCGGCCGATCTTCCGGGCATTCATCAAGCTCATCGACGAACACTGCGCCGAGCGCTTCAAGACGGCCGACCACATGCGCGTTATGGACGATCTCGTGGCGGACATAGACCGGCGGCCCCCACTTCTTGAGCGTTTCCTCAACGATCTGGATGGCGCGGTCGACGCCGGCGCAGAAGCCTCGCGGGGCAGCAAGAAGGACTGTCAGCGGCGGTTTGGTCATGATGACTCCTTCAAAACCATGTAGTGATGTCCGCGTGTCAGAGCCACCCCTGTGACGAAGAGGGTGCACAATCGCGGCTGGTGCTGCGTTTCCTGATAATCCTCCTTTCCCTGATAGCCCGGGACGTCTAGCTTCGAGGTGCTCAGGACAGATGGGGAGCTGGCCATGGAATGGGGTTTCGACAATGCCCGCGCTTTCGCGGGGATCGCGGCTATTTTTGCCATCGCCTGGGCGATGTCGGAAAACCGGCGCGAGTTTCCCTGGCGGATCGTGATTGGGGCAGTGTTCCTCCAATTCGTGTTCGCGCTGGTAATTTTCGGCCTGCCCAAAGTGTTCGGCTTTGAGAGCCTGTTCGGCTCCGGTGCGGAGCCCAATCCGGTCATCAAGACACTTGAGGATGCCACGCGGTCGGGCACGGGCTTTGTGTTTGGCTATGTCGGCGACAATGCCGCCGCCGGAGAATTGATGAGCGCGAGCCCGCCGCCGCAATTCTTCTTCCAGATCCTGCCCATCGTGATCGTTGTCGCGGCCCTCTCGGCCATGCTTTGGCACTGGCGCATCCTGCGCTGGGTCACACGGGCTTTTGCCTTCATCTTCCGCAAGACGATGGGGCTGGGCGGGGCGACCTCGCTTGCTGTCTCCGCCAATGTGTTCATGGGCATGACGGAAGCGCCCGTTCTGGTGAAGCCGTATGTAAAAGGCATGACGCGATCCGAGCTGTTCATCCTGATGACCGCAGGCTTTGCAACGATCGCTGGATCGGTTCTCATTATCTACACGACCTTCCTGGAGGGGCAGCTTGCCAATCCTCTGGCCCAGCTTCTCACGGCCTCGATCATGGCTGCGCCGGCGGCTGTTGCGCTCGCTCTGACCATCGTGCCGGAAACCGAGCCCGCCGCGGAACGCGCGCATGAGCCGGACTTCGAATATGATTCCACCATGGATGCCTTTGCGACCGGAGCATCCGACGGCCTGAAGATCGTCCTCAACATCGCGACCATGCTGATCGCGGCGCTGGCGCTACTCTATATCGGCAATGTGCTGTTCAGCCTGCTGCCGAACGTGAACGGCGATCCATTGACCATTCAACGTGTGCTCGGCTGGGTGTTCTCTCCGATCATGTACATGATTGGTGTGCCACTCGATGAGGCCGCCAAGGCCGGCTCCCTGATGGGAATCAAGACAGTGCTCACGGAGTTTGTCGCCTTCATTGAGCTCGGTCAGGTCGAGCCCGGCGAGCTGAGCGAGCGGGCGCGGATCATCACGACGCACGCGATTTGTGGCTTTGCGAACTTCGGGTCGATGGGCATTCTAATCGGTGGCCTCGTCATCATTGAGCCGTCCCGCCGCGACACTTTTCTTTCGCTCGCCTGGAAGACGCTGATTGCCGGAACGCTGGCCACCTGTCTCTCCGGTGCCGTCGTTGGAGCCCTTCCTGAAGCCTTGTTCATCTCCGGGTCATAAAGCCCGCTTTAGCGCGTGGGCGGGGAAGTGTCGGGAAGGACCGGGCGTGAGAAAAGCTCTTGTTGCGTGCCTCTGTTTGCAGGGAATGATTGTTGGATTCGCGACGGCCGAGGATGACCGTGCCGTCCTTGAACCGCTCACCGTTTGGGGCGACCGGACTGCCAATGCGCCGGGCTCGCTATCCGTCATTGGCGACGAGACGATCACATCAGCGGCCGCTGATCATCCCGCTGAAGTCCTGAACACGCTGCCCGGCGTGAACATCCAGATGAACTCCGGTCAGGAGCATCTGGTTGCACTGCGCTCGCCGGTTCTAACCGGTGGGGCCGGGCAGGGCAGTTTCCTGATCCTTGAAAACGGTGTGCCGACACGCGCAGCCGCGTTCGGCAATGTGAACAGCCTGTTCGAACTGCACCACGAGACGGCCAGCGCGATCGAGGTCGTGCGGGGTCCGGGCTCGGCCAAGTATGGCTCCAATGCCGTGCATGGCCTGATCAATGTCATCCACGGCGGACCCGGAACGTTTGACGGTGTTGAGTTGCGGGCCTCTGCCTCGACGCTCAGCCGCTACCGGACGGATGTGATTGCCGACAATGGCGAAAATCTCCGAGGGGCGGTTTCAATCCAGAAGGATCTGGGTTGGCGGGACTTTACCGGCGTCGATCAGCAGAAGGCCTCACTCTTCGGCGATTTCAGTCTTGGGGGATGGGACGCCTCGGCCTGGATCGTCGGGAGCAATCTCAACCAAGAGACTGCGGATTTCATTGAGGGTCCGAAAGCCTATCGGGACCGCGACCTCGCCGAGAGCAATCCTGATCCACTGGCCGGGCGCGATGCCTACTCCATCCGCGCGGCGGTGCGCCTCAATCGGGAGTTCGGCTTTGGCAGCGTTACGCTGACGCCTTACGCGATCACGCAGGAGATGAGCTTTCGCCAGCACTTCCTTCCGTACAAGGGCTTCGAGGAGAATGGCCACGACGCCATCGGCCTGATGAGCCGGGTCGAGGTGGATGCGAGCGATACCGTCATCCTCCGCTATGGCGCGGATGCGGCCTTTGCGAGCGGTGAGCTTAGGGAAACGCAGGACGAGCCATTCGGCTTCTTCCCGGGTGACAGCCGTTTTCCGACCGGCACGCACTATGACTATGACGTGGACACCACGACCTTCGCGCTATGGGGCGAGGCGGAATGGGTGGTCTCGCCCGAGGTGACCGTGCTGGCGGGTTTGCGCGGCGAGACCCACAATTACGATTATTCGACCAATACGCCGGTCGGCACATTTGGGCGCTTTCGCGTGGCCGATGACCGGACTGACAATTTCGATCTGTTCACGCCCAAGCTCGGCGTGATCTGGACGCCGTTCGACAGTGATCTGGCCTACTACGCGAACTATGCGCGCGGCGAACGGGCACCGCAGGCGTCCGATCTCTATCGTCTGCAGAGTCAGCAGGAGCCCGGGGAGGCCGACACCGAAACGCTCGACTCCATCGAGATTGGCGTCCGCGGAACAGCCTTTGCCGAACGTCTTAGCTTCGATCTCGCCGCCTATGTCATGCAGAAAGAGAACTTCTTTTTCCGGGACTCAGACGGGCTGAACGTCCCCAATGGCGAGACGGAGCACGCTGGCGTAGAGGCGGCCTTTGATCTCGTGCTGATCGATGACCGTCTGTCGGTTCGCGGGACGGCCGCTTACGCCGACCAGACTTATGCCTTCGACCGGATCACGGCCAGCGCGTCCGAGACAATCCGCGACGGTGACCGGATCGACACCGCGCCGGAGTGGCTTGCTGATCTGGCTCTGGTCTGGATGCCGACCGATGCGTTCGAGGCCTCCTTCGAGGCTGAGCATGTCGGAGAGTACTTCACCAATCCGGCCAATACGCGGGACTATCCCGGCCACACTGTCTTCCATGCGCGGGGCGAGTGGGCCGTGCGCGAGGATTTGGAAGTCTATCTGATCGTGCGCAACCTGTTCGATCTGAAATATGCCGACCGGGCCGACTTTGCCTTCGGCGACGAGCGCTACTTCCCCGGAGAGCCGTTGAATGCAACGGTAGGCGTCAGAACGCTTTTCTAGAGATCCGGAGACCCAGAAAATGAAGCTCTACCACGCACCCAAAGCGGTGAACCCTGAACGTGTGACCATGTTCCTGCGCGCCAAAGGCAAGCTCGACGCGGTTGAGATTGAGGAAATCTCGATCATGAAGGGCGAGCACAAGCAGGACGACTATCGGCAGATTTCGCCATTCTCGCAGGTGCCCGCTCTTGTCCTTGATGATGGCACGGCGCTGACCGAAAGCCGGGCTATCTGTGAGTACATTGAGTGCCTGTTTCCGGAGCCGAACCTGCTTGGCGAGACTGCCAAGGAACGTGCGCAGATCATGATGTGGGATCGCCGCATTGAACTGATGTGGATGCTGCCCTTCGCCTTCTGGTTCCGAAACAGTCACGAAATGATGGCTCCTCTGGAAAATCCGCAAGTGCCCGAACAGGCGGCCAAATCGGAGAAGGCCGTGAAAAGCTTTGCGAAGCGTCTCAACGATCATCTTGCGACTACCGACTTCATTGCAGCCGACCGGTTCTCGATCGCTGACATCACCGCATTTGCCACTTGCGGGTTTTGCGGTGTCATGGGCTGGCGGCCACATGTCGATCACGAGCATATCGGTGCGTGGCGCGAGCGGATGAAGGGTGTCGGCTTCGCGGGCTAGGCGTTCACAAAGGCGCGCGAGAGCAGTTCGTAACTGCCAATGCGCGCCTCCAGCGTTTCGGCGATGGTGAGCACGAAAAGCTCGTCCGCGCCGGTTTCTTGGGCGAGGGTCGTCAGGCGTTTTGAAACCGTTGCCGCGTCTCCTGAAATGGCGCGGCCGCTGATGGCCCGAACAGCGGCTGGATCGGCTTTGGCGAGACGTTCTTCGGCAACCTCTACGCTCGGGAACAGCGTGAAAGCCCCAGTCGCGCGAGCAAGATTCCAGGCGAGGCCGGACTGCCCGAGACGAGCTGCTTCGGTCTCAGTCTCTGCCGCGAGTGCGACCAGTCCGATCGCGGCGTAAGGCTCAGCGGCGAAGGGTGAGGGTTTGAACGCCTCGCGATACGCCGCAAGCGCAGGGGCCGCGCCGCCGGGCGAGAGGAAGTCGGCGAAGGCGAGCTTCAACCCCATCGCGCCAGCAAAGGCGGCAGACTGCGCTGAGGATGACAACATCCAGACATCCGGGCGACCGCCCTGCGGGTTGGCGCGGATACCCGCAGCGGGGTGGCTCGCCTCAATTGCCTGTTCACCGCTCGTATCCATCAGCCAGTCGAGCAGGAGACGCAGCATTTGTGGAAACTCATTCGCACCCGGTCCGAGCAATGCAGCCGAAGCGCGCGGGTCTGCACCCGTTGCGCGGCCCAGCCCAAGCTCGATCCGGCCGGGATACAGCGCTTCCAGCGTTGCGAACTGCTCGGCGACCTTTAGCGGCGAGTAGTTCGGCAGCATCACACCGCCTGACCCCACTGTGATCTGCTTCGTGCGCGCGGCAAGGTCAGCGATCAACACTTCAGGGGCCGTGCCGGCGAAGCTCGAAGCATTGTGATGCTCCTGAACCCAGTAGGAACGCAAACCCAACGCATCGGCAGCCTCGCAGAGGGCACGCGTCTGGTTCAGCGCGTCTTGCGCCGAGCGGCCCTCGAATATCGGCGAGGGGTCAAGGACGGACAGTACAGGCGGTTTCATGCGCTTGTTCTGGTGGATCATGGCCCGAGGCGCAACGGCGGCGTTTGCCTTACCCAACGCCACCCTTGTTGACGCTCGCGTAAAGGGTAATTGTACGATCAAACAAGGGAGATACTCATGCCGGAAGCCTATATTATTGATGCCTGCCGAACGCCGCGCGGGATTGGCAAACAGGGCAAGGGCGCGCTGGCGCACCTCCACCCGCAGCATCTTGCGGCGACGGTGCTCGGTGCCCTACGCGACCGCAACGACCTCAATACCGCCGAAGTCGATGATATCATCTGGGGCACATCATCCCAGCGTGGCGCACAGGGCGCGGACCTTGGCCGTATGGCGGCGCTGGATGCCGGTTATGACATCAAGGCGTCCGGTGTGACGCTCGACCGCTTCTGCGGCTCAGGCATCACGACGGTGAACCTTGCCGCCGCCCAGATCATGAGCGGGATGGAAGACGTCGTCATCGCCGGCGGGACGGAGATGATGAGCTACACGTCTGCGACGGCTGACCCGAAAAGCCCGCCAGTTCTGGATGCTGGCAATATGCGTCTGCGCGCGAAGCACCCGCAATCCCAGCAGGGCGTCTGCGCTGATGCCATCGCCACGCTGCAGGGGATCGATCGTGAAGCGGTTGACCAGCTTGCTGTCGTCAGTCAGGAGCGTGCCGCGGTTGCCATTGCTGAAGGGCGTTTCGATAAATCGCTTGTGCCGGTCTACAACGAAGATGGCTCGCTCGCGCTGGACAAGGAAGAGTTTCCACGTCCGCAAACCACAATGGAAAGCCTCGCCGGCCTGAAGACCGTGTTCAACATGTATATGGACATTCCGGTCGATGATCAGGGGAATACTTACGGGACGCTTGTGACCGCCAAGTATCCGGAACTCGAAGGCAAGATCGATCACGTCCACCATGCCGGTAATTCCTCCGGCGTCGTGGATGGCGCGGCCGCGCTTCTGCTCGCCTCGCAGGAAGCTGTCGACAAGAATGGCTGGACCCCGCGCGCGAAGATCGTCGCCACTGCGAATATGGGCGACTGCCCGACCCTGATGCTGAACGCGCCAGTTCCAGCCGCGAAGAAGGTCCTCGAGAAAGCCGACATGACGACGGACGACATCGATCTCTGGGAGATCAATGAGGCGTTCTCTGTGGTGGCTGAGAAGTTCATCCGGGATCTGGACCTCGACCGATCGAAGGTCAATGTGAATGGCGGCGCAATGGCGCTCGGTCATCCGATTGGCGCAACCGGTTCGATCCTGATTGGCACCGTGCTCGACGAGCTTGAGCGTCAGGACAAGAAGCGCGGCCTCGTGACGATGTGCGCCGCTGGCGGCATGGCCCCGGCGATCATTATCGAACGCGTCTAGCGCGCACTCGTAGCCTAGGAAGAGGGCTGCCTGCGGGCGGCCCTCTTTTTGTTTCAGCGCATGCCGCAATTGGTGGTGTGTCAATCGACGACCAACTCGGATACGCAGCGACCATGACGTTTCGCGACTTCACGCTTCTTTTCTTCGTTTGCCTCGTATGGGGCCTGAACATCGTCGTGACGCGCTGGGTCGTGGCCGATGCTGGCGTTGCGCCGATCTTCTTCGCCGCAATACGGTTCATGGGCATCGCGGTTTTACTGATCCCGTTCCTGCGCCCGATCCCGAAAAATCTGGCGATGATCTTTCTGATCTCCATGTGCATGGGCGCAGCGCACTTTGCATTGCTGTTTCTGGGACTGGCGAATGCGGAGGCGAGCGCGGTCTCCGTGGTCGGCCAACTGGGGGTGCCGTTTTCGACGCTGATGAGCATGGCCTTTCTGGGCGAGACGATTGGCTGGCGGCGCGGACTTGGCATCATGCTCGCCTTTGCAGGCGTCATGCTGATTGCGGTGGACCCGGCAAGTTTCACCATCTCTGTGGGGCTGCTTTACATCGTGGCGTCGGCTTTCATTGGATCCATTGGCGGCATCCTGATGAAGCGGATGGAGCCGATGGCGGCGATGCCGCTTCAGGCGTGGATCGGACTATTCTCATTTCTGCCATTGTTCCTTTTGTCCTTTACGGTGGAAGGGCCTCAGCTCGGGCAGTTTCTGAGCGGCGGTCTCTGGGTCTACGCGGCGACATTGTTTGCGGTGGTTGGCGTTTCCATTTTCGGCCATGGCGGGTTCTACTCGCTGCTCAAGAAGTATGATGTATCGATGCTGTCTCCGCTGACCCTGATGACGCCGATCTGGGGCGTTGTGTTTGGCGTGGTCTTGCTTGGAGAGGCGCTGACGATCAATCTGGTGGTTGGCGCGGCGATCTCTCTCGGCGGTGTGTTCGTCATTGCGGCCCGGCCGAACAGAACGCTGCCGGAAGCTGGATTTGGCAAGAAGATGGGAGGTCCGAGCTAGTGGACATGCAGGACGCGCCGAGCCCGAACTTCGACGAACGCAAGCATGACGTCGACATGCTAGTGCTTCACTATACCGGCATGGAGAACGGCGCGCTTGCGCTGGACCGGTTGCGCGATCCCGAGGCAAAGGTGTCGTCTCATTATCTGGTGTTCGAGAATGGCGACATTGTTCGCATGGTGCCGGAGTCGCTGCGAGCCTGGCATGCCGGAGCCGGGAGCTGGCAGGGGGATGATGATCTGAACTCGCGGTCGGTTGGCATCGAGATCGTGAATGGCGGTCATGATTTTCTGGCCGATGATGGCGCGCTGCCGGCCTATCCCGAGGCGCAGGTTCAGGCGGTTCTGGCGCTCTGCAAGTTCATCCTGAAGCGCCATAACATTCCAATGAGCCGTATTGTGGGCCATTCCGATATCGCGCCCGCCCGCAAGACCGATCCGGGGGAGCATTTCCCGTGGGAGCGCTTCGCCAAAGCCGGCGTCGGTGTGTGGCCGGCCCAGCCCGATCCTGACGGATTGATGGGGAAGGGCGTTGAAGCCGGCGATGACGGCGCAGCGGTCGAGCGCCTGCAAAAGGCGTTTGCCGAAATTGGTTATGGAATCAAGTTGACGGGAAAGCTCGATGCGCAAACCATGACGGTTGTTCGCGCATTTCAGCGTCGCTTTGTGCAGGACCGCGTGACGGGATTGGTGGACCTGAAGACCGCCGCCCTCGTTGAAGCGGTGCGTTCTCTCTATGCCTCCTCTGCGGCGTCTGCCTGACCGACCCGCTCTTTCAGGAGTGCTGCCCATTCGACACTGAGCGCGGCACCGAGCAGGAGCGATGAGACGCTGAGCGCGAGCCAGACAAGCCCAAGGATGACCGAGGCGAGCGCACCGTAGAACGTGTCCAGCACGGTGAAGCTCAGATAGATCGAATAGGCCCAGGTGATGGCGACCCATGCCGCAGCGCCGGCAGCCGAGCCAAGCACCTTCGCCCGATTTCCGCTGAGGCGGCCGTGCAGGGATATACCGATGATCAGGTAGAACACGGCGAAGGCGGCGATGAACTTTCCGAGCCAGAGGCTGGAGGCGATTGAGGACAGGGTCGCGGCAAGCTCGAACGCGATGTAGCCTTCGGACGATCCGATGAAGGCGAGGATGAGCTGTATCGTACCGAGGAGCCAGACGGTCAGGATGAGCAGCGCCGTCATCAGGATCGAGACTCCCTGAAACCGGATGATATTGGAGCGCCGCTCCGAGCCTGTGACCATGCGAAGGCCCGTGATCGCGGCCTTGGCACCAGATGTGGCGGTGTACAGCACGACAAATACGGCGATGAGCGCCCGGAAGGTGAGGCCGTGAGGTGTTGCTTCGCGGATGGTTTCAAGGTCGGTCTGGGAGAGTGGGGCGACGGCGGACACCAGCACCTGATCGACAGTGTTGGCCAGTGTGTTGCTGAGATCGGCCGGCAGAAGCGCGAAGAGCAGCGTCAGCGTCAGATAGACAAGTGGGAAGACCGATAGCAGCGCGTAAAAGGCAATTCCGCCGGTCACGATCCTGATTTCTGGCGCGGACAGGCGCTTGATCGCGCGCCATGTCGGACCAACGGCCCAGAGCTTCACGGGTGCGGGAAACG
>JANQQC010000058.1 GCA_028285145.1 Hyphomonadaceae bacterium
GGTCACCGATTCGACGATGGCCGGGCCCATGACGAAAACAGTACTTATTGTCGAAGACAACGATCTCAACATGAAGCTGTTCCACGACCTGTTGGACGCTCATGGCTATCAGACGTTGCAGACCCGCGAAGGCTTGCAGGCGCTGGAGCTCGCTCGCGAACACCATCCCGATCTCATCCTGATGGATATCCAGCTCCCCGAGGTGTCCGGGCTTGAAGTCACCAAGTGGCTCAAGGAAGACGACGCCTTGCGCGACATTCCGGTCGTTGCCGTAACGGCTTTTGCGATGAAGGGTGATGAGGAACGCATCCGCGAAGGCGGCTGCGAGGCCTACATATCGAAGCCGATATCGGTCACAAGCTTCATGGACACGGTGCGCGAATTCATTGGTGATGCGTAACCCTCGGGAGAGTGAGATCACACCATGACAGCCCGAGTCCTCATCGTCGATGACATCGAAGCGAATGTGAAACTGCTCGAGGCGCGCCTTACGGTCGAATATTTCGAAACCCTGACCGCGCGCTCCGGCAAGGAAGCGCTCGAGATATGCGCGAACGAAGCGCCGGATGTCGTCCTTCTCGACGTGATGATGCCGGGGATGGACGGGTTCGAAGTCTGTCGCCGTCTCAAGGCCGACCCGAAGACGCACTACATCCCCGTTATCATGGTCACCGCGCTTGATCAGCCATCGGACCGTGTTCAGGGCCTCGAGGCGGGCGCAGATGATTTCCTGACCAAGCCAGTCGACGACATCGCACTGATCACGCGTGTCAAAAACCTTTCGCGGCTCAAGACGCTGACCGACGAAATGCTGATGCGGGCATCGACCAGTGAGCAGATGGGTGTGGGGGCCGACGGCCCCGGCGGAGATGCGCAGGCGGGGCTCGGCGGAAGAGTCCTACTTGTGGAAGACAATGCGCGGTCGGCCGAGCGCATTATGGAAACACTCTGCAGGGAACAGAAAGTCGAACTGCAGAGGGACCCGCAGCAGGCCATTCTGATGCTCCCGGAGGGTGACTATGACCTTCTGGTCGTCAGCCTCAGCCTTGCCGAAACCGATGGACTGAGGCTGTGTTCGCAGGTGCGGTCGCTCGACCGCACCCGTCATCTGCCGATCCTGATCCTGACGGAACCCGGTGAAGATGCCCGGTTGTTGCGCGGCCTCGATATGGGTGTGAATGATTATCTCGTGCGTCCGATCGAGAAGAATGAACTGCTGGCCCGGGTTCGGACCCAGGTCAAACGCAAACGCTACTCCGACCGGCTGCGCAGCCGGCTGGAGGAAAGCGTCGAGATGGCGATCACCGATCCGCTCACCGGCCTCTACAACCGGCGCTACATGGAGACCCACCTCAAGACCCTGTTCGATGAGGCGGTCCAGCGCGGCAAGCCGCTGTCCATGATGGTGGCGGACATCGACTATTTCAAATCGGTCAACGACACCCACGGACACGATGCCGGCGACGAGGTCTTGAAAGAATTTGCGGTTCGCATGCGCAAGAATACCCGCGGCATCGATATGGCTTGCCGGCTTGGCGGCGAAGAGTTTGTCGTGATGATGCCGGATACCGACCTTGCCAAGGCCTATATGGTCGGAGAACGCCTCCGCCAGTGTATTGCCGCGCTGCCGTTTGAACTGCCCGGCGGCTCACAGATCAAGGTGACCGCCAGTGTCGGCGTTGCCTCTCTGGAAGGCCTTGAGGACTCGCCGGAAGCGATCCTGAAACGCGCGGATCAGGCGCTTTACTGCGCAAAGCGCGATGGCCGGAACCGCGTCGTCGCTGACGCCGCCTGATCGGCGCACGAACCATTTCGGCGCACTATTTGCGCCGCATCCCCCAAAGACTGTGGATAACTGCGGACTTGGCGTCCGTAGGCTGCTCACGTGACGTGTGAGAGTTTAAGGTTAACACTTTACTTTGACAGGGCTTTTCGTTTAATGGCAGGGTATGGTCGATTGATTTTGGCGGGGCGCAGGTTACGCTATGGTTGGCGTCCAGTCTGCGTTGAAAAACGGGGAGGCGTTTATGGAAAGAGGGATCGCCACTCCGATCTGAATTGACTGGCGCAT
>JANQQC010000067.1 GCA_028285145.1 Hyphomonadaceae bacterium
TCGCCCTGCGCCATTCCAAGCATAGTCAGCGCGGATTCTGACGAAAGCACCTTGCCTGTGTTGTCCATCGTTCATTCCCCTTTTGGATCGAGCCCACGCAAAGCCTGTTCCAGCCCCGATATTGAGGATTTGGTTCAGATCGCACTTGGCGTCAGATCCGACTGTTGGCCCCCGTTGATGCTGCGTAACCGTGCGTTGGGAGTAGCAGAGTTGGAGACTATACGCGCCTTGAAACCTGCTTGCACGAGGCTGGCGCAGACCGCGTGTGCAACTTGCTGAAAAAAACAGCTGACAGGCGCGAACTCTCGGCAATCGATGGCTTTACCCGTAACCACACAACCACATGCCTGGTCGGTTACTAGGAAATACTCATCCACGGCGCCGAAGAATGCGTCTTCGGCCCGGTTGAACCGGATCTGGCCAGCGAAATTGCGCACTACGACTGAACGGTCCACACAGATACCCTTTGCCCATCCAATCCGGATCTCGGGTATCAGGTGGTTCAAGCAGCCCTCGGAAGGTTTGGTAAGATACGCTTCTAAAGCCTTTGTGGGACCAGTTCGATATCAACGCTCCGGAGAAGGACTTGCCGGAGTGCGACCGGCAAGGCAGGCCCGTCTTTGTCGTGCAGAATTCTCTAGCCTAGCCAAGATCTGTAGTCGCTGACCAGTAGGCGCGTTGGAGCCTCGTCTTCATCGATCTCAGCAAAACGCCCAATGGACTCACGAAAGATGTTGTCGCTCTCGTCGTCGTTAACGGTGGACACCTCGCCGATCAGTACGCTCCCGCCTTCACCCCAGAATGCATGCCAATCGCCGGGCATCAGAGTGACGCTTTCGCCTGGGGCGAGCTTCAACTTCTCGCCCGGCCCAAAAACCCGCGCGATGCCGTCGCACATCACGATTCCACCGCGGTCGCCGTCGAAGTTGCCTTCGTCGTCGGAACCGAAGAGTTCCACCACCAGCGTCGCGCCGCCACGGTTGATGATGTCCTCGGCTTTGAGCACATGGGTGTGCATTGGAGAGAGCTGATCCTCTCTGGATATCAACAATTTCTCCGCATAGCACATGCCAGAACCCCGCTGCAGGTCGGACAACCGCCCGTTGCGAAGGGTGAATAGGAACAGCCCCATCTCGTCAAAACGGCCGGCGCCGTAATCGGTGATGTCCCAGCCGCAGCGGGCATCGATAACGTGGCGCGCCTCATAAGCGCGGCAGCGGAATTCTTCCGGCGTCCAGTAGGCGAAGGGCGGAAGGCGGAACCCATGGGCGCGGATCATCTCGTCCGCATTTCCCAAGATCTCATTGATTCGGTGCCGTTTCATGCCATTTCCCTTGAACGACTCAGAAACTCGATCACCATAGCGGCGGTCCAGGTGAAGGTTTTGCCGCCGCAGGCTTCGCCGGTGTTCGGGTGGTAATACTCGGCGAAGCCGCTCTGCTCGATGAGCTGCAGGCTATCTTTGACGATGCGCGCAACAACCTCGTGCTGGCCCGCCGCCTCCATGCCATCGGCAATCATGTAGTTCACGATCAGCCATGCGGGCCCGCGCCAATAGCGTTCACCGTCGAAGAAAGGACTGTCGGTGGGTTGGCTGGGCACCAGAAATCTGGTTCTCCGCCCGATGTCCATGATCCGGCCGGCGATCTGCTCAGCCCGTTTGTGCGGGATCGGCGCGAAAACGGAAATCAGCCCTGCGACTGAGGCGTTTTCAACCTGCTTTCCACGCTTTCGATCAAGGCAGAGGTACTGGCTGTTTGGCTCGCTCCAAAGCGTTTCCATCGCTGCAATGCCCTTCTCAGCGAAGGCACGATTACGCGCAGCAACTTCGTGCTCACCCAACAACTCGGCAAGATCGGATAGATCCGAGCATGAGCGGATCAGGATCGCATTGAACCCGGGATCGACAACCTGGAAGGGCGACGCGTCATGCAGTTTAGTGTTGTCCCATCCCAGGCTGCGGAATAGCTGGACGAGGTAGATGTACCGCTCGTATTGCGCCTGAGTGGGGCGGTGACTGGCATCGGCGTGCTGCAGGTCGCGACGCTCGAATGGTTCAACACCGTCAGTTGGAACCCGTTCAAACGCGAGGTCCCAATCGACAGAGTTGTCGCGGCCAGATTCCCAAGGATGGATCAAGGCCACCAGCCCGGTCTGCCTCGGATCGCGGCAGCGATAAAACCAATCGTGCCATGCGTCGATCTTAGGCAGCAGAGAACGGATGCGCTCTGATGCGAGGATCTTGTCTTCAGCGCGATCGTATAACCGCCGTGCCGCAAAGCCGCATACTGGGGGCTGGGTGATGCCCGAGGTGGGAACCGGACGGCCTGTCCGCCACACGTCCGGGCCGGGAAAATAACCATCATCTTCTTGATGAAAGACGATATGCGGCACCATCCCGTCCTCCCACTGATGTGCCATCAGTGTTTCGAGCTCGGTCCATGCACGTTTCTCGTCGTGATGTGCTATCCCGAGTGCAGTCAGGGCGCTGTCCCAATTCCACTGGAAAGGATAAAGGCCGTGGGTAGGCACCGTATAGGCGCCCTTGTCATTCTTTTGAATGATCCCCAATGCGCGGTCGATAAGAGGCTGGGCCATTTTGGCAAGCTCCAGTCCGGTTTAGGCGACAGCCAAAGTGGTCTGCGGGTCGAACCAACGAACGCGGTCACGGTGCGGCGCGAGCATCAACGCATCGCCTGCTTTGACAGTCAGATCGCTCTCCAGGACGGCGCGGAACAGCTGCCCGTCAACTTCGCAGGTTACCAAGAGGTGCGCACCCAAAGGTTCAACGACCTTAGCAATAGCCTTAATTCCGCTGTCGGAGGGATGCATGTCCTCGGGCCGGATCGCGAACTTGAGCGGCGCACCGGACGCGGGGCCGTCGAAGGTGTTGCCCGCGACTTCCCATTTGCCATCGCCTGCCGCCTTTGCCGGCAGGAAATTCATCGGCGGGTTGCCTATGAAACCCGCGACGAATTCTGCAGCAGGGTTGCGGTAGACCTCGATCGGCGATGCCGCCTGCACGATTTCACCCTTGTGCATGACACTGATGCGGTCAGCCATGGACATCGCCTCGACCTGGTCGTGGGTCACGTAGATCGCGGTGGTGTTGCTTTCCGCAAGCACGCCCTTCAGCTCGGCTCGCATCTCCATCCGGAGCAGCGCATCAAGGTTTGACAGCGGCTCGTCCATTAGAATCACGTCCGGTTCCATCGCCAATGCGCGCGCCACCGCCACACGCTGTCGCTGCCCACCTGAGAGCTCACCCGAGTAACGCTTCAGCAACTGGTCGATGTGCATCAGCCCTGCGGTGCGCTCCACCCGGCGCTTGACCTCATTGTCGGGCAACTTCTGCATCCGCAGACCAAAGCCGATGTTCTCAAATACCGTCAGGTGGGGGAAAACGGCGTAGTTCTGGAACACCATCGAGATTCCGCGGTCCTTGGGCGGCAGATGGTCGACGCGCTTTCCGCCGATCCAGACCTCGCCCTCAGTCGCGGTTTCTAGCCCGCAGATGATGCGCAGCAAGGTGGATTTACCGCAGCCAGACGCCCCTAGCAGAACCATAAACTCCTGGTCTTCGATGGTCAGGTTGATGTCGTGCAGTGCTTGGTAATCACCGAAGCGCTTGGCAACGTTCTTGATTTCGATAACAGCCATTTTCTTAGGCTCCTTTATCTGGCAACCGCGTTTAGCGGTTGGCGATGCCCCACATCGCGAAGAGGTACTTGCGGACGGCGAAGATGAAGATCAGCGCCGGGACAACGAGAATGAATCCGCCTGCGAACTTCAGGTGCAGGGGTGACGTGTCGAGGTTCTGAAGCAAGAACGCCGTGAGCGTCCTGTTCTCGATCGTCAGCACGGCCGCGGCGAAGACTTCGTTCCACGAGATCACGAAGGCAAAGATTGCTGAGGCCGTGATGCCGGGTAGAACCAGCGGCAAAATCACCTTCTGGAACGCCGTCAGGCGGTTGCAGCCGAGTGTCCATGCGGCTTCTTCCAGCTCAATCGGGATCCCCGAAAAGAGCGAGAAAGTGATCAGCACTGCGAACGGGATGGCGAGGGTGGTGTGTACCAGAGCCAGGCCGAAGATGGTGTCGTCGATCCCGACCCGGATGAACATCACCGCAAGCGGCAACGCCAGGAGCGGCAGAGGGAAGGCCCGCGTCAGCAGAACCAGCAACCTGAACAGTTCCTTGCCCCGGAAGTCGAATCTGGACAGGGCATAGCCCGCCGGCGCGCCTATCGTGATCGACATGATCATCGTCAATCCCGCGACGAGCACCGAGTTCTTTAACGCAGTGAGAATACCAGCAAAGTTGGCAAAAAACGTGAGCGATCCGAGGTCGAATTCCGGGATGAAACGCTTGGGATATGCGTTCACTGTCTCAGGAGAGCTCAGTGTGTTGATCAGCAGGAAGTACAGCGGAACCAACACCCAAGCACATAGCAGGACGACAGCAGCGATATAGACATACTGTCCGGCTTTGCGAGCGTTCGCTCCACCTTCAACAAGGTCTGTGGTTGCAGCGGTCATATCGTGGCTCCCTTCGGAACGCGCAGTACACGCAGGATGATCAGGGTGAAGGCGATTGAGATCGCCAGAATGACCAGGGCAATTGCCGCTGCAGCACCGCTGTTCAAAAGCCGGAACTGGTACTCGTAGGTTTCGCCCATCAGAACCGGAAACAAGGTACCGCCAAGCGCCGAGACCACAGCGAAGACTTCGAACGCCATGATGACTCGCAGTACAAGCGCGGTTTGTAAGGAAGGACGCAGCATCGGCAGGGTGATCTTTAGGAATCGCTGCCACGGAGTGGCGCCGAATACTTCACCTGCCTCGTAATACTCTTTGGGGATCAGCCCGATCCCGGCTACGAGAATCACAAGCATGATCGCTGTGGCGCGCCAGATCTCCGCCAGCATGATCGCCACAAAGACCATTACTGGGGTCGAGTAGCTGAGAAAGGTGGTCGGGCTGTCAATCAGGCCGAGACCACCCATCATCGAGTTAAGGAAGCCAGACTGTTCGAAGATCGCCAACCAGATGATACCGGCGGCGAGGTCTGAAATACCGAGCGGAATGGTCCAGATGTAGAGGATAAGGTCGCGCCCACGCTTCATCCGGTTGACCATCGTGGCCATGAGAAGCGAGAGTGCAAGCTGGATCGGCACAACCGCTAGAGCGAGGAGGAACGTGTTCCTGAGCGAGATCGGAAACTTCCAGTGCGACGTCACATCGCGGAAGTTGTCGAGGGTGAAGCCGGAGCCATTGCTGAACGCCTGTTGGGCAACCAGTACGAACGGGTACAGGAAAAACAGGCAGAGAAACAACGTGACCGGCGCGATCAACAAATAGGGCAATAGACGCGGGTTCATGAGACCGCTCCCCTTTTGACGCCTGGGCGTTGGATTTTTGTCTAGAACTGAGCAGCCCGGCCGCTATGGCGCGGACAAAGGCGGGGACGCCGCGAACGACGCCCCCTAGGGAGAGTTACTCCACTGGGCACGCGCCCTCGGACGGTGCGTCGGGTGCCCAGCAGGGTGCACCGGTTTCGTCCATGATCCGTGCCAGGGTCTTTTTCTGGTCATCCAGAACCGCTTCGATAGGCTGGCCGGCCAGCACGATACGCTCGAAGGTGTCGACGAAGACTCGGTTGAACTCGCCGCCCTTGTCGCCGAGACCCGCGGGTAGAAGGCCTGGGTTGGCGTCTGCCGAGGCGCTCATGGTCGCAACCGCGGCGCCAGCGGCTTGCACCGACGGCGGCAGATCGTCAGGCAACGCCACGTCGACAACCGGGAAGAAATTGGTTGCGCGCAGCGTCGCGATCTGAGTTTCAGGCTTGAGCATGTGTGCAACGAGCGCTTTCGCCGCATCCATGTCGGGCGCGGTTTTTGGGATGGCGACACCGGCGATTACCGGCATGAAGCCCCGACCTTCGGGACCGGCTGGCGCTGGGAAAGCGACGAAATCGTCGGGACGCTCGTTGAAGGCACCGGCGAGACGTGAGGTGTGGTCAAATGCAATCCATACGTCCTCGCTCAGCAGTTGTTCCTGCAGGAACGAGAAGTTGGTCGAACCGGGGTTTGTCACCGCCCAGAGTTCACGCATCTTTTCCCAAGCCGTGACGGCCTTATCAGAGGCGAAGGTTCGAACGACACCGTTTGTGTAGGAGGGGTAGAGATAACCCTGGAAGAAGCGGTGCTTCAGGCCTTGCGGACCAGCCGGAAAACCGAATTTCGCTTCTCCGGTTGCTTCCATGACACTGGCCGACCATTCGATCAGCTGATCGTAGGTGAGTGCATTTATGTCGGCTCCGTCGGGCAGATGCTCCAACGCCTTCTTGTTGGCGGCCATGATGTAGCTCGCCTGCATCCAAGGGATGTACTGGAGGTCGTCGGTCCCGAGCTTGGCGAGATCGTTGAAGGTGTCGCTGGCGGAACCGAGGCCCAAGTCACCAAGGTTAACCAGGTCTTCAGGGTCCATCGCCGAAAAATCGCCGTGCAGCGCGCCGAGAACACCGATGCTGCCGGAGCCTGCTTCTAGCTCAGCGTTCAGACGGGTGATCCAGGGGCCTGCATCGTTTGGCTGGTAGTCGACCTCGCCGGCACCGGCGAGCACCCGCTCGCGCATAGCTTGGGCTTCCTCGACAGGCTTGGCTTGCGTGGACCAGAAAAGAACTTCGGCCTGTGCGCTGGCGGCTGAAACCAGAAGGGCCAGGCCCGACACGGCCCCGGCGAGTTTGGGTCTGAGCATCTTGTACTCCTCCCTTTTGCTTGGATCGGCCCCAGAACCTCCTCCCGGAGCCGTAGTCTACGACGTTCCCAGTCTCCTTTCAGAGCCGGTCGGCCATATCTCTCGCCGGGAAACTGCGCGCCAGAGTCGCGAGCACATACGCATCATCCCCGAACGCACTCATCGTGGTGTATCGATATACCATATGTCAATCAATTTCTGCCGCGACCATTGTTCACCTTAACCTAGAATTCTGTAAAATGATGTTTTTTCTATCTATAAAAGTCTACACGACGACAGCTCTTTGCCTTATCGATGCATCATGTTATCTATGAATGATGGTAAGTAAACCGAATCTCGATGCTGTGGCGAAGGCAGCCGGCGTTTCAAAAACCACTGCCAGCCAAGTGATGCGCGGAGCCGGGCGCATTTCCGAAGCGACCCGAAAGAAGGTGCTGCGCACGGCGGAAGAGCTCCGCTACATCCCCGATCAACGCGCGGCCTCGATGCGCTCCGGTCAAAACCGAGAAATCGGTTTCGTGATCAGTCAGATCTCAAACCCGTTTAACGCCGAAGTGATCCGTGGCGTGAGCGACCTTCTAGAGTCCGAAGGTTATCTGGTCTCAGTGCTCGATGCTCGCGACGACCCGGACCGTCAAGGCCGTCACCTCGACGCATTCATCCGCAACGGTCGGGGCGGGTTGCTGTGGGTGCCGGCAGTCGACACGCCAAGCCACACCTTCGATCTGTTGCGCGATTACGCCTTGCCAACCGTAACCTTCCTGCGCCAGCACCAAGCGTCAGGCTTCGACCACGTCGGTATCCGAAATGCTGAGGCAACGTCGGCAGCAACGCGGCATCTCGCCGATCTCGGGCACCGGAACATTGCCTACCTAGGCGGGACGGATATGACGTCCGTGCGACAAGAGCGAATTGCGGGATACCGGATGGTCATGAATGAGCTTGCACTGGCACAGCCGATAGTACTGGACTCAGATGACAACAAGATGGCCGGGCGCGATGCGATCCTCGATTTGCGGCGCACTTATCCCGAGGTCAGCGCGGTAGTCTGCAACGGCGACATGGTAGCACTCGGCGCATGCCTCGGCCTCGCAAGTGCAGGACTGCGAGTCGGAGAGGACTTCTCGGTGGTAGGCTTCGATGACATCCAGGATGCAGCGGTCGCGACTCCAGCGCTGACTACGATGGCTATCTCCCCGTACGAACTTGGCAGAAAGCTTGCCCGGGTCATGCTGGACCGAATCAATGAGCCTGATATGCCTGTCGCGACTACGCTGGTTGCAGCTGAACTGGTGATCCGCGACACCACCGGAGCCCGATAACGTTCTGGGCAGGCCGCATTGGATCATGTCACCCGAAATGCTGCAAGGGCACTAAAGGTTCGCTTCGGGCCCAACCCAGTCACTGTGTTTTCCTGCTGCGTGCGCACGCAGCGTCAACATCGCGGCGCACGTAGTACTTTGCAGCCTGATACGCCGAAGCCGAAGCGGACTTTGGTCAGATGGGACTATTGAGGTTGCAGGCAGATAGAACCGGCTTGCGGCGCGCTGCTCCCAGCCGGCGCTCTTGGTGATTGGTTGCATTCGCAGACACTTCATTGCGCTCAGTCGAGCGTTTCTAAGTATTCCAGAATAGCGGCGCGATCGTCTGCTGCGTCGAAGCCATCAAACCCCATCGTTGTGCCTGGGACGACTGTGCGCGGCGACCTTAGGAACGCGGCCAGCAGATCGGCGCTCCAAACCTCTTCAGATTGCGCGAAGCGTCGAAGCGCGGGCGAATAGAGATCATACGCGGCGTCTGCAGCGATTTTCCGCCCGATGATACCGGTCAGGCTCGGGGCGGTGGCGTTGTCCCGGGACGGAGCGTGGCAGAGCACACATTGGGCGAAGAGTTGGCGACCTTGATCGACCACGTCACTCGATGCACCCTCGGCATCGGCGACGGTGTACCTCGCCCGCATGGCCAGCAAGGCGTCCAACTGGTCGGCTGACAGCGCGTCTCGCACGGTCAGCATGGCATTCGCCTGCGCCCAGGTCATGCGTGCTTCGATCTCTCCGACCTGAGCGCCCAATCGGCGAACCGTCTCAGGGTTAATGACCTCAATACGCAAGGCGACCTCAAGCTCTCTCATCAGCTCTGCGCGCACGGCCAGGAAGTCGGGAAACGCATCGGCGTTCTGCCTGACCGCCACATCAAGCATCCCCACCTGGTCTGGCGTCAGCAGGTCGAGCACTTCACCGGCCACGGCCCCGCGGCGGACAGAATGCCCGGAGGCGAGCCTCAAGCTGACAAAGCCGAAATGTTGACTTGGCTTGCCCACGACCTCAAAGTCATTGAACTCAGGCGACCCTGTCGTCCAGCTCAAGAAACGTGCTGCGAGATTGACGAGTTCCTGCCGGTCGACATCGGGCAGCCTCACACGATTATCCATGGCGGGGATGGTATCGGGCTGACCCGCGGCATGGGCGGTACGGATCGCCGCCAGACGGCCCTGTTGTTCTGGGGTCAGAGATCCTGCGATCTCACCAAAACGTTGCGCGATGACGCGACCGAGCTCGGCCTCGGCGGCCCCGTAGGTGCGCCCAAGCGCCAGAAAGTCAGCTTGCGTCACGTGTTCCCCGACGAGCAGCCGCTCAAGGGCGCGGTTCATCTGAATCCGCGCTTCTTGCGTGCCTTGGTGCGGAAGATTTTGCTCTGCAAGCAAGGCGACCAACACGTCGATCTGCGAAGGGTCGAGAACGGCAAGCGTATCCCTTGCGACGTGGGCGCGGGTCAGGCTTTGTCCGCTTGAAACGCGAAGGGCGACGAAGCCGAAGAAATTGGCCATCCTCCCGACCGAGATATAGTCGTTATTGGCCGATGTGCCGGTTAGCCACGTCAGCGTGCGCGACGCCACGGCACTTCGAAGCTGTGTTTCATCAACCTCATGCCCGGACAGGTCGCGGAGCGCCGACCCAACACTTTGCGCGCCAAGGGGCTGTGCCAAGGAAGTAGCGAGCAGGAAAGCAAGGGCAGTTTTGCGAACTTGCAGTCTCGGAGCCATGTGGTTTCCCCTTACGGACGATACTGGGTTTACACGATCATCCGAGAGTCTTCCGTCGCGCGCATGCTTTAGAACTTTCCGGAATTGCCCCAGCTTTCCCGGGGCCCAATCTCTTCCTCGTTCATCCAATGTTCGACGATCTTGCCACCTGCGACGCGGTAAAGATCAAAGACGGCGATGTCTTTGCCCTTGGCATGGCGCTTGCCATAGGTCAGCACAAAGTCACCTTGCCCCATCAGGTGAAACAGCATGTCGTAGGAGCCTGCCGCGTCCGAGGAGAGCCAGGTCGACAGCCCTTCCAGACCGGCCCCGATGGGCGCGGCGTGTTGAATGATGTCAGTGGAGACAAATTCCGCCGCTTTGTCATAGCCGCGCTCTTGCAACACCTGCTTAGTGTACTCGCGCACGATCGTCTTGCTGGCCTCTCCATCCGCAGACAGATCGACCTCCGACGCGCCATCGACCATGTCCGCACCCGATGCGCCCTCTGGCACATAGGCGGCGATGGTGTCCCAGTGTTCCAGGATCAAGCCATCGGGATCGGTATAGAACATGTCCATCGTGACCCATTCCGCCGCGCCTTCGTTGAGGGACTGATACGCATTGCAGAAAACCCAAGGCCCGTCTTCGAAGCTGCGGACAATCTTGATGTCGCGCTTTGGGTTGCGTTCCACGAAAGGCTCGAAGAAGGCCAGAAACCCCTCGGCGCCGTCGCCCACTCCAGTGGAGTGCTGAGTATAACGATGGCCGGTATAAGCGTTGACTGCTGCCCGTGCATTCCCACCGGCGATCCCCTCTAGGTAGATGCGGTGAACGTTCTCCAATCCTTTGCCCATGTGTCGTCTCCTTGGAAATGAATGCAAATGCGTTCGGCCCTGTGTGTCCTGAGTCGGCACAGGCCGCACGTCCGTTGGTTTACATTTCCCAGTATTCCGGGATCAGGCTCAGTAAAGGAGCAGCGTTATAACCCGGGAAGGCCGCCATCATAGTCGCGCTGACTTCATCGGGGGTGCTGGCTGCTCCAATAGGAAGGCCCCGTGTGTTGGTGACGCTAGAAATCTGTTTGTGAAGCCGAGACGATCGACGCACCAACCGCATGCGTCCGAACGTTTGGAACGGAAAGGGTCGGATAGACCGCTGAGCAGCGAAATGATTGCGACATAAGCCTCTCCCTTTATTCTCTTCTGCGAACAGCTAGACCAGTATCAGGCCGGGGAGATAACGTGACCCAACAGGTTACCGTTCAAGGTGTAGCTCTTCTCCGACTTCCAGCCGTGCTGGGCCAGTATGCTACGGACGCTTGCGCGGCTGACGTGCTTGGTCGGGGAACTCCTGTCGCAAGTGACTATCATCACTTGGCCAGCTCTTCCGGAGTTTTTCTCAAGCCAAACGCTGAGGCCCTGAGCCGATGCGACCCTGACGCGCTTTAATTTGGGCATGTCCATTTCGTCGCACCGCTGAACGTTCGTTCGACTAAACACTAGGGCAAAAAGGTCTACTGGCATAGTCGCCATTGGTTCGTGGATAGCGGGCGGCAGAAGCGTACGCATGACTGACGTTGGGCGGCATGCGAGACGCTGCAAAAGCGGAGAAACCCCGCCGTGAGCCCAAACTGCGATTTGCTTTGGTACAATTCGTGCTACGCGTTGCCATAGAACGAGCTTCTGGTGTCCCCACCGTGATTTGGAACATTATTGATAGTCGGAAACGGCCGTATCGTTGGCGCCAGGTCAACGCTGTGATCGAGAACATCGAACACGATAACTCCGTTGAAGGTGCTGATATTTTTGACGAACAGAACCCCGGCGCCCCATTGTACGAGGAGAAGAACGGTGTCCTGCTGCACGAAGCGATTGAGTGGGCTGAAAGCGCCCCGGGAAAGGTGACACTCTATCTCTACGACGACGGCATCTGAATACTCTCAACGCGGACGGCAGGATTATCCACTTAGCAGCCATTGATCCGGCTGTAACGAGTGCCGCTAACCGCCCTTCAGCGCTACCCCATCCCTCTTAGCCACGCCACCACTCCTCACTAATTGGATGCCTCGTGAGGCTGTGAAGAGCGTGGGGAGACCGGGAGAAGCCGTGGATAGAAGGGTGAACCGTAAAGTCGAACGGTAGTGTCGCGCCTTTGGCAGTCGCTCCCAAAGCCGAGGCGGTACCCTGTATCGGAATTT
>JANQQC010000003.1 GCA_028285145.1 Hyphomonadaceae bacterium
GGTATTGTGACACTGCACAAAATCTTCGCATGCATTTCGAAAAAAAATGCGTATGCTGCACGCCATGTCGATCTGGGGAAAATTGGCGGGTGCTGCTGCTGGGCTGGCTGTGGGCGGTCCTATTGGTGCCCTTTTGGGAGGCTTTGCCGGTCATTTCGCGATTGATCGCGACAAGGACGGTGGCGAGGCCGCAGGTGGTGAAAATCAGGTGGCGTTCACGGTTGGCGTTATCGCGCTTGGCGCGAAGATGGCCAAGGCCGACGGCGTCGTCACGGCCGATGAAGTGAACGCCTTCAAAGACGTCTTCAAGGTGCCCGAAGGCGAAATGAAGAATGTCGCGCGCGTCTTCAATCTGGCGAAGCAGGATGTCGCCGGCTACGAGGCCTATGCGGATCAGCTCGCCGGCATGTTCAAGGACAACAAGAAGCTCCTTGAGGACATTCTCGACGGCCTTTTCTATATCGCCGGTGCGGACGAAGTGATGCACCCGGCAGAAGAAGCCTATCTGGAAGAGGTTGCGAAACGGTTCGGCTTCAGCGACACCGAGTTCAGATACATCAAGGCGCGCCACGTCGCCTCCGACAAGCGCAATCCGTATGATGTTCTCGAGGTGACGCCGGAAATTTCCGACGAGGATCTCAAGTCCCATTATCGCAAGCTCGTGGCTGACAACCATCCCGACAAGCTGCTCGCGCGCGGCGTGCCGGAGGAGTTCATCGCGCTGGCCACGGAGAAGATCGCGGCAATCAACGAAGCGTATGATCAGATCGCCAAGGAACGGGGGCTTTGACGGAAACCGCCGATAGCGCGCTCGCTACGCTCTACTGTCCGTCTCCGAACATCGAACCGCGCAAGGATGGCCGCGCGCCCGATCTGCTGCTGTTGCACTATACGGGCATGGAAAGCGCGGACGGCGCGCTTGCCTGGCTGACAAACGAGGAGTCAAAAGTCTCCTGTCACTATCTGGTCGACGAAGCGGGCCGGATCACCCAGATGGTGCGCGAAGAGATGCGGGCATGGCATGCCGGGGCTTCCCATTGGGCCGGGGACGAAGACATCAACTCGTGCTCGATCGGCATTGAAATCCACAATCCGGGACATGAGTTCGGATACCCGGATTTTCCGGAAGATCAGATGCTGGCCGTCGAAGCGCTTTGTGTCGATATCCTCCAGCGCAACACGATCCCTGCCGAGCGGGTGCTCGCCCATTCCGACGTGGCGCCGGCCCGAAAAGCGGATCCGGGGGAGAAGTTCGACTGGCGGCGCCTGGCCAAAGCAGGTGTTGGCCTCTGGATCGAGCCCGAACCGATCGGCCCCGACACGGCATTTGCCGAGGGCGATGAAGGCGAGAAGATCGCCGCCCTTCAGAAGACCCTCGGCGAAGTCGGATACGGTATCGAGGAAAGCGGCGTGTATGACGCCACCACAACGCAGGTCGTCCGCGCCTTCCAGCGCCATTGGCGTCAGACCCGCGTCGATGGCTGCGCCGACGCTTCGACGCGTGAAACGGTCGAGAAACTGCTGAGCGCACGGCCGGCGACCAGCTAGCTTTGCGCCAACACCTGTGGCGCGGGCCGCATACGGTGAAAGAATCTGCCGGAATCAAGGCGGATACCCCTATTTGCCACGCAATTCCCTCAGTTTCGCCGCACTCGTGCGCTTTTGTCGGCACCGCGAGAGACGGCGGGAAACGTATTGCGTGAGGGAGTCAAACACATGATCAAGAATGAACTGGACCGTCTGCGGACACTCGCAAGTTTTGCCGATCAGGTTTGCGGCATGTCGGA
>JANQQC010000009.1 GCA_028285145.1 Hyphomonadaceae bacterium
TGGAGACACGGGGCTTGTAGAACACAAGCACAGGCCAAGGCTGAGGCCCGGCGGGACAGCGCGAAACACTGCGGCGTGCGGGGACGGCTTGCGCCGAACATCGCATTCAGTTCTTTCAGCGAGGCGCAGCGTCGTCTCCGCACGGGCTCTTCATACTAACCGGACGCGGGACCGCGGGCCGGGCGAGTGCGCAGGTTCACTGCTTCTCGTTACGAAGCTCAGCCACTTCCCGTCCAAGAAAAAAGGAGATCGCGGTGCGGATCAGCACCAGTAGGCCAACAAATAGCAGGTCCGAGAATTCGCGCGTGATCACTGTATGAATAATGTCGGACGCGATCATGAATTCGAGACCGGTGAGGATGTATGTCGCCAACGTCGTCCGCGCATGGTGCAAACCCATCAGTTCACGTCGCAGGCCGACACCTTCGCGGAAGCCAAGCATCAACCGCACAAAGGAAACCGCAAACCCAAACAGGATCAGCGCAACGCCGATGAGATCGATGCAGATCGCGAGCCCTTCCAATCCTTCCGCGAGCGCCGGCCCCATGCCGAAAGGCAGGTGTTCCAGCGAGGACCCGCCGGTCATGTCGCCCATGGCGTGGCCCAGCTCTTCCACTACATCAGCTCCGCATCGGTCATGACTTCGACCAGTGCAGGCCCGTTATGGGCGATGGCTTTTGCAAGCGCTTCATCGAGTTCTTCCCGCATTTTCACTCGCTCGCCCATGCCGCCGCAGCTGCGGGCGAACCCTGCAAAGGACGGATTCACGAGTTCCGTCTGCCAGACAGGAAACTCGCCAGCTTTCTGTTCCTTGGTGATCTTGCCGAGCTCGGAATTATTCATCAGCACATGGCAGATGTTCATCCCGTACTTAACCGCTGTCGTGAACTCCATTGCATACTGCCCGAAGCCGCCATCGCCAGACACAGAGATGACCTTACGCCCTTTGTACGGGCCGTCTTCCTGTGTCGCCGCCCAGGCTCCCATCGCCGCCGGCAAGGCGAAACCGATCGACCCCAGATAACCGGACATCAAAACACGTTGATGGCCGGTCGGCTCGAAATAGCGACCGAAGGAGTAAGTATTGTTGCCGACATCGACCGGAAGGATTGCATCTTCCGGCGCATGTCGTGTCAGCGCCTCAAACAATGCCGCGGCTGAAACACCCTTCCCGCGATCTTCTGACACTCTTGTTGCCTTCTCGCTGCGCCAGATCTCCCAGCGCTCAGCAACCTCCCCGCGAAGATCAATCGCGGCGCTGCCTCCCTGCTCCATCTCGGCTTTCAGGAGATCAGCCGTGACAGACGCATCGCCCATCACCGGTACGGTGACAGGGTGCCGCTTCGCCAGCCGCATCGGATCGGTATCCACCTGAATGGTCGGCGCGCCTTCATAAATGCCTGTGTGATCCGAGAAGGAGGAGCCAAACACGATAAGAAGGTCCGCCTCATTCATGAACCAGCTGGCAATCGGCGTTCCGGACCGGCCCATGACACCAGCCGCCAATGGATGCGCATCGGCAATCTGGCCCTTGGCCTTGAAGGTTGTCGCTACCGGCGCGTTCAGTTGCTCGGCAAGACCGATGATCGACTGCATGGCCGAAAGTGCGCCATAGCCAACGATAATCATCGGCCGCTTGGCTTTCTTAAGAAGCTCTGCCGCATCATTCAGAGACGATGGCGGCGGCCCGACGCAAACATTCGCCATACGGCCATCCGGCGTTTGCGCCTTGGCGTCGTCGGCCGCTTTCGCGGGTTGGACATTGTCCGGGAACACCAGATGCCCGACGCCGCGCTGCACGATCGCCGTCTTGATCGCCTGCGTCATCAACTGAGCGTGATCGGAACTTGGATGGACCGTCTGCGAGAATTCCGCGACTGCTTCGAAAGCCGCTTCAAGATCGATGTCCTGAAAGGCATGAACACCAATCACCTGCTCTTGTACCTGTCCGGTCAGAGCAAGCGCAGGTGCGCCATCGACCTTTGCGTCCCAAAGCCCCGTGAGAAGGTTCGTCGCGCCCGGTCCTGCAATGGTCAGCGCTGCGGCTGGCTTTCCAGTCAGCTTGCCATACCCCGAAATTGCAAAAGCAGCGGCACCTTCATGACGGATACCATAATAGTTGAGCCGACCTTGATTGGCCTGAACGCGCAGAGCGTCCGCAAGCCCAAGATTGGAATGCCCAACCATGCCGAAAACAGATGTCACACCCCAGTTTGTCATCGTTTCCGCCATCACATCAGCGACTGTCCGCTCGCGCGGCGGCTCGGCGGGAACAGCGACGTAGATGCCGTCCTCCCGAGCCTCGACCTCGAACATCTCCTGCCCGGTGTCTTCGTGTCCGCCGGGCGGCTTGCCCGTCAGGGGATCAAAGTCCCAGCCATGCCAGGGACATCGAAGCCAGCACTCTCCGCTCTCGCCCTTCTCGATAGAGCCTTCCCCCAATGGTCCGCCCTGATGCGGGCAGCGATTGTCCATCGCGGTGTACTGGCCGTCGAAGCGAACGAGAGCCACGGACTGCCGACCGGCCGTCGCCGATTTCACGCGCCCTTCCACCAATTCATCAAGTTCAGCGACCTTGTGCCAAACCTGCGCTTCTGTTCGTGCTGTCATGACTTGCCCCTTCATTTCTCTGGCGCGGCAGTAACCAAAGCATGGACACAGCGCATATCAAACGCGATCATAAAATTGTCAGCGTGCGTGATTGGCATATCGTCAATAAGCGGCGTAGCGCGCTGTACACCAACATGGGGAGCCGCATGAACAAGATATCTGTCGCGAACTGGGCTGAACTCAAGGATCGCACACCCACTTACGCCATCGTCGAAAACGTGGATCTCGTCGTAGTCCGTTACGGAGAGGACGTGTCAGTCCTTTATGGCCGCTGCCTTCACAGGGGTGCCCTGATGTCCGATGGGCATGTCGATGAGAGCGACAATCTTATCTGCGGCGTCCACAATTGGGACTATCGCGTCGATACAGGCGTGTCTGAGTACAATAATTCAGAAGCGCTCGAGAAATTTTCGGCCTGGATCGAAAACAACGAAGTTCTCGTGGATGGTGATGAGATCGCCGAATGGTCCCGGGCCAATCCACAACCCTATAATCGGGGCGAGTATCTGGGGCTTTACCAGGATCCAAGCCACGCAGGGCATGAAGAACCATACAACGATCTGATCCAGAATTATGCACGCGATGGACTGTCAAAGGTCGGGCACCACGGCACCGTCGATGCGATGGGTGTACCTCGCGATCAGCTTCCAGATTGGGACGATATTCAAATTCTGACAGCCCAGTTGCACCGCGTTCCACTCCTCGATGATGCGCCGGTGAGTACGAAGACGATCATCGGTCCCAATGCACAAAAGCCGGTCTCGCTCGATATCCCGATCTTCGTGTCCGATATGAGTTTCGGTGCGCTGTCAGAGCCGGCAAAGGTGGCGCTTGCCCGTGGTGCTTCGCTGGCTGGAACCGCGATATGCTCAGGTGAAGGCGGTGTGCTGCCCGAAGAACAGGCCGAATGCTCCCCATACTTTTACGAACTTGCATCAGGCCGTTTCGGTTTTGAGTGGGACAAGCTCAGCCAGGTTCAGGCCTTCCATTTCAAGGGCGGACAAGGCGCGAAGACCGGGACTGGTGGCCATCTCCCCGGCCACAAGGTCACCGGCAAGATCGCCGAAGTGCGCGGGCTAGATGAAGGCGAAGCAGCCATCTCACCGGCACGCTTTCCGGACTGGACCGATGTCGCCCAAATCCGGGACTTCGCAGACGAGGTCAGATCTCGCACTGGTGGCATCCCGATCGGTTACAAACTGTCTGCGCAGCACATTGAAAAGGATATTGATGCAGCGCTCGAAGTCGGCGTCGATTATATCATCCTTGATGGCCGCGGCGGTGGGACCGGGGCTGCTCCGACCATCTTCCGGGACAATATCTCTGTGCCGACCATTCCGGCGCTTGCGAGAGCCCGAACGCACCTCAACCGCGTCTCGAAAGACACGACGCTGGTCATCACTGGTGGGCTCCGCAAACCGGCTGATTTTGTGAAAGCGCTAGCACTCGGTGCTGACGCGATCGCGATTTCCAATTCGGCCATGCAGGCCATAGGCTGCATCGCCATGCGCGCCTGTCATACGAACAACTGCCCGGTTGGAATTGCAACCCAGAAACCAAGTCTTGTGTCTCGTCTGGTCGTCGACCAGTCCGCGCAGCGCCTGAAGAACTTTTTCGATGCGTCTACTGGATTGATGAAAGTGATGGCGCGGGCCTGCGGGCACTCATCTCTCTCGGAATTCAACATTGAGGATCTGACGACCTTCAAACGAGAAATATCAGACCTTGCAGGCGTAGCTTATGCCGGATCGCCGTCATGAACATTGAAACGGCAGGCATGCTGGTGACGATCCTTGGACTCTACGCTGCAATCGGCTTGTTGGTCGGTCTTATCGTTGTGACGGTCGGCGCAAGCAGAATGGACCCGGCCGCCAAAGGGATGCCCCTGCAAGCGCGCGCTATCATACTGCCGGGCGCAGCAGTGCTGTGGCCCCTCATGCTGATCAAATTGTTCACGCAAAAGGAACCGCCAGTGTCATGAAACACCAGCACCGTCGTCGACATCTGATTATCTGGCTGATCCTGCCGCTGGTGATGGTAGCGACCCTCTGGTTTGCGGTTCAGGTTCGCCCCGACGCTCCCACGAATGAGCGCCTGCCTGCTTCTTTGATTCAGGAGGCAAGTTGATGTCGCACGGATACAATGCCGTCGGGTGGACGCCTTTCAAGAAACGATTTGATCGCTGGATGCTCGCGGGCATTGGTCTTTACTTGATCGTCTTCGTAGCGGTCTCGGTCGTCGCTCCGCCAGACGGTGAAAGCTTCACACCGATCCAGATTCTGATCCGGGCAACCGGCACACTCGCTTTCCTGCTGTTGACGTTCATCCTGTGTATCGGCCCTCTCGCCCGCCTTACAGATCGCTTCAAACCGTTCCTGTTCAATCGACGTCATCTCGGTGTGACGACGTTTCTGATCGGATTGGCCCATGCCGGACTGGTTTTGCTCTGGTATCACGGCTTCTCGGACGTGAATGTCTTCGTATCCATGTTCGCGTCCAATCCGAGATACGACTCCCTCGCCGGGTTTCCCTTTGAGGCTCTTGGCTTCATCGCGCTGCTGATCATGTTCGTCATGGCGGCGACCAGCCATGACTTCTGGAACGCAAATCTTGGCCCGGGTGTCTGGAAAATGCTGCATATGGGCGTCTACCTCGCCTACGCACTGCTGGTGGCCCACGTGGCACTCGGGGCGATCCAGTTCGAGAAACATCCCGCTTACCTCGCTTTACTGGCATCAGGTGTGGTCATCGTTTCCTTGCTGCATCTCTACACAGCGCTCGCAAGCTCCCGAATAGACGGCGGGAAGATACTGAATGCCGGTTGGATCAGAGTGGGTGCGACGTCGGACATTCCCGACGGGCGGGCGTTGATCCTTCAGCCAACGGATGCCGAACGCATTGCGGTTTTTCGTGATGGCGACAGGATCGCGGCGATTTCCAATGTTTGCCGGCACCAGGGTGGGCCGCTTGGCGAAGGCCGCATCATTGATGGCTGCGTGACCTGCCCCTGGCATGGCTTCCAATATCAGCTCGAGGATGGTCGCTCTCCTGCCCCTTTCACAGAAAAGATATCCACCTACCCCACAAAGATTGAAAACGGGATCGTCTTCGTGAATCCGGAGCCTAATGCTCCGGGAACTGAAGAAGCGCCGTCCATAATAGGAGCACCGGCATGAGCGAGAATGATTTCTTCATTGGGTGGGCGGACGAAACACCGCGCGCTGAGCGTCGTTTTTTCCTTGGCTCGGGCCTTGGTTTACTGGCCGGCACAGTCGCGGTCGCCGGTGGTCTCGCGTTCTGGCAGAAGAGCCCCGGTTTGGGCACGTGGAATCAGGGAGCCGTGCGCGAATGGACGGGCGTGATTACCGGTCAGCCGTATGCGATGCTGCGAACACTCGACATTGATGGCACGCCGAAGACGGCGCTCCTGTCCTGTCTTGGGAAATGCGGGGTAGCGGCTCGCGTTGGGTCGCTTGAAGGCCAGTCGGTTGTTGTAAAAGGAAGCCTGATACAACGCGGCAAGCACGCCATGATTGCCGTAGCTGACGGCATGGACTGGATTGCTCCCTCGCCCGCAGCACAGCAGGTAGATCTTACTTTTCCCGATGTTGAACCAGTCGGCCCGGTCACCCTCGCTGGTGAAATCCTCGATTCAAAATGCTGGTTCGGTGCGATGAGGCCATCAGAAGGGAAAGTGCATAAGGCGTGTGCGGCGCTCTGTATTCGTGGCGGGCTGCCACCGGCCTTCTACGCAAAGACCACCTCGGGCGAGAGTGCGTTGATGATCATGACGGATGGTGGGCTCGCTCATGGAGAGGCCTTGTTGCCGTTTGTGGCTGATCCAGTTCAGGTCTCCGGTCAGGCTCGGCGTTGGGGCGACTTGCTGCTTCTGGATGGTCCCGTTTCGGCAATCACCCGCCTCTAAGCCTCGGTCGCAGCAGATACCGACTATTCGAGAATACCGGGTATCGCTTCGACCTTCTTCAAAAGGCGCTCAAGGCTAGGTGCTTTCGCAACGCGCCTATCGCGCTCGTCGAAAAGCGCATAGCCTCCGTCTTCCTTCTTCAAAGGGAACCGTCGCCAATGGGCTTTCGTCCGGAAAATCCAGATCTCACGGGGCTGATCGCCCGTCGCCGCCCAACCAGACCAAACATGGTCCTGCGAAACAGCGCGCCAGAGGCTGTCGATCGTTTCGATTTCTTCGGCGGTAAAGCGGTCCATGCCTGACACTGAATCGGAGTCGGTTAAGGAGAGCCTTAACGGTTCACGCCTGTCGGGCAATGCCAAGGGCGCGCTGTTCATGATCGTTTCCGGCTTTGCGTTCACGATTTTTGCCGTTCTTGCAAAGGTCCTATCGGCCGAACACAGCCCCGCCTTCCTTGCGTTCTGGCGGTCTTTCTTCGCGCTGCTGCTCAGCGTTCCGTTCATCATCGGTGGCGGCTGGGCGCTTCTGCGTGTGACAAAACCCGGCCTTGTTTTGGTGCGCAGCGTATTTGGAACCTTCGGATTCCTGCTCAGCCTGTTTGCGATCTCCGACGCCTACGGTCTTCCTCTTTCCCAGTTCAATGCGATCTCGTTCTCCCGCGCGCTATTCGTGACGATTCTGGCCGCAATTGTTTTGCGGGAAGCGGTCGGCTCGCATCGCTGGGGCGCTGTCATTGTTGGATTTATCGGCGTTCTGATCATGGTTTTACCGGGTGGCGATGCAGGTGGCGTCTCGATTGGCACCTGGCTGGCCCTCGGATCGGCAGCATCGCTCGCCGGAGCGATTGTCCTCGTGAAGTCTCTCGCAGCGACCCACAAACCCATCACGCTGTTGATCTGGGCAAACATTCTTTCGACGGTGTTCCTGCTTCCCTTCGCTTGGCTTCACTGGTCGGCGCCCAGCCTTGAAGACTGGGGCCTGATTGGCTTCATGTCTGTTTGTGCCTTTGGAGGTCAGTACTGCTACATCAAGGCGATGAGCGTCGGCGATGCATCTTTTCTGTCACCGATGGACTATTTGCGGCTTCCAATGGCGGCAGCCGCTGACTGGCTACTGTTCCGCCTGCTGCCGGGGCTGTATGTGTGGCTAGGGGCCGCGCTCATCGTCGGCTCAACACTCTACATTGCGGTACGCGAGGCTCGGCGACGGGGGCTTAGCCGGGATCCGAAGCCACCCCTGTGAGATCGGACAGCGGCACTGAGTTGTGCTCTGCAACGCGCCGGGGCAATAAGCCAGTCATGATTGATGACGCCATCAAAGCTTTTCTGGACAAGTTCAAGCCGCCAGAGATCAAGGTCCCCGATTTTTCCGGGCTAGACTGGAAACAGTCGACAGATCGCTTGCGGCAGAGCTTCCATCGCGCCAGCCGTTCAGTTGAGCAGGACGCCCCTCTCATGGCGGAACTGTCGACGCTCGCGGTTGATGGCGCGGAGGGCGCGCTCAGAGCGCGCCTCTACACTCCTATGGGCGCGGGAATCGGCCCTGGGCCGGGAATCATCTTTTACCATGGCGGCGGCTTCATGCTTGGTGACCTCGATAGCCACGACATGATTTGTAGGCGATTGGCGGACGGCTCGCGCTGTCGTGTCTTATCGGTCGATTACAGGTTGGCTCCTGAAAGCCGGTTTCCAGCCGCTCACGCAGACGCTGAAGCGAGCTGGCGCTGGGCGATCGAACGCGCCGAACTGATAGGCATGGACCCGGATCGGATCGCAGTGGCGGGCGATAGCGCGGGCGGCAATCTCTCGGCCTTCATCGCGCAGGAAATGAACCGGACGGATGGCCCGCTACCAGCGTTTCAGCTGCTGCTATATCCATTGGTGCAGTTCGCGGACATCCGCGCCAAGAAGCTTCCGTTTCAGGAAGGCGGCTTTTTCATTTCCCCAAATCTGTTCGACTATTTCCGCGATGGGTATGTCGAACGCCAGACGGACCGGATGGACCCGAGGGTGTCGCCTCTCTTTGCCAGTGATGATGACTTCAAAGGGCTCCCACCCGCTCACTTTGTATTGTGTGGATGGGACCCTCTTAAGGACGAAGGCAAAGCCTACGCCGACAAGATGGCAAGATGGGGTGTCCCGGTGACCATCAGAGAGCATCCCGGGATGGTGCACGGCTTCATGAACCTGACGGCTGTCTCTGTTCCCGCTCGCGATGCCATCAAGGCCGCTGGCGAAGTTGTGGGGAGAGCGCTCGGTGCCCTCAGTTAAAGGAAGAAGGGCGGCCCGATGACCGCCCTTTCCCGTTGGATTTGCAGCTGACGACTAGAACTGCTGCGTCACGCCAATCTTGATCATTCGACCAAAAGGGTTGTGCGTATACGCATCGTAGTTGAGATCCGTCGCCGCTTGTGGCGGGTCCTCATCCGTCAGATTGAAGACGGTTGCAGATAGCCGTGTTTTCCCATCGAACAGCGACAGATTGTAGGTGATGTCGTGGGTAATATGGCTATCGATCGTCTCGAATGCCGGCAGTGGTGGAGCAGCATCCTCGTACTCATCCGTGTAGCGCAGATTGTAGGTCAGCGTATGCGGACCGGTCTGCGCCCGGGCGAAGATGTTGCCGCGGAGCTCAACGAGCGTTTGGAACGGCGTACCTTCATTGATGAAGCCAACGAAGTCGTCGCCTGGCGCAAGCAAAACACCGTCCCGGTTCAGAAAGTCTTCACTTTCATAGCTGAGCGTGTAGGTGCCTTGCGCCCCAACAGCCAGATCAATGTTGTTGTACTCCCAGGCATACTCACCAAAGAAGTCGATGCCATCGGTTGTTATATCCGAGCCATTGATCAGCTGACGTTCTATCCGCTGAATGCCGCTTGCAGCCGTGCCGATTGGGAAGATCACGGCTCGCAGTGAGTTACACACCTCACTGCCGACGCCGGCACCGCCATCCGCACAATCATTCGCGGTGTAAGCGGAAACGACCTGGTTGAAGTTCTCCAGCTGGAACGGCTTCTCGAAATCGAAACGCCAATAGTCGAGCGATCCGGTGAAACCGCCTGCGTCGAACAGGACGCCGATATTGGTAGACAGTGCCGTTTCAGGCTCGAGATCCGGGTTTCCGATTGTATCGATGGCCTTGAAAGCCGTCGTTGGCGCGACAAAGGCGAGTGACGTGAAACGGCCACCGAGAGAGCTTTGCGGTGGCCCCCGGAAGGTTGTGGAGACCGAGCCACGCAGGGCCAGATTGTCCGTCGCCTGAAACTTCGCAGCGATTTTCGGGTCGAAGGTCGATCCTCCGTTCTCCTCGCCATAGTCTTCAAATCGCGCGGCCAGTTGGACATCCAGCCGGTCACTGACCGGTAGGGCCAACTCACCAAAGAAGCCATAGATGGTTCGCTCGAACCGGCTGGGGAACGAACCAGACAGGAAAGCGAACTGACCCGTTTCAGCCCCGGCACAATCGAGCGATGCCGTGAACCCTTGCGTGATCGAAGCCGGATTGTTGAAGGGGCATGGGAAAATGCTCAGGTTTACAAGGTCTGGCACGGAGAAGTCGAAAATCTCCTGGCGGGCCTGCGCGCCGACAGCATAACCGACCTGCCCCCCTCCGAGCGTCCATATCGTATCGCCGCTGAATACCAGGTCGGCCACAAGCAGTTCATTCTTGGTTTTGGAGTAGAACTCTTCGATCAGCCAATCCAGAAGCTCGGGTGAATTGGCAACACTTGGATCGAAGCCCGGATTGGCGGCACCGGTGACAGCTGATCGCTCAATCGCGTTCGAGAATGGATTGTAGTACTCACACGGTCCAACCCCCGGCGTCCCGGTCGCCGGGTCACAGCCCGGACCACCTAGGCCGCGAAGGGCGAAAGCCGACCGTTCCACGGACATATCCTGTCCCTCGTTTTTTCGATTGCGAACGGACCACGCGACATTGAAGTCATAGTTCACGGCACCGTCGAAAAGCGGCCCATCCATACCAATGCTAGCGCGATACTGATTTGTAAGGCGTTGCGCGTCTTCAGGCTGACCACCTCTGACACCGGCCACGCCGGTGTACCGTCCCCAGAACAGGAGCACTTCAGTCGGATCGAAGCGCGCCGCGAAATCCGGGTTCGCGGCCATGAACGCAATACGCCCAGGATGATTGGGCAGAATCGCACGGTCAGGCCCGAGGAGAGTCTGAGGCGGATATGCCGGGGATGTTTTCCACTCAGGGATGTCCACTTCAGCATAAGCAGCCTCGAGACGAAGGTTCTGCTCTCCGAGTTCATAAGACGCCGACGTGAAAAGTTTCACCGACTCTGTTTTTTCAACCAGGTTATCGAAGAAGGTGAACTGGAAGCCGCAGCGCGTACCGTTGCCGGGGATTGGCCCCTGACCCCCAAGGGCAAGACAGTTCGGATCGGCATTAAAGAGTCCACCGCCATTGGCGACATCCGGCGTGAGATCGACGAACGATCCCGGATTGCCAATAGACGAAATACCGCCTTGTGGATTGTCGGCGAAGTCCCGGATTGCCCAATCGCGATCCTTAATGTTGAGCTCTCCGCGCGTGCTGTACTCGGCCGCGGCCATGACCTGCAGCTTGCCGAAGTTCTGGCCCCAGATCGCGCCGAACTCGCTGTCGCCGTCACTGTCCTGAATGAACTGATGGGATGCGCGTAGTTCTATGCCCTCAAAATCGTCGCGCGTAATAAAGTTGACCACGCCACCAATAGCGTCGGACCCGTAAAGCGCAGCAGCACCATCCTTAAGAACTTCAACGCGTTGAACAGCGCTGATTGGCAAGAAGCTAACATCGGTACCGATCGCGTCCGACGCAACATGCCGCGAACCGTTCAACAGAACCAACGTTCGGGTAGAGCCAATCCCTCGCAGGTTGATCGTCGAGGCCCCCTCATTTCCTTGCCCACCGCGTGTATCAAACTGGTTGGTTTCGCCAATCAGGCCTTGCGTCGCCGGCAGGTTTCGCAGGATCTCGTTGATTGTCGGCGCGCCGATTTCGTCAAGCTCGGTCCGCCCGACGATATCAACAGGCAAGGCAGCATCTTCGGGTGTACCCGCGATGTAGGATCCGGTGACCGTGATTCGATCTAGTGTTCGAGACTCGTCGTCTTGTGCAGCCGCAGCGGCCGTTAGTAACGCTGTGGCAGATACGCCAAGCGCCAGGTATTTCACGATATTCATGTTCTTCCTCCAGCTGTTCAGCCCTCCGATCTTTTGCCGGTCGGTGCTTTGTCAGCCCTCGAAGACTAGCGAAGAGATGAGCATTGCAAAGAAGTTCTTGTGCTGCGTTGCACAACATACGGAAGAAAAGAGGGCGGCCCCGAAGGACCGCCCTGCTCATATTTTATTTGAACTGAAGCCTTAGCTTCCGCCAAACTCCACGGTTGCACCAACCTTAATCACGCGACCAAATGCTGGGTGCGTGTATGGGTCGTAGTTCAGATCCAGCCGTGCAAATGGTGGATCTTCATCCGTGATGTTCTGACCCGACACAAAGGCCCGGAAACCGTACGTATCGGTGAGATCGATGTTGTAAGTCAGATCCAGCGACACGAAGCTGTCGATCGTCCGACCATTCTGGTTCGCCAGCGGCGTGCCGTCAGCGGCGAAGAACACCGAGTCGCGAAGGTCGTCATATTCGGAGATGTAACGCACATCTGCACGTACGTTGTGAATTCCTCGAGCGTAGTTCGCGAAGAAGTTCGCTTTCAGCTCCGGAACTGGACGCGCAAAGTTGTCCCTGTTCAACTGACCGAGAGCATCGAAACCAGCGAACGTTGTACCTTCCACGTCATAGGAACCAACATCGTATTCAAGGATGTAAGTTGCCTCGCCACCGAAGGAGACTTCAGCTCCGAAGAGATCATCGAAGGTGTAGTCAGCCCGCAGATCGATACCAGATGTTTTAACGTCTGGACCGTTCACGATGTTTGCGCGAATTCGGGAGATCGTTGCCGCTGACTGGTTGCCACCGTCAAACGTAACTCGCCCGACAATGCCCTGATCCAAGCTCGGATCAGCGAGTGCCGCGAGAACTGCCGCAACAATATCATCCTGACTTTCAACGATGATCGTGTCTTCAAAATCAAAGTTGTAATAGTCGAGCGATGCGTTGAAGCCACCCTGCGAGAAGATCGCACCGATGTTGAAGCTCGTGGCGCTTTCGGGCTCAAGGGCTGGATCGCCGGCCTGGTCTACAGCTTTGAAGGCACCGGTTGGAGCAATGAACTGCAAAGTCGTCGTTGAACCGGGGTTCAACTGGTTCAGCGTTGGGCCCTTGAACGAGGTTTGCGCAGAGCCACGGAAAGCAAACGAGTCAGTTGCCTGCCACTTCACCGCAACCTTCGGATCAAAGGTCTGCCCGATATCGCCTGGATACTTCTCGTACCGACCAGCAAGTTGAACATCCACCGTATCCGAGACTGGAAGCTGGAACTCTACAAAGCCGCCGAAAATGTTCTGGTTGTTGCTGTACGGAGCAGCACCAGCCAAGAACGCGAAAAGTCCAGTTGATTGGGAACCGTCTGGGCAAAGACCGCTGGCTCCCACTTCTGAAACGCTTGGATCAGTACATGGGAACAGAGACAAATCAGAGGTGTCGACAGGGTCGACCGAAAACTCTTCGTGACGAAGCTGACCGCCTGCCGCCCAACCGACTGAACCGCCGGGCAACTCCCAACCAAGTTCACCGTTGAAGACGACATCAAGAACCAGCAACGAACTCTCGTTAGTGGATCCAGTCGCAGACGTTAGATAATCGGCAAGTTCCTCGGAGTTGGCGAGAGAAGGATCAAACTGCGGATTGGTAGCGCCCGTAATCGCGTTTGAAGCCACCGCATTTGAGAATGGATTGTAGTACAAGCATCCGTTTTCACCCGGCGTAACCGTGGCGCAATCAAAACCACCGAGCCCGACGAGCGCTCTAGAGAGTGCATCAACGCCCGTGTCGTTTGTGATAACCTTAGACGTGGCGCGAGAGTAAGCCGCCCCGATCTCCCAGTTCGTTCCGCCATCAAACTGACCGGAAAAATCGCCTGCAAAACGAAGCGTTTGTGAATCGCGCTTACCTTCCTGTGCGCCGCCCGTGCCGGGGAAGCCCCCATTGCCGAAGGTTCTCCCGAAGAACACCAGCGGCGTGGTTGCGGAATCGAGTCCGCTTGGAATTGGATCACCTCCCATAAGGAGTGGCGAGAAATCGGTGTAGGTTGCAGCAGCCCATGCGGGATTGTCCGCAATGTACTGAACAAGGCCTGGATGGTCCGGCAGTACGACCTGTCCAAACAAAGCCTGCGGCGGATAAGACGGCGATGTCTTCCACTCGGGCACTTCGGTATTTCCAAACAACGCTTCGGCGTGGAAATCGACACCACCCAGATCGAGATTAAGTTCGGAGAAGATTTGAACCCGCTCTTCTTCTTCGATCAAGTTGTCGAATTGTGTGAAGTTGAAGCGACAGAGCACCCCACCTTCTGTTCCTCCGAGCGTTTCACACTGATCGTCGGAATTCGCAAAAGCAAGCGGTGTGCCTGCCGCCGCAACACCGGGACCGATATTCGGTGTCGCAACAAAAGAACCCGGATTACCGATCGTCGAGTAACCGCCCTGTGGGTTATCTGCAAATGGCAGTACCGCCCAGTCGCGCTCCGTCGTGGAAAGCTCTGAACGTGTGTTGTAGCCAACACTGGTCACCCAGCTCCCGCCGTCGAACTGCCATCCATAGGCAGCTGACAAGTTGTAATTGCCGTCGGACCCATCGATGTGTTCGAAATCCGCGCTAGCGGTAAAGCCATCAAGGCTATCATTTGTGATGAAGTTCACAACACCTGCAATGGCATCAGAACCGTAGACCGCGGCGGCACCGTCTTTGAGGATCTCAACACGCTGGATCGCAGCGGATGGAATCATATTTGTGTCGACGAAGAGCTGGGCCTGCTCGCCAATTGCGCGAGGCGAGAAAGTCTGACGTGTGCCATTAATGAGAACGAGTGTCCGACCGGCACCAAGACCACGAAGATTGACGTTCGCGGTACCTTCCAGACCGTTTGAGGTGAACTGGTTTGTCTGACCATCTGCACCGGAAGACACACCAAGGTTCCGGATCAGGTCTGTAAGTTGCGGCGAACCTTGCAGTTCAAGGTCTGTTGCCGAAATGACGTCGACTGGCAGCGCCGCGTCTTCTGGTGTGCCCGCGATGAACGAGCCCGTAACTGTAACTGTATCCAGAGTCCTTGCGTCGTCAGCGTCCTGCGCAACCGCACCTGCGGCCAACAACGCCGTGGCGGACACGCCCAACGCAATGTGTTTCCCAATACTCATACATTATTCCTCCCGGTGAACGAAAACCCGCACTTATGGCGGGCTATGCTTTGTCAGCAGGTGAACACTATCGAACCGATCAGTATTGCAAAGCGCTTCTTTGTGTTGCGCCGCAGCAATTCTACAATCGGCAGGTGTACCCTATAGATACGTCAACTACGGTATCCTTCAGCTTTTGCGCTTGCTGCTATCTTGTGATCCAGAAACGGCACCATCATCTCTAGTGTTTTCGGGAAATCTTTCATGACTGTTGGTATTTCTGTTCCAATTCTCGAGATCGCCGACCTCTTCGCAGATGCGGTAGAACCTGCCAATTTCCCAGCGGCATTGTTGCGCTACCGCAACACACGTTCGGCTGGAAAGCTCGATTTGGGTGATCTGAGCACGGAGGAATGGATTCGTCATCTAGGTCGATTCGAGCCGTTACCTGACAATTTGGCCGCGCCGCTTGCCCTTCGATATCACGGTCACCAGTTTGGCGTGTACAACCCGGACTTGGGAGATGGCCGCGGTTTCCTCTTCGCACAAAAGCAGGACAAGGCAGGTCACTGGTATGATCTTGGAACGAAAGGATCGGGTCAGACACCATGGTCGCGAAGTGGAGATGGCCGTTTGACGCTCAAGGGCGGCGTACGCGAGGTTCTCGCCGCCGCCTATCTTGAAGCGCTTGGTGTGAAGACATCCAAGATACTGAGTCTTGTAGAGACGGGGGAGCAACTGGCCCGAAGCGATGAACCATCGCCTACGCGTTCTGCCGTGATGGTGCGCGTGTCGGAGACGCACATCCGGATCGGTACGTTTCAGCGGGTGGCGTATCTGGAAGACAAGCAGGCAATTGCAAAACTCGTGGAGCATTGCACGCGGCATTACCATCCGACCGCGGAAGACCCGGAACTTGGCAGGCAGACGGTTGGCTTTCTTGAGTTGGTGACGCGCGACGTCGCCAAGATGATCGGTCAGTGGATGGCGGCCGGGTTCGTGCACGGCGTCATGAACACGGATAATTTCAACATCACCGGCGAGACCTTCGACTTCGGCCCCTATCGGTTTCTGCCCTACTCGGATCCGAACTTCGTTGCGGCCTACTTCGATCAACAGGGATTGTACCGATTTGGACGGCAGCCAACTCAGGGGATCTGGGCGCTGCAGCAACTTGCATCGTCCCTTACCCTAATTGCCGATGAGGAACAGCTAGCAAGCGCACTAGGAGCCTACGAACCTGCCTATCAGGCGAGCTTCTCGCGCCATACACTTGCACTCCTTGGGCTGGAAGATGGGCCGTCGCTGCAGGACGATCTTGAGTTGCTTCAAGCACTGTATGGTTGGCTTACCGAAAGCGGAGCGTCATGGGCCCAGACCTTTTTCGACTGGTTCGGGGGAGAAGCAAGCGCCAACAGGGCCGCTGAAGGCCCTGCCAGCAATCGCTACCAGGAAAAAGGGTTCGAAGCGGTCCGCCGACAGCTGTCAGAGCGAACACCAGCAGACCCGGAGAAGCTTCGAGCTAGCTACTTCACCGCCGACAAGCCAGTGACGCTGTTAATCGATGAGATTGAGGCGCTGTGGGCTCCCATCGCTGATGATGATGACTGGTCAGCCTTCGAAGAGAAACTTGAACACATTGAAGCCGCGAGACTTGCGCTCAATCTACCTGTTCCACCTCACTCGGCGGCTTGAGACGCGACCGGCTGGCGACCGCCATAGTTTCTCGCGAAGGGATACGCCGACTTCCAGATTTCCCGCCCCTCTCCGCGGACCACATAGTGGCAGCCTATCAGAGTCCGAACGAAGTCTGCGAGCACGAACCGATCCGATTTGATCCTCAGCGGGCCCAGGATCGGCTCAATAGCCGCCATTGCTTCCTCTGCCCGGTAATGCGGTATGGTCGGGAAGATATGATGGATCACATGCTGATTGCCGATGTGATGGGTCAGCCAGTTGAAAGGTCCATAGTTACGGTCGACCGTGGCGAGCGCACCTTTCAGGTAAGACCAGTCTTCCGTGTCGTAGACGGGCACTTCCGGAGCCACATGCTGCATGTAGGTTACGAAGGTTAGCCACATCGCGAAAATGAAGTACGGCGCGATGACGTATTTGAGCGCGAACGTCCAGCCAAACGTTACGCCAAGAGCGACGTACACCGCCAGAAAGCCAATGACGGCAACAACGCTGAGGATCCAGGAGACATGGACATGCTTGGAATAGAGATCGCTTACCGGCAAAAAATGGCTGCCATGAACCGGGTCATAGGTTGTTATGTTGCGAAAGCCGAGAAGATACATCGGCCAGCCGATTACGAGGAAGATGCCGGACCGGAAAAGCATCTTCCGGGTCAACCAGTCCTGCTCAGCCCTGCACGCCCGAAACACCTCTTCTTCCTGCAGGTGACCTGTCTTCATGTGATGCGTGGCATGGCTGCGTTGCCATCCCCTATACGGCACCAGCAGCGGTGCATGTGTCAGAATTCCAACGATGGTGTTGACGGTCCGGGACTTGGAGAACGCCCCGTGTCCCGCCTCATGGCCGATCACAAAGAGCGACCAGCACATGGTTCCAATCAGAAAGATCAACGGTACCTCAAAATACCACTGATTTGTCCGTGAGAGCGCCAGATAGCAGAGCGCGATCACGGTAACATCGAACACTGGATAAAGCAGCGACCGCAACGTACTTGGCTCGAAGCAGCGCTCTGGTATGGCTCGTTTTAAAGCAGCCTGGTCAAATGGCAGGTCCATAGGCACGCACTCGCTCACTGGTAGAAGGCCAGATTAGTGATTGCCACATGAAATACCAATAGTGGCCTAACGGCAGGGCTTGATCATTCAGCGGGATTGGTAACGGTGCGATCACCATAAGGGAGTTCACATCATGACCGACAAGGCAGCCACAGGACCTCTGGCCGGTGTCAAAATCATCGACATGTCATCGGTCGTGCTTGGGCCGTTTGCGACTCTTATCATGGCCGACCTCGGCGCGGAGGTTATCAAGATCGAACCTGAAGGCCGCGGCGACATTATGAGGTATGCGGGCGCATCACCGACCGGCGATCTCGGCCCGATCTACACAAACCTCAACCGCAACAAGTCTTCTGTCGCGCTCGATGCGAAGTCGGAGAACGGGAAGGCAGCGCTAAGTACCCTGCTGAAAGACGCAGATGTCTTTTTCCACAATGTCCGAATGGCAGGCATGTCGCGGCTCGGCTTTGACTACGACGCCGTCAAGGCGCTGAACCCAGATATCGTTTATATCCATTGCGCCGGCTTTGGTGAGGGTGGACCATACTCCAGCCTCCAAGCCTATGACGACCTTATCCAGGGGGCCTCCGGCTTCGCATCGCTAAACGCGATGCGGTCGGGCGGCGACCCGGAGTACGCACCGTCGCTGGTTGCGGACAAGACAGCCGGTCTCTTTGCGGTCTACGCAACGCTTGCCGCACTCTTCTATCGCGAACGCAGCGGCAAAGGTCAGTTCGTTCAGGTCCCAATGCTAGAGAGCTTCACCTTCTTCAACATGGTGGAGAACCTCTACGGAGAGACCTTCCTGCCCGGCAATGGCAAGATGGCCTACACGCGCTCCATCAACACGAACCGAAAGCCATACAAGACGAAAGATGGCTATATCGGCCTGGTGCCCTACTCGGACGATCAATGGGCGGAGTTCTTCCAAATGGGTGGCCGTCCTGGAGTGTTCGAAGACCCTCGTTTTGCGGATTATAAGTCACGCACAGAAAATGTGGGCGAGTTGTACGCGATCATTGGTCAAGTGGCAGCCCAGAAAACAACCGATGAATGGCTCCGCCTGTTGGCTGAGGCGAACATTCCAGCCATGCGCTACAATACAATGGCTGACGTCCTGGCCGATCCGCATCTGAACGCGGTTGGATTCTTCGAAAGTGCCGAACATCCGGAAGCTGGCGGGTATCGCAGAATGAAGCATCCGGTTCACTTCTCTGAGACGCCGCCAAATGTAAGACTGGACCCTCCAAGGCATGGGGCAGACACCGAAACCGTGCTGGCGAGCCTGGGACTATAAACCATCGCGAATATGGCGATCCCGGCGAGATTCGAACTCACGACCTACAGATTAGGAATCTGTTGCTCTATCCTGCTGAGCTACGGGACCGCTGGCGGGGTGCATAACTCAATTGAAGATGAGATTGAAGCTAGCGGCACTCGGCGTATTGTTGATCGTTGGTTGCGGATCGCCTGATCCGGCGGCCGCATTCCAACAAGGCGAGAAAGGCCGAGTGGTTCGGGTTATCGATGGTGACGCGCTCGTTCTGGATACGGGACAAAGCGTACGGCTTATCGGCATTGAAGCCCCTGCTCCTGAACGTCGTAACCGGCCTGGTGATGTCTACGCAGAAGAGTCATCGCGTCTGCTGGAAGACATGGCGCTCGGCCGCCAAGTCGAGCTGCGTTACGCGGGCCTGACCAGAGATCGGTACGACCGCGCACTGGCTCACGTCTTCACGGACGACGCACTCGGTCCCTCGCTGTGGCTGAATGAAGAAATGCTCCGCCGCGGGGGCGCGCGGCTCCGCGTTTATCCGGACACAGCAGCAGGTTCGGAACCATTACTGCTTGCCGAGGCCGAGGCGCGGACCAATGGCGCTGGTTTGTGGGTGAAGACCGCTTACGAAATTCCGGCTGCTGATAAGCTACCAGACGACTTTATGCGGTTTCAAATCGTCATCGGGCTGCTTGGTGCTTCGGCCGACGCAGATGAAGCTTCATGTATCCGCCCGTTCCTCAATAGCTGGCTGAAGCTTGAGATTGCATCTTCTGCCGTCGACATATGCGGCCTTCCGGATGGCAGCCGGGTTGAAGCTCGAGGATACGTCTTCCAAGGAAAGATGGAGATTATCCATCCTCTCAACGTCCAAGCGCTGGAGCGTTAGAGTACAACTGGTCTTACTCTGAAATCCCTTCGCCCGTGATACGGCAGGTGCGCGCCTGAGGCACCGCCCCCTTCACAAGACGCCAGTAGTCGCCATCCGAAACCGTATCGAAGATGGGCCCTCGCAACAGATTTTGGCGGCGGCTGCTCGAAGGCGGCTCTCCGGCAAGGACACACGACAAGTCCCAGAAAACTTCCGGTTCCTGAGCATAGTCGGCGTGATCGCTGTTCGTGCAGCGAAAGCCGAGCTTGCTGCCAAAAGCGGAGATATCAACGGTATCGAAGTCATCAGACACAGCCCGGCCGGATTCCGCCGAGTGAAGGCCAAGGCGCGCCTTTGGATCTTCCCGACGCGAGCGGAATGCAAAGAGATCGCGGATCGCTTGTGAACACTCGACCGCCTTGTCGCTATCGCTCGTGTAAATCGTCACGTCCCCGGGAACATCATTCGCAGCGCGCAACAACTGGCCGAAGTAGACGCGATCGATATCCCCTCCCGCAAGAATGGTGTTCTCGAATGCGCCCACGTCGCCGTGGATACCCGCTTCCCATTCGAGGCGTGCCAAGGCCTGCGCAGTGACGCGCGACCCCATCGAATGGGCCACCACATGGAGCTTCGTGTCCGGGCCCACGGCATTTCGAACCAACCGAATGTAACGGGCCAGCGCGCCGACACTGACATCGGCATCGTCCTGATCAGCGAGGTATCGCTGAGGGTCTCCATCGGACGGCCAGGAAAAGGTGAAAACCGGTCCAGCAAAATCGAGATCAAACTTGAGTTGCGCAGCGCGATAGAGGGATCCCTCAAACGGAACATTGAACCCGTGGATGAAAACGAGCGCGTGCCTGTCTTCAGGGTTGAGACCCGCGATAATGCCCTGCGCGTAATCAATCATCTCAGCCCGAGGATCGTCTTCAAAGCGCCCCACCCGCCAGATTGTCATCTTGTCGCGGCGATCGCGTGCCGTTGGAACGCGACCAACCCGATCGAATGATTTGAAGGGTGTCCCAACATTGCGGCGTCGCTTATCTGGTGCATTGATCGTCACAACGGCAACGCCGAGATGACAGACACCGTCTGCCGTTCGGTCCAGTTCACCAATGCAGTCTGGCGTGCCGCTGAACTCGCGGCCGTACACGGCCTCTTCTTCGCCACCTCCCAATGCGGGCGTTCGGTTGGTGCCGTAAGCGATTTCCACACACGTGAAATCGTCGCCGCCCGCATCAAGACAATCAGCAAGGCTCGTCGAATTTATCGCTTCTCTCCGCGTGACCGTGCGAGCAGACGGCGCAGGCAGCGCCGGCACCGTTCGCGGAGTAGGTCCCGGTGAGTTGGCACGTGCGTCAGGCGTCACTGTCCGTGCGGATGGCAGTGGTATCTCTTCTAGGGGTCCGTTTTCTTCTACGATTGCGGCTTCTTCCGAAGCCTCAGGCTCGTCCGCCCCTGGAATGCGGACGGCATCGCACGCCGCTGCCGCACCAAAAACAAGGACTAGAATTATAGCACGGTGCAGGGGCATGGCGGCTTCTCCGCGAACTTTCGCCCGCGGAGTGAACCGTTAATCCATCACCGATGCAACGGTCTTAGGTGTCGAGGAAGCTGCGAAGCTTTCTGGAACGACTTGGATGCTTCAGTTTCCGCAGGGCTTTTGCTTCGATCTGCCGGATCCGTTCGCGTGTAACCGAGAACTGCTGGCCGACTTCTTCAAGCGTGTGATCTGTGTTCATGCCGATGCCAAAACGCATGCGAAGAACCCGCTCTTCACGCGGTGTCAAAGAAGACAGAACACGCGTCGTGGTTTCGCGCAGGTTTGACTGAATTGCAGCATCGACGGGCAGCAAAGCCATCTTGTCTTCGATGAAGTCACCCAGGTTTGAGTCTTCATCGTCACCAATTGGCGTTTCGAGAGAGATCGGCTCTTTCGCAATCTTGAGAACCTTGCGGATTTTCTCCAGCGGCAAGCCGAGCTTTTCGGCCAGTTCTTCTGGTGTTGGCTCGCGACCAATCTCGTGGAGCATCTGGCGCTGTGTCCGAACGATCTTGTTGATCGTCTCAATCATATGCACCGGGATCCGGATAGTTCGGGCCTGGTCTGCAATCGACCGGGTAATCGCCTGACGAATCCACCACGTCGCATAGGTGGAGAATTTGTAGCCACGGCGATACTCGAACTTATCGACCGCTTTCATGAGGCCAATGTTGCCTTCCTGAATGAGGTCCAGGAATTGCAGGCCGCGATTTGTGTACTTTTTGGCGATTGAAATCACGAGGCGAAGATTGGCTTCCACCATCTCCTTCTTCGCGATCCGCGCTTCACGCTCGCCCTTTTGAACCGTTTGAACGATACGGCGATAGTCATCAATCGGAACGCCGATTTCCTGCGATACGGCCGAGATCTCGTCGCGCAGCGCCGTTACAGATGCGGTTTCAGAGTCTGCGAACTTCTTCCACTTCTTGGAGAGTTCTGAGATTTCTTCGATCCAGTTCGGATCAAGTTCACGACCGAAATAATTGTCGAGGAATTCCTTGCGCGGCACACCGTGGGCTTCAGCGAGACGCATGAGCTTGCCCTCAAGACCCATCAGCTTCTTGTTGATAGCGTAGAGCTGCTCGACAAGCGCTTCGATCCGCGCATTGTTGATATGCATGGTCTTGAGATTCTCGACGATGGTCGTCGACATCTCATCGTATTCGGTCTGAGCCTTCGGTGTCAGCGCGTCCTTACCATCCATGCGGCGCTTGACGAGCTTTTCCTGAAGCTTGCGATACTTGGTGAAAGCCGTGGCGATTTCGTCGAGCTTGTCCAGAACGCCGTCGCGAAGCTCGGCCTCCATGGCTGACATCGACATTGCGGCACCTTCGTCCTCATCGTCGTCGTCATCCTCGTCCTTATCGGACTCTTCGCCGTCTTCCTCTTCCTCGTCTTCTTCCTCTTCGGGCTCGGGCGGCGGGTTTTCGGCTCCGTAAGTCGCTTCGAGATCAATCAGGTCACGCAGCAAGATACGCTCGTTCATGAGCTCATCGCGCCAGACCATCATGGCTTCGAATGTCAGCGGGCTTTCGCAGAGCCCGCGGATCATCGCATCGCGGCCAGCTTCTATGCGTTTTGCAATCGCAATTTCGCCCTCGCGGGACAGTAACTCGACTGTACCCATCTCACGGAGATACATGCGAACCGGATCGTCCGTCCGGTCAGAGCCGCGGGCGTTGCCTTTTTTGGTGACTGCTTTCGAGTCCGTCTTGGCGACGGCATTTTTCTGTTCAGCTTCTTCCTCGGACTCTACAACTGAGATACCCATCTCAGACAGCGCCGAGAGCGTGTCTTCGATTTGGTCAGAAGAAAGCTGATCGGACGGAAGCACCTCGTTGAGCTCGTCATGCGTGACGTAACCCTTGGCCTTCGCATCCTTGATGAATTTCTTGACCGACTTGTCAGAGAGGTCGAGGACTGGGCCGTCGCTCGTCTCGGTCTCTGATGCTTTTCCTGCGGTCTTTTTCTTGGTGGCTGTCGCCATTCAATGTCTCCAACGCCCGTACGCCTTAAGCGCCGGCCTGCAATTTCCGGTCCGTCGATCAGGATTGATCTGACTTTTCCGCCGCCTCGTTCATCCGCGCCTTAAGCGCTTGCCTCGCCGCAACCCGCTGGCGCCTGCGCTTGGCGTCGTCCAGCGACTTGAATACCTCACCACTTACAGCTTCGCCGTCAGTGTCAGGATCACTCACTACCGCAAGTTGCTCAAGGGCGGTTAGCCATTCCCGGGCCTCCGGACTGTCAGCGTCCAGATGAGGCGTTGGCGGGTAGGTTTGCAGCAACTGAGCGGCGCGCGTATTCCCTGCATTGGACAAATGGGCGCACAAAACGGCTCGGTCAACCTCTGAGACGTAGTCTGCACGGTCCAGTAGAGCATCTCGGATCAAACACACGTCAGGATCAGGGAAAACAGCTTCGGCAAGCTCCTCCCCGCCCAGGTCGACCAAAGACGGATTATCAATCGCTCTCACAAGACAACCAAGACCACTGATCTTCGGCGGAGCGTCCTTGAGGTTCGGTCCATCCAGGGCACCCCGAGCGCTTGACGGTGCAGATCGTTGATCTCGTCTCAGAGACCAGAAGTGATCCCGTGCCTTTTGCCGTAGCGACTGGGCATATGCCGATTTGACGCCAGGGTGCCGGATCGCATTGGCAGCCGCTTCGAGCCTTGCCTCAAGTCCCGCCTTTCGCTCGGGCGTATCGAGGGGTTCAGCATCTCTCTCTCGCCGCCAAAGCACTTCCACAAGGGGGGACGCTGCCTCCAGCGCTGCACCCATAGCCCCCGCCCCGCGCTCGCGGATCAAGTCATCCGGATCGAGCCCCTCGGGTAGAAGTGTAAAAAACAGTGACCGCTCGGGCGAAAGGAACGGCATCGCGCGGTCAATGGACCGGTATGCTGCGCGCAGACCAGCCGAATCACCATCGAAGCACAGGGTCGGCTCCCCACCGGCTCTCCAGAGCAGATTGAGCTGGTCTTCCGTGAGGGCTGTTCCGAGTGGCGCAACCGCGTTCGGGAACCCGGCCTCGGACAAGGCAATCACGTCCATGTATCCTTCGCAAACAATCAGACCGGCGCTTGCTCGCTCAGCCATCGCTGTCCGCGCCGCTTTATAGCGGTATAGCACATTCGACTTGTGGAAGAGCGGGCTGTCCGATGAATTCAGGTATTTGGGCTTGGCATCCTTCTCCAGCGCCCGTCCCCCAAAAGCGATGACTGCACCGCGCGAGTCTTCTATCGGAAACATAACCCGGCCACGGAACCTGTCGTAGGGGTCGCCGCCTCCGTCCTTTTCAACGGCAAGTCCCGTTTCAACGATCTCATCCAGCTTAAAGCCTTCGGCTTTGAGATGATCGATGGTTTTGCGCCAATCATCCGGCGAGTAGCCCAGCCTGTATCGGCCCCAAGCCTGAGCGTTCAAGCCCCGACCTTCCAGATAGGCGCGTGCAGCAGCTCCTTCTGACGCACGCAGGCGGTCTTCAAAGAACTTTGCCGCAGCCTCGCTTACGCCCAGCAGGCGCTGGCGACGGTCGTACACCTCTTTGGCTTCAGGCGTTGCCTGAGGCATCTGCATACCGGCCATGTCGGCCAGCTTCTCGAGCGCCTCCATGAATTCGAGCCGCTCGGTTTCCTGCACGTATTTAATTATGTCTCCGCCGTTCTGGGTGGAGAAGCACTTGTAGTAGCCTTCCTCGTCATGGACGTAAAAGCTCGGCGATTTCTCGTTGGAGAACGGAGACAGGCCGACCCATGACTTGCCCTGCTTTTTGAGCTTCACCTTCCGGCCGATGTAATCAGAGAGCCGAATCCGGGCCTTGATTTCGTCGATAAATCCTTCGGGAAGGCGTTGTCCGCTCATGCGCGTTAATTAATGCAACAGGGCCAATTTCGCTAGACGGCCCAAACCACAATGAACAGTCCAAACGCAGGCTCGTCATATCTATAACACATGGTTAAGGTAGCCGTTCGGGGCGGCCGACACTCCAGACAGGGATTTCGCAAAATGCGGATACTTCGACCAAACCTTCGCACGCTTATGGCTGGTGGCCTGATCGCGAGCATCGGCGCGCTAGCCGCTTGTGATCGGACCGATGCGCGGCTCGACAGGGCCCGAGACCTTGCCGATGCGGCCCTCGAACAGGTGAACGGCGATCCGCAGACACCTGATCGGCCAACAATCGAAACCGTCCCAGTGGAAGCCAGGGCGTTTTCAGGCGCGGTGATGGCCGAAACGATCTACGAACGTCAGGTGCTGCCAAGCCGTTTTGCGGTCGGCTCCATAATTGCAAAACCACTGGAACTCGAGATTGAAGAGACTTCAGTGCCCACGCTGGCAGAACCGATGATCGCGGAACCACCGGTGCTCGAGCTCGACCCCGAAGCCCCGGAGTCGGACAGTGAAGTGGCAGCGAGAACGGCACCGGTCATTGAGAGCCTCGAGAGCATTGAAATCCAACCACAGAGCAATCAGTTCCTAGGAGAAACTGCGTCGTCGTCCGTTGTTGCAGAAGAAGCATCTGAACCGGAGCAACGCGCAGAAAGGATTGCCGAGCGACGTGAAGCACTCAAGGCCTCTCGGCGCGCCATACCGACGCCAAAGTCCATCGTGTCTCAGACAGACGCTCGTTCGCGTATGCTGGACACAATGTCGAAGTATGGTCTCTCCGGCAGTGTCGAACTCTCGACCAGTGGGCAGATGGTCATCCAGATCGGTGAAGATGGTGCCGACCCGACTCAGGGTATCCTGACAGACGGCCCGGACCGGATGGCGCGCCCACCAGCGCCCCGCATGGCGGCCGCCATACCCTCCTTACCGCAAATGGCGTGGAACACCGGCGAAGACTGCCCGATGGATATCTCGCCTGACACCGTCCGCAGCGACCCCATTATGGCAACCAATTGCGTGGTTGCTGAACTCAGGCAGAGCGGTGCCTTCGCCTATGTCGAGAAAGACTTCATTTTCGATCATCAGTTCGCGCGGCGACCAGAAGGCCCGATTGTCACCGGCATCGCATCACCGAATGATCCGCTATACGATCTTCAGTGGCACTTTCGGTCGAACGGCTCTGGTGCCGGGCAGTCCGCCGGCGGTGCCGGGTTTGCTGACTTCTGGTCGAGGCAGGCCAGCCAAGGGTCTGGCGAGGTTGTGGTGGCGGTTGTGGATACGGGGCTGCAAATGTCTCACCCCGACATCGCGAATTCGGCCAATGTAGCCCCGGGCTGGGACATGGTTTCTGATCCTCGTACAGGCAATGACGGCGATGGCCGTGACCCTGATGCCAATGATCCCGGCGATCTGTGCGATCCGTCAGACCCGCTTCAGTCTGACAGCTTTCACGGCACCCATGTGGCCGGCACAGTTGGTGCGGCAGCAACGAACAATGGTTCTGGCGTCGCGGGCGGCGCATGGAATGTGACCATCGTTCCGGTTCGCGCGCTCGGGCGGTGTGGCGGACGGCTGTCAGACATTAACGATGGCATACGTTGGGCCGGTGGGCTTATCCCTGCCTTTGATGAAAATGGCGATGAGGTTTGGAACGACAATCCGGCGGATATCATCAACCTGTCGATCGGTCTTTTCGAGTTCTGCCCAGCCTCCATGCAGGACGCAATCGACTCAGTGACAGAGCGCGGCGTGCTTGTGGTTTCCGCGGCTGGCAACGACCGCGTCTCCACACAATTCTATGCGCCCGGCGGATGCAATAATGTTATCTCGGTGGCGGCATCCGACGCGCGAGGGAACATGACACCCTACTCCAACTATGGCGCTGAGGTTGACGTTCTTGCGCCCGGTGGAGACCTGACGCGCGATGACGATAATGATGGGAGGCCCGATGGCGTTCTGTCTACAAAAAGCGCTGCGAACTGTGTCGACCCCGTTACAAACGAAAGCGTGGCCGGCTGTTTTTACGCCTATGAGCAGGGAACCAGCATGGCGGCTCCTCACGTCTCTGCGGCTTTAGCGCTTCTGAAGGCCAAGTTCCCGGAAAAGACTGCCGGCGAGTTGGAAGACCTCCTTCTGGGATCGCTGGACCCAAGATCGCCAACCCAGTGTTCTGGCTCTTGCGAAATCTACCCAGGCAGCCCGATCGAAGGTGCGGACGGCCTTTGCAATCGGCCCTGTGGTGGTGGACTGTTGAATCTCGCTAATATCAGTGGTGACGAATAGGAGCCGCTTTGGACGACCAGCAGCCCCCTGAAGACCAGAAACGTCAGATCGTGATTGGCGGCGTGGCTATTGGCAGCCTGATTGCAGCAGGATGCGCCGTAGCTTTCATGAATTCGGATGGACCGAGCGAGACCGCGCAGACTGACGACGCATCTTATGCTAGGGGTGCCACACCGGAAGTCAGGGACAGAAGCCTGACCCCGATGGCGGGTCCAGGCCCGGCCTCCCGGGATGCTTTCAAGCAAGCATCGATCGAAAACGGTTTTGCCGACTTCATCGTGAAGTTTCGCGATACTCCTGAACTCGACGCCATTTTGCGACAGTTCCGAAAGGATGAGGCGAGCGCACGGCAGGCTTTCGCCAGATGGGCCTCAACTCAACCCGGACTGTCAGGTTTTGAACTTACCGGTGCCACATATTCTGGAGAGGCTCTGCTCAGGTATAATTTCAGAGAGGGTGCTGCGCCAACTCGCGCTGCCGTCGACGAATTGATGAAGCAGTTACGCAGCGCTCCGAACGTCGCTTACTGCGATCCGGATTTCACCGCGCAACCTGGAGACGGGAGAGAATAGCATGAAGAACGCATGTTTAGTCGGGACGCTAGCCGTACTGCTTGCCGGGTGTGGCGAGACACCGTCATTTGAACGAGAAGCCGACGCGCCTGAGCCTCCGGCGGTTGAGGAAGCTGAAGTAGAGATTGCAGCGGCTGAGACGGAGTCGACCAGCCGCGCCAGCGGCACGATAACGAAAGCAACCATCGACTGGGAGGCGGCAAACGCCGATCTCGCACGTCGTAATGCAGCCGCGCGATCAATCGGAGGCGAAGAAGAAGAAACGCTTCAGATACAGTCCGGCGGCGATCCGGTCGCGGTTCCTGTTCTTCTGCCAACCGGGATTGTTTCAATCCAGAGGTCGGGAAGCGGTCCGACCATCCGTCAAACGGAAGACGGGTACTTCGCCCGCTATCCCGGCTTGAATTACGACATTGTCGTTCATGGAACGAATGAGATCGCGGCCGCTCCGGAAGACACAGTGATCCGCGACGAAGACTTCGACTTCGTCGACATGATGGATGGAGCTCAGGTTTCGCTGTCACGCTACGGCGCGGACTATCTGATCTCGTTTGAGTGCAATGGTGCAGTAGGCGGTATGTCGAACTGCATCACCGAAGAAGAAGCCTTCGAGGTCGCCCGCGGCCTTATCATCTCCGGGGGTCGGTGAACATGCGTATCGTTTTAGGCGCGGCGCTTTCAGGCGCGCTTCTGCTCGCGGGGTGCGACGCCGTTCGGTACCCAGGTGACGGTGGACCCACTCCCGAGCGCCCAACGACACCCGAAGAGCCAGCAAACGTTCCCATTGGCGCACCAGGACCTCCCCCACCAGCCGAGCCCGTGACTGACCCCTATGGCGAAGGTGAGCCAACACCGGAGCCGGTCAGTTCCGATGAAGAAAATCAAACCGCGGATCCTGTTGAAGTACCAGCAACACCGGTCGAACCTGACCCGGACGAAACCGAAGAACCCGGCGAAACGGCAGAAGATTCAACTGCCCCCGAGGCCGAAACTCCAGCGCCCACGGAACCCGTTCCTAACGAGGATGAGCCCGCCTCCGAAGAGGAGCCAGTAGAAACGCTTGAGCCTCAACCCGAAGTGCCGGCTGATGAAACGCCTGCTGAGAACGCCGATGAAGTGCCTGTGGATAACGTCGAGCAACCGGTCGACACCTCGCCCGAACCACAAACAGAGCCAGAGCCGACCTTCAGCTACGTTACGCCTGGCAGTCTGATTGCCGGTTCCGGCACAGGGTCTCCGGATCAGACGATCCATTCCCCGGACATGGTCTTTCCGATCAAGTCGGCTCCCTCCTATCCTCAATCAATGGTCTGGCGCTTTGGCGGCGGCATCGGCGGTGGAGACGAATGCGACCCGCGCAACTTCGCCTACCCATGGCAGGATAATTTTTGCGAGAAACGCTCGTCAAATCGCAACTCACCCTTCTGTCCCCTTGGTAGAATTCACCAGGGCCAGGACATTCGGGTTGGAACGCCTGAAGGGTGCAACGAGATGCGAAGGGCTGATCCAGAAGATCGCACGCTTTATGAAGTCGTAGCGGTCGAGGACGGGATAATCTCAAACATTGGCAGCTACACCGTGAACCTGCGCGCGGGTGGCCGCATCTATCGCTACATGCATCTGAATATGCGGGAGCTGAAGGTTTCCCTCGATCAAGAAGTAAAGGCCGGTGACGTTCTAGGCTACGTGTCGAAAGATTTTGGAGGGTCAGCGACGACGTTCCACCTGCACTTCGAAATCATTCAGAACACGGCGGAACACGGATGGGCGCACGTCTCTCCCTATACGTCCCTTGTCGCGGCCTATGAACGACGACAGGGCGGTCCGGGGGAAGAGGTGGAGCAAAATCTGTCCATCGCAGCATCCAGATCCTTCATTGCTATTCCAGACGACTTCATCATAACTGAGTAGAGCGACTTTCCTCCCAATTCGCGTATAGCGGGAGCGCTGCTGGTCAAGACCGTCTCAGAAGCGCACACTGCTTGCATAGCTACATGACGAGCCCAGTTTCAGGGCCCGCACTGGGAGGATGGAATGGAACAGCTGCAAGGCATGGACGCGTCATTCGTGGCGTTCGAACAGCGTAATGCGCCGATGCATATTGGCTCTCTGCTGATTTACGACCCTTCAACGGCCCCTAACGGTTTCGTTCGGTTCAAGGACATTCTCAGATTCTTCGAAGACCGCATGCATCTCTCAAAGACGATGCGTCAGCGCCTCGTGAAGGTCCCGCTGAATATCGACTATCCGTATTGGATCGAAGACCCGGATTTCGATCTTGAGTATCACGTCCGCCATGTTGCACTGCCAAAACCGGGGGACTGGCGGCAGCTATGCATTCAAGCGGCCCGCATCTTTTCGCGACCACTCGACCTGAACCGGCCGCCTTGGGAGTTCACTGTTGTCGAGGGTCTCGACAACATTCCCGGCGTTCCCAAAGGCTCATTTGCGATGGTGACCAAAGTTCACCACGCTGCAATTGATGGCATGTCTGGCATTGATCTGATGGAAGCCATTCACACGCTAACGCCCGATACAACACCGCCTCCCACACCGGACACCTGGAAGCCTGACCGGATTCCAAACCCTGTCGGCCTCTTTGCAAAGGGTTACGCCCGCGCCTGGCTTAATCCCATCCGGCAGGTAGGTGTCGCCGCTCGAGCCACTCCCGGCGTTTTTCGAGCAGCGACCGGCCTGATCAAAGGGGAGTTTGACCTTGGGGCCGCGATCCGCGCGCCAAAGACTCGCTTCAATGTGAAAGTATCACCTCACCGTGTAGTGGAGGGGCGCAGTTTCCCGCTCAAGAATATCAAGGCTCTTCGCGACCTCTCGGAAGGAGCGAAGGTCAACGATGTGTTCCTGACCATCATTGGGGGCGCGCTGAACAAATACCTGACTGCAAAGAACGATCTCCCAACGACGACGATGACGGCAATGGCTCCGATTTCCGTGCGGTCGGAAGACGAGAAGAACTCAATGGGCAATCAGGTGTCTGCGATGATCGCGCCACTTGGCAGCCATATCTCTGACCCAGTCGAACGACTCCAATACGTTCATGAAGAGACCCGGAAATCCAAGGCCATGACGAACGCGCTTGGTGCGCGGCAAATGACGGAAGCTTCCAAGGTGTCGCCCGCCTTGTTCATGGCGCTCGGAGCCCGCCTCTATACGCAGCTCGGCTTAGCCAACTATACGCGTTCACCGATCAATACGGTCGTAACCAACGTGCCGGGGCCACCAGTGCCGATCTACTCTTCCGGCGCAAGACTTGTCAGCATGGGGGGGCTGCTGTGCCTGCTGGATGGCGTAGCGCTTGGCCATGTCGTCCAGAGTTATGTTGATGAGGCGACGGTAGGTTTCACGGCGTGTCGCGAGGCTATGCCAGATCCTGAATTCTATGCTCAGTGCCTTCAGGAGTCGTATGAAGAGTTGATGGCGGCCGCCGGTTTGGAAGTTGAAGCAGCAGAGCAACCAGTCAACGCTCCTGCACGACGCAAACCTGCTCCCAAATCAAAGACAGGAGCCACTAAAACGACATCCAAACGCCAGTCACCGGCAAAGCGGAAAACGGCGCGCGTGAAAGCCTGATTTCATTAAAGAATTTGGCTTTCCGGCAAATAGCCCACTGCGTTCTACATCCATAACGTGCTTGCGGTTAACACAATTGCAGCGCAGAGTTGCATGAATCGCGTCGCTAAGAACGCTTCGGAGGAACGATCGATGACTGCAGCTACTGCCGCAAGACCCCCATCCCTGTTCTGGACTTTGACTGAAGGCCGGGCCGTATTCGAGCTCGGGTCCTTCGCCATTCTGCGTCGAGCGATGCGCGCGCTTCCAAAGGGCGATGGTCATCCTGTTCTGGTATTGCCGGGATTCCTGGCGAGCGATCGATCGACTCGCCCATTGCGACGCCTGCTCGATGATCTCGGATACGAGTCGTTTGGATGGGGTCTTGGACAGAACGTGAAGTTCGACGAACATCGTGAGCGTCAAATGATGGAGCTGCTGGAGTCTATCCACGACCGGGCCCAGCAGAAGATCTCGATTGTAGGCTGGAGCCTTGGCGGCGTGTTTGCGAGGGAAATGGCCAAGATTCATCCGGACAAGGTTCGTCAGGTCATGTCTCTTGGCAGCCCCATTTCCAACAACCGCAATCATTCCAGCGCGCGTCACGTCTTCGAAGCGATAAACGGAAGCGAGACGCAGCCCGAAGCCGAGGGGCGCTACGCGAAACTTCACGAAGCACCGCCCGTTCCAACGACCTCAATTCTCACCAAGACGGATGGGGTTGTCGCGTGGCGTGGCTCGGTTCAGCACCCGGCCGACCATCACAGCGAAACCGAGAACATTGTCGTTCCTGCCAGCCATGTCGGTCTTGGCGTAAATCCGCTGGTGATGGTCGCGATCGCTGACCGGCTTGCACAAGCCGAGGGCGAATGGGCACCATTCGATCGCAGTGGCTGGAGAAGCGCGTTCTATAGCGATGCACCACTCGACTAAGTCGTGACATCTGCGCTTCCGCCATCCGCGATAGGATGGCACAAGCGCGAGCATGAGTTGGACCAAAACCTATAATGGCGCGGAATCGATCCGCCTTAACAAATGGCTGGCACAGGAAGGTGTGTGCTCCCGGCGCGAAGCCGAGGGGCTGATCGCGCGTGGGCAGATTCAGATCGACGGCAAACAGATTGCCGAGCCAGGACAGAAAATCAGCAAGGGAGAGACGGTCGCACTGAACGAGAGTGCAACAGCCGATCTCGGTGCCCAGGTGACGGCTGTCCTCCACAAACCGGTCGGTTACGTCTCAGCGCAACCGGAAGGATCCCAAGTTCCAGCTGCGCGACTTGTCACCAAAGCTAATCTCCTCGGGAAAACGCCTTCAATGCCGACGGCCACGACAAGTCTCGCGCCTCTCGGCCGGTTGGATCAGGATAGCCGTGGGCTCTTGTTGCTGTCGGAAGATGGCGTGCTTGCTAAGGCTGTTATCGGGCCGGACTCACGGCTTGACAAAGAATACCTTGTCCGAGTGCGCGGCGAAATCACACAAGCCAAGCTCAAGAAGCTGCGCCATGGTCTCGAACTCGACGGTCGGAAGCTGAGACCGGCCAAAATCACTCCGCTGAAGGGCGGCGTTCTGCGCTTTAATCTGGTGGAAGGCCGGAAGCGCCAGATTCGGCGGATGTGTCAGCTGGTCGACCTGCACGTCCTTGATCTTCTCAGAACCCGCATCGGACCTCTATCGATCGGCTCACTCCCGGAAGGAAAATGGCGCGCTCTCACCGATGCCGAGCGTAAGGCCCTGATTGCCGGTGCCAGGCCTGTTGAAAAGCCCAAGCCCAAAGGCAAGCCGTTTGATCACAAAAGGGGCCGTCGTTCATAAAGCTTCGACGCGAAGGACGATCGAGCCTTCGATGGTATAGCCCGGCTGAAGGATGCGAAGTCCGGTGATCTCGGCCGGCTTTGAGCTATTTACCGCATTCGGCGCATGACTGACCGGCTCGACGCAGAAGTAAGGCTCGCCGGGTGGTGTGTAGACAATCAGATTCTGGAAAAGCGGGTCGCCTAACATCAGGATGCGCCGCCTCTTCAACGGCCAGCTCAAACGAACTGCGGTTTGTTGCAGCGCGAACGCATGATCAAGGCTCAAGTCAGATACTCGACGCGCTGAGCGAATATCTGTGCCCGGTCCGAGCGCCTCCGTCGTATCAGGAATGCCGCCGTCATCGGAGATCCAGATCGACTCCACGTCGGCTTCAATCTCCGCATCATCCAGCCGAAAGTAGGGATGCCACCCGAGACCGGCTGGCATTGCGCGGTCGCTTTCATTTCGGAGCTTTAGTGTGACTTTCAGATGATCATCGTACAACTCGAACAGCTGAGTGGCTTCATAAGCCCAAGGCCAATCGCCCGCATCGTACGTAAGCGAGAGCGTTGCGGAGGTCGGGCTGACCGAAGACACACGCCAGGTCGACTGCCATCCCTGCCCGTGGATCGCGTGCGGTTCAGGCAGGAAATTCGCACGGAGCGAAACATCTCGTCCCCCGAACCGGAATCGCCCCTTAGAAATCCGGCCGGAGAACGGGACAAGCGGAAAGGCCGCGCTGTCCACAGGGGCATCTGAATCGGGCGATGCCGGGCGCAGCACATCCCACTCGTCCATACGCCAGTGGGTCACCACGCCACCTTTCGATGGCGCGAGACCAAGACGGCTGTTGCCGGCAGCCAGCTCGATAGGCTGCATCAGCTGTAGCGCGCTTCGACCTTCTCGCCTGCCTTGCCCTCCGCAACCGTTTTGAGGGACTCGGCAAGATCGGCGAGGTACTCGTCGACCACTTCCGCGTGCTTGGGCGACAGCATCAAATGCAGGCTGGGCGGTTCCTTCGTCACGGATGTGAACCAGCCCCGACGGTAAATCTCACCATAGATCGCGAAGGCGTGGTGATCGGGGTGGCGAAACGCGATCAGAGACAGCAGTGGATTGCCGAGGACCTCAAAACCAAGCGCTTCGACGCCGTCTTGAATACGTTGCCGTGTCTCGCAAACCGTTCCCTGCAAGCGGCGATATCCCTCAACGCCGAGATAGTTCATCACGGCCCATGCAGCTGAAATTGCGCCGCCGGGACGGGTGCCAGCAAGTGTCGGCGTTTTCATGGGCGCGCCGGACCAACAGGCGAGATCAAACGGCATATGAGAGTAGAGCTCTTCGGTGCGAAACAACACGGTCGACGCCCCTTTGGCGGCGTATCCGAATTTATGCAGATCGGCACTCATCGACTGGACGGCCGGAACCTCGAAATCGAAATCAGGCACGGGAACACCATTCATGCGAGCGAACGGCGCAATGTAACCTCCAACACAGGCATCGACGTGCAACCAGACGCCCTTCTCTTCCGCGACACTCCCAAGCGCGCTGATCGGATCAATGATCCCGTGTGGGAAGTTCGGCGCGGAGCCAACCATCACTACGGTATCAGCGTCGCAAGCCTCGCCCATGGCGATCGCATCCGCCTCGTAGCTGCCATCTGTCTTCACCGGAATTCGGCGCACCTCGATGTCCATGAGGTGGCACGCCTTATCGAAAGCCAGGTGCGCGGATTGCGGCAGGACCACATTTGCGCGCTCTGTCGCGCGACCCTTTGAGCGGGCATAGTCCCGAGCAGTTTTGACGGCCATGGTGATTGAGTCCGTCCCACCACTCGTCATTGAGCCAGTCGATCCTTTGGGGCCATGAAGCAGTCCCAGCGCCATGGATATGACGTCTTTTTCCATCTGAGCAAGAGACGGAAACGCGAGCGGCCCTAGACCATTCTCGGACATGTAGGCGGCATAAGCCTCCTTCTGGATTTCGGCGATGTCTTCACCGGCATTGAAGACGTAAACGGCTGTTCGGCCGTCCCGCCACTTCGCGTCATTGCCTCCGCGTCCAATGAGGTCAGCTTTTACTTCGGGCCAGGATCGGCCTTTTTCTGGCATATGCATGTCGGTTCCGTTCGTCATCGCTGCTATTGTGCAGGACTATAAACGAGGGAGTCCCTCCGCGTCTTCTCGCTTTCCGAACGAAGGGCGTTGAACCGGCGATTGACGCCGCCTAGGTTGCCTGCGCATGAAGGGGCCAAGATGAAAGACTATATCGGATACGAAGCGCTTTCTCAGGCCGCGATGCGGGGAGTGGTGCGAGAGGCCCTGAAACAGGGCTTGAAGACCGGTGCGCTGCCAGGCGACCATCATTTCTACATCACGTTCAGAACCAAGGCTCCTGGCGTGGCTATCGCCGATCATCTGATTGAGCGCTTCCCTGAAGACATGACCATCGTGATTCAGCATCAGTACTGGGATCTCGAGGTGCACGAGGGTCATTTCGAAGTGATTCTGAAGTTTGCCGGCGTGCCGCAACACCTCTCGATCCCGTACGCCGCGCTGACGCGTTTCGTCGACCCATCGGTGAATTTCGGTCTCTCATTCGAAAAAGAGGAAGAAACAGCAGCGAATGCGGACGTCCTGACCCCTGCGCTCGAAGACAAGACGAAGCCAGCCGAATCACACCCAGAAGCGGCGAGCGATAATACGGTCGTCAGCCTCGACCAGTTCCGGCGCAAATAGACAGTGACCAAGGAAACCGAAAAGCCGCGGGTCTCCGATGCAGATATGCTCGCCCGGTTTCAGAATTCCAAAAAGCGTCCGCCCTGTTCTGACACGCTGGGTATGCGCCTCGCTGCGGTCGATCAGGATGCCAAGACTGTCAGCATGGATTTTGATGTCAGCGAAAGCTTTTCTAACCCAACCGGTGCTGTCCAGGGTGGCTTCATCACCGCGATGCTCGACGAGGCCATTTCGACCTGCATCATCATTGCATCCAATGTGACGATGACCGCCCCGACCCTCGAAATGAAGACCAGCTATCTACGTCGCCTGATGCCGGGCAAAGCGCGGGTTGAGGCCCGGATCATCAAGCTTGGGAAGTCTGCCGCCTTTTCCGAAGCCTCCTGCTATGACGTCGACGGAAAACTGGTGGCCACAGCAACGGCAACCGCCATTCCCATGCCTTTCAAAAGGTTCTGAGAGCGAGCAGCTAAACAAAGATCGCGCGAAGGATTTCAAAGCCGATCAGGCCTAGACCAATAACGCCGACGCCCCATGCCGCTGACCGTAAAACAGGCACGCCAGCAAGATAAAGCACGGCAAATGAGAGCCTCGCGCCGAAGTAGATCGCGGTACCCCAAACAGTCAGAGTGGTTGAAACACCTGCAAGATGGGCAATGAGGACCAAGGGGGCGAACACGGCAATACCTTCGATTTGGTTTGCGATTGTTCGGGCCGCACGTCCTTGCAATGCCGTGATATCTCTTGGCTCATCACGCGCTCCAAGGCCCCACCCGAAGCCCTGATTGATCGGAACAAGAGCCCCCTGAAAACCGACAAGCACGAAGGTCAGCATAGCGACAGCGGCAAGCATGGTGAGTTCGACAGTCAAGAGAAGTCTCCGTTTACCCTAGTCACTATTGTTTTCGTAGTTACTAGCTTCTGTCAATCCAACGCACTAAGACGTGATCATGGCAAAGAAGAACCTGCCTCTGTGTCCAATCTCCCGCGCGGCCATGATTCTTGGCTCCCGATGGACGACGGAGATCCTGCGTGAACTGATCGATCATGAGTCCCGAAGATTTCAGGATATACAGGAAGCGTTGATTGGCATTGGTCCGTCTACCTTGTCCAACCGCCTGAAAATGCTGGAAGATCACGGAGTCGTGGAACGGCGCTTCTACGATGACCATCCACCTCGAGCGGAATACGTCCTCACAGACAAGGGTCGAAGAATGGGGCCGATCTTTCGCGCCATGCGCAAATGGGGCTCCGAGACCGCCGACTAGGTGTCCGACTTTACTGTGTGAAGGAGGCGTTCGGCATTGCCATCGCCGCCTTTGATCGGGCTGTCAGTCCTGTCTCTTATGGTCCAGCCCTGCCCGACCAACCAGTCTTCAAAGCGCTGTTCTGCCTCGTTCACGGCCGCCTGGTCCGTTACAATGCCGCCCTTGCCAACTTTCGTGCGTCCGACTTGAAACTGCGGCTTGAAAAGAAGGATGGCTTCGCCATTCGGTGCCGCAAGACTCAAAGGGCGCTCCATCAACTTTTCAAGCGCTATGAAGCTCGCATCGCAAACAATGAGAGATGGAGCTTCTGAAAGCTGGTCTGCAGAAAGGGTGCGCGCATCCACGCCTTCAAGGCTGCTCACTCGCATGTCCTCCCGAAGCGAGGCATGCAATTGATCTGTTCCAACATCGACAGCCAGAACATGCGCTACCCCCCTTCGGAGCAGGACATCCGTGAATCCTCCGGTCGATGAGCCGACATCGAGGCAAAAGCGGCCTTCTACCAGCACACCAAACACGTCAAGCGCATGCGCCAGCTTAAGACCGCCACGAGAAACATAGGGATGCGCGCGCGTGGCCTTGATGCGGTCATTCTCGGAGATCATTTGGGAGGGCTTTGCGACCGTCGCGCCATTTACAGCGACGAGACCGGCCTTAATTGATGCGCGTGCGGACGCCCGGCTGTCGAAATGGCCAAGGTGCACCAAAAGCCGGTCAGCGCGATCTCTTTTTTCTTCCTGCGACGATGCCATCCGGCGTTCAGACGCTATAATCGAGACGGAATCAACGGAGTCTGCCATGATACGTGCCGCCGCGATCCTCGCCCTTCTCCTTTCCGCCTGTGCGCAAATGCCGTGGGAAGACGGACCAGCTGGCGCAAGTGTGTCAGAAGCGCTCAAGAACGCACCAAAGCTCGGTCCGGTAGACGGTGTTTTTCCTTCAATGCCGACAATGCAGGGCGACCTGATCGGCATTGAGGGGCAGTCCATTGGCGGCGTAAACGTCATAGGCGGGCCGCACGGCCTTTTGATTGAGGTTACCGTTGAGGCTGGCGGCCTGGCACCTGGCTGGCACGGTCTGCACCTACATCAGGTCGGTGACTGCTCCGATGTTGGTGAGTTCAAAAGGTCCGGCGGGCACCTCGGGATGATTGAGGGCGGACATGGCCTTCTGAACCCCGTCGGACCCGAGGCTGGCGATCTGCCAAACATCTGGGCGGCGGGCGATGGATCGGCAGGTATGGAAACCTTTACGCCACTGGCCGATATTGCGTCGCTTGCCGACGACGATGGTGTTGCCCTTATCATTCATGAGGCCCGTGACGATCATCTGAGCCAGCCTATTGGTGGGGCCGGCGGACGAGTCGCCTGTTCGGTCCTCCGCTAGCACACCCCTTACTCAATCGTCCTATCGGGCCGGTTTCATCGCTTGCGCTTGAGATCGGTCCGCGACAACCTGCCGAAAATAGAAAACGGGAGGCGGACGATGAGCAATCAATCAAGACGGGCCATGTTGAAGGCGGGAGGTGCTTTCGCAGCCTTTGCGCCCTTTGTCTCAGCCTGCGCGCCCGCATCGGTGCTGGAAGCAACGGGCTCTGTAACGCCTTCAAAGCCCGGCTTTGTGGATGGCGTTCGCATGGCTGAGTTGATCGCCTCTGGTGAAATGACGTCTGCTGAGGCCGTCGAGGCCGCTATTGCCCGAACTGAAGCGGTCAATCCGCAAATCAATGCAATCGCGAATGAAACCTTCGCCAGTGCACGAGCTGACGCAGAAACGGAGCTTGGCGGTGCCTTTGCAGGAGTGCCTTCCTTCACCAAGGACCTGTTGAACCGGAAAGATGAGCCCACTCTGTGGGGTAGCCGGGCGTTTGAGGGCTACGTCCCGATCGAGGACTCCCCCTTCGCGGCCGCCTGGCGCGAAGCTGGAATCATCTCGCTCGGCAAAACGACAACACCCGAGATGGGGCTAATTTCGTCAACCGAGCCACTCGTGACCGGCGCGACAAGAAACCCCTGGGACACGTCGCGGATACCTGGCGGCTCATCAGGCGGTGCTGCCGCGCTTGTGGCGGCTCGTGCCACGCCGTTTGCGCATGCCAGCGATGGCGGCGGATCGATCCGTATACCCGCCAGCTGCTGCGGCCTGTTCGGTCTGAAACCATCGGCTGGGCGTTTGAGAAGCAGGTCAGAAGGAAAGCCCGCCGTCGATATCTCGGTGAATCATGCGGTTACGCTGACCGTGAGAGACTCCGCAGCCCTGTTCTCCGTTGCGGAGACAAATGATGGCAGCTATCCGCGACTCGGCGCGATCACTGAGCCCGTCTCCCGCCGACTGAAAATCGCTTACGCGCCAGAGCCTGCGGCATCCAATACAACGCTGGACCCAGAAGTCCGCTCTGCCATGGATGACGTTGCGCAGCTCTGCATAGACCTCGGACACGAGGTGATCGACTACAGTCTACCGACTGATGGAGACAAGTTTGTCGATCAATTCCTGATGTACTGGGCCGCCGGTGCAGCTCAATTTGCTCAGGATGCAGCAGCCTTCTCGGGCAAGCCGATCAGCCCGGAAATTCTTGAACCCTGGACGCTCGGCCTCGCTCAGATGTTTGCAGCGCGCCAGGAGGAAATGCCGGATATCATCGCATATCTTCAGGCATTTGGTGCTGAATATGACGCTTGGTTCAACGACTTTGATCTCTTGTTGACGCCAACGCTCGCGCGCCCCCCCGTTCCCATCGGCGAACAGGACCCGGCGGGAGACTTCGATACCGTCATGGAAAGTGTTCTCGGCTTTGCTGCCTACACGGCACCCATGAATGTAGCGGGCGCAGCCAGCGTGTCTGTCCCATTGTCATGGACCGAAAGCGGCTTACCCGTTGGCGCGATGTTCTCCGGTCGCAAAGGCGATGATGGCCTCCTGCTGGAACTTGGTTATGAGTTGGAATCAGCCCGGCCATGGATCGACCGTCTGCCACCTGTCGTCGCGACCTGATATGGCGGACACCCCGCTCGTCTTCGGGTTTCGCTTTGATACGGAGGGCGTCGGTCATCAGCTGAACTGGGCCGACATCGCCAGCGGGCTCGGCAATGACCGTGTCTGGCTGCATCTCGATCGGAGATCGCCAACGACGCAGGCATGGCTGCAGGAGAAGAGCGGACTCGATAAGGTCGCGTTGCCGCCCTCCTTCAGGAAGACACACGGCCTCGCAGCACGCGTCATAAGGACGGCTACCTCATCAATCTTCGCGGCGTGAACCTGAATGAAGCAGACAAACCGGAAGACATGATCGCGCTCCGAATGTGGGCAAGTTCCAACAGGCTGCTGTCCCTACGTGCCTATCCGATCAAGGCAGTCCAGGATCTTCGGCAACAAATCGAGACCGGACGCCCCGTGACGTCAACAGGGCGTCTTGTGGCAGATGTTGCCGAAGGCTTAGTTGCGCGCATAGAGCCGGTGGTCGCTGATTTCGACGATCGAGTCGATGGATACGAAGAATCACTACTGGAAGCTGACGCGAAACTGCCGAGAACGGCTCTGGCGGAATTCCGCAGAGCCGTTCTAAGCCTGCGACGGCACATTGTCCCTCAAAGGGAGGCGCTCGCTCAGCTCCTTCGCGAAGGGAGCGATCTGCTTGGTCAGAACGAGCAGCTTCGCCTGCCGGGAGACGTCCGACAGAGTCATGCGCCTTGCCTAGGATCTCGATACCATTCGTGAGCGTTCGACTGTTCTCCAAGAGCAGATATTGGAAAAACGGGCCGAAGTGATGAACCAGCGTCTGTTCTTTCTCTCCATCATCTCTGCAGTGTTTCTGCCGCTCGGCTTCGTCACCGGCCTATTCGGAGTAAATGTCGGAGGAATGCCGGGCGTCGACTCGGGGAACGCCTTCGCGGTGCTGTGCATCAGCATCGTCGCAATGAGTTTAGCGCTGCTCGCGCTGTTTAGATGGCGGCGATGGATTTAGATTTTTGGATTATACAGACTTACGTCCAAAAACGACGCTGAGATTGTTTGCCGGCATTTCGACGACATGTTGCAGCGCCAGCCCGACTGTTTCGGCAAGCGGTGCAATCTCCAGATCAAGATCGCGGACGCCCCATGACGGGTCACGGCGCTTAAGGTCCACATCAAACCGGGCATTCGATGGGGCGATCTCTCCGCGACGCGAAAACGGGCCGTAGAGAAATAGACGACCGGTTTCGTCCAGCACTCGCTCGGCTCCACCAAACAGCCCTTCAGCCGCCTCGAAAGGCGCGATGTGAATCATGTTGATACAGACAAGTCCGGCAAACGGCCGACGGGCTTCAGCGTCTCCCCAGTCTGGCAGTCGGGTGTCAATCGTGAATGGACCCAACAATCGACCGTGGCCCTCATGTGCGGCCCAGGCAGACTGGCTGGCAAGGCTCTGCGGGTCTATATCGGAGTACAACCATTCCAGCTGCGGAGCCGCATCTGTGATGTGGGCCCCATGCTCACCGGTGCCCGACGCAATCTCCAGCACCCGTCCCGTTTGAGGCATGTGCCGCAAGAAGACGTCACGAACCGCATCCTTGTTACGCCCTGTGGATGGCGAGAAGCGCCGCCCGTCCGTCTCCATGTCACGCTTCTCAAGTGCGGCGGGCTTTTGTGGCCCGCGATCACCTGTTGTCATGCTCTTGGCGTAAACCGGTCACGCAGTTCGGTTTTGAGAATCTTCCCGTTGGCGTTGCGTGGAAGTGGTTCTGCTTCGAACTGGATTTCGACGGGAACCTTGAATGCGGCGAGTTGACTGGCGACGTGCGCGCGTAACTCATCCGCACTCGCTTCCTTGCCGGGCTTCAACTGAACGACAGCACCAACTTCCTCGCCAAGAATCTTGTGAGGGATCCCAACGACAGCCGCGTCCATTACAGCCGGATGGTCGAAGAGTGCGCTTTCTACCTCGATGCAATAAACGTTTTCACCGCCGCGGATCAGCATGTCCTTCGCGCGGTCAACGAGGTAGAGAAAACCCTCTTCATCAAGACGGGCAAGGTCACCGGTAACAACCCATCCATCGCGGAAGGTTTCTGCCGTAGCATCTGGACGGTTCCAGTAGAGCTTGCAGTTCATCGGGCCCTTGCACCAAAGCTCACCCACCTCTCCGGATGGGAGAGTCTGACCGTCTGGACCAACAATCTTGAGTTCAACCGCTCCGGGAGGTGAGCCAGCGCTGTCCGGACGATTCACATAGTCCTCACCGATGTTCAGGCTCGCCGTCGCGCAGGTTTCGGTCATACCCCAGCCATTGCCGGGCGCGGCATCAGGGAAACGTTTCTTTATGGTAGACACCAGCTCAGGTGCGGACGGCGCGCCGCCATAGGATACCACAGCGATTGATGAGAGATCGTACTTGTCACGATCAGGGTGTTCGAGCACCTGCCATGCAATCGCCGGCACGCCGCCAATCGCCGTAACCTTCTCGTTTTCAATGATCGGCAGTGCTTCGTCCGCGTTCCATTTGTACATTGATATAATCTTGTCGCCGCGAACCATGCTCGGGATCAGGATCGCGAACGCCCCGGTCGCGTGGAAGAATGGAACGGCGAGCAACGTCGCGTTCTGTGAATCCGGATCCGGCTCAGGCAGGGCCTCGCCACGGCGCAGGAACATGCGCGCCTGACACGTCATGGAATTCAGGATGTTCGATATGATCGCGCGATGTGACGCGAGCGCGCCCTTTGGGCGGCCGGTCGTCCCTGATGTATACATGATGGTGGCGTCGTCTTCCGGAACGAGATCGACAGCCGGGAGCCCGATGGAGTCAAGGCTCGCCCAGGAGTTGGCATCACCGATAACCGACTCCATGTCGCTGACGCGGGGGTCGGCATAATCTTCTTTGTTGCGAGCGATCACAACGGATTCAAGGTCTGGCAGATTGCCCATATGCTCACGGATGCGTTCATAGATCTGGCCATCAACGACGGCGACTTTCGCACCAGAATCCTTTAGGCCGTACTCCAGCTCTTCGCCGGTCCACCATGAATTCATGGGCGTGGCGATTGCACCGATCGAAAGAGCCGCAAAAAACGCAACCGCCCACTGCGGATAGTTCCGCATGATCATGGCAACCCGGTCACCCTTCTCGACGCCATATGTCTCCTGCAAAGCCTTCGCGTAGTTCTCAACCGCGCGGCGCATCGCGTCAAAGGTGACCCGCTCATCTTCAAAGACGAGGTAGTCCCGGTCTGCAAACGCCATCGTCATGTTCTCGAAAATGAAGCGAATCGTCGGCGGTGCCTCCGAATACACCTTCATTTTCACGCCATTGATCTCCGCTTCCTCAAGGGCAAGCGGCGAACCCGGTTGGGCGAGCACATGATTTGCGTCCGCGATGGACATGACCGGCCAGGCGGGAGCTGTGTCTGCAGGCATAGTTTCCTCCGATATTCTTTTCACGGAGCTAGAAACCATGACATGCCTATCAGGGAAAGAGGGGGTATCGGCAGGATTAGGGGCGCATCAACCACGACGCGTAACTGCGGTCCCTGCTGCCTTCGCAATATGCTTTCAACTGAAGCAGACAATCGCGCGGAGGATTGGACGCCTTCAACAGGATCAGACCGATCAGTGAGAGATCACGGATCTCCTCACGTATCCCCATCAAGGTCAAACCGTCTTCCATCGCTTCAAACGTGTAGAAGACGCGCTCATATTTCGCAGTGAATGTTTCATTGATGTCGGAACCGAGCACCTCCATGACAAAGCCTTCGAAGCGATTGCACTTGATGACGCGCGCGGTGAACGACCCACCCTCTTCGATAGCAGAAAGGCTGTACCGGTATGTATCGGGCTCTCCTGAAACAGCAGATACAGCGTCGATAGTGGTGGAGAAATACTCGTATCGGGTCCGCGGGTAGACGGCATCCCATACGGTCTCAACCGGCGCGGCAATCTCCTGTGAAGCTTCCAAGCTATAGCGCCCCGCGATTGGCCGCTTTCCGAGCCAAAGCATGAAAAAGACACCGCAGCTGATAACGATCAGGCGAGGCATGCCGTTGCCAAGGCTCAACGCATCCGCTGCCAGCGATCCGCTGACGACGCCAATCGTAACAATCAAGCCGAGCGCGAAAGCACCGAGCAAAAGGGGGATGAGCGAGCGATAGGTCATACAGCGGTCCCTGGAACCGCTTCAACTTACTCCGATGCGTCCTAAAACTCGGCTCGTTCAATTGCTCAAATTTGATGCAAAGCTCTATTTGCCAAAATCGCAGAACTGAAGCGTGCGGGTGGTTCCGTCAGGCTCAACGGCTGAGTAGGACGGTCCCGTCAGTTCCTCACCCTCGCAGAGATATCCGATCTGATACATCGCCACGAGCCGGTCGTTCGACGGTGTCAGGCCGGTGCTAAGCATCAAATCCATAGCTTCATCATGCTCGCCAAGCTCGAAATGAGCATTGAACATGTCTTCGCGCGTGCTATCGGGCTTCTCAAGCAGGAAGCTCAGGCTGGTTGCCTTGCCACGTGCATAATCAAGCTGCTCCTGCGCGCCAATCGCAGCGTCGCTCGAAGGATACTCGTTGAGTATCTCCTCAAAATCACTGATCGCGCCCCACGTGTCGAACCCGTTGTCAGAGACCCGAAGTTCACCGCGGCGCGCGAGAACGTCAGCTTTTTCGTTGTCCGTCAGCGTTGGATCACCGAGTAACTGCGTTAGCCGATCGATCGCCGTGGGTACGTTGCCGGCTTCCTCAAGGTTCTCAACCGTGATCATGGCTCGTTCGAACTCAGTTGCAGTCCCTTCTAAAGCAACTGGAGTGGGCACGTCTGCAACCGGTGCCGGCGCATCAGTTGTTGAGGCACATGCCGCGAGAACTGTCAGGGAGGCTGCAGCGAGGAGAAAGCGATTCATGGACGGGCTCCGTTAGGGTGAAATCAAGATTCGCTGGAGGTTTGCCCGTGAAGGCGCGCCCCCAAACGGCTGCAATAAGGAGATTCTGTGATCGCTAGCGTGCGACGAGGTTTTCGATTTCAGCCGTATCGCCCCGTCCGAGCGCCTCGATCGCCTTTGCCGCAATATGGTGGGCGTTCAAGCCGGCCACTTCGTACATGTCGTATGGCTTGCCGTGGTCTTGGAACACGTCCGGCAGGTGCATGCTGCGAACCTTCAGGCCACTGTCCAGAAGCCCCTCTTCTGCAAGATGATGCAGCGTAAACGAACCAAAGCCGCCGACCGCGCCTTCTTCAATGGTCAGCAGCACTTCGTGCGACTTCGCCAGTCGTTCAATCAGGTCATGATCCAGCGGCTTGGCGAAACGGGCGTCTGCAACCGTTGCAGAAAGGCCCTGTGCCGCTAGCATGTCGGCTGCTTTCAGCGCCTCCTGAAGACGAGCGCCGTAAGACAGGATCGCAATGGTCGTCCCTTCTCGGGCAATCCGTCCCTTGCCGATTTCGAGTGGCGTCGGCTCATCCGGGATGATGACCCCGAAGCCTTCGCCACGTGGATAGCGGAAGGCACTTGGACGATCGTCTATTTCGTGCGCGGTGACCACCATACGAGCGAGTTCTGCCTCGTCAGACGCAGCCATGCAGATGATGTCAGGAAGCGCACCGAGATAGCCGATATCGAACGATCCCGCATGGGTACATCCATCCGCGCCGACAAGCCCGGCCCGGTCAATGGCAAATCGAACGGGCAATTTCTGTATGGCGACATCGTGGACAACCTGGTCGTAACCACGCTGCAGGAAGGTCGAATAGATTGCCGCGAAGGGCTTCATCCCATCCGCCGCGAGGCCCGCCGCGAAGGTCACAGCGTGCTGCTCGGCGATCCCGACGTCGAAGTGCCGCTCGGGGAATGCCTTGCCAAAGACATCACTGCTCGTTCCAGAAGGCATGGCAGCGGTGATCGCGCAGATCTTGTCGTCGGTCTCGGCGAGCTTTGCCAGCGTTTGCCCAAACACTTTCTGAAACGCAGGTGCCTTTGGGCTCGGCTTTGATTGTTCACCCGTGACGACCGAAAACTTTGAGACGCCATGATACTTGTCGGCGGAATTCTCAGCCGGTTCGTACCCCTTACCCTTCTGAGTCACGGCGTGGATCAGTATAGGCCCATCCTTCATCGCTTTCGCATTTTCGAGAATGGGGATCAGGACATCAAGATCGTGCCCGTCAATTGGGCCGATATAGTAGAAACCAAGCTCTTCAAACAGGGTTCCACCCATTGCAAACCCGCGAAGATATTCTTCCGCTTTCCTCGCCGGCTCGTCGAGACCAATGGGCTTGGTGATTGATTTTGCGAGCTTACGGAACCCGCGATAGGAACGCGAGGACACGAGCTTGGAGAGATAGTGGCTCATCGCACCGACCGGCGGCGCGATCGACATGTCATTGTCGTTCAGGATAACAATCATGCGGGAGCCATCAGACCCGGCATTGTTCATGGCCTCATACGCCATACCAGCCGACATTGATCCATCTCCGATCACGCAGACGACATGGTTTCCACGGCCTTGCAGGTCGCGCGATTTCGCGAAACCTAATCCCGCGGAAATCGAGGTCGCCGCATGAGCGGCACCAAAGGGATCGTATTCGCTCTCCGATCGCTTGGTGAAACCTGACAGACCGTCTTCCTGTCGGAGCGTGCGTATCCGGTCGCGCCGTTCGGTGAGAATCTTATGCGGGTAGCATTGATGACCAACGTCGAGGATGAGCTTATCGTCCGGCGCGTCGAAGATGGCATGTATCGCCACCGTGAGTTCGACTACCCCGAGCCCGGAGCCCAAATGACCGCCCGTCACTGAAACGGCATCAATGACTTCTTCGCGCACTTCATCGGCGATCTGCTTCAACTCGCTTCGGGAACGGCCCTTCAGATCGTCCGGGCGATCAATGGCGTCGAGAAGACGATTTGGTCTCAGTTCTGTCATGGAGTGAACTCTCCTTGCGGGACTTATTGTATTACCGCGTACGATCCAGAACAAAATCAACCGATTGCAGCAGAATATCGGCTCGATTGCGGAAGATTGCGAGGTGCTCCTTGGATTGCGCGGCCAGAAGCCGCACGCGCTCACGAGCTCCCTCAATACCCAAAACAGTCACAAAATTAGCTTTTCCCATGCCGGCATCTTTACCGACAGCTTTGCCAAGATCCTCAGCGTCCCCCTCGGCATCCAGCAGATCGTCGGAAATCTGGTAAGCAAGCCCAAGATCGGCAGCGAACCCGGCAAGGGCGTTCCGCTCGGCTTCACGGGCACCCCCGATAATCGCTCCTGCTTCCATTGAATGACTGATAAGCGCACCCGTCTTCAAACGCTGCATCCGCGTAATCACGTTGAGATCGGCAACGCCGTTATTCGCAGACATGTCGATCATTTGCCCAGCAACCATCCCTTGTGCACCAGATGAATCCGCAAGCCGCTCAATCAATCGAAGGCGAACATGTGGATCGGTGTGGGTTTCTTCGCTCGCTAGAATCTTGAAGGCCAACGTGAGTAAGGCATCGCCTGCCAACACCGCCGTGGCTTCATCGAAAGCTTTATGGACCGTGGGTTGACCTCTTCGATAATCATCATCATCCATGCATGGCAGGTCGTCATGAACCAGCGAGTAGGTGTGTATGCATTCGAGCGCTGCAGCAGCCCGAAGCAGTGACTTTTCAGGGGCCTGGAACAAGGCACCCGTCTCAAGAACGTAAAAGGGCCGCATGCGCTTGCCATTGGCGAGCGCAGCATGGCGCATGGCGCGCATAAGGTCTGCTTCCGGACCGGCGGCCGGTGGAATCAGCTGGTCCAGCGCGACCGTGAGCTTGTCGGCAACCTCCTTGAGGCGTGTTTCGAATTCCATCCCGCCCCTCGCGTCTTCTATTCGAAGCTGGCTGGCTCTGTCGTCGTTTCGCCGTCACCGCCCTGCACAATCTGGCGAACCTTTAGCTCGGCAGACTTCAAGCGTGCTTCGCAATGCGCCTTCAGAGCTGCGCCTCGTTCATAAATGGCAATAGACTCTTCAAGATCGACCTCGCCACGCTCAAGCTTGGCGACGATTTCCTCTAGTTCCTTGAGCGCCTCCTCAAAACTCATCTTCTCGACGGGAGAGGGTTTCGCGCTCGCCATCATTTCCTCCATTGGCCAATCCGGCACCATAGAGAGGCGCTCTCGCGCCCACAATGGCGAAGACGGCGGTTTGCACTGGAATGTGCCCGCGCTAGCGTACCGGCAGACCGGGAGCACGGCATGAGCGATTTTGAGAGAATACTCTACGAAACCGAAGATGGGCGGGCTCGCATAACGCTCAACCGTCCAGACAAGCTCAATGCGCTCTCACTGGCGATGCAGGAGGAGCTGTCAGAGGCCCTTTGGGAGGCCGATCACGATACGGGTATTCATTGCGTGATCCTTCGCGGGGCCGGCCGATCGTTCTGTGCGGGCTATGATTTGTCCGACAGTGACAGCCCTCCCCACGTTTCAAGAGTCCAGAACGAGGACCGCAAGTATCGCGGACACCGGAGCATCGATGATGATGCGTGGCAGCTTGAGCGGGCGCAGCGCTACCGAATGGCTCTGTTTGACATGCACAAACCCGTCATCGCGCAGGTCCACGGGCACTGCATCGCCGGGGGAACAGACCTCGCCCTTCTCTGCGATATGGTCGTGACTGCTGAGGACGCGGTCTTCGGGTTTCCGCCTGCACGTGATCTTGGGGCGCTTCCAAATAATTTCTGGGTCTACAATTGTGGTCCCCAATGGGCGAAACGACTGCTCCTGACCGGCGACACCGTGACAGGCAGCGAGGCGCAGGACATAGGTCTCGTCATGAAGGCCGTGCCAGGCGAGCACTTGGAAACTGAGGTCGAGCAACTGGCCGACAGGCTGGCTCTCATCGATCCCGACCTTCTTTCGGCGAACAAGCGCATCGTCAATCTCGCCATGGAACTGATGGGCGCACGCACACTTCAGAGACTCGCCGCCGAGAATGATGTACGCGGCCATAACACCCGCGCCGCTGACGGCTTTCGCGCCTCTGTTAAAGCGCAAGGGCTGAAGGCCACGCTAAGGGCGCGCGATGCGCAGTTCGGCGATGGACGTGCACGGGTCAAAGGCCCTGAGACTAGAGATGCTGATGGGCGTCTGATTGACGACTAGCGATGAGCGCCACACAGCTCACACGAAAGCGGGTTCTCTCGCTCGCATGGCCTGTCGTGCTCGCGCAGGCTGCCACGGCCATGACGGGCGTCGTCGATACCGTCGTCATGGGTCTCTATGGCGACAAGTCCGATCTCGCGGCTGTGGCCATCGCGTCGGCCTCCTTCGGTTTCATTTATTGGGGGTTTGGCTTTCTCCGAATGTCGACCACCGGCCTGGTTGCACAGGCAGTCGGCGCGGCAGAGGCTGCTGAGTCACGCGCCGTTCTGATACGTGCACTTGGACTGGGTGCGGTCATTGGACTGCTACTTGTGGTCCTGTTTCCGCCGATCCGCTGGGCGGCGCTCGCAGCCTTCGAGGCGGAGGCCTATGTCGAGGACCTCGCCCGCGGCTATTTTAATGCACGCATATGGGGCGCACCGGCGCTTCTCATGACCTTCGGCATAACAGGCTGGCTGATCGGCACCGGCCGTACAGGCCAACTGCTCGTCTTTCAGATCGTTATGAACGTCGTCAACGCCGGTCTGGATACCTGGTTCGTGGCAGGTCTCAATCTTGGCCCTGCAGGCATAGGTGCCGGAACGGCCATTGCCGAGTGGACCGCGCTTCTCTTCGGGTTGTTCCTGATCAGGGGGGCGTTCCGCAACCCGGCGCGACTGCGCGAGCCTGACCGCCTGAAGGCACTGTTTGCAGCCAATCGAGACATCATGATCCGGACGCTGGCGCTCGTCTTCTCGTTCGCCTGGTTTGTCCGATCCGGCACAACCCAAAGCACGGCGACCGTCGCTGGCAATGAAGTGCTGCTGCAATTCATCACTGTGTCGGCCTTCGTGCTCGACAGCTTTGCTTTCGTTGCAGAAAAAGAGGTCGGTGAAGCTTACGGTGCCAGGGATCAGCAGCGTCTCCGCCGGGCGATCCGCATAACCAGCGAACTCGCCATTGCCTTCGGCGCTGCGACAGCTGCCCTCTTCTTGTTTGCAGGTGGGCCGGTGATCGAACTCTTTGTGAGGGACCTCGATGCTCGCGCAGCGGCAATAACCTATCTCCCATACTGTGCCGCCGTACCTTTGATCGGGGTCGCAGCATGGCAACTGGATGGCATCTTTCTGGGCGCAACGCGCGGTGAGGCCTTGCGGACGGCCGGTGTCGCCGCAGCCATCGCCTACGTTTCAAGCGACCTGCTGCTCCGGCCCCTTTACGGAAATGCCGGCATCTGGTCGGCATTCCTTGCCATGTACGTTTTCCGGGCGGTCTTTCTCGGCGCATACCTGCCCGGACTTCTGAACTCGATCAAAGCCCGGTCCCAACCGCCTCAGACAGCGTCTTGAAGCCGTCAGCTGCAAGCGCCGCTTCAAGTTCTTCCTTGATCTGAGCGACAAGGTTCGGGCCATCATAGATCAGGGCGGAGTAGAGCTGCACGGCATGCGCGCCCGCCTTGATCTTCGCATAAGCATCCGCGCCCGAGGCGATACCGCCTACACCGATCAAGTCGAGCCGTCCTTCCAGTTGCTTCGAAAAGGCCCGAAGGACATTGGTTGACGGTGTCATCAGCGGCGCACCAGAAAGCCCGCCAGCTTCCGTCTTGTCCTCATCCTTCAACGTGTCAGGTCGAGCGATTGTCGTATTCGACACGATCAGGCCATGCAGGTAGGGCGCGGCAAGCGCTGTCTCGGCAATCTCCTCAATCGCCTTGTCATCGAGGTCGGGCGCAACTTTCAGGAAAACCGGTTTTCGCCCGTAGTCATGTTCCAGCGTCAGTGCAGTCTCGCCACACCGGCGAAGAAGGTCTTCCAGGGCCCCTTTATCTTGCAGGCCTCGCAAACCCGGCGTATTCGGCGAGGAGATGTTGAGGGTCAGATAATCGGCATGATCCCACACCGCTTTCATACCGGTCACATAGTCAGCCGTGCGATCCTCGCTCGTCTTGTTTGCACCGACATTCGCGCCGACCGGGCCGCTCCGGTCACCTTTCCGCTCAATCCGGCGGACAAAGTAACCGAGCCCGTGATTGTTGAAGCCCATCCGATTGATCACCGCGCGATCCGCCGGCAGACGGAACAGTCTTGGCCGATCATTGCCCGGCTGCGGCTTCGGCGTGACGGTACCGCACTCCACAAACCCAAACCCGAATTTGAGCATGGGCAGGAACACGTCCGCATTCTTGTCGAACCCCGCAGCCAGGCCGATTGGATTGGAAAGGTTCAGACCTGAGACGGGCAGCTTAATCGTCAGAGACGGATCATCTTTCGGCGTCCGCACAGGCACGCCAACGCCGGTCTTCAGCGCAGCAATTGTCGCTTGATGCGCTTGCTCAGGCGGAAGTCGTTGAAGGAGACTCAAACCAAGCTGCGTAATCATGACTGAAGATCCTCCGGCAGGATCGGACATCCGTCCCCATCAAGCTCCAGAACCCATTGGCGCTGTGCTTTCGAGATCTCCAGCACGCCGTAGATGTGCGGAAACAGGTCGCCACCACGGGACGCTTCCCATCGAACGTCGTCAAAGTCTGACATATCGAACTCGAGCAAGGCGCACGCTGGTTTGCCGGAATAGTAGAGCCGAGCCGTTTCACCCGCCTGCGCTGCTGTAGAGAGGTGCACGTAGCCGTCAGTCCTGTCGAGTTTCGTGTCCGTATGGCCCAGTTCCTGCGCAACAGACCAATCGCTGGCCGTCAGGATCTTGTATGCGTATCGCGTTGTCATCGCGGCCTTGAACCAGCGATCCGCCGTCAACGCAATGTGGCAAGCACGCCTGCATAGGTTGATATTCCTATCGACCTCGCCTAGGGCTGAAATCAGAACAATAGACTGCGGGCAGGCAGAAGATGCGCCACAAAGATGTATGGGCCGGGCTTGATCGCCTTGCCGAAAGCAATGGGCTTTCACCCTCCGCGCTGGCAAAACGCGCAGGGCTCGACCCAACAGCGTTCAATCCCTCCAAGCGAACGGCAAAGGACGGACGCCCGCGCTGGCCGTCGACGGAGAGCGTTGCGCGTGCGCTGGACGCAGTTGGAGCCGGATTTGACGATCTGGCCGCCCTAATTGAAGGCCGGCGCGGCGGAAGGGCTCCGCTTATCGGTCTCGCGCAAGCTGGCGCAGATGGCTTCTTCGACGATTCCGGATTTCCGAAAGGTGGTGGCTGGGAGGACGTGCGCTTTCCCGGTCTTGGTGATGAACCCGTTTACGCGCTGGAGATATCCGGCGACTCAATGGAGCCCGCTTATCGCGAGGGCGATCGGATCATTGTTTCTCCGACCGCGCAGGTCCGAAAAGGGGATCGCGTGGTCGCGAAAACGCTCAACGGTGAAGTCATGGCCAAGGTGCTCGGCCGACGAACCTCCAACACTGTCGAACTCCTGTCTTTCAATCCTGACTATGCGCCTCGGCAGCTTCCATCATCCGAGATTGCGTGGATTGCGCGCATTCTCTGGGCCAGTCAGTAGGATTCGGCTTGCGGTAACGCAGGGTAAGGGCCTACACCGCCTCGAATGGACTGGGACAAGCTGAAATCCTTCCACGCGGCCGCCGAAGCCGGTAGCCTGACTGCTGCCGGTGAACGGCTCGGCATTTCGCAATCGGCGGTCTCGCGACAGATCGCGGCGCTGGAAGAGACTCTCGGCGTTTCCCTTTTTCAGCGGCATGCACGCGGTCTCGTTCTCACGGACTCTGGCGAAACGCTTCATCGCTCGACACTGGATATGGCGGTCGCGGCGAATGCGGCGGCCTCGGCCCTGAAAGACCAGCACGACACACCGCAGGGAGAGCTCGTCGTAACAGCCCCCGTAGCCTTCGGAGCAACATGGCTCGTCCCCCGCCTCGGTCGTTTTGCCGAGCAACACCCCGACCTCCATCTCGATTTGCGGCTCGATGACCGCGAATACGATTTACTCAAGCTGGAAGCGGAATGCGCGATACGGCTCTGGGCTGCGGACAAGGCCGACTTGATCCAGCGCCGCCTCGCCACGGTGGCGACAAATCTCTATGCAGCCCCGGAATACCTTAAGAAATACGGCGTCCCGCGCACACCGCAGGATCTCGATAATCACCGTATCATTGCCTATCATCAGGGCGAAGGCGTGCCCTCTCAGATGAAATCTCTGAGCTGGGCCTGTCAGGTCGGACGCGATGACGCCCCACCGCGGCAGGCGTCCTTAAGCGTGAATAATGTTTTCGCGATGCTGCGCGCTGTCGACGCGGGAGTCGGCATCGCTGATGTTCCTGACTACATGGCGGCAACGATGCCGCGTCTGGTGCCAGTGTTGCCCGATCATACGGGGCCGCGCTTCCATCTGCACTTCATTTACCCAAGTGACCTGCGCAGATCGACTCGGATCAGTGCCTTTCGGGATTTCCTGACACGGGAGATTGAGGACCTGCGCCGGAAACCCGGATAGGTTGTTCTCGACAGCCCCGCATTTTCGCATGGCTAGATTTCCAAAAGTACACTTGTCCGGACAGCCGGCAGCATTATCTACGCGGTGTGCCAAGGTTCCGGGCCAACCCGATCATTCCTCCGATTGGGCGTTTCCTCCCCCTAACGGAACCACACCTGGCCGGGCGCGATATTCGCAGCCCGGCCATTTTTTATTTGTAATCAATGTGTTGGATCCGGCGAGATCAATTATTTCCCCAGAGACGACGCCACCATGACCGCTTTGGCTGTGGCTCGACATTGATCGCCGCAGCAGAATACCCGCCATCCGCCATCTTTTCCCGGATGTCGGTAACGTCCCAGCCGGTCAGGTTCGCCAGCGTCCTGGCGTCCCTGTCCCACCGTTCGATCAACCCATTGGCGTACTCGCCCGCTGCTTCGCACTGCTCATAGTCGCCGCGCCATGGGTGCCGGAGGACATACCGTCCCTGATAATTCTGCCGGTCACCGGTGACCTGGAATTTCAAGTCCTCCGGAAAGGTGGCTGCGTCATAGCGCAGGTGCAGGCGCGTCACGAAGACATCAACAGGTTGCGGACCGAAACCCGGCGCAATCCGGTCATCTCGCGATGGTTCATCGAGCCACATGACGCCCAGTTCCCGCAGTTGCGACGCGCTGAGCGGTTCAGCCGCGCACGGGTCGCACCATGCCATGTCCCATGCATACTCCATGAAGACAGCTTTGCCGTTCTCCTTCTCGACCTGATGCTTGAACATATCCCGGTAAAAGTCGCCGAACTCGTCTTTGACAAAGATCGGGACATCCATGTCTGACGGCAGTTTGACGGTCCGGTAGTTGGTGGTTTCTACTCGGCCTTCGCGGGTCATCGCAAAAACAAACAACTCCTGCTTGCCTTCAGCGTTCACCGTGCCGAGCCGGATCGGCAGCATGAAGTCTTCGTCTTCATAGGCGACCTGAATGGGACGCAGCATGGATGAGCCGTCATGGCGCTCCAGATTCACTTTCGCGACAAAGAACTTCATGTCTCGGCGCAGATACGCGCCTACAGTTTCCTCGGCCCCGTCCGGGATTTTGTAGCCGTTCTGATTCAGCCACGTGATGAGACCGTCAGACTCCTCGGCAGACAGAATGAGGATATCGTACTCGCCAACCTCGTATTCGGCTTCAATGGTGACGCCAAGCGCTTCGGCCTCCTCCATCACCATCCCATCCATTACAGCCTCTGGCGCAGGCGACATCGTCGCCAGCTCGCGATACCGTCGGGCATCGCATGGGTTCTCGTCATAATACTCAACAAGGCGCGGAGCCGTGTACGCGTCGAGATGATCGATCAGGGCGGGGTTCGCGACGTTGATCTGTTCACGCTCTGGTATGTCCACAACCGGGATGACCATGGCGAACTCGCTGGTTTCCCCACGGAAATCAGAAGCCATTGTCGCGACGGTACGCTCGCCATCTCGCGCGATGGCAACCTTTGATGCGTCGTTGAACAGGTCGGTGTCGGCCTTCGCGACATAAAAGCCGCAAAAGGCGTGCGCCGGCGCGCTAAGGCCGAGCGAAGCCAGACAAAGTGCGCTCGTCGTCAGGGCGTGTTTCAGTTTCATAAGTAGTGTCCTCCGAATGTGAGTTCCATTGAAATCGCCCCGCCGGCAGAAGCCGGTCCAGAATAGGTGTTAGCGGTGCAAGCGCTGCCAGTGCGTAGAGCATCGATCCTCGAACGTGCGGTCCCCAGCTGAGCCATGCCGCGAGCGCAGCTACCGCGCATGCAAACAGGATCCGGCCCGCCCGGCTGTCCGGCGTTGAGCGCGGATCTGTGATCATGAAGAAGGCAAAGACGAGCAGCGCGCCAGACTGCATCTGGTGCGCGGGAATAACGAGCGGATCTCCGAGCCAGAGCGCACGGCCAAACAGAATCACCGCGAACATGGCGAGAAATCCAAGCGCGATGTCGAGTCGCTTGGCGCTTGATAGAACAAGAGCGGCCGCACCAATCGCAAAAGCGGCGAACCAGCTCGCTTGTCCCCATTGCCCGGGTGACACCCATGCGGATGTTCCACTGATCAACGCCACCGAGACGATGCCTATACAGGCCGGGTTGAAGATGTGCTTACCGTTGTATCGAAGACAAAACTTCGCGCCGATCCCGATCACCGCCGCAGCGAACCAGAATCCCGGGTGAACGGCTCGAAGCAGGATCGACAGGGACAGCGAAGTGATGAGGGCGGACTTCCACTCAAATCGTGTTCCCGTAGCCTTTGCGCCGGCGAACTGTGCGAGCATCGCGCCGGCTGCCGCCGCCAAAAGCGCCAGAGGATTCGCGCCAAAATCCGACTGGGTCAGGGAGATCACGAACAGGCTTGAGAGCGCCAGAATCTGCCAGTGCCGCGCGTCACGATTTAGCGCGATGAATCCACTGACGAGAGGTTGCATCCGAAGCTGCATTCGCCGCAATCAACACACCAAATGCGCGCAGATTACGGCGAATTCATTGAATTAGCAGTGACTTGATGCCCTGCTCAAAGGCTGGAGCGAAGCATCCAGGCCGTTTTCTCTGCAACGTCCGCCCGGACTGTCAGAAGGTCAGCCGTTACAACATCCCCACCCTGCTCGGCGACTTCGACACCGCGTTTCGCAGCGCGGGAGACGGCCTCGTGTCCCTTGGCGAGATTGGCAACCATCGTGTCGGCATCCGGGACGCCATCGTCAGGTTCGATGCTCGCTTCAGCCATCATTTCCCGGCTCGATCCCGGGGCATACTCTCCAAGCGAGCGGATGCGTTCCGCTATCTGATCGAGCGCCATCCACAATTCATTGTATTGTGTCTCGAAGAGCGTGTGGAGCGACGAAAACCGCGGCCCCGTTACGTTCCAGTGATAGCCATGCGTTTGCATGTATAGGGCATAGGTTTCGCCCAGCACCTTCTTCAGCGCAGACACCGACTCTTCGCGGGCCGGTTCTGCGAGTCCAATATTGATAGACATGGCAATGCTCCTTTCCGAACTGCTTTGCAGTCTAGGTAAGAGGCCGAGCCTGACCGGACCAATCAAACCTGCGCGCCGCAGGTATAGAGGTGGTCTATGTCAAAGATTCACAGAAACGTTGAATACGCGTCATGGCTTCTGTCAGGGCCTCGGTTGATGTCGCATACGAAATCCGGAAAGCCGGGGACAATCCGAATGCTTCACCGAAAACAACCGCAACCTTCTCAGCCTCGAGAAGCTCGGCAGCGAAAGCCTTGTCAGAGTCGATCACGGTGCCGGAATGTGTCGTCTTGCCGATCAGGCCCGCACAAGACGGATACACGTAAAACGCACCATCTGGTGTCCCGCATGATAAACCCGGTGCCTTGTTGAGTTCGCCAACGACCAGATCGCGCCGGTCCTTGAACACCGCATTGCGCTCTGGGAGGAAGTCATGCGACCCGTTCAGGGCGGCAACGGATGCCCATTGAGAAATCGAACACGGGTTCGATGTCGACTGGCTCATAACCTTCCGCATTGTTCCGATGAGCTTCTCTGGCCCAGCGGCATAGCCGATCCGCCAGCCCGTCATGGCATAGGCCTTCGATACGCCATTCATCGTCAGCGTGCGGTCATAGAGACCCGGCTCGACCTGCGCGATCGTTGTGAAATCAAAGTCGTCGTAGACGAGATGCTCATACATATCGTCTGTCAGTATCCAGACATGCGGATGGCGAAGCAGGACGTCCGCCAGCGCGCGAAGCTCATCGCGGGTATAGGCCGCACCTGTGGGATTGGACGGTGAGTTCAGGATCAGCCACTTGGTTTTTGGTGTGATCGCCTCTTCCAGCGCGTCCGCCGACAGCTTGTAATTCGCATTAGGCCCGCAGTTCACGAAGACCGGCTCACCACCTGCCATGCGGGCCATGTCAGGGTAGCTCACCCAGTATGGAGCCGGCACGATTACTTCATCGCCTGGATTGAGCGTAGAGATGAACGCGTTGAAGATCACTGGCTTACCGCCCGGCGACACGTTCACCTGTGCAGGTGTGTAGTCGAGATCATTGTCTCGCTTGAACTTGGCACAGACTGCCTCTTTCAGTTCAGGAATGCCGTCCGCCGGCGTGTACTTGGTCTTGCCGTCGTGGATCGCTTTGATCGCCGCTTCCTTGATATGGTCGGGCGTATCGAAGTCAGGCTCGCCGGCCCCAAGGCCAATTACATCATGGCCTTCCCGGCGAAGCTCGGCAGCCTTGGTTGTCACGGCGATCGTGGCTGAAGGCTGGACGCGGTTTACGGCTTCACTCAGCTTGATATCGGCGGACATAGGCTTTCATCTCCAGTAGCAGTTGCCTCCCGCCTATGCCGCAACCCTGTGCGGTGCAACCTCATTCCGTTGAATTTCAACGAATGATTTAACACCAAATTGACCAGACTTCGATATCGATGCCGATTGTACAGTCCGCCGGGTGCGGACGATTGGACCTGAGTGATGTTTAACAGCATTCTCCATAAGGTACGTGTCGAGCTCGAAATTCTTTCGAACGACCTGACCTACTGGGCTGCCGGCTTGTCCGATGCGGAAAAGCTGTTCGGGCTGTGCCTCGCGATTCTTGCATTGTTCGCGCTGGTCATACGGCCTGCAAACAAGAAGAAGCGCAATCGCAGCGAGTTTGTCCAGTTCGCCTTTGCAATGACTCTCGTGGTCTCGGCAGGCATTGGTGTTGGCTGGTTCTTCGACCCGAACTTCCTGCGGTAGCCGCAACCGCCTGTGCCGCCTATCTTGAGCACATGGATTCGCAGACGACATCGCCATCCCTTCCCGCTCGCAGCGGCGTGGACGTCATCAAGGACAATCTGAAACGGCTTCCGGGCAAACCGGGAGTCTATCGGATGTACGCCAGTGACGGCGAAGTCCTGTATGTCGGTAAGGCCAAGAATCTGAAAAACCGCGTGTCCAGCTACGCTAAGATGGGCGGACACACGCAGCGTATCGCAATGATGATCGCGCTGACGGCGTCCATGGAATTCGTAGTCACCGAGTCCGAAACCGAAGCGCTGCTTCTCGAAGCAAGCCTCATCAAGTCGCTGAAACCGCGCTTCAACGTGCTGCTTCGGGACGACAAGTCATTCCCCTACATTCTGATCCGACGCGATCATGACGCCCCTCAAATCCTGAAGTATCGCGGAGCCAAGCATGATCGCGGGGACTATTTTGGTCCGTTTGCGAGCGCCGGCGCAGTTAAGCGTACGCTAGACACACTTCAGAAGGCGTTCCTCCTGCGCACCTGCGAGGACACCTTCTACGAAAACCGGTCCCGCCCCTGTATGCTTCACCAGATCAAGCGCTGCGCGGCCCCATGTGTCGGACTGGTTTCCGAAGAGGAATACACACGCCTAGCCGATCAGGCGGCTGACTTCCTGCGCGGTCGCGCGACTGATCTGCAGGCCGAGCTCGCTGAGGAAATGGAAGCGGCCTCTGAAGCGATGGACTTCGAGACCGCTGCAAAACTGCGGGACCGTATCCGCGCCCTCGCTCATGTCCGTGCCAGTCAGGACATCAACCCGGATGGTCTCGAAGAGGCGGATATTTTCGCCATCGCCGAGGAAGGCGGCCAGTCATGTGTACAGGTCTTCTTCATTCGTGCGGGCCAGAACTGGGGGGCCAACGCCTACTATCCCCGGCATGAGCGCGGGGCGGAAGCCGAAGAGATTCTCGCGGCCTTTATTGCCCAGTTCTATGAGAAGCGCCCACCCCCTCGCCTGATCCTGACAAGCCATTCGCCTGAGCAAAGCGACCTCTTATCGGAGGCGCTTGGCTTGTCTGCCGGCCGGAAGGTTGAGATCCGAACACCGGAGCGCGGCTCTAAGCGAGAGCTGATGCTGCAAGCAAGCCGCAATGCGCGGGAAGCGCTTGCCCGGAAATTGGCCGAAGGGGCGAGTCAGGTTCGTCTGCTCAAGGATCTCGCAAAGGCGCTCGACCTCGAGGAGCCGCCGCAAAGGATCGAGATTTACGACAACAGCCATATTCAAGGATCGAACCCGGTCGGCGGTATGGTCGTGGCCGGCCCCGATGGCCTGATGAAAAACCAGTACCGCAAATTCAATATAAAGGACAAAGACCTGGAGCCCGGTGACGATTATGGCATGATGCGCGAGGTCATGCGGCGGCGGTTTACGCGAGCGCTCAAGGAGCGTGAGGACGGCGATGGCAGCAACTGGCCGGACCTTGTCCTGATCGATGGCGGGCTTGGACAACTCAACGCCGTTATCGAGACGCTGGCCGAACTTGATATGTCGCCAACCGATGTCACCCTTGTCTCCATCGCCAAGGGCCCCGACCGGAATGCCGGCCGTGAGAAATTCTTCCGCCCGAACGCCGCGCCCTTCATGCTGCCGGGCAACTCCCCGGTCCTTTACTACCTTCAGCGGCTGCGCGACGAGGCCCACCGCTGGGCAATCGGCTCGCATCGTGCCCGCCGCTCGGCCGACATCAAACGCAGCCCGCTGGATGAAATCGATGGTATCGGACCGGCCCGGAAGAAGGCCTTGCTGCACCGGTTCGGATCGGCCAAAGGTGTCGCCAAGGCGAAGCTTACTGACATTGCGTCTGTGGACGGCGTCAATCAGGCGCTGGCGGAACGGATTTACGGATTCTTCCACAATGACGCATGAGTTCACGCGCCTGCGGGCAGCGTGTATAAATTGCTCATGACCGAATACTTCAAGCCCATCGCCTACCCGCTCTGGACTGACAACAAGACCGCGTTTGCAGACGCCATTGGATCGTCTTTCCGGGAAACCGGGTTCGCCGTGATCCAAGACCACCCTGTCGACCAGGGCGTGATCGACCGAGCCGTTGCGGCAACCAAGGCCTTCTTCGCGCTGCCGGAGGATGTGAAGCAGAGCTATTACGATGCCGAAGGCGGCGGCCAGCGCGGCTACACTCCGTTTGGCACAGAGAACGCCAAGGGCAAGGCGGAGTTCGACCTCAAGGAGTTCTGGCATACAGGACGCGACCTGCCAGCCGATTCCCCCTACCGCGCGACCATGGGCGATACGCCGGCGGTGTCCGAGATTGAAGAATTCGATGACGCAACCCGGGCGCTATATGAGGCGCTGGATGCAATGGGGCGGACGATGCTTCGAGCCATCGCGCTACACCTGAAGCTCAATGAAGACTGGTTCGATACGCGGGTTGAAATGGGCAACTCCATTCTACGGTTGCTGCACTATCCACCTCAGGATGACCCGCCGCCGAAAGGTTCTGTGCGGGCGGGCGCGCATGAAGACATCAATGTCATCACGCTGCTGCTCGGAGCCGAAGAGGCCGGGCTTGAGGTGAAGCATCGCTCCGGCACGTGGCTTCAGGTCAATCCGCCAGCAGGCGCGCTTGTCATCAATTGCGGTGACATGCTGCAAAGGCTGACGGCTGGCATTCTCCCATCTACGACCCACCGCGTGGTCAATCCCGAGCCTGAACGCGCACGCTTCCCGCGTTACTCCACCCCCTTCTTCCTGCACTTCAATCAGGATGTTCTGATCGAACCTCTCGAACAGTGCGTGGCCGAAGGCGGCACACCGGAGCCCGCAATCACGGCGCAGGACTATCTAATGGAACGCCTGCGCGAGATTGGCCTCGTCAGGGCCTGAGCGCCGGCCACTCTTCCCGCGTAACTTCCCAGACCAGAGACGGCCGCGTGGTGCCGTCCGGGCGCTCGCTGATGATCTCCCCCATTCGGCGAAAGCCGAGATGATCGAGCATCTTTGCCGTTCTGATGTTGTCCAGCGCCGCCGTTGCGCAAATCAGGTCTAGCCCCAGCGCCTCAAACATCCATGTGAAGCTGGCTGCCGCGCCCTTGCCGCCTTCGCCCCGGCTCTGCCGGTCGGCGCGCATGCCGCCGCCGAGCTCGCCAGCCGCCCATTGCGGCCAGATCTGAAAGTCTGAATACGCCGAGATGCAACCGGCTTCGTCATGTCGGATGACCAGCAGGCCCTCTCCGCGTTCGCGTTCGCGCAAATGATCTTGAATGAAGGCGCGGACCGTTTCCAGATTGAGGGGACGTGGCAACGAGTAGATCGGCGCGAACAGGCTCGGGTCTGAGAAGAAGGCTAGTAAGTCCTCGACATCATCGAGCGCTGCCAGACGTCCGCCCGATGGAAAGGCCTCGACGGTGCGTACATTAGCCCGGATAGCATGGGCCTGCGCCGCATCAACGATGTCTCTAGTGAGTGGAATATCCGCCATCTCAGTCGTCCCGGGTGACCTTTCCGCGGAGCGCTTTTATCTCAGCCCGCTCCTTCTTGGCCTTAAGGCGGCGTCTGACCGAGCCGCCGGTTGGCCGTGTCTTGATGCGGCGCTTGGGCGGCTTCGCCGCTTTCTCTATCATACTGGCCAACCGTTCGCGGGCTGCTTCGCGATTGAGAGACTGCCTGCGGTGCTCCTTAGCTTCGACAATGATGTCGCCATCCCCGGTTATGCGGGATCGCCAGAGCCGCTTGAAGCGCGCTTTCACGGCCGGCGGCAAAGAAGACGCCTCCACATTCCAGCGCAATTGCACGGCGGTGGAGACCTTGTTGACGTTCTGGCCGCCCGGCCCGGAGGCGCGCACGAAGGATTCTGACAGCTCCCAGGCGGGGACGGTCAGCTCGTTATCGATGCGCAGGTCGGAATCATCAGCCATGGGTTCTTGAATAACATGTTCAGGTGGAATTCAGCGGCAATCTCTAGCGTTAGGTGAGGTCTGGCCAAATGCCAGTCATAAAGGGGAGCGGTTATGAAGCTCTTGCACTCGATATCGCGCGCCATGGCGGCGGCGGCTCTTGTGGGCACGCTGGTCGCTCCTGTCGCTTCCGCCACGCCTGATCGCGGCGACCGCCGCGCGCATCATCACGATGGACACCGAGGCGACAGAGGCCATCGTGGTGACCGGGGACATCGGGGTCACCGAGGTGATCGCGGGCATCGCGGCGATTATCATCGCGGACATCGCGACCGTGGCCACTACTCTCACCACCATCGCGGTTACCGACATCATGGCCGCTATGCACGCCACGGATACCGCCATCACCACCGCTACTATCGCGATTACTATTACCCACGGCGGTATTATCGAGGCTATCACGCCCCTCGATTCTACCGGCATGCGCCCCGTTACTACCGCCATCACGGGTATTACGGGCATCGCCGCCACTATCATCGCCCCCGTTACCATGTTGGCGGTCATTACCATTTGCATCCCCGCACCGTGGTGATCCGGAACTATCACCATTACGGCCTGTACGATCCGCCCTATGGGCATCATTGGGTCCATGATTATGGCTCTGGCGATGCGATCCTGAGGTCTGTCGCGACCGGTGCCGTCATCGGTCTCGTCGTTGGGGCGGTTATCGCCGATTAGGAATGCGTCCTCCCCGGTTTTTGTTGGCTTCCGTATCGCGGCTCGGCGCGCTGTGCGCCCGAGCGGCTCACATGAAGCGCGCTCAGGGCTGTTGTCCTCCTTCGTGATTGAGCCTGCGCCGTTACCCGGCCCGCATTGCCGCGTCCGGTTGAGATGAAGAGCCCGTGCGACAGCGCCGAGGCGTGTCGGAGGTTCTTGTTTAGAGCGCTGAAGGTGACGCGCTCCGGTGCTGCCGCACGCCGCGATGTTTCGCGCTGTCCCGCCGGGCCCCAGCCTTGGCCTGTGCTTGTGTTCTACAAGCCCCATGGCTGCACAGGGCCCAGCACAGAGGCCGGGGCCCTTCCCACCCGGGGTTTAGCCGGGCACCCGGACGGCCCTGCTAGACGGAGACCGGCACACCGCCGGTGCCGGGCCGCCAGACCGCGACCTCGCCCCCCAAAGCCAGACGGCCGACCCGGCTCTTCAGGGGAGCGAT
>JANQQC010000029.1 GCA_028285145.1 Hyphomonadaceae bacterium
TCTCCATTTGGACATCCTAAACAATAATTGCAAGGGATGAAGGCGTATTTGGGTTAAGATTAAACCTCTGTAACACTGTTGGAATCCGCCTTTGAGGTGACCAAACGACGATCGGCAGCGCACGGCGGCGCCAGCTCAAGCAAAGAAAGCCAAACGATTCGGCCAATGACGAACACCGGAAAGAGGACAACGAAGAAGAAGACCGCCCGGAAACAGCAACATCCCTGGCTTAACGCCTACCCTGAAGACGTAACTTGGGACGCCCGCTTCAAAGCCCAACCCCTCAGCGATGTTCTGGACCAAACAGCCGCGAAGTACAGCCAGCGCGTTTGCGCCTCTTTTATCGGCAAAACAACAACTTATGGGGAAATCGCTAAACTTGTAGATCACTGTGCCAAAGGGCTGCAGGACATCGGCGTCGGCAAGGGCACAAAAGTGGGATTGCTGCTCCCGAACTGCCCGGCCTTCATCATTTTCTATTTCGGTATCCTCAAGGCCGGCGGAACGGTCGTGAACTGCAATCCCCTCTATACGATCGAAGAGCTGGACCACCAGATCAAGGACAGCGACACGGAAATCCTGGTGACTCTGGATCTCACGGTGCTGTTCGAGAAGGCGGAAGGCTTGCTGCTGCGCGGGGCCCTCGACAAGGCCATCGTTTGCTCTTTCACGGACATGCTGACACCGATCAAGTCGATACTGTTCCGTCTACTAAAGTCGAAGACGCTCGCGAAGGCGTACAATCCGGAAGTGAAGTCGCGAATCATCGCGGAACGCGACGTGCTGAACAATGACGGGCAACCTCAGCCGGTGAACATCGATCCTGAGCAGGATATCGCGGTTCTGCAATACACGGGCGGAACGACCGGGTTGCCGAAAGCGGCAATGCTCACCCATGCCAATCTGTCGATCAACATCCAGCAGGTGGACGCCTGGTGCGCGGACCTTCTCAGTGACTCGGAGCGAATCCTGGCAATCCTTCCGCTGTTCCATGTGTTCGCCATGACGTCGGTTCTGAACTTCGGCGTCGCGCGCGGCTACGAATTGGTTCTGATGCCGCGTTTTGACATCGACGAAGCTCTCAAGCTGATTGCGCAGACAAAGCCCACCATCTTCCCGGGTGTTCCCACTATCTACAATGCCATCCTGCATCACCCGAAAACCAAGTCGATCGACCTGTCATCGCTGAAATTCTGCATTTCCGGCGGTGCTGCGCTCCCGGTCGAGGTGAAGCGCGCCTTCGAATCGTTGTCCGGCTGTTCGCTGGTGGAAGGGTATGGATTGAGCGAGACGTCCCCGGTGGCCACGTGCAACCCGCCGCATCAGTCGGCGGTGGAGGGATCGATCGGCCTTCCGTTGCCGTCCACGACAATTTCGATCCGGTCCATCGACGAGCCGACCAAAGAGCTGGCGCTGGGAGAAGATGGGGAAATCTGTATCGCCGGTCCGCAGGTCATGCCCGGCTACTGGCAGAAGCCGGAGGAAAACAAGAATGCCTTTACGGGCGAATACTTCCGTTCCGGTGATGTCGGCCATATGGACGAGAACGGGTTCATTTTCATCGTTGATCGTCTGAAAGACATGATCAATGCGTCCGGCTTCAAGATCTATCCGCGGCAGATCGAAGAAGCCATCTACGAGCATGAGGCCGTCGAGGAAGTGACGGTGATCGGCGTCGAGGACGAGTATCGCGGCGAGGTCCCCGCCGCCTACATCAAGCTGCGCGAGGGA
>JANQQC010000049.1 GCA_028285145.1 Hyphomonadaceae bacterium
TGGAGACAGGGGGCTTGTAGAACACAAGCACAGGCCAAGGCTGAGGCCCGGCGGGACAGCGCGAAACACCGCGGCGTGCGGCAGCACCGGAGCGCGTCATCTTCAGCGCTCTAAACAAGAACATCCGACACGCACTGGCGCTGTCGCACTGGCTCTTCACTTAAACCGGACGCGGGATCGCGGGCCGGATGAAGGTGCGGGTTCAACTACCACGGAGGACAGCAGTCCAAACCCCCAGTCAGCATGAGCGAAGCGAACACAAGCAAGGCGCAGGCGCAGCGGCTGGGGCTTCAGCCCCGAACAGCCGCGAGCAAACAAAAGTGCCTTCAATCCCGCCGCTGGGAGGGTGTCGACACACCGCCAGCCGCCGTCCGGCGGAGCAGTTCGCGTTTGAACCGATGCAGTTCAGCGGGGCGCCCGCCGGTTTGCGCCTGCATCTGGCCGGTACCTTCGACAAGGCCCGTGCGCTCAAGGGCACGGCGGAAATTCTGTTTGTGCAGCGCGCGTCCGAGCACGGCCTCGGTGACATGCTGCAAGGCCGAAAGGGTGAAGCGTTGGGGCATCAGTTCGAACACAACGGGGCGATACTTGATCTTGCCCCGCAGCCGGCCAATCGCCGTTGCAAGGATGCGCCGATGATCGGACGCCATTGGGCGGCCGAGCGGTACGGTGGACGACGGAAGCCCCGCATCCCGTGCGCACTCCTCCACCAGCCCTGCCTCGTAAAGCAGTTCATAGCGTTCCAGCGCGCGCTCCTCGACCCACTCATTTCCATCAAGCCCGAAGGCGAGCCGGGCGCGGTCGAGACGGGTTTCGCTGCCCGCTGCCCAGGTCGTCAGCTGTGGCGCGATCATTTCGTCGATGACAGATGGGCGGCCTTCGCGATGGTCTTCCCAGGGAAAGAAATCGAACCATGACCGCCATTGCGCATCGAAACCGGCTTCCACATCGGAACGGTCCGGTGTCAAAGCGAGGTATCCGACCGAAATCACGCGTGCATCGGTGGGGGCATCGGCAACCGTGGCCTCGGGGGTTTCCCGGTCCTTGTCGCCGAATGTGTAGAGCTGTTCGACATAGCCGATCTCGAAACCGGTCTGTTCGCGCACCCATCCGCGCAGAGCGAGTTCAAAGGTGCGGTGCTGTGTGGGGTCGAATGCACCAAAGGGCAGGGCAGCAATGCCCGTATCGCGCCGGGTACAAAGAACATGCGGTGTCTCCGCATCGGCGGCGACCATCACAGCCGAGAGGCCGATCAGAAGCGGCGCGTCCGTCACGCTGCGGCCTTGTCCATTGCTTCGATCAATTCGGCATGGCGAGTGAGGAAGGTGTCCTGCGCGATGCTGGTCGGCTCAGGCGCGAGGGTGAGATCAACATTTGCAGGTGGTTTGCCGAAGAAGCGGTTCGCCTCAGCCGGTTTGAAACCCGCCAGTTGTGTCGCCTCGAACCAGGCGCAGATATGGTCAGCGCGCTTGATCAGCTTTTTCAGCTTCACCGGCGTTGCTGCGACAAGGCCAAAGCGAAGATGGATCGCTCGCTCAAGCCGAGCCTCGACCGCCTTGTAGTCTCCGCCGAGCACGGCCTTGAACGGAGAGATCATGTCCCCGACGACATATTCCGGTGCATCATGAAGAAGCGCCGTCAGGCGCTGGGCTGGCGTCAGCTTGGGCTCAAGCGCCGCGCAGATCTGTTCAACGACGACCGAATGCTGGGCCACCGAGAAGGCGTGGTCGCCAATCGTCTGCCCATTCCAACGGGCCACGCGCGCCAGACCGTGCGCAATATCCTCAATCTCGACATCCATCGGGGAGGGGTCGAGCAGGTCCAGCCGTCGGCCGGACAGCATGCGTTGCCAGGCCCGTGTCTCGTTGGCGGAAGGGGTTCGTTTCGCAGGCATGGAAACTGTCTGACCTGTTTGCGCGCAAGGGTAAAGAAACGAGCGGCGGATCGTAACACTTCGCCTCTTTTTCGCCGTTTCCGCTTAAGCGCCGTTAAAGCCTTCAGGCGCATAACAGGCTCAACAAAAAGGACGCTGAGGCGATGGTTGAGTGGTTGATGAATGTGGCAGCGGATCCGGTGACAGCATGGTGGGTGCTGGCCGTCGCTGGTGGGATCGGGATGGTCGAGATTGTCCGCACAAGCAGGGAGACGCTCTGGGGCGACTTCTTCGCGGATGAACTCGACGAATAAGGCGCGGGGACGAACCTCGCGCGCCGAGGTGTTGAGTGAGAAAGGCGGCGGCTGAAAGGTCGCCGTCTTTTGACTCATTGGTTCGTCGCGTGCGCGGCGAGCTGAAAGAATGGTGGCATCTACCTCGCGATTCGTGCGCAGTAACAGGGTCGTAACTCGTCAGGACGTCCCGCCATGAACCCGGTACAGGTCGGAATCTTCTTCATCATCACCGCCCTGATCGGCTTCCTCACCTATCTCAGCTGCCGCAACGCCCCGTCCGGCGATAGTGGCTCTGATCACGATTACTTCCTCGCAAACAACGGCCTGAGCTGGTACTTCGTGGCCGGCTCGATCACCCTGACTAATCTGTCGACCGACCAGCTTGTCGGCATGAACGGCAATCAGATGCTGCTGCTGGCCTGGTGGGAACTGGCCGCCGTCATCGGCCTTCTCATCCTCGCTTACGTGTTCCTGCCGATCTACTACCGGAACAACTGCACCACGACGACCGAACTCCTCCAGCGTAAGTACGACAACAAGCATATCCGAGCGCTGATCTCTGTCCTGTTCCTGTTCGGGAACCTCTTCATCTTCCTGCCAGCCATTCTCTATGGCGGATCGCTCTTCCTGAAATCGACGACAGGCTTGGACTTCTCTTCTGTTTTCGGCGAACGACTATTTGTGGGCAGCGTCGTGGAAGTCGACTCCACCATCTTCGTCATGTCGATCCTGTTCGCGATCGTCGGCGCGCTTTACGCGATCCTTGGTGGGCTTCGGGCTGTAGCGGTGTCCGACACTTATAGTGGCGTGTTGATCCTGTCCCTCGCCGTGCTCGTCGTCTTCCTGGCGATCCGCGCCATCGATTTCGACTTCTCGGGCATCCCGACAGAGCGTCTCTCTATGATCCTCGGCGGTGAGCTTCAGGATGGCAGCGAAACCCCGATTCCCTGGCATACGCTTTTGACTGGAATGATCTTCATTCAGGTCTTCTACTGGAGCACCAATCAGACCATCACCCAGCGCGCAATGGCCTCCCCAACGGTGGAAGAAGCCCGCAAAGGCGTCCTTGCCGCGGCCGGGATTCGGCTCCTGATCGTGCCTGTGATTGTGGTGGTTCCGGGTGTGGTCGCCTACAAGCTCTATGGCGATGTCGGCGATGCGGCTTACGGCATGATTGTCGGCGATATCCTGCCGCCTGCCCTGTCCGGCGCGTTTGCGGCCGCCATCGCAGCGGCGGTCCTGACGACCTTCAACAGCATCCTCAATGCGTCGGCGGCACTCTATGTCTGTGACCTGCACGAGTCTTATGTGGAAGAGGCGCGAAACGTCCCGCGGCTCAGCCTCTACGTCTCCGTTGCCATGACGACGCTCGCCATCACGCTGGTGCCGGTTTTTGCGTCGCAGGAGAGCATCATCAATACGGTGCAGCAGCTTTACGGCCTGCTCTCAATGCCGATCCTGTCGGCCTTCATTGTTGGCCTTGCCTTCCGGAATGTGAACGCCGGGGCGGCGATTATCGGCGTGCTGACCGGCGTTGCGGTCTATGCCGTGTTCAGCTTCGAACTCTACGGCTTTTCCGGGCTTCCAACCGATGCGGGTCTCGGTGCGATCTTGGCCGGTGTGCACTACATCCACTACATGTTTGTCACGCTGTTTGTCAGCGTCGGCATCTCACTGCTCGCCAATCTGCTTGTCTTTGGCAAGCGCGCCTCGCTGGCATTCGGCGGTGAAGCCGTTGCCGTGTGAGACCTCCGTACATGCCACCCGAGTCGAAACTGATCCCTGCCGCCCGCCCCCTAATCGTTGTCATGGGGGTTGCTGGATGCGGGAAGTCGACCGTCGGTGCAGCGCTTGCCGGGTCGATTGGGGCTGTCTTCATCGAGGCGGACGATCATCATTCAGCGGCCAATCTCGCAAAGATGAACAAGGGTGTGCCGTTGGATGACGCCGATCGGAGTCCATGGGCTGAAGCCCTGCGCGACAAGGTCGCTGCCAGCGCCCCGGATACGGTTGTCGTGCTTGCCTGTTCCGCTCTGACCCCCGTTGTTCAGTCCAGGCTCGGTGAAACATCGCGCGACGTGTACTGGGCGCACCTGCAACTGGATTATGACACCCTCTACCAGCGGCTGTCCTCGCGCACGCATTTCATGCCGCCCGAACTCCTCGATACCCAGTTCGCCGCTCTTGACCCGCCAGCATCCGCGCGATCCTTTGATGCCAGAAAGTCGGTGGTCGAGATCGTTCAGGAAATCCGGACGTCTTTTTTGGTTTAACTTCAGTGCTCCACGCGCCATTTCTAGAATGAAGGTAGCGAACAATCATCTAGCTCCCGGGCGTCGCCAAAACCGTTGATGAACAAGGACCATATCGATGAGGGCTGACAAAACCGGTCACGGCACCGGGCAATGGGAGTTCTGGATCGATCGTGGCGGAACGTTCACAGATATTGTCGCGCGGGCACCGGATGGGACACTCCAGACCCGTAAGTATCTGTCCGAGAACCCGGAAGCTTATGACGATGCCGCGCTGTACGGAATCCGCAGCCTTCTGAGTCTCCCGGCAGATGCCCAAATCCCTCTCGACCGGATCGCATCGGTCAAGATGGGCACAACGGTCGCCACGAACGCTTTGCTGGAACGCAAGGGAGACGCCACGCTACTCGTCACCACGCGTGGGTTCCGGGACATGATCGAGATCGGCTATCAGGCCAGGCCCGATACGTTTGCGCTCGATATTCAAAAACCGGAACTCCTCTATGACGCAGTGATCGAAGTCGATGAACGCGTTCGTCATGATGGCGGGATCGAGACGCCACTCGACATCGAAGGTGCGCGAGCACAGCTGGAAGCGTCCTTCGCGGCTGGATATCGGGCCGTCGCGATCGCGCTGATGCATGCATACAAGCATCCCGCACATGAGCAGGCGCTCGCTGCGCTTGCCAGGGAAATCGGATTTACGCAGGTCTCCGCCAGCCATGATGTCAGCCCGCTTTCAAAGATCGTGTCGCGCGGCGAGACAACCATCGTGGACGCCTATCTGACACCGGTTCTGCGCCGCTATGTCGATCGCATCGAACACGCTTTCGATTATCGTAATGCGCCTGGCCAGCTGCTCTTCATGCAGTCCTCTGGCGGGCTGATAGATGCTGGCCAGTTCCGCGGCCGCGACGCAATTCTGTCGGGCCCGGCGGGCGGCATCGTCGGCGCGGTGAACACGGCGCGAACCGCTGGTTTCGACAAGATCATCTCCTTCGATATGGGCGGTACATCCACAGATGTCGCGCATTATGCCGGCGCATTCGAGAAGGTTTACGAGACCGAGATTGCCGGCGTTCGGATGCGCGTTCCTATGATGCACATCCACACCGTGGCGGCCGGCGGAGGGTCGCTCCTGACTTACAGGGATGGTCGTTTGCGGGTCGGTCCGGAATCAGCCGGTGCCGATCCTGGACCGGTTTGCTACCGGCGCGGCGGCGCGCTCGCCGTGACCGACATCAATGTCTGCCTTGGCAAGCTGAACCCGGATTTCTTCCCGAAGATATTCGGAAATGATCAGGACCAGCCGCTCGACCGGGCCGCAGCACTCGAAGCTTTCAAGGACGTCGCAGTGGAGATGGGAGAGGACCGGGCTCCGGAAGACATTGCCGAGGGCTTTCTGGAGATCGCCGTCGGGCACATGGCGCAAGCCATCAAGAAAATCTCGGTTTCAAGAGGCCGCGATGTCAAAGACTATGTGCTCAACTGCTTTGGCGGGGCAGGCGGACAGCATGCCTGTCTCGTGGCCGAGCGGATAGGTATCAGCAGAGTATTGCTACACCCATTCTCCGGTGTTCTGTCAGCCTACGGAATGGGATTTGCGAACATTCAGGCGGAGCGGCAGGCGGTCGTGGGCGAACCTTTGGTGCCGGCAACGCTAGCCGCCATTGAGCCGCAACTTAGACAGCTCATTGCAGAGAATACCGATAGCTTGTTAGCGCAGGGGCTTCAGCCGAATGAGCTGATGCATTCGGCCGCCGCGCTCATGCGTTACAAAGGTACCGATACAACCATCAGCATACCCATCACTGGTTCAGACGAAATGCACCGCGCTTTTGAAGAAGAGCATCGCCGTCAGTTTGGGTTTCTTGCATCGGACAGGGCGATTATCCTCGACACGCTGACGGTGGAATCGCAGGGCGGCGGGATCGGGCAGGTTGAAGTTCCGGGTGAGGCTGTTGCTGCGGGCGCGCCCGACGAGATCGCTCAAACGCAGATCTACTCAAAAGCGCAATGGCGGGACGCGGCAATCTACAATGCCGAAGACATGAGACACGGCCACCGGATCACCGGTCCGGCAATGCTCATCGAACCGACCGGGACGATCATTGTCGAACCCGGCTGGGAGGCGTCCATGAACGCATTCGGGCATGTGATTCTTGATCACGTATCGGCCGCGCAAGCCGAAGTGGAGACCACGACCTCAAGAGACCCGGTCACGCTCGAGATCTTCAACAACCTCTTCATGTCGATTGCCGAGCAGATGGGGCTGGTGCTGCGCAACACATCGCAATCGGTCAACGTGAAGGAGCGCCTCGATTTCTCCTGCGCCATCTTCGATGCAGGCGGCAATCTCGTCGCGAATGCGCCCCATGTGCCGGTCCATCTTGGCTCGATGGACTCAAGCGTGAAAGTCATCATCAAAAGTGGCCAGCCGATCCGCCCGGGAGACGCGTTCGTACAGAACAATCCCTATAATGGCGGCTCGCATCTGCCAGACATCACAGTCGTGTCGCCGGTGTTCGATGAAGCTGGCGAGGACGTCTTGTTCTATGTCGCGTCTCGCGCCCACCATGAGGATGTGGGCGGCATTGCGCCCGGCTCGATGTCGCCGCTGGGCCAGACCATTCACGAGGAAGGCGTCATCCTCGACAATCTCAAACTTGTTGAAGACGGCGTCTTCCAGACCAAGCGCATCACCGAAGCGCTGTCAGCGGGCGCTTATCCCGCCCGGAACATCACGCAGAATGTGGCAGACCTGATGGCGCAGGTCGCCGCCAACGCGACCGGGGCCGCAGAGCTCAAGAAGCTCATCGCGCATTACGGCCTTGAGATGGTCCATGCCTATATGGGTTTCATTCAGGATAGCGCCGAGGAAGCGGTTCGTCAGGTCATCTCGACACTCAGTGATAGCGTGTTCGGCTATGAACTCGATTCCGGCGCGCGCATTCAAGTCACCGTGACGACAGACAAGGACCGCCGTTGCGCCAGGATCGATTTCACCGGCTCCAGCCCGCAGCTTCCGAACAATTTCAACGCCCCGGGGGCGATTACACACGCGGCTGTGCTCTATGTATTTCGTTGTCTGGTCGGCGATGAAATCCCGCTCAATGCGGGCTGTATGAAGCCGCTCGAAATCGTGGTGCCGGAAGGAACCATACTGAACCCCCATTTCCCGGCGGCGGTGGTCGCGGGCAATGTCGAGACTAGTCAGGCTGTCACTAATGTCCTGTTCGCGGCGCTCGGTGCGCTCGGCTCAAGCCAGGGCACGATGAACAACCTCACCTTCGGCAATGACCGCTACCAGTACTACGAAACCATCTGCTCAGGCGCGCCCGCTGGCCCCGGCTTTGACGGGGCCGCCGCCGTCCACACGCATATGACGAACACGCGCATGACTGATCCCGAGATTCTCGAGCAGCGCTATCCCGTTCTGCTCGAACAGTTCGCGGTGGAACGTGGCTCCGGCGGGCGCGGGGAATGGGTGGCTGGTGATGGGATCATCCGGACAATTTCCTTCCGCGAAGAGATGGAATGCTCGATCCTGTCGGATCACAGGCGGGTTCCGCCTTTCGGCCTGGAGGGCGGCGAGGCGGGTCGTGTCGGGCGCAACTGGATCGAACGGTCAGATGGCAGCATCACTGAGCTTCGCGGATGCGCGCATGCACAGGTTTCACCCGGCGACCGGATCAACATTCAAACCCCGACAGGTGGTGGCTTCGGCGCGCCGGGCAATCGGGCGATGACAACGAGTGAGGATGAGGCATGACCGCCGGCAAGGCGTTCTGTGATGAGTATCGGGGCATTCGCGAGCAGTGCCTCGTTGCGGGGTTGAAATCACTGGGCCAGAGCGGAACCAAGCCGTTGCAAATGGCTGAATCCCAGCGCGCACTGTCGGGGCTGTACGATCAGGCCGCGCGGTCGGCGGCTTCTCTCTGAAGCGCCCCGGCGGCTACACCTCGCAAGGAAGCTGTGCAATGACGCCCGCTGGATATCAAAAGAGCCCCGAGCCGATAATGCCGACCGACGACGCCTACCGTTTCTCTGTCGCCCCTATGATGGATTGGACCGACCGGCATTGCCGCGCATTTCATCGGTGTCTGACAAAGCGCGCACTTTTGTTTACCGAAATGGTGACTGCGGATGCGGTCATCCATGGCGACCGGGACCGGTTGATCGGGTTCAGCGAGGTAGAGCACCCTGTCGTGTTGCAGCTTGGCGGCAACGAGCCAGCAAAGATGGCTGAAGCGGCGCGGATCGGCGAGGCGTTCGGCTACGATGAGGTGAACATCAATTGCGGCTGCCCATCAGATCGCGTCCAGTCCGGCGCGTTCGGTGCCTGCCTGATGCGGGACCCGGTAACAGTTGCCGCCTGTGTGGCGGAGATGCGCACGGCGGTATCCATCCCGGTGACCGTCAAATGCCGGATTGCGATTGATGACGACCCGCCGCGCGAGACGCTGTTCGGGTTTGTCGATCAGGTTGCGGCGGAGGGATGCGAGGTTTTCACAGTCCATGCGCGGAAAGCGTGGCTCAAAGGGCTGAGCCCGAAAGAGAACAGGGACATTCCGCCGCTCGATTATGATCTCGTGGCACAGTTGAAGGCTGAACGGCCGGAGCTGACCATCGTCCTCAATGGCGGCATTCAGACGATGGCGGCGGCTCAGGGCCACCTTGAGGCTTTCGATGGCGTCATGCTCGGCCGTGCCGCTTATCAGACGCCCTCGCTTCTGCTCGGCGTCGACCGGCTCTGGGGCGACGACGTTCCTATCGATGAGTGGGAGGCGATCGAGGCCTACCGGCCCTACATCGCCGAACGCCTTGCCGAAGGGCTGCGCCTGCACGCCATGACGCGCCACATGATCGGCCTGTTTCAAGGCCGCCCGGGCGCGCGAGCCTGGCGGCGGACCTTGTCTGAAAAAGCGCCGCGCGAAGGTGCGGGACTGGACGTGCTGGACGAAGCGCTTGCCTGCATCCCACGAGAAGACGTAGCTGCCTGATTCCGCCGTGACAGTCTCAGCGACCCGCGCTAGAGGCGAACGGTGAGAGAGATTGAGATCCACCTCAAAAATGCGGACCGGGATCTGGTGACGCGCTGTATCAAAGCCATCGATCCGATCGATTGGGCGGTCTTTCCCGTCGAACAGCAGGACCGAGCCGTTATCCGCGTCATCATCCGGGCAGGTCGCAGCCAGCTCCTCATAGACAATGTTCAGGCGGCCTTGGAGAACTGCACCGACTGGCGGGTCTCGGTCATCCCGGTCGAGGCGACGCTGCCGGAGCCCGATCCGCTTCCCGACAATGAGAAAAGGCACAGCCTGCAAATCCTGCGCGAAGAGCTGCTGGATGATGTCACCAAGGATGCCGCGCTGACGCGAGACTTTCTGATCCTGTCTAGCCTGTCCGCCATCGTTGCCGCGATTGGTCTCAACTCGGATGGCGTTGCTGCCGTGATCGGCGCAATGGTGATTGCGCCCTTGCTCGGCCCGATTCTCGGTTTCTCGCTGGCTGTCGGGCTCGGCAAGTTTGATCTGCTGCGTCAATCGGCAGTGACACTTTCCGCAGGGCTGGCAGTCGCGCTGGCGACGGCCTTCTGTCTGTCCTTCTTCGTCGAGTTGAACCTCGGAAGCCGGGAGTTGATGTCAAGAACGGAAGTGCGCCTGGACGGTGTCGCGCTGGCTCTGGCGGCAGGTGGTGCCGCGGCGCTGTCGATGGCGCAAGGAAAGGCCGCCGCGCTGGTCGGAGTGATGGTGGCCGCAGCGCTCCTGCCGCCAGGGGCCGCGCTCGGCCTGTTTATGGGAGCCGGCGAGTGGGTCCTGGCAATGAGAGCCGGTCTGCTCCTACTGCTCAATGTGGTGTGTCTGGTCTTGTCCGCACAGGTCGTCTTCCGATTCAAGCAGATCCGTCCAAGAGGCTGGATCGAGCGCAAGAATGCGAGCCGGGCGATGTGGATCAATGCTGGCACCTCTCTGTTTTTCCTGCTGATTTTCGTTGTGCTGATCCTGTTCCTGGACCTCGGCGCGGAAGTGAAACTCCCCAGCATCGACTAGGCCGGGTCCACTCGGTTCCGGCGAATTTCAACGGTATTTCGCGATTTTCAAACGGCGCGTGCCACGCGGGTGCAAACGCCGGTGCTGTTTGTGGGCGAGGTCCAATCGAAATGACAGGAGACTTCGATGCCCCGTTACAGACACCACCTCCCACAGCTCTCGTCCGGCATTTATCTGACCGATGCAGGATTGGAGACCGACATGATCTTCAATCACGGTTTCGAGCTGCCTGCGTTCGCTTCCCATACTATGCTGGATAATGAGGCTGGCCGGGAGGCTCTGAAATCCTACTTTGCTGGCTTTCTTGAACTGGCGGCTGACTATGGCACAGGCTTCATCCTTGATGTTCCAACCTGGCGGGCTCAGCGTTGGTTTGCAGAAGAACTTGGCGTTGTGCCCGGCTCCTTGAAGTCGGTGAATGAGGCCGCTGTCGCTTTCATGGCGCGGCTTCGTAACGCCTACGATACATCGGTCGGCCCGATCGTGCTCAATGCCTGCCTGGGACCGCGCGGCGACGGATACAGCCCCGCTGCATCGATCTCCGCCGAAGAGGCTGAGGCCTACCATGCTGAGCAGATCGGCTGGCTCGCCCAGACCGAAGTCGACATGATAACCGCCCTGACCTTCAACCAGTCTGAAGAAGCCGTCGGGGCTGTGCGCGCCGCCAAAACCGCAGGGATTCCGATTGTTGTGTCCTTCACCGTGGAAACGGATGGACGCCTCCCATCAGGCCAACCTCTGAAAGGCGCGATAGAGGACGTCGAAGCTGAGACCGGCCGCGCGCCAGCGTACTATATGGTCAACTGCGCTCATCCCGATCACTTCGCAGAAACTTTGCTCGGTTCCGGTGAGTGGACGCGCAGTATTCGTGGCTTCCGCTGCAATGCCTCGCGCTGCAGCCATGCTGAGCTTGATGAGTCAGAGACACTGGACGACGGTGATCCCGAAGAATTGGGCGCGCTCAACTTTGCGCTTCGGCAGTCCCTGCCATGGGCCAATGTCTTCGGCGGATGCTGCGGCTCTGACCTTCGCCATGTGGCCGAGATTGCCAAGGCAATCAGCCCAACGACAGCGCGCCGTCCTGCGTCAGTCGGCTAGGAAAGTGCGCACGGCGTCAACGAACTGAACGGCGGCCGGTTCACCCTCCAACAGGAGATGATTGTCGCTTTCCAACGTCACCAGAGAGGCCCGGGGGATCGCCGCCGCGATGTCCCGGCCCGTCTCCCATGGAATGCGCCGGTCCCCTCGTGAATGCAGGACGAGTGTTGGTGCCGTGATGGCCTCCAGGCGATCTCTGACATCAATATCTCCGAAGGCCGACAGAAAACGAACAGCGTTCTCCGGACAGGTCGTCTGGCGCTGAAAGTCATCGAACCACGCGAGTTGCTCTGGTGTTGCGCCGGGCATGAACGTTGCTGAGAAAATGTGCCGGTAGGCCGGATTATCCTGTCCCCAACCCGTCTTTGTCAGCGTGATCACGGCTTCGCGTTCCGCGATCGTCGCCGCATCCGCGCCGACTCGCCAGCCTGCGGGATATCCGCCGAACAGGATCAGCTTGGACACGCGTTCCGGATAGCGCGCGGCGAACTCGATTGAGACGGCCGCTCCCTGTGAGATGCCAAGCAATGGAAACCGATCCAGGCCCAGCGTATCGACGACCGCTTCGAGGTCTGTGACGAAGGTCTCAAGCGAGATGTCGGGCACCGACCAGTCGGAGAGCCCGTTGCCGCGCTCGTCGTAACGGATGAACGTTGTCTCCCTCGCGAGTTCCCTGAAGAGCGGGCTCCAGATCGGTGCGTTCCAGTCGAGCTCCAGGTGGGTCAGCCAGTTCGCTGCCTTCACGAGCGGCGGCCCTGAGCCGACGCTGGCATAGGCGATGGAAACATCATCCCGTGTCCTGCAAAAACGGATGGTCTGCTCGGACAGGATCGCATGCTCGGTCTCACCTGGGATTGCCCGCCGCGGCGGATGATACTCTTCTGGCTTCCAGTCGAGACCGGCGGCCTTGAAGTGTTCGGTGTACTCGCGTGTCAACTCATCGGCTTCGGCATCCTGACCAAGCCGCCGGTGACTGCGGATAACAGCATCGACCGCATGGCGACTGAACGGGCGGGCGGCCAACCAGTCGCTCGAATAGGTCAGGGCTTTGTCAGGGTGTGTATCCTTGTGATCGATTAGCCGCGCTGAATGCTTGGCCCGGTAGCGCATCATCCGTTCGCGCTCGGTCGCCAGCCAGTCCGCAAAGATTGGCTGGCCAGGCAAGTCGACGCCGCCGAGATAGGACTCTCTCAATGCCGTCAGACCTTTCAGCAATGACTTGGCGGAGGTGTCCTCCTTCGCCAGAAAACGCTCGATTTCCCCGGTATCGGTCTCAATGTCGTACGTGTCGAATATGACGCGTTCGCGATCCGCCCGAAGCCGCTCGACCCCGTCTGCATTGACGACGGACCGAAGTTTGCTGAGAGACCAGCGCAGCGCGCCTCGTGGATCGTCGGGCAAATCCCAGAACAGTTCGCAAAGGCGCTCGCGACGCTGCGGGCGGCCTGTCACGATCAGATAGGCCAGAAGCGCGCGTGTCTTCTTGGACGCCGGCAGCTCGATGGGCGTACCGTCTCGCAGGACCTGAAAGTCCCCAAGAAGCTGAATTCTCAGTCCGGACACCGGTCTGCTCCTTCATCGTGCCGCAGCCAAATTACCACGGTTCCGGCTGGCAATTCTACGCAGTCTACAACGGCTCGCCCATCGCCCAGATGGCAAACGGTCTTCAGCCAATCTCGGATTGAACCGTCACGTGACGGCGCTGATCCGACCAACTGAGGACATCACGATGAATGTAACCCAATCACGGCATCGAGCGGCATCCGTGGGCGGCCGTCTTGTCGGCTTTGCGTATGCCTTGCTGGCCTACGGTCTTGCCAACACAATCACTCTCTACACCATCCTGTTCGGCTGGAACATGATCCCATGGCGCGCCGTCGACATCGGGCCGGTCGGCCCGCCAGAGGCTAGCCTTCTGATAAATGTCGCGCTGATCGCCCTGTTCGGCGTTCAGCATTCGGTGATGGCCCGGCCGGGCTTCAAGGCGGCGTTGACCCGATGGCTGCCGCAGCCTGTGGAGCGCGCGACATATCTCATGGCGACTGTTGCCGTGCTCGCCGTCCTGTTTCTGTTCTGGCAACCTATCCCGATCAAGCTCTTCGTCTTCGAAGATGAGGCAGTCCGGAACGTGATACTGGCCGTGTCGGCACTGGGCTGGTTCATTGCGATCAGCACGACGTTTCTTATCGATCATTTCGAACTGTTCGCCTTGAAGCAGGCCTGGTGCTGGCTGCGCGGCAAGCCGATGACGTACCCTGAGTTCCAAATCAACGGCTACTACAAGCTCGTGCGCCATCCCATGCAGTTCGGTATTCTGCTTGGCATCTGGGCGAGCCCAGACATGACCGTTGGCCGCATACTTTTCGGTGGTGGCCTGACCATCTATGTCCTGATCGGTCTCGCTTTCGAGGAACGTGCGCTTCTTCAGGCGTTTGGCGAACAGTACCGGGCCTATCAGCAGAGCACGCCCATGCTCATCCCGTTTGTGAGGTTTTGATCGCAATTTCGAAGCACGCAAACACCCGTGACAGGCGACTCTCTCAGGGTTAACGTCCGGCAATAAATGTGTGGGACGAGTTGTCATGATCCGAGTTCTGGCATGTGCTTTGGCGACGGTTTGGATGTCATCTGCGGCGGTCGCGGAGGTGCGGATTGCGCTTCTGGTGGGAAACGAGGACTATCCTGCCGAAGTTGGTATCCTTCAGAACCCGCATGAAGATGTAGGCCGCGTGGCCGACGCGCTCAGTCAGGCCGGGTTCGACGATATCGAGGTTCTGGAAGACGCGACCCAGCAGGAGATCAATCTCGCTGTCGCGCGCCTCACCAGAAAACTCAGGGAAGCTGGCGATCAGGGCGTCGGCTTTTTCTACTATTCCGGCCATGGCGGCTCGACAGAAGCGAGCGGTGTGCGGCGTAACTACGTGCTGCCGGCGAAGACGCTGATCACGGGTGCTGAAGAGCTGCCTATTCTCGGGGTGCCGATCGACTCCGTTGTCGACAGTCTCGTCGCGACCAATGCCAAGGCGGTGTTCGTCATCTCAGATGCTTGCCGCAACACACTTCCCATCACGTCGAGCAAGGGCGGCAGCTCGGACAAGTCGTTTGTGCCGACGCAGACCCGGTCTGGCCTTTATGTGGCCTATTCCACGGCGGATGGCGCGACGGCCCGGGATGACGGCATATTCTCAGAGGCACTCGCGGCCCAGATCGTGAAGCCCGATCAGTATGTCAGCCGGGCCTTCACGCTGGCTCTGCGGGAAGTTGCCCGCCGCCGCCCCGGTAACAAGCTTCCATTCTCCGTCGACGGCCTGACCGAAGATCTCTGCTTCCTGAGCTGTCCGGGGCAGTCGACGCGCGGAAAGTCTGATGATGAGCGCGACTGGGAGCGCCTCTCCGCGCTCGACAAGGCAGAAGGTTACCGCATCTATCTCGCGCTGCATCCTTCCGGCACCTTTGTCAGCTCGGCCCGCTCCGCGCTTGATCGCCTCGCCGGCTCAACCGTGGCTGGAGGGTCCAAGAGCGCATCGCCGGGGACGGAAGACTATGTCGCCGCTGCTGAGGGCACGGTCGCTGATGGCACCGTCGATATCGACAGGCTCGCCCCCGCCGTGATCGCGGCTTATGAAGCAGGCGATTCCGCTTACTTCGCTCAGGACTATCTTGAGGCCTCGCGCCAGTACAAGATTGCCTGTGATGGCGGTGACCCGCGCGGCTGCGCCGATCTGGGCTACCTCTACGACGCCGGACTCGGCGTCGATCAGAATGATAATGTGGCGTTCGGCTACTACCAGAAAGGCTGCGATGGGAATCAGGCCTTCGCCTGCGCCAATACGGGGGTCTTTTATGAGAGCGGCCGCTCGGTCGCCGAGGATCACAGACGTGCCTTCCAGCTCTACCAGAAAGGTTGCGATCTCGAAGACTACTACTGCACCTATGTTGGTTACATGTATCGCTACGCTAAGGGCGTTGACCGGGACTACGGTCTGGCGCGCCAGCTTTATACGACGTCCTGCGATGCCGATGATGCCCGTGGCTGCTTTGAACTCGCGTCAATGACGCAATGGGGCGAGGGTGCGGAGCCAGACCTCCTCACCGCCCGTCCGCTCTACGACAAGGCTTGCGTCCTGGATGCTGCCCGCTGCGCTGATATTGGCGTCTTCTATGAGAATGGCTGGGGCGGTCCCGTTGATCACGCCAAGGCTGTGGAAGCCTACGAGCAGGCCTGTGCGACGGACGACAAGCGCTGCACCTATATCGGGTACATGTACGATCATGGCCGCGGCGTACCGCGCGATGATTCCACCGCGCGCACCTATTATGAGCGCGGCTGCAATGCAGGCGACAGCCGTGGCTGCTATTCGGTCGGCATTCTCTACGAGTATGGCGACGGTGGCCCAATGGATTTGGGTGAGGCCGTTCGCCATTACGACCTGGCCTGCCAGCTCGAAGATAAGAACTGCACTTACATCGGATACATGTATGAGCATGGCCGCGGCGTTGGCATCGACGTCAACAAGGCGCGTGGCTTCTATGAGCGTGGCTGCGATGGCGAGGATGCGCGGGGCTGCGCCGCGATGGGCTACATGAAGGATAATGGCATTGCTGGCGCGACGGACTCAGTCGGTGCAGCGGCCTATTACGAGAAAGCCTGCGATCTCGATGACTCCTACTGCGTCGACTATGGCGTCCTTTATGAGAACGGACGCGGTGTGCCGCGCGACGAGTCCAAGGCGGCCGAGCTTTACGGTCGTGCCTGCGAGGCCGACGAGAAGCACTGTACCTATAGCGGCTACATGTACTACTGGGCCAAGGGCGTCGGGCAGGATCACTATCGCGCGCGAATTCTTTATGACCGTGGTTGCGAGGCCAGCGATGATCGCGGCTGCCACAATCTGGGCCTCATGTACTACGAAGGCGAAGGCGGCGCGAAAGATGAAAAGCGGGGGGTCAGCTATATTCGCAGAGCCTGCTCCAACGATTTTCAAGCTGCCTGCGACTGGATTTCCGAACAGGGCCTCTAGCGTGATGCACCGCTTGCGCTGGCGCGCGCAGGCTGCCAAGGCCCGGCATGGCTGATTTCATCGTGTTCTACTGGCCGTTCATCGCCGCGCTCGCCGCCGCCGGCATGGCGGCAGGTCTGGCCGCCGGTCTGTTTGGCATTGGCGGCGGTGCCATCATCGTCCCGGTCCTTTTCTTCCTTTTCGATGCGCTCGGCTATTCCGAAACCGCCATGCACGTCGCAGTTGCGACCTCGCTTGCCACCATCATCGCCACATCGGTCCGCTCTGTTCTCGCGCACAATCAACGCGGCGCGGTCGACTGGGCGATTGTACGGGGGTGGTCGCCATGGATCGTGATCGGGGCAGCCACCGGGATGGCGGCAACGGCTTACATCTCCGGGCGGACCCTAACCGCCCTTTTTGGAGTCATGGCCTTCGTTTTGGCCGCCCAACTCTACTTTGGCCGTCCAACCTGGCGTTTGGCGGAAGATTTGCCAAAAGGCCCCGTCCGCGCCGCGCTTGGCAGTGCGATTGGCGGACTCTCGGCGCTCATGGGTATCGGCGGGGGTACATTTGGCGTCTCGCTGATGACACTGTGCGGACGCACCATGCATCAGGCCGTTGGAACCGGGGCTGGTTTTGGCGTCGCGATCGGACTGCCAGCGGCCATTGCGGCGATCTTTGTTGGCTGGGGACGGGAAGGTCTACCGCCCGGATCGCTCGGTCACGTGAACCTGATAGCCTTCGTGCTAATCGCCAGCCTGACGGTCACGATGGCTCCCATCGGCGCGCGTCTCGCGCACTCGCTGGACGCTGCACGTTTGAAAAAGCTGTTTGCCCTGCTGCTGGCCGTGGTGGCCACGCGAATGCTGTGGACGGCGCTCGGATAGTTACTGGCGAATGATCAGGCTGTTCTGGCGAAACTCATAGGAATAAAGTTCGCTCAGAAAGGTCATGCCGAGCAGCGACTGTTCCAATTCCGGCCCGAGCACCATGGCCTCGACGTTCTCGACCTCGACATTACCAATACGGATTGATGGCAGGAGAACACTCGCGCCCTTGGTCTGGCCGCCAGCCGTGGCGATGTTCCAGCGGAAGTCGAGATTGTCGGGATCGAGACCGAGCCGCCGGGCATCCTCGTAAGTCAGTGCGACCGTGCTGGCACCGGTGTCGATCATGAATTTTGCATGGGAGCGGCCAATCGTGGCCAGCGCCCAATAGTGCCCATCCGCCTCGCGGCGGAGAACAGCCGCATTCGTGATAACGCCGGCGTTGATGCTCGCAACCGGTTCGTCAGCAGCGACATCGCCATCGCGCTCAACGGCGGTTGCCTGCTCGGCGGGCTCTGGAAGTTCAGCCGGAGAGAACATGGCCATCAGGAAAGCGCCCGCCAGCGCGGAAACCAGAATGAGGGGGGCGTTGCGCAGGTCGATCATCAGGCAGGGTTCAGCTTTCCGAGAGCGCGCAGCTCATCCATTCGTGCGGGCAGTTTCTTGTCGACTTCGGCCCGCCCGGTTTCCCCAAGCTTCACCCAGCCACCGATCTCTGTGAGTGTCCGGCCGCATCCCAGACACCAGCCTGTTTCGCCGTCTACGGCGCAAACCTTGATGCAGGGCGAGGGTATCGCAGCGATTGTCATGTGTCTCATCGTGTTTGGTCTTGCTGGGAATGTCACGAAAATATGCAAAAAGGGTTCATTGCGCCACGCAGTATTTCGTGAATTAAAGCAGGTTTCAGCCACCACAGGATGCGCAGCCACCGTGACGACAGACGCCGTATCGCCGTTCAACGACGTTCGGGATCTTGTCTCGAAGCCGGCCCAGCCTGACGCCGAATGTATGGAGAAGGTCAGGGAGGCCCTGCTTGGTATGGGGCGTTCCCGCGATTTTGGACGGTTGGGAGATGCGGCGGCATGGCTCGCCGGATGGCAAAAGCGATATCCGCCGCGCATTCAGTCCCCGACCCTTGCCGTGTTCGCTGGGTCCCATGGTCTTGCAACCAAGGGCGTGACACTGTCGTCAGACGATCGAACCGTTGAGCAGGTGAACTTGCTGCGGGAAGGTGCCGCGCCCCTGTCTGCAATCGCCGCCGCGGTTGAAACCAATATCCGCGTTTTCGAACTCGCCATTGAGCGGCCTACACCGTCGATTGATGAATCCCCGGCGATGACCGAGAAAGAGTGCGCGGCGACAATTGCTTATGGGTTCGAGGCCGTCGCCGAAAAGCCCGATCTGCTGGCGCTCGCCGTATCCGGGGCTGGCATTGGCACAGCGGCGGCGGCGGTTGCCTGCGCGCTCTATGGCGGGTCAGCGGATTACTGGGTTCGCCCGGGGCCCGGTACGCCGGGTGAGATGACCCGCACTCGTGCCGAGCTGGTGGAGCGGGCTCTATCTTTTCACCGCGGCCATCAGGAAGATCCGCTGGATATCCTACGCTGTTTTGGCGGGCGGGAGCTTGCAGCCAGCGTCGGTGCAATCATTGCTGCTCGGCTTGAAGGTATCCCGGTTGTGCTCGATGGATTTGCCACAACTATAGCGGCTGGCATTGTCCATGCCATGTCGCCGGGTGCCATCACGCACGTTCTCGCGGCTCATGTCACGCGCCGCCCGGCCCATCAGGCCGCGCTGGAGCGAATGGGCCTCGAACCCCTGCTGCATCTGGACTTTCAGACCGGGGCCGGGTTGGGTTCGACTGCCGCGATTGGTCTCTTGAAGACGGCCTGCGCGCCGTTTATCGCTCAACCAGCGCAGCCGACCTAGTGCGGCGCGGCGTCGTCTTGATTGAGTTGATCCACCCGTTAGTTTACGTTCACGTAAAAGTAAGTCAGACGATAAAACACAGACGTCGAAGGGAGACGCGGTCATGAACCTCGAATTTTCGCAAGATGAAATCGCTTTTCGGAAGGAGGTTCGTGCCTTCATCGAAGAGAATTATCCAAAAGAACTGATCGGCATGGGCAGCCGTGAGGATCTGACCCGCGAGCAGTTCCTCGCCTGGCACAAGATCCTTGGTGAAAAGGGCTGGTCGGCACCAGCATGGCCTGAAAAATATGGTGGTACCGGCTGGACCTCTACGCAACGCTATATCTGGTCGGAAGAAAACGCCCGCCTGGACACGATCATGCCGCTGCCATTCGGTGTCTCGATGGTTGGCCCCGTGATCTACACTTTCGCCAATGAAGAGATCAAAGAGCGCCACCTTCCCGGCATTCTGTCGGGTGATGTCTGGTGGTGTCAGGGCTATTCTGAGCCCGGTGCCGGTTCCGACCTTGCCTCTCTCAAGACGACCGCCGTTCGCGATGGCGATCACTATGTCATCAATGGCCAGAAGACGTGGACGACGCTTGCCCAGTTCGCTGACTGGATCTTCGTGCTTTGCCGTACCGATCCGGACGCTGAGAAGCCGCAGGAAGGCATTAGCTTCATCCTCGTCGATATGAAGACGCCAGGCATCGAAGTTCGCCCGATCCGCACCATTGATGGCGGCCACGAAGTCAACGAGACCTGGTTCACCGATGTTCGCGTGCCGGTCGAAAACCTCGTCGGCGAAGAGAATAAGGGCTGGACCTACGCCAAGTTCCTGCTTGCCCATGAGCGCTCCGGCATTGCCGGCGTGGCCCGTTCCAAGCGCGGCGTTGAGCGCCTGCGCGAGATCGCGTCTACGGAACTGATCGACGGCGAGCCGCTGCTCGGCGACCGGGACTTCTCCCGCAAGATCAGCCAGCTCGAAATCGACCTCACCGCCCTCGAATTCACCGAGTTGCGCACCCTCGCCCGCGAAAGCGAAGGCAAGGGACCGGGTCCGGAAAGCTCGATCCTCAAGGTCAAGGGCACCGAAATCCAGCAGCGCCTCACCGAGCTGACCATGGAAGCCGTTGGCAACTATGCCCAGCCCTACCTACGCGGTGCGGCAGATGATGGGTCAAACGAATACCCGGTTGGCCCCGACTACGCCCACGTGGCCTCGCCCAACTACTTCAACATGCGTAAGACATCGATCTATGGTGGATCCAACGAGATCCAGCGCAACATCATCACGAAAATGATCCTCGGCCTGTAGGCCTGAGGAACCGGAGGAAACATCTAGATGGACTTCAACTTTACCGAAGAGCAGACCATGATCCGCGACAGCCTCGCTCGGCTGATCCGGGAGCAGTACGATTTCGACACGCGCCGCGGCGTGGTCGAGAGCGACAGCGGATGGCGTCCCGAAATGTGGGCCCAGTTTGCGGAGCTCGGTCTGCTCATGGCTCCGTTCAGCGAAGATGATGGCGGACTGGGCGGTGACGCGGTCGACGCCATGGTTGTCATGGAAGAGTTCGGCAAAGGCCTCGTGGTCGAGCCCTACATCCCGACCGTTGTCTGCGCAGGCGGCTTCCTGAAGCATGCCGGCACTGCCGGTCAGAAGGAAGAGCACATGGCGGCCCTGATGGGCGGCGAGCGCGTTTTCGCATTCGCCTATGCTGAACCTCGCGGCCGCTATAACCTCGCCGATCTCGAAACGACGGCGAAGAAAGACGGCTCTGGGTATGTGATCAATGGCCAGAAAGCCGTTGTCATTGGCGCGCCCTGGGCAAGCCACCTGATCGTCACGGCCCGCACTGGCGGCGACCGCCGCGATGAGAACGGCGTGTCCGTATTCATCGTTGCCAAGGATGCTGAGGGCGTCACGACGCGCGACTATCCGACCATCGATGGCCGCCGCGCCTCTGAAGTGTACTTCGAAAACGTCTCCGTTGGCGCAGATGCGCTGATCGGCGATGAGGGCGCAGGCCTTCCGCTGGTTGAGCGCGTTGTCGATGAAGCCACGGCTGCGGCATGCGCCGAAGCTGTCGGCGCCATGGGCGTCGCTCACCAGATGACGGTCGAGTACTCGCGCCAGCGTAAGCAGTTCGGCACGCCAATCGGCAAGTTCCAGGTTCTTCAGCACCGCATGGTCGACATGTTCATGGAGCATGAGCAGTCGATCTCCATGACCTATATGGCGACGCTGAAGCTCGGCGAGTCAGATGTCGAGCGCAAGAAAGCCGTTTCCGCGGCCAAGGTGCGTATCGGTCAGGGCGGACGTTTTGTCGGTCAGGAAGCCATCCAGATCCATGGTGGTATGGGCATGACGGATGAACTCGCTGTCGGTCACTATTTCAAGCGCCTGACAATGATCGACTCCGAGTTCGGCAATGTCGATCACCACATGAAGCGCTACACCGCGCTGTCAGCCGCAGATATGCCGGTGGCCGCCGAGTAGGTTCCAGACCGGGACATCTGCCCAAAGACCATGACCGCCTGCAGCGCGCATGCAAGTCCAAGTATGGCGTGCAGCAGGCGGCGTGACCTGAACCGGATAAACAAGACTGTGCTGGCTACGATAAGGGTGACCATTTCGATCACCGCGCCAATGGCGGCATTCTGGTCCGGATCCCAGTAAGACACTGGTGAAACAAATCGCCAGTCGCTCAGCGGCCAGAAATGGCGGTGGGCGTCATCGCCGTGCAATGGCAGGTCCAGCCCCGCATGGATGAGCATCGCGCCGGCGCCCGCCATCATTAGCGGCCAGCCCCGCCAGATTCCTATCGCAATCAATAGAAGCGCGAGCGGGATCGAGTTCGAGACAGCGCCCAGCGTCTGCCAGGGCTCGCTCCAATAGGCGACCTCCCATGTCTCCTGCATGGAAAGGCCTTCAAGGCGGCTCCACGCGAAGAAAATGTACATGGAGAGATCCGGCAACAGCGCCCCGGCGGCGACGGCGAGGTTACGTTGTGGCGCATCGCGGCGCGCGAGCAGCGCCGATGCCGCGATGAGATGGGTCACCGTATTCATTCGCGATCAGCATGGCCGCCTCCGTCGCAAGGGGCAACGCCGTTGATCGCAAAGCCTTTGACAGGCCGAGCATGCTGGGCGGAACTACGCCGTCAGTTCAGTCAGGAGGCGTGCATGACCCCTGTGATCCCGGCCACAGCCTGTTCGATCCTCATTCTGCTCGGCGCATGTGCCAGCGTAGCGAGGGCTCAAGAAAGTGTCCCGACCCCGCCGCCCGCGCCCGCCAATTGCGAGGGAGACGCCTATCGCGCCTTCGATTTTTGGGTGGGCGATTGGATTGTGACCGACCCGGCCGGAACAGAGCAGGGCTCAAACACCATCACATCAGAAGAGAATGGGTGCCTCCTGGTGGAGCGCTGGACATCTGCGACAGGTTCCACGGGACAAAGTTACAACTACTACAATCCAGAGCGCGGGACATGGCGTCAGGTCTGGGTCAGTGCCGGCGGTGTGATCGATTACGAGGGCGGGCTGACGGAAACGGGCTCTATGAAACTCGTTGGTGAAATCGTGAACCGGAACGGCACAAGTGCACCCTTCACCGGCGAATGGACGCCAAATGAGGACGGGACGGTCACCCAGCATTTCGAGCAGCAGGACACCGAGACAGGTGAATGGTCGGTCTGGTTCACCGGCATCTATACGCGCCTTGAGGTCGACAGCGGCGAATAGGTCTGCGATTTCAGGCCCCGAAACAGAAATCTCGGGAGCCAAACGCCTATGTCCGTCATCAAACTCGAAAAGCACGGTGAGATCGCCGTCCTGACGCTGACCCGCCCAGACATGATGAATGCGCTGGGGCAGGAAGGCGACGGCGCGGATGTCGTGGCAGCCTGTGCCGAGATCGAAGCCGATGCCGCGATCCGCTGCACTATCCTGACCGGCGAAGGCCGCGCCTTCTCTGCCGGCGGCGATGTCAAAGCCATGAAGGCTCGCACCGGAGCCTTTGGCGGTTCACCCTATTCGATCCGCGAAGGCTATCGCCGCAACATCCACCAGATCGTCAAGGCGCTCTACAATCTGGAGACGCCGCTGGTCGCTGCCGTGAACGGCCCCGCCATCGGCCTTGGCTGCGATGTCGCTTGCATGGCTGATATCCGGATCGCATCGGACAAGGCGAAGTTCGGCGTGACCTTCCTCAAGCTCGGTCTGATCCCGGGCGATGGCGGGGCATGGCTCCTGCCGCGCATCATTGGCGGGTCCCGGGCGGCTGAACTTCTCTTTACCGGCGATGTGATCGATGCGGCCACCGCCGCTGATTGGGGACTGATCTCAAAGGCCGTGCCCGCCGACACGCTGATGGACGAGACGATGGCGCTTGCGAAGAAGATCGCCGGCCAGTCGCCACAATCCCTGCGCCTCGCCAAAACGCTGATGCGCCATGGCACAACGGCGAGCTATGACACCATCATGGAGATGTCGGCGGCTTCGCAGGCGCTGATGCACATGACTGAGGACCACATGGAAGGCGTCGACGCTATTCTCGAAAAACGCGCGCCTGTCTTCAAGGGCGAGTAGGCGACACCCGTGTTCAAGGCGAGCGTCATTACTCTCTTTCCAGAGGCCTTCCCCGGCCCGCTTGGTGTTTCCATCATCGAGCGCGCCCGGACTGAGGGCCTATGGTCGTTGGAGACGGTTGACCTGCGCGCCTTCGGCATCGGCAAACACCGCAAGGTGGATGATCCGCCCGCAGGCGGCGGCGCGGGGCTCGTCATGCGGGCCGATGTTGCGGCTGATGCGATCGACAGCCTGCCTGATGATGGCCGTCCAAGGCTCTACATGTCCCCGCGCGGCAAACCGCTGACACAGGCAAGGGCGCGCTCTCTCGCGGAGGGCCCTGGCGCGGTGATGCTCTGCGGCCGATTCGAAGGTCTGGACGAGCGTGTGATCGAGGCTCGCAACCTTGAAGAGGTCTCCATCGGCGATTTCGTCCTCGCAGGCGGCGAAATCGCAGCTCAGGCGCTCATTGAATCATGCGTCCGGCTGTTGCCGGGGGTGGCTGGAAATCAGGCCTCGCTGGAGGATGAAAGCTTCGAATCCGGCCTTCTGGAATACCCGCAATATACCCTGCCGCGCGAATGGGAGGGTCAGGGCACGCCGGATGTGCTTTTGTCCGGTGATCACAAGCGCATTGCGCAATGGCGTCGCAGCCGCAGTGAGTTGTTGACAAAACAGCGCCGCCCCGATTTATGGGCCGCTTACCCTCAAGGGCCAGAGTTTCGAGCGTCGGAGACGGACGATGAACGTGATTGAACAATTGGAAGCCGATGAGGTGGCACGCGTCACCGAAGGCAAGAGCATTCCTGAGTTTTCGCCGGGCGATACCCTCGCCGTGAACGTGCGGATCAAGGAAGGCGAGCGCGAGCGCGTCCAGCGCTATGAAGGCGTCTGCATCGCCCGCGCCGGCAAGGGCGTGAACGAGAGCTTCACGGTCCGCAAGATCTCTTTCGGTGAAGGCGTCGAACGGGTTTTCCCGGTTGTCTCGCCGATGATCGAAAGCATTGAAGTAAAGCGGAAGGGCCGCGTTCGCCGCGCCAAGCTTTACTATCTGCGCGATCGCCGCGGTAAGTCTGCCCGGATCGCCGAGCGGACCACCGGCCACGGCATGGAAACGGTTGAAATCGCCGTTTCCAAGACCGAGCGCAAACGTCAGAAGGCCGCTGAAAAGCAGGCCCGCAAGGAAAAAGCCGCCGCCGACCGCGAAGCCGCTGCGAAGGCGAAAGCTGAAGCCGCTGCCGCCGAGGCCGCCGCTGCAGAGGCAGAAGCTGCCGCATCCGAAGCCGAGACCGAGGCACCTTCCAAGGACTAGGTTTTCCGGCATCGGCCAGACAAAGAGCGCGCCTCCTTCAACGGGGCGCGCTTTTTTCTTGCCCGCCAGACGCTTGCGCGGCATCGCCGCCTCTTGCCCCGCCGGTCTGGCAATGTCATTTCCCCGCCTTCAGGAGACGTGAATGACCGGCAAGACGCTCTACGACAAGATCTGGGATGCCCACCTCGCCCATAGCGACGCTGCAAGTGGGGAAAGCCTCCTCTATATCGATCTTCACCTCATTCATGAGGTGACGACCCCTCAGGCCTTTGCCGGGCTTAAAGCCGCAGGCCGCCTCGTTCGCCGTCCGGACCTCACCCTCGCTGTGGCCGATCACAACACGCCCACAGAGGGGCAGTCCCTCGGCATGGCCGGCGTCCATGATCCGGACGCCCGCAACCAGCTTGAAACCCTCACCCGCAACGTCGCCGAACATGGCATCGAGTTCTTTCCGATGGGCGACCTGCGTAACGGCATCGTCCACGTCGTCGGGCCTGAACAGGGCCGCACCCAGCCGGGCATGACCATTGTCTGCGGCGACAGCCATACCTCCACGCATGGCGCGTTCGGCGCGCTCGCTCATGGCATCGGCACGTCAGAAGTCGAACACGTCCTCGCCACTCAAACGCTGCGCGCGCGCAAGATGAAGAACATGGCCATCGAGGTCTCCGGCACGCTGCCGGATGGCGTCACGGCCAAGGACCTGGCGCTCCACCTTATCGCGGAGATCGGCACCGCTGGCGGCACCGGCTACGTCATGGAGTATCGCGGCGAAGCCATCGAAGCGCTCTCCATGGAAGGGCGGATGACACTCTGCAATCTCTCCATTGAAGGCGGAGCCCGGGCCGGGCTCGTCGCACCGGATGAGAAGACCTTCGAATACATGAAAGGCCGGCCCGCAGCGCCAAAGGGCGGTGCCTGGGAAATGGCCCAGCGCTATTGGGAAACGCTGAAATCCGACGATGACGCCAATTGGGATTCCGTCATCAGGATTCGCGCCGAAGACGTCGAGCCAACCGTGACTTGGGGCACGAGCCCCGAGCAGGCGATTCCGCTCTCGGCGAACATTCCGGCCCCAGATTATTTTACCGATCCGGTAAAACGCGCCGCGTGCGAACGTGCGCTCGACTATATGGGTCTTGAAGGCGGCGCTCCGATTGCCGGCACTCCGGTTCAGCGCGTCTTCATCGGCTCCTGCACGAACAGCCGGATCGAGGATCTGCGCGCCGTTGCTGAAATCGCTAAAGGCGCGCAAGTGGCCGACGGCGTCCGTGCGATGATCGTGCCCGGCTCTGGCCTGGTTCGCGCGCAGGCCGAGGCCGAAGGGCTGGACGCGGTCTTCACCGAGGCTGGCTTTGAATGGCGCGAACCCGGCTGCTCCATGTGTCTCGGCATGAACCCGGATATCCTCGCCCCCGGCGAGCGCTGCGCGTCCACTTCGAACCGCAATTTCGAAGGCCGGCAGGGCCGAGGTGGGCGCACCCATTTGATGAGCCCGGCGTTGGCGGCAAGAGCGGCTGTCACCGGGGTGATTGGCTGACATCACCCTTTAGTTGCCACGCCGTCCTGTTTGACCGACAGTTCCGCCTCAAAATCACGGAGGCGATAACATGGCCGATACAGTGAAACTCGAGGGCGGTGTTGCGGTCGATGGCCCGCGCGGGCGCATCTATGGCTCGATTCTGGAAACAGTCGGTTCCACCCCGCTCATTCGCGCGGAGAAGTTCGCCAATGCGCACGGGATCAAGGCCGACCTTCTCTTCAAATGCGAGTTCTTCAATCCACTGGCGAGCGTGAAGGATCGGATCGGTCTCAACATGGTCCTCGCCATGGAAGCGGACGGGCGCTTGAAGCCGGGCGGCGTGCTGGTCGAGCCGACTTCCGGTAATACCGGCATCGGCCTCGCCTTCGTCGCCGCCGCGCGTGGTTACCGCCTGATCCTGACCATGCCGGAAAGCATGTCGATTGAGCGCCGCAAGATGCTGGCCCTGCTTGGCGCGGAGCTCGAGCTGACCCCGAAGGAGAAAGGCATGGGCGGCGCGATCGAGAAGGCGAAGGAATTGCTAGGCTCGATCGAAGGGGCAGTCATGCCGAGCCAGTTCGACAATCCGTCCAATCCCGAAATCCATGAGAAGACGACAGCCGAGGAAATCTGGACCGATACCGATGGCGCGGTCGATGCGGTCATTTCCGGCATCGGCACTGGCGGAACATTCACCGGGACAGCCCGCGTGCTGAAAGCGCGCAAGCCGGAAGTGAAGGTGATCGCGGTGGAGCCGGCGGCGAGCCCCGTCCTTTCGGGCGGCGAGCCCGGCCCGCACATCCTTCAGGGCATCGGCGCAGGGTTTATTCCGGGAAACGCAGATACCAGCCTGATCGATGAAGTCGTGACGGTCGACAATGAAAAGAGCCTCGAAATGGCGCGCCAGCTGGCACGGCTGGAAGGCATTCCGGGCGGCATTTCATCCGGGTCGGCAGCGCTTGCGGCCGTCGAGGTTGGCTCGCGCGATGACATGGCCGGCAAGACCCTCGTCGCTGTGCTGCCATCCTTCGCCGAACGCTACATCTCCTCGCTTCTTTTCGAAGGACTCTGACGGTCCCATGACTTTGAAGAACTGGACCCCGCGCGAACGCCCGGGGCAGGAACCGCTTGTGGGGACCCGCGTCGCGCTGGAACCGCTCGACTGGGACATTCACGGCAAAGCCCTGTTCGAAGCCATAGCCGGCAAGCGTAATCATGCGCTGTGGGATTACATGCCCATAGGTCCTTTCGATGACCGGAAGGAGTTTCAGAAGGTTTTCGCTTACGTCGTCGAGACGTTGGACTGGGAAACGCTCGTCATTCGGCGCAAGGGCAGCGGCGAAACGCTCGGCTCGGCAAGCTATATGCGAATCCGCGAACCTCATGGCAGCGCGGAAGTCGGATGCGTCGCTTTCGGCGATGATCTGAAACGCACGCCTGAAGCCACGGAAGCCATGTATCTGATGGCGCATCACGTTTTCGAGGATCTCGGCTATCGCCGCTATGAGTGGAAGTGCAACAACGCCAACGAAGCCTCGCGCCGCGCGGCGGAACGATTTGGCTTCGCCTTCGAGGGTGTCTTCCGAAACGATATGGTGGTGAAGGGTGAGAGCCGCGATACAGCGTGGTTTGCTATGACGGATGCAGACTGGCCCGCGATCCGGACTGGCTTCGAGACATGGCTGTCGCCTGACAATTTCGATGCGTCTGGCCAGCAACGCCGCAGTCTCGCCGACTGCCGCTAATCGTGTTTGCCGCTCCATTGCCGCGCTGTTAACCTTCCCGCGCCGGGCACAACCGGCGTACTCGGGAGGAAGACAATGAAGAAAACGATTTCAGTGGCGCTTGCTGTATTCGCGCTGGCAGCCCCCGCCTTTGCAGCATCCATGACCATAAGTTTCGCGGCAGATGAGGGCGGCGACCCCCTCGTCATCACTTTCGATGGCGAAGGCACAGCCAGCGTGGAAGGCAGCGAAGACACATTCGCCTATACATGGAATGAGGAAACACGCGAGCTGTGCGGCGACGCGACCGGAGAAGGCGAAGTCTGCGCGACCATGGCTGAATCCGGCGATCCGGAAGTCGGCCAGTCGACCGCCTACACAACATCAGCGGGCACGAGCGGCACCGCTACCATCACCGCAATGTCTGAGTAGTCAGGCCCGCGACGGCAGAAACGGTGCCTGCCTGACGCGGCGGGCACCGTTTTCGATTGGTCCACCGTGCGCTAAGCCGATGTCTATGCGGACGCAGGACTTCCCATGATCGACAATGGCACTTCGGGCATAATCCGATGACCGGCGGGCAGGTCCGCGGCGTGCTGGGGCTTGTCGCCGGCGCGGGCATGCTCTGGGCCGCGATCGTCTGGCCGGATGGCTTCAATGACACCCCGCTCTGGATTCGCATCGTGTTTGGCGGATTCGGAGCGATCTTGCTCGTGGCTGGTCTTGCAAGCCTGTCCCATGATCGCCGCAAAACCGAAGCGCTCCGCAACGTCATCCCACAACGCGCCGATGTCCGGGTCGCCAAGGTCGAGGATGAGGACTCCACCTCCTACTACGCCTTCCTGACCATTGGCGGCGAGAAGTGGCGTGTCCCGCTCGCGGGCGGCAGCGCCGATCGTGCGCTTGCCGGAACAGCAGGCGAGGGCCGGGTGTGGTTCAGCCCGGACACCGGCCTGCCAGTCGCCGTCGAGTATGACGGCCAGCAACTCTCAACCATACCCACAGCCAACAAGGTGCCCACCGCATGATCAAGGGTCTCGACCACTTTCTCATTCTCACTGCTGACATCGATGCGGGGGCCGCGGCCTATGAAACACTGCTCGGCCGGCCCGCATCTACCCGGTTTGAACACGATGGCGCGGCCATGGCTGTCTTCGGTCTCGGCAACACGGCGGTGGAACTGATGGCTCCGGCAGGAGACAGCGGCATAGCCCCGCGCCTGCGCGAGCTTCTCGAAGCAGACGGTGAGGGCCTGAAATCCATTGCCTTCGCGACCGACGATCTGGAAGGCGAAGCGCGAACGCTGGAGCGGCGTGGCCTGTCGCCCGGCGATATCACGAAGGGCGCGCGTCTGCGCCGGTTCCGGCTGAGCGATGATCGCATGGCCGGCGTGAAGGCCTTCGTGGTGGAGCCAAAGCCGCTGGAGGTCTCTGTCGATGACCTGCCCGGCGCAGTCTCCGGGCTTGATCATATCGTGGTCACGACGCCGAATCCGGATCGCGCCGCCGCACTCTATGGCGCGCGGCTTGGTCTGCCGCTCCGGCTCGACCGCATCATTGAGCAGTTCTCGACGCGGTTCCTGTTCTTCAAGACGGGCGGGGTGATCTTCGAGGTTGTCTCTTCGACGAAGGACGGTGTTGATCCATCCAGCCCGGACAGCCTGATGGGGCTGACCTATGAGACCAGGAATCTCGACGCGGCCCACGCCCGGCTAAGCGCGACCGGTCTCGACATTTCCGAAATGCGCAAGGGCCGCAAGCCGGGCAGCCGTGTGTTCACAGTGCGAAACGGCACACTCGGCGTACCGACCCTGTTCATCTCTCACGAGCGCGGCTGATTCTCATTATCCGGAACGAGTTCGGCATCAGCGGTCTTGCTGGCGGGCAGGCGGGAGAGAATGACAACCCAGATGGCGAGTCCGACCATCATCAGAATGAGGATGGCAAACCCGACCAGTGCGGCGATTGCGAGCGGGTCAACAACCAGATTGCCCATGGAAAGCTCCTTCTTCGGGCCTTAATCTGCTGGCCAATAGGCCGCATTCCGGGCGTGCGGTCACTCAAGGAAACTACCTAGAAAGGCTGGATTTTTCGCGCGTTGGGACCCGTTTTCCGGTGCCTGGCTTGTTCAAAGCGCCCATGGGCGCTTAAAGACGGAACCATGAAAGCCTTCACGACCCTGACCGGCACTGCCGCGCCTCTCCTTGAGAAGGGCAAGCCGATGCCGAATGTCGATACCGACATGATCATCCCCAAGCAGTTCCTGAAGACCACGGAACGCACTGGCCTCTCCAAGGGCCTGTTTCACGAATTAAAGACAAATGCCGACGGTTCGCCCAATCCGGATTTCGTCCTCAACCGCCCGGCCTACTCCAATGCGTCCATTCTGATTGCCGGCGAAAACTTTGGCTGCGGGTCTTCGCGCGAGCATGCCCCCTGGGCGCTGCTCGATCAGGGCATCACCTGCGTGATCGCGCCGAGCTATGCCGATATCTTCCACAATAACTGCTACAAGAATGGCGTGCTGCCGATCGCGCTGCCGCTGGATGTGGTCGAGGCGCTTGCCGCTCAGGCCGGCGGCGCGAACCACGTGTTCACGGTCGATCTGGAAGCGCAGACAGTGACCGGGCCGGATGGCGTGGTTCACAGCTTCGATGTGGATGAAGGCCGCAAGGCGAACCTCATGAAGGGTCTGGATGAGATCGGTGCGAGCCTTGAGGCGGGTGCGGCCATCGACGCCTTCGAGGAGAAACGCCGCCTGACCACGCCCTGGCTGGAGCGAGCATCGTGATCATCGTCGAGGCAAGCGCGCGCATTCCAGACGGGACGTGGGAGCAGGCCAAACCTGTCATGGAGGCCATGATCCTTGCCAGCCGTGAAGAAGAAGGCTGCGTCGAATATGCCTACAGCCTCGATATCATCGACAACTCTGTCATGCGGGTGATCGAGCGTTGGAAGGATATGGACGCGCTGGAATTCCATTTCGCAACGCCGCACATGGCGACCTTCCGCGCCGCCCTTGCCGAGCTTGCTCTGACAGATCTCTCTATTCGCATGTACGACGCTGAACCGCAGGCCCTGCCGATATGATCATCGTTGAGGGGTATGTGCGTATGCAGAATGCTGGCGACTTCGAGACCGTTCGCGCCGCTGCCGAAGCGCAGATTGCGTCCAGTCGTGCAGAGGGTGGCTGTATCGACTACACTTACGCCATCGATGTGCTCGATCCCCAGATCATGCGCGTCCTTGAGAAGTGGCAGAGCTGGGAAGCGCTGGAGGCGCATTTCAGGGAGCCGCATATGGACGCCTGGCGCGCCGCACTGGCAGACGTGAAGTTTCTGGAGCGGTCCATCCGCGCACATGACATAAGCGAAACACGAGACGTTTAGATAATGACACAGACCCTGCTGCTCCTGCCCGGTGACGGGATCGGACCGGAAGTGCTGGCCGAAGCCCGACGCGTGGCCGAAGCCGTTGCCCCTGATCTTGCCTTCGAAGAGGCGCTGGTTGGCGGTGCATCCATCGATGCTCATGACATTCCGTTGACCGATGACGTGTTGGCGCAGGCGAAAACCTCCGATGCGGTTCTGCTCGGCGCAGTCGGCGGTCCGAAGTGGGAGGCCACGGACCGCGACAAACGCCCCGAGGCGGGTCTGCTCGGCCTGCGCAAGGGGCTCGACGTCTTTGCCAACCTCCGCCCGGCCTTTTGTTTCCCGTCACTGGTCGCTGCCTCCAGCCTGAAGCCGGAGCTTGTCGCCGGGCTCGACATCATGATCGTCCGCGAGTTGACGAGCGGGGTCTACTTCGGTGCGCCGCGTGGCGTGGAGCCGGGCGTCAAAGGCTACGACACCTCGATCTACACCGCGGACGAAGTGGAGCGCGTCGCCCGCGTCGCCTTTGAGATCGCCCGTGGCCGCGATGGCCGCGTTTGCTCGGTTGAGAAGTCCAACGTTATGGAAACCGGCCTGTTCTGGCGTCAGCAAGTGACCAAGGTCCACGGCGTCCATGGCAGCGGGGTTGAGCTGTCGCACATGTATGCTGATGCCTGCGCGATGGAGCTTGTGCGCCAGCCCAAGCAGTTCGACGTGATCCTGGCGGGCAATCTCTTCGGGGATATTCTTTCCGATGAAGCGGCCATGCTTACCGGATCCATCGGCATGTTGCCCTCGGCCTCGCTTGGGTCTGCAGGCACGCCAGGTCTGTTTGAGCCCGTTCACGGCTCGGCACCGGACATTGCCGGGCAGGGCGTCGCCAATCCATGTGCGGCGATCTTGTCCATGGAAATGGCACTGCGCTGGTCGCTCGGACGCGGCGATGCGGCCAACGCCGTTTTCGAGGCTGTGTCGAAGGCGCTGGAAGGCGGTGCCCGCACCAAAGACCTTGGCGGGAGCCTCTCGACCCGCGAAATGGGCGATTTGATCCTGTCCGGGCTTTAGACGCCCCTACGTCAGGCTTGTGTCGGGCGAGCGGGGACTTACTGTAAATCGGGAAAACAACATACAGGGAGGCCGGCATGATCGGAATCGTTGCAAAACTGCCTATCGCGGAAGGCAAGGAAGAAGAATTCGAGGCGGTCGCGAAGGACCTGATGGCTCAGGTCAAGGCGAATGAGCCCGGCTGCACCACTTACCAGCTCTACAAGTCCCAGAAAGAGCCAAACACCTATATCTTCATGGAGCAGTACGCCTCTCAGGAAGCGCTCGCCGCCCATGGCAAGACGGAGTATTTTCAGGCTGCCCAGCCGAAGCTTGGCCCGTGCCTTGCCGGCGCGCCTGACATTCAAATGTACGACATCGTCGAGTAGGAGATCCGTCCGTGGACCTGTCCCTGACCGAAGAAGACCGCGCCTTCCAGAAAGAAGTTCGCGACTGGATTGCAGACGCCTACACGCCTGAGCTTCGGGCGAAACAGGCCATGACGAAGAACGGCTACCTCGACAAGGCCGGCATGATCGAGTGGCAGAAAAAGCTGCATGAGCGCGGCTGGATCGCTCCGAACTGGCCAACCGAGTTTGGTGGCCCCGGCCTGACGCCGGGCGAGAAATATGTGCTCCAGATGGAGCTCGCCGCCGCCGGCACGCCGAATACGAGCCCGATGGGCCTGTCCATGGTTGCGCCCGTGATCATGGCGTTCGGCAATGACGAGCAGAAGGCGCAGCACCTGCCGCCGATCCTGTCGTCCGACATCTGGTGGTGTCAGGGCTATTCAGAGCCGGGTTCCGGGTCTGACCTTGCCTCGCTACAGATGAGCGCTGTGCGCGATGGCGACGATTACGTCCTCAACGGCTCGAAAATCTGGACGACGCACGCCCAGTGGGCCGACTGGATGTTCTGCCTCGTGCGCACCTCGAAAGAGGGCAAGCCGCAGGAAGGTATCAGCTTCATCGTCTTCCCGATGGATCTGCCGGGCATCAGCATCTCAGCCCTGCCAACCTTGGACGGACCGCCCGAAGACGGCCAGGAAATCAATCAGGTCTTCTTTGAAGATGTCCGCGTGCCGATCAAGGAATCCCTTATCGGCGAGGAGAATAAGGGCTGGACCTACGCCAAGTACCTGCTCGAATTCGAGCGCGGCAACGCCTATGCGCCCGGTCTGAAGAATGCACTGTCGAAGACGAAGAAGATCGCCAGCCTTGAGCAGGCCGAGGGCGATGCGCTGATCCGCGATCCCGATTTTGCGCGCAAGATCGCGGCGATGGAAATCCAGATCGAGAGCCTCAATGCGACCGAGCGCCGGATCTTTTCTGCGCTGTCGGCCGGCGAGGCTGTTGGTCCGGCCAGCTCCATGCTGAAATGTGCAGGCTCGGAAGCCCAGCAGGCGATCAGCGAGCTGACGCTGGAAGCGGTCGGTGGCTATGCTGCGCCGTTCGTGCGGGATTCTTTTGCCCATCTTCGCGATGGCGCGAACGAGGATCTCCCGGCTCCGGACTATGCAGTCCCGGCCGCGCCGAGCTACTTCAACTACCGCAAGACCTCGATCTATGCGGGCTCGAACGAGATCCAACGAAATATCATGGCGAAGATGGTGCTCGGCCTGTAGGGGCGGGGCGGTGTCGGAGCCTGCCTTCCACTCGGCCGATCGTCCAAAGCTCGGCATCTGGACCAAGCTCGCTTATGCCTTTGGCGGCGTCTCTTATGGCGTAAAAGGCAACGGCTTCACCTATTTCCTCATGCTCTGTTATGCGCAGGCCTTCGGGCTGCCGGCAGAGCAGGTGGGCCTCGCCATGTTGCTGGCCTTCATGTTCGATGCGTTCAGCGACCCGCTGATCGGTTACCTGTCGGACAACACGAAAGGCGTGCTCGGCCGGCGCCATCTCTACATGTATGCCGCCATCATCCCCGTCGGCATTATCTACTACATGCTCTGGAATCCGCCCGCCGCCGTCCGCGAGGAGGGGCTGTTCTGGTACTTGTTGGCGATGGCTATCGGCATGCGCGTGCTGATCACTTTCTACGAAGTGCCTTGCACGGCGATGAATGCCGAACTCACTACAGATTATGACGAACGCACGAGCCTGCTCACCCTGCGGGCTGTGGTCGTTTACATGGGCGGCGTTGTGATGGCCGCGACGACGCTCGCCTTCATCCTGCAGCCGGACGCAACCGGTAGCGCCTTCACAGACGCGGATGGTTTTGGCCGCTACGGTCTGATCGCCGCATTCGTCATGATGGCATCGATGCTGGTCTGCTCGCTCGGCACGCATAGGTTCATCCCGCATCTTGCGAAGGCTGATGCCGTTCCAGGCTCCCTTCGCGTGATGCTCAAGGAGATTTTCCAGACGTTGCGCAGCCCGTCGCTCGCGGCGCTCTTCGCGTCCCAGCTCGCCGGCTATGCCGCTTTCGGGGTCGCCTCTGCGCTTGCTTACTACATGCAGGGCTACTTCTGGGGCTTCACGGGGGACCAGTCCTCCATCATCACGGTCAGTGTCCTTGGCTCTGCTTTGCTGGCGCTGATGATCGGTCCTCCGATCGCCAAAAAGATCGGTAAGCGCGAGGCGGCGTTTGGCTTTGGGCTCAGCGCGCTATGTCTGGTTTGTGGTCCAGTGACGCTGCGCCTGCTCGACCTGATGCCGCAAAATGGTGACCCCAGCCTTTTCTGGATCATCCTGGCGGTGACGTCTGTTCAGTATGCCTGCATCATCGCAATGAACGCGATCATACAGGCCATGGTGGCAGACCTCGTGGAAGAAGCCGAGCTGCGCACAGAGCGCCGTTCCGAAGGCCTCATGTTCGCGGTGATGACCTTCACCCGCAAAGCCGTGGAAGGCGTCGGTGTTCTGTCCGCCAGCCTCATCATCGCGCTTGCCGCGTTGCCTGAGAATGCCGAGCCAAGCGACGTCAGCCCGGAAGCGCTGAGCCGCCTTGGCCTGTTCTACCTGCCGGCCGTCTTCATCTTTTGGGCGCTTATGCTGATCTTCATCACGCGCTACAGGCTCACCCGTGAGGACCATGAAGCCAACCTGCAGGCGCTCGCGGCCCGGGCCAGCGCCCGCATCACCGACTAACAGAAATGTCATGTGTCGCCCATGGACGGCCCCGCCGCGCCGCAATAGAGCCGTTTTTGATGACTATTTCTCCACCCATGACGAAACACGTATCGAAGTATCTGGTCGCGTCTCTGACGGCGGTCGTGCTCCTTGTTGCAATCGCGCTTCTCCCGCTCCTGCCCGCTTCCGCTCAGGAAGAGCGCATGCCGGCCACGCAAGGCGAGATCGAGCTGACCTTTGCGCCGTTGGTACGCCAGGCGGCACCAGCCGTGGTCAACGTCTACACAAAGCGGGTGGTGCAGGCGAACGCCTCGCCGTTTGCCAATGATCCCTTCTTCCGCCGCTTTGGCTCCATGCCGAGAGAGCGCGTGGAAAGCTCGCTTGGCTCCGGCGTGATCGTCGCGTCAGATGGCGTTGTCGTCACCAATAACCACGTGATCGATGGCGCGACCGAGTTCCGTGTCGTCCTGAATGACCGCCGCGAATACGAAGCCGAGCTGGTCCTCGCCGATGAGCGCACAGACCTTGCCGTGCTGAAGATCGACACCGAAGGCGAAACTCTCGCCACGCTGCCTTATGCCGATACGCGCGACGTTGAAGTCGGCGATCTCGTCCTCGCCATCGGCAACCCGTTCGGCGTCGGCCAGACGGTCACCAATGGCATCATCTCCGCCACCGCGCGGACCGATGTCGGCATCTCCGATTTCGCCTTCTTCCTGCAGACCGATGCGGCGGTGAACCCCGGCAATTCCGGCGGCGCACTCGTCAACACAAAGGGCGAGCTCGTGGGCGTGAACACAGCTATCTTCTCCCGCTCCGGCGGGTCGAACGGCATCGGCTTCGCCATCCCCTCGGAGATGGTGAAGCGCGTTGTCGACGCCGCCATCAATGAGGGCCGCATCACACGGCCCTGGCTTGGCCTCAAAGGCCAGAGCGTCACCTACGATATGGCCAAGACGCAAGGTCTCGACCGGCCCGTGGGCGTCATGGTCACGGAAGTCTATGATGACGGTCCATCAGATGATGCGGGCCTGCGCCGCGGCGATGTCGTGCTGTCGGTTGACGGCCGCGAAGTGTTCGATGAGCGCGGTATGAAGTTCCTCGCCGCCATCCGCGCGCCCGGCGAACGCGCCGTGCTCAACGTGCTGAGGGGAGGGCGCGAGCGCACCTTCCGTGTCCGACTAGCTCCGCCGCCCGGCGCAACCGAGGCAGAGCTGGTTCTCCTAGAAGGCCGCCATCCTTTCTCGGGCGCGGAAGTCGCCGAACTCTCGCCAGCCCTCGCTGAGGAAATTGGGCGCGACCCGTTCGATAGCGGCGTCCTCGTTACCCGCATCCTGCGCGGAGCCTATGCCCGCCGGATCGTCCGCCCCGGAGACATCATCCGCACCATCAATGGCGAGACCATCGACTCCCTCGACGAACTCAACGCCCTCCTCGGCAGCGTCGACACCCGAACCTGGGAAATCGGGTTGGACCGGAATGGGCGGCGGATTACTGGGACGGTGCGGCTTTAGGGTTTGGTTGGGGTCGCTAACGTCTGCTTTGGTATTTGTCGCTGGGGTAGTCGAAAGATAAGGTCGACTTATGACCGATCCTGCAACGCGTCTTTCCGGTTTCATTCGAGATAGTTTGGACTTTGGAGACCCCATTTCCGATGGTGTTGATCTGTTCGAGCGCGTTCGAATTACAGGAGATGATGCTTCAGATTTCATGGACCTGTTCTTCGAAACTTTTGACGTCAATGCTTCGACGTACAGATGGTACTTTCACCATGCCGAAGAAGGCGACAGTGGTTTTGGTGGAGTGTTCTTCAGGTCTCCGGATCAAAAGGTGGAACACATTGCCATTACACCAGATTTGCTGAGAGAGGCGATTTCCAGCAAGGAGTGGCCAATCGAATATCCGGGACACGATATCCCGAGAATACGTGGCGACGTTCTTGTGAACCAATTTCTAGCGGTTGGCCTTTTGATAGGAGTTGTTGCCGTTGTTATCACTCGTTTTGTTTCCTGAGATGCCGGAAATAGTTATTGAACAACGTACTAATGACTTTTGTTACAAGCGTCAGTCTACAGAGCCAAGACTCCAATGATCTTCACGATAGCTGATCTCTCAGTTTGGGATATTTTTCCGTGGGGGCTTTTTGTCGGCGGTTTCGGGATTGCGGCGCTTCTCGTCGTCTTTCCGGAAATCGAGAGGGTCTGGCCTTTTTCATCATTCTCCTTTTTGGGCCGGCTAAAAAGATGGAATGGAGTTGCCCTTGCATGCTTGGTTTTGGTGATCGCCGTTCCCCATTTCTTGGCGACGAAACTCACACTAGATGCGCAGCAGAGAGCGTTGGAGACAGGAAGCTTCGTTGTCGTTGAAGCTTCATTTGATGGTCGAAAACCTGATACTCAACTCGCCTTTTCCAAGTTTCCTGAAACTTCGTTGACGTTTGAAGGGGCAAACTACGATGTTCCTGCATCGCTGCATGGCAGCGTCAGTCTGCTTCCGAAAATTCGTGATGAACTCGTTCCGGGTGCTAAGTATCGATTGAGCGTGTCCGGCGACACGTTGCTGCAGATAGAAAACTACACTTAGCTTCCGCTTCGACGCCAAAAGCAGACGTCAGCGGCCTTCTATCCCCGCACTTTCTCCCGCAATCACTGCCGTTCGTAGAACCTTATCCCACCTCCTTCGCGCCTCAGCTATACCATCTGAATGCCTGAGCATCAGAAGCGCGAAATGTATGCGGTCACGCCGGTCTTTTTCTGGCCGGTCCTGTGGTGGTCG
>JANQQC010000061.1 GCA_028285145.1 Hyphomonadaceae bacterium
CTGCCGGAATTTTCGATCCAGTGAATCGAAAATCGGATCCTATTGCCCAAGCGTAAGCGCCGGGCCGTAATACCCCAACACGCCGAAACGCCGCTCCCCACAAGGAGCGGCGCTTTGATTTGTGGGGGATGATTGTCTAGGGATCGACGCATGACACAGACCGAAGACTTTAACGCCCTTGGGGCGGCCGGTACCGCAGCTCTGAGCGCCGGCGATGCGGTGACTGCGCGCCAGAAATTCCGGGCAATTGTGAATGCAGGCGGCGGTGATGAAACTGTCTGGCTCCTGCTGGCGTTAGCGACATCCGCACTGAACGACAGCGCAGAGACGCATGAGGCTATCGACCGCGTACTTGCGACCCAGCCGGCGAACCTCCGGGCACTGGTCCTCAAAGGGGATACGCTTTGGTCTGAAGGCGATCATCATGGCGCATCCGCATTTTACAGACGGGTGCTGACGCTTGTGCCGGATACGAGCGGTCTTAAACCCGATGCTGCTGCTGAGATCGAACGGATCCGCCAAGTACACGATGCATACGCGACCAACCTCGACAAACACCTACGCGATTATGTCGAGATCCAGTCCGATGGAGCGGTGAGTTCGCGTTTTGCGCAATCGATGGAACTCCTGTCGGAGTCTGCTCAGCGTTTCGTTGAGGAGCCGCGTAGCTATTACTTCCCGGAGCTGCCGCCGGTTCAGTTTTACGACAATAGTGATTTCGACTGGGCGGCACCGCTTGAGGCCCGGATTGGCGAGGTCGTTGCAGAGTTCGAGGCTGCAATGCAGGATGTGGCCGCATTCAAGCCATACGTGCACACAACGGGCAACAAGCCAGTCAACCCGGATCACCCGTTGCTCGACAGTATGGACTGGAGCGCGCTGTTCCTTCAGCAGAATGGTGAGGTAATCGATGAGGTGGCGAGCCTCTTTCCGGTCACCATGGCTGCACTGCAGGAAACGCCTCTGGAAGTCATTCCCGGACGAGGCCCATCTATTCTGGTCTCACGGCTTGCGCCGGGCACCCGCATCGAAGCCCATACCGGCTTTCTCAATACACGGCTGACCTGCCATATACCGCTTCGCCTGCCGGGCAATTGTGGCCTGCGCGTCGGCAACGAAACGCGCGAATGGGAACCGGGAAAGCTGCTCATCTTCAACGATGCGATCAATCACGAAGCCTGGAACAATAGTGGTGAGGATCGCTATGTCCTGATCTTTCAGGTCTGGCGGCCCGAAATGACCATGGATGAACGCAAGCTCGTCTCGAGCCTGCTTCAGGGGATTGACGCGTATAGCGCGTGATAACAAGCGCGTTTCGTGCATCTCTCCATGTTGCGCCGATCGCGGGTTTCGGGCACATAAGCGCCTCGCCTGTAGGGGTATAGCTCAGTTGGTAGAGCATCGGTCTCCAAAACCGAGGGTCGCGGGTTCGAGTCCTGCTGCCCCTGCCAGGCGGATCACTTGTCTGACTTGAGAAGCGCACGGAGCGGGTGAGCGCTCTAACGTCGGGTCAGGCTTTTCCACAGGGCAGCTCTCATCTTATCCTCCTTCCAGGACGTGTTGGAGGACCCGGACCATGGCCGATTCAGACACTGCAGACTTGGTGGATTTTGATCCAGATGAGCTGCGGGACCGATATCGCGCCGAACGCGACAAGCGGGTCCGCAAGGACGGCAACGAACAGTATGTCGAGATGGCCGGGCAGTTCGCCCACTACATTGATGACCCTTACACGACCCCGATTGAGCGCGACCCGGTCACTGATCATGTCGAGGTCGTGATTGTCGGCGGCGGGTTTGGCGGCCTGCTTGCCGGGGCGCGGCTGCGTGATGCCGGTATTGAGGACATCCGGGTCGTCGAGAAGGGTGGCGAGTTTGGCGGCACCTGGTACTGGAACCGCTATCCCGGCGCGGCCTGCGATATTGAGAGTTACATCTACCTGCCGCTGCTGGAAGAGACCGGTTACATGCCGGTGGAGAAGTATTCCCGCGCGCCGGAGATCCTTGAGCATTCCACCCGCATCGCCAAGCACTACAATCTCTACGACAATGCGCTGCTCCAGACAGAAATCACTGAGCTGAAATGGGATGAGGACGCTTCGCTCTGGACCATTGAGTCCAATCGCGGCGACCGCTTCACAGCGAAGTATGTGATCCTCTCCAGCGGGCCGCTGCACAGGCCGAAGCTGCCGGGCATTCCTGGCGTGGAGAGTTTCAAGGGCCATTCCTTCCACACCAGCCGCTGGGATTACGAGTACACAGGCGGCACCTCGGGCGGCGGCCTCACGGGGCTGAAGGGCAAACGGGTCGGCATTATCGGCACGGGTGCGACGGCGGTTCAGTGCGTGCCGCATCTGGCGGAGACGGCAGAGGAACTTTTCGTGTTCCAGCGCACGCCGTCCTCGATCGACGTGCGCAACAATCACGAGACCGATCCCGAATGGGCGGCCTCGCTCGAACCCGGCTGGCACCGTCACCGGATGGAGAACTTCAATGTCCTCGTTTCGGGTGGCTTCGCGCCGGAAGATCTCGTGAATGATGGCTGGACGGATATCATCCGCAACCTGCTTTTCATTGCGAGCCAGGGAAACAACAAGGAGCTGTCGCCCGAAAAGCTCGCGGAGATTGCCGAGCTTGCAGACTTCAAGAAGATGGAGCAGATCCGCGCGCGCGTGGATGAGGTAATCGCTGACAAGACAACCGCCGAGGCCCTGAAACCCTGGTATCGCCAGTTCTGCAAGCGGCCCTGTTTCCATGATGAGTATCTCGCCGCGTTCAACCGGCCGAACGTGACCCTCGTGGACACCAAGGGGCAGGGCGTTGAGCGCATCACGAAGAATGCCATCATCGCGAATGGCGAGACCTACGAAATCGACTGTCTGATCTATGCGACAGGCTTTGAGGTCGGAACGAGCTATACGCGCCGGTCGGGCTTTGAACTGGAAGGCCGTGGCGGCAAGACGCTCACCGAGACGTGGGACAATGGCATGCGGTCCTTGCACGGTATGCATGTGCGTGGCTTCCCGAACGCATTTGTCATGGGACCGGCGCAGGCTGGCTTTACCGCCAACTATCCACACCTTCTGGATGAGCAGGCCGTGCATCTGGCGTATCTCATTTCGGAGGCGAACAAGCGCCAGGCCAAGACTGTTGAAGTCAGCGAGGCTGGTGAGCAGGGTTGGGTCGATACGATCAATGAGAAGGCTGTTCTTCGGGCTAAATTCCTCGAGGAGTGCACGCCCGGTTATTACAACAATGAAGGCAAGCCGGGGGAACGCAGCGCTCAGGATGGCCCTTATGGTGGTGGACCGATTGAGTACTTCACGGTTTTGGATAAGTGGCGCGAGGCCGGGGAACTCGCCGGGCTCGAACTGACCTAGGCGGCCTTCGGAATCACCTGAGCGCCATTAATGCTGAGTGGCAGCGAGGTCAGCCCGCGCAGTCCTGTGCGGCCGAGCCAGCGCAGGCTGGATGCCTCGACCCCAAGCGCGAGGTCCGGCCAACGCTTGAACAGCCGCTCAAGGCCGATCTCGGCCTCCGCTTTGGCGAGGTGAATGCCGAGGCATAAGTGCATTCCACCGCCGAAGCCCATCTGGCGGTTCTTCTCACGATGAATATCGAACACGTCCGGGTTTTCGAACTCGTGCGGGTCCATGTTCGCCGCCGCAAGCATAACCATAACCTTGTCACCCTTCCTGAATGTTCGGCCCAGCAACTCGGTGTCTTCGCGGACAAAGCGCGGCTTTGTCATCTGAACCGGCGAATTGTAACGCATCAGCTCATCAACTGCGCCACGCGCCAGCGACCAATCCGCACAAAGCGCCTCGCGGACGTCCGTCTGCTGGATCAGCGTGAGGACCGATGTAGACAGCAGGTGCGTTGTCGTCTCATGGCCCGCGACAAACAGCACGAAAATGTTGGCGAGCAATTCGTCTTCGCTCAGCCGGTCACCATCCGCTTCAGCCTGAACGAGCTTGGTGATCAGGCCGGGGGCTGGGTCGATGCGCCGGCGCTCCACCTCGGCGCGCAGATAGGACATGATTTTCCTGAGGCTCGGCAATAGCGTCACCATGCTGATCACTGACTTCGCATTGGTGACGTTTTCCATCCAGCGCATGAATCTCGGTCGGTCGTCCAGGGGCAGGCCGAGCAGCTCGCAGATCACCATCAGTGGCAGCGGCCGACAGAAGCCCTCGATGAGGTCAGGTGATTCGCTGCGTTCCATGTCGTCGATCAACTGGTCGGCCAGTGTCGTGATGGCGGGCCGAAGCGCATCGATCTCAATGGCGCGGAAAGGACCGTCGGCCAGCTTGCGCAGCCTGCGGTGATCCGGATCGTCCTGCGTCAGCATGTTCTTGCCGAGCAGCTGGAACGTTTTCGGAAGCCAGCGAAGGCCGAACTGTGATTTCAGTCCTGCATTGCGCCCGTCAACCGCGAATAGGCGCTTGTCCTTCAGGACATGCATCGCGGCGTCGAACTGAGTTGCAAAGGCCATCTTGCCGAGGATGGGGATTTTCAGATCGACGAACGGGCCAGCCTCCACGAGCGCCGAGAGGGTGTCGTGCGGCTCTCGTTTGAACGCCTCGCTGGTGATGTCGAACCGAGCCATGCCCGATTATATCATAATCAGGACAGGCGGACCCATGCCCCCGGCGCTTTACTGTCATATCCAAGGGCCGTGTAGGTCGCATCGATTAGGCTCTGCCCGCGATCATTCAGAAGCAGGCCGTTGCCCATGCGGTTCATCGTGTAGCTGAAAGCGAGGCCGCATTCTGGATCGGCAAAGCCGATCGAGCCGCCGGCACCGACATGGCCAAACGCCTTGTCGCCAATGATCGCGCTCATCTGGTCGCCCATTGGATAGGCGCGATTGTCCATCGATTTCATGAAACCGGAAGCAAAGCGCGTCGGGGCAAGCAGGGTGAAATCCTGATTGGTCGCGGTCGACACCATGCTCATATGGGCAAGCCGCTCTGACGAAACGAGCGAGCCGTCATTGGTGGCGAGCGGGGTATACATAGCGACCTGTCCGCGGGCATTGGAGATGCCGCCACCGCCGCCAATCTGGGCGCGGTGTCCGTCTTCGTCATTCGGTCCCCAGCCGCCTGTGTTCAGGAAGGAGAGATGCTGGACCGATTGTGGGTCGGTTATCAATTTCTGGGAGAACTCCGACAGGGGCTGTGTCGGATCGGGCATGAACGGGATGATCGGCGCGATGGTGTGGCTGAAATCATCGGGAATGCCGATCCAGAAGTCTGCGCCTGTCTTGGAGGCGACCTCATCCTGGAAGAATTGCTGGAGTGACTTGCCGGAGACGCGCCGGATCAGTTCGCCTACGGTCCAACCGAAATTGACCATATGGTAGCCATTGCGCGTGCCGGGCTCCCAATGGGCCTCTTCGTCTTCCATGCGCTTGATCATGTAGTCCCAGTCGAGGAAGCCGCCTTCCTTCACGGGCTCGCGCAGGGCCGGAACCGCGCTTTCATGGTTCAGCATCATCTGAACCGTGGTCTTCTCTTTTCCGTTCTTGGCGAATTCCGGCCAGTATTTTGAGACCGGCGCGGCGAGCTCCAACTCACCCCGATCGATCAGGATGTGCGCACATAGGGCGACGGCCGCCTTGGTGCAGGAGAAGACAATGGAGACGGTGTCTTCTTCCCATGGCGTTTGCGTGGTCGGGTCTGCCATGCCGCCCCAAAGGTCGACGAGGGTTTCCCCATTCACGCTAAGGCAGACAGATGCGCCAACTTCTTCCCGCTCGGCGAAATTCTTCTCAAACTCTGATTTGACGGCGTCGAATTTCGCATCGCAGCGGCCGGATACTGTCGTCATGAAAGGGGTCTCCCAAGGGGTGAATTCTGAGCTTCGGCTCTGAGCTTTTCTAGCGTGCGCAGGTTTTCTTCGTGGCCCTGCTTGTCGATCTTGTAGAAGCTGACGGCGAGGATCATGCATGTCCACAGGATGAGCAGTGTCGGCGCATAAGCGACACCGAGCCGCCAGAGCGCGTCCTCCGGCACCTGGCCGGGCACAGCGTTCTCTGGGAGCGCTGCGAAGGCGATGACGAAGCCGGCAACGAAGGCCCCGACGCCCTGCGTTGATTTCCGAATGAAGGTCACGGCGGCAAAGAAAACGCCTTCCGAGCGGCGGCCCGTCTTGATTTCACTCTGCTCAACGAGGTCTGCGATCATGGAAGCGAAGAGCGCCTGAAGGGCGACGATCAGGCCGATATCGATCACATTGATCGTTGCCAGAAGCGGGAAGAGGATGGGGTCGCCATTCTCCGGCAGAAGGCCAAACAGCCTTAGCACGACTGGAGCCGGGCCCATGGAAAAGGCGATGATGCCGAGCACGATCACAGCCTTCTTCTTGCCGAGCCAGCGCGACATGATCGGCGCGAGGACGAAGCCGATCAGAGCTGAGACAAAGACAAGTGCGACCCAGATCAGCCGCTGCACAGGTGTGAACTCCCAGAAATAGGCGAGCATGTAGAAGGCAAGGGCGGCGGCCACGCCAGTCGCGATCGCGCCGAACAGCGCCGCGACAAACAGGGCCACGAAGGATCGCTCCGACAGGGTCTCGAAGATTTCCTTGAACAAACGTCCGACTGTCATCTTCCGTTTTGGGGGCGGTGCGGCGAGGTGCGGGATACGTGAATGCGTGCCGAGTGCGCACACCATGATCGACAGGAACATAAGAGACGAGGCGATGATGCCGTAGGTGGCATAGCCATCGCGGTTGAGAATGCCGTCCGTGTATTCAGGTGTCGGCAGCAAGAGAAAGGCGAACATCAGGACGGTGAGCAGGTTTCCAACCACCCATGCGAAGAACAGCCGGAACGACTGAAGCGAGGTTCGCTCGTCATATTGCTGGCTGAGCTCTGCGGTAAGTGCCGAGCTTGGCGTTTCGTAGAATGTGATGAGTGTGCGGATGAAGACCGACAGTATCAGCACGAAAAGAAACAGCCCCGTCTCGGACAGGGCTGGCGGGTTCCATAGCAGGAAATAGCTCGCGGCGACGGGCAGGGCGGCGGCGTACATAAATGGATGACGACGGCCCCATTTCGATCGCCAATTGTCGGAGATGTAGCCGACCAGAGGGTCGCTGATCGCATCAAAGAGCAGGGATAGCAGAAGCGCGAGGCCGATGAGCCGGGTGTCGACGCCCAGCACCTGCCCGTAAAAGATCATCAGGAAGTAGTCGAAACCGTTATTCTTCACGCCGTAGGCGGCGGCACCAAACCCGTAGGCGGCCTTCGTCCAAAGGGATAGCGGTTTCGCGTCGGTGCGCGGCTCTGGCGTGGATACCGTCAAGCGCATACCTCCCGTGGCTGTCACGCATCTCTGATGTTGGTGCGTGTCCAGTCACTTTTAACGATGGTCGATATGGATGTGCTGTGTCCAGCCTTCCTCAACGGCAGGTTTGCGATTGGACGCGATCTTTCGCTGGACTTCGCGCCTCTGCGCTCTCTATCAGGGGCAGTTGAACAGACAACAAGGTGATCCGGCAATTGGGCGCTCTGACTGAAACATCCGATGATTTGCGTCTGGCGCTGCGGCGGCTCGCCAAAGCCGTGGTTGTTATCTCGCTGATAGAAGAGGGCGAGCGTAAGGCGCTTGTGGTGACGGCTGTCAGCGAGGTGAGCCTCGATCCGCCATCCATGGTGGTTTGCGTGAACCGGCTGGCTTCGCTCTATCCGGCCATGGCGAAAATGACACCGTTTTGCCTGAATATCCTGGATGCAGACCATGAAGAGCTGGCCGTGCGGTGCGTGGTCGAGGCGCAGGGCGAGATGCGGTTCGGGCTCGGCGAGTGGGGACTTTCCGATGATGGTGTGCCATATCTGACCGACGCACAGGCCAATATGTTCTGCGAAACGCGCGCCTCTCTCAGTCATGGCAGTCATGACCTTTTCATCGCCGAGGTCACCGGCGCAAAGACCAGCGGGGATGTCGATCCGCTAATCTATGCCGATGGCCGTTACGGTCACTACACACCACATGAGGATTGATGATGAGCGAGCCGGTCTGCGTTGCCTCGACAGGCTGCATGCTCGGCGAGGGGCCGCTCTGGAGCCCGTCTGAACAATTGCTATGGTGGGTCGATATCCGCCGGGCCAAGCTACATCGCTATAACCCCGCAACGGAGAACAGCCGGCGCTACGATCTGCCAATCCGGGCATCCGCGATTGCGCTTCATCATGGCGGTTTCATCATGATCGGTGACCGGGAGGGTGGTCTATACGACCCCTCGACCGAAGCTTATGAGCGCAAATTTGTTCTTGAGGCTGAGCCGTCTTCGGTGCGCACCAATGATGGCGGGGCGGCACCGGATGGTTCCTTCTGGTTCGGCGTCATGGATGACTCTGAGTCCGAGGTGTGCGGCCGCTATTACAGAGTTGCGCCGGATTTCTCGCTGTCCCAGCTAAACCTTCCGGCTGTGATGGTGACGAACACGTTTCGGTTTTCGCCGGACAATCAAACCTTCTACACCTGCGACAGCGTCGAGCAGGAAATCCTCGCCCACGATTATGACGCGATTACCGGCGCGCTGAGCGGAAGACGCGTCTTTGCGACGACGGGCGATGGCGGTGGCTATCCCGATGGCAGCGCCGTCGACGCGGATGGCTATTTATGGAACGCGCAGTGGGATGCGGCGCGAGTCGTTCGGTATGCGCCCGATGGGCAGATCGATCGCATTGTCGACATGCCAGTGGCGCGTCCGACGAGTTGTGCTTTTGGCGGGAAAGGGCTCGGAACGCTGTTCATCACGACAGCCAGGGTTGGCCTTTCCGAGGATGCATTGGAAGCCCAGCCGTTCGCTGGCGGGCTATTCGCGCTGGATGTCGACACACCCGGCGCACCCCAGCGGGTGTTCGGCGACGCCTGATCTGCTTGGGGGCCTTGAATCATCGCCCGTTCGAGGGCAAATACCGTTCATTCCCAAATCGAATTATTCGTGGACGGACGCGGCGGGAACCGCTAACCCCGCGTGCAATCGAAAGAGAGCCCGATGGCCGACAAGGAAAAGAAACAGAGGATCGGACCGATCACGTTCGCCCGTCAGGTGCGGACTGAGGGATCTAAGGTCACCTGGACATCGCGCCAGGAAACGATCGCTGCGACGATCATGGTCGTTATCATGTCGATCATCGTGGCCCTGTTCCTGTTCGCAACCGACCTGGTTATCGGCACTGTGGTCCGCTGGATCACGGGTCTCGGATAAGACACTTCAAGGAGCGCCCGCTTATGGCTGAGGCCAAATGGTACATCGTCCACGCCTACTCGAACTTTGAGAAAAAGGTCGCTTCGTCGATTCGCGAGCAGGCCGAGATGAAGAATCTCGACCATCTGATCGAGGAAATCGAAGTGCCGACCGAAGAAGTGGTCGAGGTCGCGCGCGGCAAGAAGCGCACAGTTGAGAAGCGATTCTTTCCCGGATACGTGCTGATGAAGACCCAGCTGACCGACGATGTTTATCACCTCGTGAAAGACACCCCGAAAGTCTCCGGTTTTCTTGGTGCCGATGGCGGCAAGCGCCCGCTTCCAGTGCCACAGCGCGAAGTCGACCGGATTCTCGGAACGTCCGATGATACGACGGAGCGTGTACGCCCAACCGTCACCTACGAGATCGGCGAGCAGGTTCGCGTTAATGACGGGCCATTCCAGGGCTTTGAAGGCGGCGTCGAGGAAATCGACGAAGAGAATGCACGCTTGAAAGTGAACGTGTCCATCTTCGGCCGAGCCACGCCGGTCGATCTCGAATTCGGACAGGTCGACAAAATCTAGTCTTTCTCTGGCGTCTTCGGGCAAGTCCAGTCGATGTCTGCTACATCAATAAAGCGAGCCATCCGTTCAAGCTCGGCATCCAGTTTGCGCTGACGGGCAGGTGTCCATGCCACGCCGGGCTCGGCCCAGAGCCGGTTGACGGTCAGCGTCCCCTTGGCGCGGTCTGCTTTTGCTTCTATGCGCCCGACGAAGCGGTCGCCCTCGAGCAACGGATAGACATAGTAGCCCCAACGCCGTTTCGCGGCCGGGACGAAAATCTCGATTCTGTAGTCAAATCCAAAGAGCCGGGCGAGACGGTTTCGGTCCCGGATGACAGGGTCGAATGGGTTCAGGATGCGCAGGCGTGAGGTTGGTGGTGGGGTCGCAGCGAGCCGCGCTTCGAGATCGAGCGGGGCGAGGGCTTTGACGATGGACCCATCGGCGCATTTGATCTCTATCGTCTGCAGGGCCGTTCCCTGTGCCGCCGCCCAGGCTTTGACCTCTTTCAGGTCCGCCGCTTCCCAGAAACGCATGATGTCGCCTTCGGTCCCGAAAGCGAGCCTTTGCAGCGCCTGCTTGCAGAGCCAGTCGATCTGTTCCTCATCCTCGCGTTCATCGCGGCGGACATCGTCCGGAATGACGCGCTCGGAGAGATCATAGAATTTCTGGAAATTGTCACGGTGCGAGGTCGAGAGCTCGCCTGCATACCACATATAGTCCAGTGCCAGCTTGTGCGGCGGACGTCGCCACATCTCTTTCGGGCCTTCGATTTTCGTGTCGAAATGCTTGGTGCAGAGCGGGCCTTCCTCGGTGATGCGCTCCTTAATCATGTTGCGTCCATCCGCATCCAGCATACCGCGATGCCATTCCCATTTCCGGACCTTGGCTTCCAGCCGCCGGAACTGTCGCGTCCACATGGGATAGAAGGACATGGGCAGCACCGAGGCGTCGTGGGTGAAATGCTCGAAGACGCCGCGCTCGCGGGCAAGCACCTTGTTCAGCATGGGTTCGCGATAGTTCTGATTCCGGCTCCACAGAATGTGGTGGTGTGCGCGGGAGATGACGCGGATCGTGTCGAGCTGGACGAAGCCGAGGTGCTCAATCGTGCCAGTCACGTCCAGCGTCCCCGTCGGCGTTGCTGATAAGCCCTGCGCATCAAGCCACAGCCGGCGGGCATCGCGATTGGAGAGCGTTAGCGTCATCGTGGCATGGTGCGACCTGTGTTCTCGAAACGGAAGTGCCATAGGGACACCATGCACAGGAAAATGCCCGGACGCTTTCGCATCCAGGCATCCGGTCTGTCGTCGAGACAGATCCTCCCCTTGACCTTGATTACCGTGCTATTTCACGAGCAGGGCGCGCAGCATCCAAGCTTGTTTCTGGTGGATACGCAGCCTTTCGACGAAAATGTCTTCGGTGGCTGGATCGCCGACTTCAGATGCCGCTTTTGCGCCTGCGGCGAGTTCGTCTGCGAGGGACTCATGGTCGCCTGCCAGTGTTTCGATCATGCACTCGGTTGAGACCGGGTTGTCATCGAAGGGTTGGATGTTCGTTGCTTCGGCCAGCGTCGCGAAATTCATCGGCGCTTTGATGCCGAGGGCCCGGATGCGCTCTGCGAGATCATCAATGGCTTCGAAGAGGTCCTTGTACTGGTCTTCTGTCAGATCGTGGATCGACTTGAAGAGCGGGCCTGAGACGTTCCAATGTGCGGCCTGGGTCTTCACCATTAATGTATAGGAACCGGCAAGAGCACGAAGGGTCATGCCTGCGAGGTTCTGGCGTTGCTGGTCGTCCAGCATCAGGCCTGGTTTGGGTTCGTTTTCGGTTGTCTGTCGGAGTAGTGCGACATTCATTGTGTTTTTCCTTTTCTAGTTTGCGGATTTCGGGGGCAGATTGGAGCGGCGCTTAGAACGCGCCTGCTGCGACAATCGCCGCGCCCAGAACGAATCCGGCTGAGAGTATAATTGAGCCGAGCAATACATGTTGAGACAGTTTCCGTGTCTCGGCCTGACGGGCCGTATTGGTCGGTACGGTATTCAAGGGGGTCATAGGGGTCCTTCTATTGCGACAGCCTTTAATGAGCTGACTCCTAATATGTTGTATTTGTTGAATAAAAATTCAAGTGTTTTGGCCGGAATAACAAGGCTGTCCCGGTGTTTGCGCGCTAAGCGGGACAGTTTCCCGCTCATTTTCATATAGCGGGAAATCATCCCGGCTATGAGGAGAAATCAGATGGACGGCTGGATTGGTCCATCAGCGCGGCCATGCACGAACTGGTCGACATAGTCGTTGCCGGAGGCGTCGATCTGGGAGGATGGCCCGCGCCAGATGATCTCGCCGTGATAGAGCATGGCAATCTCATCAGCGATTTTCCGGGCCGATGACATGTCATGCGTGATCGAGATGGTCGCCGCTCCGAGCGCCTTCACCTGTTCGATGATCAGATCATTGATCGCATCAGCGGTGATGGGGTCGAGCCCGGTTGTCGGTTCATCGAAGAAGATGAGATCCGGCTTGGAGATGATGGCGCGAGCGAGGCCGACGCGTTTCTGCATCCCGCCTGAGAGTTCCGCCGGATAAAGATCGGCAACGTCGCTGCCCAGTCGCACCTTGCGCAGCGTTTCAATCGCCCGTTCCTTAGCCTCGCCGCGTTTGATGCGTTCAGCCTGAATGAGACGGAAGGAGACATTCTCCCAGACCGTGAGGCTGTCAAACAGCGCGCCGGACTGGAAGAGCATGCCGACACGGGCGCGCATGGCTTCGCGCGTCTTGCCCTGATCGCGGGTCACATCCACGCCATCGAACTCAATCACGCCTTGTTCGGGCGTCATCAGGCCGAGTGCGTTTTTCAGCATCACGGATTTGCCTGAGCCCGACCCGCCTAGAATGACGAGGGACTGACCGCGCTGCACATCGATATTCACGCCCTTGAGGACATGTTTGGGGCCGAAGGACTTTTGAACGTCCGTCATCTTGAGAATTGGCTGTGTCATAGGCCAATCCTCACAAAAAGCGTGGACAGTATGTAGTTGAAGGCAAGAACCAGCACCGCCGCACCGACCATGGAGAGCGTGGCAGCCCGGCCAACGCCTGTCGCACCGGCTTGCGACTTGTCGCCGTGATAGCAGCCCATCAGCGCAATGACGCCACCAAAGACGACCGCCTTGATCAGGCCGACCGAGATGTCTTCCTGCGTGACGAAATCGAGCGTGTTGCGCAGATAGGTCGTGGAATCAAAGCCCAGCGAGAAGACCGAGACGGCCCAGCCGCCCATGACGCCGATAATGTTGGCGACCACCACCAGAAGCGGCAGCGTGATGAGACCCGCCAGGAAGCGCGGCGCATAGAGATATCGGTATGGGTTGGCCGAAAGCGTTTTCAGCGCATCAATCTGCTCTGTGACGCGCATCGCACCGATCTCGGCAGCGATCCCTGCCGACACGCGACCGGCCAGCATGAGGCCGGTAATTGTCGCGCCCAGCTCCCGCGTGATGCCCAGCACAACGATGTTCGGCACAAATTGCTCAGCCCCATAGCGTGAGCCGCCAGTATAGATGTTCAGCGCGAGGGCGGCCCCGATAAAGATCGAAGACAATCCAACGACGGGAAGGGAGTAGAAACCGATCCGGACCATCTGCCGCCAAATCTCGGCGAAATACCAGCGCGGCGTGAACGCTGCTGTCTTCACGCGTGCAGCGAACATGGACAAGCGCCCGGCTTCAGCGAGGAAGCCGAGTGTTGCCGCGCCGATCCAGCCCAGTGGATTGGGAAACCCGCCCTTGGTTTTGCTACTCATAGATGCGCTCCACCCGGGGCCCCAGTCCTGTTATCAGCTCGTAGCCGAGCGTTGCGGCGCTGTCAGCCTGCTCTTCGAGATTGGCAGCCGCGCCGATAAATTCAACACGCGCGCCCGGCTCGGCGAAAGCCTCGGCACCGGTGACGTCCAGTGTCGTCAAATCCATGGAAATTCGGCCAACAATAGGGCAACGCACCCTGCCAATCACACCAAAGCCGGAATTTGACGCCGAACGGGGGAGCCCGTCGGCATATCCGAACGCGACAGTGGCGAGCAGACGATCCTCTTCGAGCGTTTTCGTCGCGCCATAGCCCACTGTTTCCCCAGAGCGTCCGGTGTGGACCGACAGAATAGGCGCGGTCAGTGTCAGCCCGGGCTTGAGATCGACACTCGCCGGCGGATGACTGCCGCCATAAAGGGCAATGCCCGGCCGAGTCAGGTCGAATGCGTAGTCGCCCCCCAGATAACAGCCTGCGCTGTTGGCGAGGCTCGCCGGAATGTCGGGAAAGTGTTGAGCAATGCCCGTGAATGCCTTGAGTTGTTGCGCATTTTTCGGATGAGAGGGCTCATCCGCGCAGGCGAGATGAGACATGACGTGCGACACTTTCAGGTCGGCACTCGCAGTCTTGATGTCACCTACCGTTTCCGGCCGTAGGCCGAGCCGGTTCATGCCAGTGTCGAACTTTAGCCCGACCGGTGCATCAAGGCTTGCTCGCCGCCAGACATCCAGCTGTGCCGGCGTATTGATGACCGGGCGCAGACCGGCATCGGCGTAATGGCTAAGATCGGCGTTATCCGGCCCGTTGAGGACGTAGATGATTGGCGAGCCGCCGACAGCATGGCGGACGTCGACGCCTTCAGAAGCATGCGCCGTGAAAAACGTCTGACACCCTGCTGTGCACAGTGCCTTCGCGATCTGCGCTGCGCCATGCCCGTATCCGCCAGCCTTCACGACCGCACCGGTCTCGCTGCCCGGGTTAAGGGCACCCAGTGTTCGCCAATTGGCGACCACGTTCGCAAGATGCACCTGTGCTGTTGGGCCGGAACTCATCGGCGCGATTTAGGCCGGTTTGCGGGCTTTGTCAGCCGTTGCTTACTCTGATGGCCCGCGTCGTGCGCCGCCTTCGCGACGAGCAAGGAAGGCCAGGCGTTCGAAGAGTGCAACGTCCTGCTCGTTCTTGAGGAGCGCGCCGTGCAGCGGTGGGGTCAGCTTCTCCGGATTCTGTTCGCGCAGTGTTTCCAGATCTACATCCTCGTTCATCAGCAGTTTCAGCCAGTCGAGCAGTTCTGAAGTCGACGGCTTCTTCTTCATTCCGGGCACTTCACGCATGGAGTAGAAGGTCGTCAGGGCTTCCTTGACCAGCTTCTGTTTCACGCCCGGATAGTGGACATCCACGATATCGCGCATGGTCTGCTCGTCGGGGAATTTGATGAAGTGGAAGAAGCAGCGGCGCAGGAAAGCGTCCGGCAGCTCTTTTTCATTGTTGGAGGTGATGATCACGATGGGGCGCTGCTTGGCGCTCACCGTTTCGTCGGTCTCGTAGACGTAGAACTCCATCCGGTCGAGTTCCTGCAGGAGATCGTTCGGGAATTCTATGTCGGCTTTGTCGATCTCATCGATGAGCAGGATTGGGCGCTCTTCGGAAGTGAACGCCTCCCAGAGCTTACCCTTCTTGATGTAGTTACGGACATCATTGGCGCGCTCGTCGCCCATCTGGCCGTCGCGCAGGCGAGAGACCGCGTCATATTCATAAAGGCCCTGCTGGGCCTTTGTCGTTGACTTGATGTGCCACTCAATCAGCGGAACGCCGAGCGCCTTGGCGACTTCGATCGCGAGCACAGTTTTACCGGTCCCAGGCTCGCCCTTGACGAGCAGCGGGCGCTCCAACTGGATTGCCGCGTTCACGGCAACGCGGAGATCATCCGTCGCGACGTAGTTTTCTGTGCCTTCAAAACGCATCGCGTCTGTCTCCTGATACTGTTTTCAGCCCTTAGAATAAGGCCGGGAGACACCAGAGCAACCGTGACGCTGCGGGAACGGCGACGCACCTCCCGAAATCTGTCCAAACCGTATTCTTGAAAGCATCGAAATGAACTGACTTCAGGATGGATTTGTGGTATCTACAATGAAAGCCATGCGCGCCGCCAGGTCGATACATGACCACCAACGCGCCGCGCCGCTCAGGCCACCGAATTCGGATCCAATATTCGGTTTGGTGGGACTGACCGGCGCAGGACTTTGTGAAACTCATCGTTAGACGGGCGCATGGCTTCCTCCCAGTCGGGACAGGGCCGATGCGAAGCCGAAAATTGCGTGAAAGCAATGGTTAATAGGTTCGTGTGATTCTCTTACGGATTAGAACGATCCCGAGAGCTGTCCGCCTATGCCTCTGAAACTGTCCCTCAAGCCCGGCGAAACGTTCGTTGTGAACGGTGCTGTCGTGCGCAATGGCGAGCGACGCGGCGTTCTCCTGCTTGAGACCCAGGCGCGGGTACTTCGCGAGAAGGACATTATGCAGCCTGAGGAAGCAGTGTCTCCCGCACGCCGCGCCTACTTCGCGGTGATGCAGATGTATCTAACCGGGAGTCTTGAGGGTCAGGACTATGACGAGGCGGTCGCCGCGCTCGCCGAGCTGATCTCCAGTGGAGCCGAAGAGAAAGACGCGGTGATCGCAATCTCCGAGGATCTCATCGCTGGTAATATCTATCGCGCGCTTGGGGGCTGTAGAAAGCTAATCAACGCTGAATCCGAGCCGGTTCACTGATGGCGGATGGTACAGCCATGGAACGCTTGAAGGACGACGAGCCGGCAACGCTGACAATCTTTGAAGCCATTGAGCGCCTCGAAGCCGGCACCTGGCGCGACGACCTATGCGTCGACCTGGGCGATGGCTTTCTGCTGCGGGCCGATGGACCCCTCGGCCCGGCAGGCTTGCTTCAACGGCTGAAGGGTCACGCCCTGTTGTTGTCGACCGATGCAGGGACACCCGGAGCGGCCAAAACCGATCTGGAACCGCCGAAAGTTCGCGGCGATGTGAAAGCTCTCCTCGACGCGGTGAAAAAGGCGCGTTAGACGCCCGCGCATGTCGCCGGAACTCATCACCCTTTTCTCAGCGTCCTTTGTGACTTTCTTCGTCCTGATCGATGCTATCGGCGTTGCGCCTATCTTTGCCACGCTTACGGCACAGGGCGATGCTGCCTATCGCCGCCGGATGGCGATCAAGTCCACGATTGTCGCCACCATCATCATTTTTGCATTCGCATTTGGCGGGGCATGGCTGCTGGATGCGATGCACATCTCCATTGACGCGTTCAAGGCGGCGGGCGGCGTGCTGCTCTTCCTGATCGCGCTCGACATGGTGTTTGAAAAGCGCACAGAGCGCCGCGAGAACCGGGCTGAAGGTGTCATGGCCGATCACGACACCTCGCTCCCGCCCGAGGATGTGTCTGTCTTTCCGATCGGTATTCCAATGATTGCGGGACCGGGCACCATCGCCACGGCGATGTTCTACATGACCGACGTCCAGACGATTGCTGAGCAGGCGGCGGTGGGCCTCGCGCTCGGTCTGAACCTTGTGCTCGTCCTCGTGATCTTCATAGCCGCCGGACCAATCGTGAAGGCCATGGGCGAAAGCGTCGCCGGTGCACTGACGCGAATTCTTGGTGTTATTCTGGCGGCCCTGTCAGTTCAGCTGCTGATCGACGGTATCAAGGGAGCGTTCGGGCTCGCCTAGATCAGAGCTGCGGGGCGCGGTGAGCGCGAGAAGGACCGCATCGCCGTCGAGATCATTGTCCAGACCAACGCCATAGCAATGGCCGCGAGCCCCATGATCTGAAACACGAGCAGACGCGACCACTTCATGCCAGAGCGCGCCAGATCCAGCGTGTCCGGGCCAAGCTGTTTTGCAAGTGCAGTTGCCCGGTCGCCGCCGGCTTCCGCGACAAGCCGAGCACGCCGGATGTCCTCCGAGGTGCGGGCGTGCTCGATTAGTGTGATCGTACCTGTTGGGTTCGTGATCTCGGCGATCCGGTTGATCTGGATGAAGTCTTCCTCCAGCCGGGGCAGACCCTCCTGACGAATGGTGGAAGCCATCACATCACGGACTTTCTCGCCCGCCACTTCGCTGGGTTCGATTTCTATAAGCGTCTCGGCGAGGCGCGGCCGGAGGATATCCTCAGAGATGATCGCGTTCATGCGGGTCTCGAGGAACCTCAGATAATTGGGATCGAGCCGGCGCGCGCGATGAGCGGCTTTAAGGATCGAAGCGGATAGTTCGATATCGACGGGGTTGGGCTGTGTGCTTTCAGCGACCATGCCGAGGCCGGTGAGGCGGAGCAGGAACGTGTCGGTCGGTTCGTTGCGAATCCAGGCGCGGCTTTGATTGGCGAGGTCGGCATATGTGCCGAGCATCGAAAAGCCGGACGAGGCAGAGAACCGCACCGGATCGGGCGCGGTGGCTGGCGTTGCGGTGGCGGTGTCGTTTTCTGTTCCGTTGGCGCTCTCTGCTTCGGCCGTCGTCTCCTCATCTTCTGCCGGTTGTGGCAAGGGGATGGAGGGTGGCCGAATGGCGCGTTCATAGCGGGCCCGCACATCATTCGGGAGGAACAGGATTGCCGCGCGAGCAATCCTCTGGTCCTCGGTGCCTGATATCTCGGCATCGGCGGCCGCCTGAACGGCACGTGTGTCCGCGCCGTCGAGCATTTGTGGGGCTGCCAGCAGGAACCCTCGCGCCGCTGACATGTCCTTTGCGCGAAGCTCCCGGTCGACGAGATCCGCCCAGTAGGAGCGTTGATCGGACCCGCGCGGAGCAAGCTCTTGAAAGGCACTATCGATGGCCTGACGCGTTTCAGCAATGGCTTCCGGGGCGGGATTCGTACCGAAGCCCTGGACAGAAAAGGCCGTTATGACAATGCGTGCTGCCACGATTGGCAGCAGGATAAGCAGACTGTTGAAAACGACTGCCTGAATCCAACCGGACGACCGGTTTGAACCTGTTTGATAGTAAGCCATGAAGGCGCGCGCACCGATCCGTTGGGAGAGTTCCTATACGTCATTGGGTCGCCTCAGGAATCAAGAGTCGGCCACATTAATCACTGCACATGCTCGCTCAGATTGTGTAGAGCCCAGAAACACTCCACTTTGTTGTCACAATTCTTTGAAAACAAACGGCTAAATCGTGGGCATTGGAGCGATTGCGTCCGGCGACACTGCGCGATATACGACGCCCAGTTCGGAGTGTGTTATGAGCAAAGTTGATCTTTCCAACTACAAACCGACGGCCAAGGAGGCGTTTATGAATGAGCGCCAGCAGGCCTACTTCAAGCAAAAGCTCGAAGATTGGAAAAACGATATTCTTGATGGCTCCAAGGAAACCATCAACAATCTGCAAGAAGCATCAACGGCGTTGCCGGATCTTGTTGACCGGGCTTCGGCGGAGTCTGACAAAGCGCTTGAGCTGCGAACGCGGGACCGGCAGCGCAAGCTGATCTCGAAGATTGACGCGGCGCTGCGCCGGATCGATGAGGGGACCTACGGCTACTGCACTGAAACGGGCGAGCCGATTTCTCTGAAACGGCTCGAAGCCCGTCCCACAGCAACGCTCAGCCTCGAGGCGCAGGAACGCCATGAGCGCAATGAACGTACGGTTCGTGACGACTGATTTTCCGATGATTTAATGAAGGAAACGGCGGTGGTCCCGATCCACCACCGTCCCTGTCACCCAACGCCCCGGTGGATCTAGTGCCCATGGTTGCGTTGAAATCGTTTTCGCACGTAATCGCGAATATTTCGTTAGACCTTTGTTTTCAGCGAGTTAACGCAACAAGGCTTTGTTTTGACCGCTGAGTCGGGCGCGAGTCCTAACCACCCGTTAACCGTGACGACGGCAAATGACTGAAAGAAATCGGAAGGACCGCATGGCGTCTTCTATGGACTCAGCTAACGGCGAAGACTGGTCAGTCGGGGGCAAACCTCTGCTGTCTTCGCGTAGCGTTCTGAGCTCTGCCGAGATCGACGCGCTGTTGCGGCCGGATCTCTCCGACATGCATGAGCCAGCCCCGCCGAAAGAGGTCGAGCAGAAACCGATGCTGGCGCTCAACGCGCCAGACCGTGATCTTGAAGTGGCGCGGCAGATCACGGCTGGATTGTCACTGGTTCTGCGTCGCGACTGCCTCGTTGATGCTGTCGTTCGTCCTCTGGGTGTCCGCGCTGCACCATTTGCCGTGGCGGCTGAAACGGCTGGGCCGGGCGGAGCGGCGATTTGTTTTGCAGCGGCGAGCGGCATGATCACTGCGATGCTGGTCGTTGATGATGATGTTGCCGGCAAACTTGTCGAACTTGCCTGCGGCGGCGGCACCTCAGCCTCTAGTAGCGTGTCATCCCGCCCACTGACGGCCATGGGGGCCGACATCCTACAGTCTGTCCTGTCACCGGCAGCGTCAGCTTTTGGTGACGGCGCGACCCTGGCGCGTGTCGAACCGCGCGCAGCGTATGCGGCGGCCTTGGCCCCGTCGGGCGAGGCACGCGTGATCGATGTGATCCTTTGTCTAGGCGACGTCGAGAGCCGCGCGACGCTGCTCGTTTCCGAGACGATCCAGACGCCCGCATCTGAACCCTCGCAGGTTCCGGAGGTCGAAACTGGCGTGACAGCTGTCCTGACAGCCAGGCTCGCGAGCCTGAGTGTTCCGGCGAGCCGGATCAGCCGATTGAAGCCGGGCGACACACTCCTGCTTGGGTTACCGCCAGATCAGCCGGTGTCGCTGCTCTCGGGTGGTCGTGATGGTAAGATAGCGGCCGAGGGCGACATTGGCCGAAAGGGTGCAAACATCGCCATCCGTTTGACGCGGAGCATGATGGGCGCTTAGTGGCCTTGAGCCATGGCCTTGTTGGCCGCTGCCAGTGCATCGGCCTCTGGATCGTCACCTCTGATCTCAGCTTCCCGAATGGCCCAGAGACGTTTCTGGTAGCGCGTAGAAATCACATCGGTCACGACCAGTACGAAGATGACGAGGTAGAAGCTCGACTTGCTCATCGCCTCGATGGTGAAGCCGAACAGCTTCATGTGAGCCAAGTGTGCGCCTTCCGTGACCAGCAAAGTGCCGACAAGGAACAGAATGAAAAGGCCGAGTACCTCATACATGCGGTTCCTCTTGATGAAATCGGCAACATAGTCGGCCATCAGCATCATCGCGATGCCGGACAGGATGATCGCAATCGCCATAATCCAGACCTGGTAGTCCTTGCCGGGCCGGCACCCAACAGCGCCTTCGATCGGAGATGCGATCAGAGCCGTCTTACACTCGGTCACGGTGCCTTTGAATTGACCGAGCACGTCGCCGGATGCGTTGACGATCTGTGCGACTTCGACATTTGCGATCGCCATGGCCGACAGGATCGAGTCGAAGGAAAAGACGAGGTTCACCGCCACGATCATGGAGACAGCCTGAACGACGGATTTCTTCGCGCCGCCTTCAGTGTGTTCGATATGCTCGACGGCCAGAAGATGCGTGATTTCCTTTACGGCGGTGTAGATGATGAAGGCTCCGCCCAGCAGCGTGACCATTGCCTGCACAGTGAACTCGCCCTCGAAAAAGCCGGACAGATGGATCCGGAAAAGGGGTTCGGCCAGTAGCGTGAAGATATTCACTATGATGATCAGCAACACGACGCGGAAGACGACTGCCAAGCCAATGCCCCACTGGCGAACCAGAGACGCTTTCTCGCCGACGCGCTTGGACTCGATCGATATGTAGAGAAGATTGTCGAAGCCGAGGACGGCCTGGAGCATCAAAAGCATGAGGAGGGTGAACAGCCCACCTGTAGTGAAAACCTCGGCAAAGACTTCAGCCATTGCGCAACTCCCTCTCTTTTGTGTCCATTGGCCGCTTAAGGCAGTTTGGATCCTGCCTTCAAGACGCGGTCAGCAGTGGTCTGGATCCGTGGGGCGTGGCCACGGAGAAGGGTTGAGGGAGGTAACCCGGTCTTTACAGGAAAAGTTGTGTTTGCGTGGTGAGCGCGACTTTCGATCCGTTCTCCAGCGTCATCTCCGTTTGCCAGACGGACATGCGTCGACCGGTTTTCACAGGAGTGGTGACGGCGAGAACGGTCGAGCCTTTTGGTGCAGCGCCGAGGAAGTTGGTTTTGCTTTCGATTGTAGTCGTGCCCTTGGCACCTTCAGGAAGGGTCATGAATGCGCCGATTGCGCCAAGCGCGTCGGCAAAGGCCATCACGGCACCGCCATGCATGATCCCGCCTGTGGTGCAGAGGTCATCCCGGATTTCGAGCTGGCCATGAACGGTATTGGGCGATGCTTCGGTGACCTTGATGCCCATCAAGCGTGAGAACGGCATCGAGTCGGCTGGATTGGACGTCATTTCGGAGGTTCCTTTGGTTTCGGTTTGGGCTTGGCGCTCCACATCGGTTGAGACTCTGACTTCGGGTTCGATCCAAGGCCGGCGACAGCTAGGATTTCATCGATGAAATCCTCGTCGCTTCTGGCTTTCAGAGCGCCGGCAAGATGAAGGTCTAGCCCTCCATGAACCAACATCCAGTAGCGCATGACTGCGCGACGGCGCTCGTCTTCATCGCCGTCCGCTGGTGCCAGATTAGCGAGGGAGACAGCTATCACCTTATCCACCGCTGCCCGGAGTTCAGGTTCAGTCTCAAACTGTGTGTATCGGCGGTCCATCATGACCGCATAGAGGTTGGGGTTCGAGAGAGCATAGCGGCTGTAGATCCGCATATAGTCAGCTGGACCGTTCGCGCCGGTCAGTTCTTGAGCAAGTTCGCGATAACCCGTCGCTGCAAGCGCGGAGAAGAGGGCATCCTTGTCGGCAAAATGATTGTAGAGGGCGCGATGGGCAACGCCGAGCCTGCCCGCTAAGGCACGAATGGAGAGACCGTCTGTGCCGACCGTTTCGAGCATGTTGCGTGCTTCGGTCAGCGCTGCGCTGCGCAAGTCTCCATGATGATAGTTTGCGCGGGCACGGGCCATGATCAGGCAGCCTTCGAGACATGCCAGTCTACAGACATGATCGCGACGTCAGACCCCGAACCATCACGCATCTTTACATCGACTGTGAACTGAACGCGGCCATCTGCGTCGAGGGTTTTCAGAAGCTCAGTCGCCGGGCTCGATAAGCTGCCCTCAGCTTCAATATCTCCCTTGGCGACCTTCACATATTTGATAGCGGCATTCGCTGCGACCGCCTGAACTGTAGTGATAACGGGCAGGAAGCCACCGGCCATCGCTGCGCCGGAGGCCGCTTCGCCAAGTGTGAAAAGGGCACCGGCATGCTGGCTGTAGATGTGGTTCATCGTCTCCGGCCGTTCGGGCAGGCGGGCTGTGCTCGTCCCGTCGGCAATATTGAGCAGTTCCACCCCCGTATGGGCCGCATAGGGCACCGTTTTCGAGATCTGTTCTTTGATCGTGTCATAGGGAGTCATCGTGGCCTCTATATATCCAATGGATACTTATGTATCCGGCGGATATACAGAGCTGCAGTCGAGCTGTCAATTTTGGGCAGGAGAGATCGAGCTGAGCGCTGACGCTTCCCCTACGCCAAGGTTTCGCTGGCGTTCTTTTACGCTAGGGTGCGCGGGCAAGAAGGAGAGCACTTATGAAGACCGCCATCACTGAAATGTTCGGCATTGAGCACCCAATCGTTCAGGGGGGGATGCATTTCGTCGGGTTCGCCGAAATGGCCGCCGCCGTTTCCAATGCGGGCGGCCTGGGCATCATCACGGCCCTGACGCAGAAAACACCGGCTGATCTTGCAAACGAGATCGCCAGATGCCGCGACATGACGGACAAGCCGATTGGCGTGAACCTGACCTTCCTTCCATCGGTCAATCCGCCAGACTATCCCGGCTACATCAAGGCAATTATCGAAGGTGGTGTGAAAGCCGTTGAGACGGCAGGCAACAACCCGTCTGAAGTTCTGCCGGTCCTGAAGGACAATGGGATCAAGGTGATCCACAAGTGTACGGCTGTTCGTCACGCGCTAAAGGCGCAGTCGATTGGTTGTGATGCCGTCTCTGTCGACGGGTTCGAGTGCGGCGGTCATCCGGGTGAGGACGACATTCCAAACATGATCCTGCTGCCGCGTGCGGCGGACGAGCTTGAGATTCCATTCGTGTCCTCGGGCGGCATGGCCGACGGCCGTTCACTGGTCGCTTCGCTCGCCATGGGCGCGCAGGGCATGAACATGGGCACGCGTTTCATCGCCACTAAGGAAGCCCCAGTGCATGAGAATGTGAAGCAAGCCATCGTTGCGGCATCAGAACTCGACACACGTCTTGTCATGCGCCCGCTGCGTAACACTGAGCGCGTCCTGAACAACGCGGCCGTAGAACGCCTTCTCGAGAAAGAAAAGGAACTCGGTAAGGACCTCAAATTCGAGGACATCATCGCCGAAGTCGCCGGCGTGTATCCGAGGATCATGCTGGATGGCGAAATGGATGCCGGGGCGTGGTCCTGCGGCATGGTCGCCGGCCTCATCAACGATATCCCGACCTGCAAGGAGCTGATCGACGGCATAATGGAAGAGGCGGAAACCATCATCAACGAACGCCTTGGTGGGTTCCTCAAGGAATCTGTTGCTGCCTAGTACTCTTGAAAGAGCTTGGCCATCTCGCTGACGCAGTCAGAGATTATGACGGCCGCGACGTCGAGCTGCTGGCGAAGGCTTACAGGGCTTTCGCCAGCGCCGACGGCTCAGCCGACGATATCCTGACACTTTGCGCGAGCGTCGAACCTGTTGAGGCGGAAGCGGCAAGCTGGCTTTTGAAAGCCTATGCCGATGATGGTGGCCGTCTGACCACCGCCCAGTCCCGGCGTCTGATTGGCATATTGGAGAGGTTCAGCCGCTGGCAGGCACAGCTGCATATTTGCCAAAGCGTTCGGGCGCTATCGATCGAACCGACGGATGCGAGTGTGCTCGTCGCCTGGTTGATGCCGTTCTTGACAAGCAAGCGACCGTTTTTGCGAGCCTGGTCGCTGGACGCATTGAGCGCCCTCGCAGAATTGCACGCGTCGCATCGACAGGCATTTTCAAAGGCATTATCAGTGGCATCGTCAGACGAGGCCGCGTCGGTACGTGCTAGGGCACGAAAGCTTGCCTTGCGCCGCCGATAAGGATCAGGCGGCTAGTTCTGCCGTTGATACTCAACCTGCATGAATTGCTGCCAGCCCTGATCAGTAAGCGACCAGTCCGTTACGGTCATCGTCCCGGATGCGTCCAGCCGATACTCTGATCGTCCCTGTTCGCCGCCGGCTTTGCCCCAATGCGTGGTGAGCGTGCTATCCGACCAAGTTGCATTCAAGGGGTGGATCGCGCCGCCGCTATCGGACCAGTAGCCATCAAGCCCACTTTCCAGTTTTCGGTAGACGCCGTCGCCCGCGAAGATGGCTGCGCCACCTGCAGCGGGATCGATCGTATAGGCGATCGTTATCTGTTCCTTGTGAAGTCCTGAGGACCAGTCTACGCGACATTTGGCTTCTGTACCCCACGCATCGCAATCGGCGGTCCACGTCCCGATAAGCGCACTTGCATCTGCTGACGTGCCCGCGACTTCCCCCATCGCCGACGGCGTCAGCGTCACGGTTGCAACGCACGCTATAGCCAATAGCTTCATGACCACCTCCGCATCTGGAGGTTGCATCATAGCCTGATTACCCGTGAGTGCCTACTCAGCAGCCGGCCGGACGACCTGGTCCTCGTTGGCGGGGTCGGGCAGGAGGCCCACGCCGCGGGCCCCTTTGCGCCGGTACACTTTCCCGAACATGCGATCGCGCCAGCGGCCGAGCTTCTCAGGAGCAGCGAGCCAAACCGGGGTCACGATCAAGGTCATCAGCGTTGAGAAACCGAGACCGAAGACAACGGCCGTTGCCAGCGGCACCCACCACTCGGCGGTGACGCCCCCGAAGCTGATCGCACCCTCACGGAAGGAGACGTTCATTTTCGCAACCATGGGCAGCAGTCCGCAGATCGTTGTGAGCGTGGTGAGCAGGATCGGGCGGATGCGTTGAGCAGCAGCCGCGATCGCGGCCTGTTCGCCGGTTCGACCGTCGCGCTGAAGTCGCTGGAAAGTGTCGATTAGAACGATGTTGTTGTTCACAACAATACCCGCAAGCGCAACGACCCCCGTACCAATCATCAGGACGGAGATGTAGGGCAGCACGAGCTGAATCCCGATTAGCACGCCAGCCGTGGACAGGATGACCGCCGACAGCGTCAGTCCGACATGGTAGAAGTTGTTGAACTCCCAAAGGAGAATGATCGCCATAAGGAACAGCGCGGCAAGCGCCGCCCCCTGGAAGAAGGCTCCGGCTTCGGCCGCATCGAGATCGGCACCTTCGAAGACGATCTCCACGCGTGGGTCGAGGTCGGCCGTCGCCATCCACTCGCGGATCTCCGCGATCTTGGCAGGTCCCGTGCCTTGTTCGATCACATTGGCCTTCACCTCGATCACACGCTTGCCGTCGCGCCGGTTGATCTTGTCGATCCGCTGCGCCGGTACGCGGTCGACGAAGAGTGACAGCGGCACCTGGCCCTGCGGCGTGGCGATCTTCAGGCGGTCGATGGCTTCGATGCTTCTTTCGTCCTCTGGCAGGCGGACGCGGATATCGAGTTCATCAAGGGCATCATCGGGCCGATAACGTCCGACAAGGATGCCGTTTGTCAGGAGCTGCACGGCCGCTCCAACCTGTGAGACGTCGACGCCATACTTGCCAGCTTCAGCCCGGTCGACCTGTAGCTGGTATTCGATTCCTGGAAGCGGCAGCGTGTCGCCGTGTTCCCTTGTGCCCTCAAGGCCGGCGACAAAGTCGGAGACCTTGCGCGCCACGTCGTTCAGGGCCTCTCCATTGTTCGAGAGGAGTGCGACCTGAATGTCTTTGCCAACCGGCGGTCCCTGTTCGAGTTTCTGAACCTCGGTTAGCGCACCGGGATAGCCCTGCAGAATATCGCGGATTTTCTGCTCGGTTTCGCGACCGTCAAAGCCTTCCTCGCGGTCGCGCAAGTCTACGAGGATCCGGCCGACGGTATCTTCTGGAACGTCACCAATGCCATCGAATGATGGTGTGCTGCCGCTGGAACTCCCTGTGCGAACGGTCATGTTCTCGATACCGGCAACCGTCAGCAGGCGTTCCTCGACGCCACGCACAATGCTGTATTCCTCGTCCGCTGACAGGTTGCCCTGCGCCCGCACGAAAACGTAAATCTGCTCAGGCTCCACATCGAGGAAGAACTCAGACTTATGCGGCGTCGAGCCGAACCAGGCAAAGATCGTCACGATCAGCGCAAAGGCACCGACGGTTACGGTGACCGGCCGAGCGATCAGCGCGCTTGTGGTGCGTGCATAGGCTCCGATCCAGCCCTTGGCTTCCAGCGGATCGCCCTCTGCCCCCGAGACGGCTTTCAGATCGTCAGACTCGCCTTGATGCGCCCGACCACCGAAAACCGATCCCAGCACCGGCAGGAAGATCAATGCCATCACCAGGGATGCCGACAGAACAAAGATCAGTGTGATTGGCAGGTACGACATGAACTTGCCGGGCATCGAGTTCCAGAAGAGGAACGGGATGAATGCCGCCAGCGTCGTCGCATTGGAGGCGACAATCGGCCAGAACATGCGCTTGGCGGCCATGCCAAACGCCGTTTTCTTGTCGAAGCCCTCAGCCATTTTTCGGTCGGCATACTCGACCACCACGATCGCCCCATCCACAAGGATGCCGACGGCGATGACCATGCCGAACATGACCATCATGTTGATGGTGTATCCAAAGACACCGAGCAGGAGGAAGGCCATCACGAACGAGGCCGGAATGGCGATACCGACAAGGCCGGCCGAGCGCAGACCAAGCGCGGCCACAACGATGATCATGACGAGGATCACCGCCGTCGCGATCGAAGACTGGAGCTGACCAAGCTGGTCGCCAATCATCTCCGACATATCGGAGGTCAGGGTCGCGTCGACTGTTTCCGGCCAACCCGTCTCGGCGCGGGCGAGGGCTTCTTTCACCTCAGCCACGGTGTCGAGAATGTTGGCGCCGGTTCGCTTGACGACTTCGATGGAGACCGCCGGCTCGCCGTTGAAACGGGCGTAAACCGCGCGATCCTTGAATGTCCGGCGAATGTCGGCAACGTCCGACAGCGTGACGACGGCATCGCCCGACTGCTTGACCGGTAGAGTGAAGGCGTCTTCGGCGGTCTTGATCAGGCCGGGCACTTTTACGGGAAAGCGACCCTCGCCCATATCGATTCGGCCGGCGGGCACCAACCGGTTATTGTTCGAAACAGCCGCGAAGATTTCCTGATAGGACAGGTTGTAGGTTTCGAGCTTTACGGGATCGACGACGATTTCGAGAACTTCCTCACGCTCGCCTTGGACGTTCGCCTCCAGCACGCCGCCAATGGCTTCCAGATCGTCTTGCAGCTCGCGGGCAAGCCTATAGAGGCCACGTTCAGGCGCGTCGCCATAGATGTTAATGACGAGTATCGGGAAGAGCGACGCGTTCAGCTCCGTAATGACTGGCGGACGGGCGTCGTCCGGGAATTCTCGTTCAGCGAGATCGACCTTTTCCCGCACGTCGAGAACGGCCTGATCCTGATCGAAGGAGACGTCGAACTCCATGAAGATCTGACCGGCCCCTTCAACAGCAATGCCGTTCAGTTCCTCCAGGCCCTCAATCGCGCGTACTTCGGTCTCGACCGGACGCACGAGCAGACGTTCGGCATCTTCCGGAGACACACCCTCAAGCGGAATTGTCACGCCCACGAATGGGATGGCGATGTCGGGATCTGCTTCCTTGGGGAGCTGTATGTAGGTGATCGTGCCGGCGATGAAGGCGACGATGAAGATCGCCAACACCATGCGCGCTCGCCCGATGGCACCGTCTATCAAGCCGTGCATGTCTAGAAGTCCCTTGCAGAGGCGATCTCAACCTCTGTTCCATCACGCAGGAAGTCTTGGCCGGCGGTCAAGATGGACGTTGAGGCCGGCAGGCCCGTCACCCAGACGCCTTCGCCCTGATCGTCGATGACAGTTACATTTGTAAACCGCACCACATTGTTCTCATCAACATGGCGGAGACCCACTCGTCCATCATCCCCAAGCACCAAAAGCGCGGGTGAAACGAGAACGGCTGGGGCTTCGGCTACCGCCAGCCGAACGGTCGCGCTGATACCTGCCGTTATCGTATAGTCTGGGTTTGGCATTTCAACTTCAACGCGGAAAGTACGGGTCGCGTTATCGGCGGTACGCGCAACGTAGCGCACGCGGCCAGATACGATATCGCCGTTTGCGAGACGCACATTAGCGGTCATGTCAGTTTCGAGCTGACGCGCGTTTTCCTGTGACACGTCTACGGCCACGACAATCGGATCGAGATCGACCAGAACACCACACGCCGCTCCGGGACTTAGAAAATCACCTGACTCTGCAAGCCGTGTTTCGAAGACGCCATCGAAGGGTGCTTTAATGCGCGTGCGTCCAATTTCCACCTGCGCGGCATTCAGCGCGGCGGTTGCGGCGTCAAGCGAGGCTTTGGCGGCTGCGGCGCGGTTTGGCGATGTCCAGCCCTTTTCAGCGAGTTCGCGCGCGGCGTCATACTCAACCCGATTGGCTTCCACCGCAGCCCGGGCTTCATCGACCCGGGCCTGTCGAGCTTCGATGTCCAGCCCACACAGCGTTTGTCCGCGGGTGACGACCGATCCTTCGCTGACGGCCGCGTTGACAACCGTTCCTGACGTTTCAGCGCGAACGGTCACAATCCGGTCCGGCTCTGTGCGGCCTTTCAGGTTGAGGAAAATCGAGTGTGGCTCGGCAACAACCTCTCGAACAGCCGCAATTGGCTTTGCTGCTTCAGCAGGAGCAGCAGTTTCGCTGGTCGCAGCCAAGCTATCGTCGCTGCGCAGAGCGCTGCGTACGCCAAAATACGCCAAGAGCGCAAAAAAGATCACCGCAGCGGTGATCACAGGACGGGATACTTTAAGAGCCATGGTTGCTTTCTGCCTGAATTCTCTTTTGGCTCAGGAAGCGCCTGTGGTCACGCCTGATCCGTTAAGCATATTGCCACAGTGTCGTTGCTATCGGGCAAAAACGACGCGGAAATTGCGCCTATCCCGGCAATGATTTGTTCATTGTCAGGCTCCGTTTCAACGAAATGCCCCCGCTATTCCGTCGCTGCAGTGCAATGAATTTGTTGTAATGCAAACACGCTCGAAAAAGGTTTCTTCGCCTTAACGAGGGTCTTTCGCTGTCTTTTCAAAGATATCGACGTGCCAAACCTGCCCGAATCCGCGATGCCCGCTTCGATTCCGGGCATCAAACCCGCTCCGCGTTAGGCCCTTGGAAAGAGTTATCCGGCTTTCTGTCTCGAGGTTAACGAGAAACCGCGAATTTTTAAGGGACGAGGGCATGGGAAAACTGTCGCTGCGCTGGGGCCAGGAAGCTGGCTATCAGTCCAAGATCAAAAGTTTCGATCCGAAGGCTCGGCTCTCAGAGCACGGGATCACGGGCAAACTGCAAACGGGTGATCTTGGCTTTTCGCGGACGATGACCAAGCGTGAAGCCAAGCGGGATGCGGCCGACGCCATCCCGCCATCTGACGCCACCAGTGAAGATCAATGGAGTGAGCGCGAGCAGATTATTGCCGAAAGAGCCGAGAATTTGCGCCGCGGCCTTTCAACCTGGTTCAAGGCGACTGCAGGCGATGTGCGCAATTTCATTCAGGACTGCACGCCATCGCCCGTTCGAAGCGATCAGGTCCGCGAAGCGATCAAGTCGGATGAGGGGGACCTGCGCCAGCACGAGAAGGATGACTCCTCCCTTGCCCGCGCCGAGCATTCTGAAGCTCGCGCTGAACTGGAGGAATTCAAGAAGCGCCACAAGGGCAAGATCGGTGAGCGGACGCCTGACATCAAAACCAATGTCGAGCAGACCGTGGCGGTTCTTCTGGCCATCATGATCCTGGAAGGCGGCTTCAATGCCCTGCTGTTCAAGGATGCGCAAGGCTCTGGACTGCTCGGCGGCGTGCTCGTCGCTTTCGGAGTCAGCGCGGTCAATGTCTGCTTTGGCGTGGTGGCAGGCTTCTTCGGTCTTCGTTTCGCGATGAACCATTGGAGCACGCCCGTGCGTGTTCTCGGCGGCGTGATCGCGGGCATTTTCATGGTCGCCGGCCTGCTTCTGAACTTCTTCGTCGCGCATTTTCGCGATGCGGTTGAGGCTGGCCTCCACGCCAGCACCTCGGCGGGGGCTGCTGCGTCGTTCTCCATGTTCTCGATTGCACCGGGTGACGTCATTGCCGGCATGTTCCCAAACATTTTCGGCCTGTCATCGCTGGTGGCGCTTGGCTTGCTCTTCATTGGCCTCGCTGTGTTCGCCATGGCTGTTTACGAGGGTTATGAGAAGATCTCGGATCGTTATCCCGGCTATGGCCGCGTATGGCGCAAGGAGCGCATGGCGTATGAACGCCGTCAGATGATCCGCATTGGTCTGCGCGATGACCTGTCGGAATACTTCACGGAGTGCCGCGCATGGTTCGATGCTCAGCAGACGCGTCACATCAACGCCAAGCGCGAGATCGAGAAGGCCATGACCATTCTCGAGGCGCGTCGTGAGCAGGCGATTTCGGTTGCCTCACGGGCGGCGGATCAGGAGCGCGGCCTCAAAATCGCTTACCGCCAGGCTCATCGCCGTATGCGCAACGCCCTGCGGGATACACTTGGCGAGGCGGCGGCCATTCCAGCCTACTTTGATGAGATCGTTACACCGAAGGCACCGGAGCTCGACTACGGCTCAGAGCGCTCGCAGGCCAATGACGCGATCCTCGCCATCGACACCAATATTTCGGAACTGAATGAAAGCCAGAAATGGCTCGAGCAACACATTCAGGAAGCTCAAAAAGGCCTCGCCTCAATCGATGCGGGATTTGAGGGGGATGCCCGCAGCCTCCAGTCCAAGCTGGAAGAAGCCACGCCCGAAATCACCAAATCGAAAAAAGCCGCTTAAGCGCGCAGAGACCGGACAAGGACGACAAATATGCCAAGACGTCGCGAACGAGGCCCTGTTTTCTGGCGTTATGCCATTGGCGGGATGCTGACCGCAGTGTTCGCCCTGTTCGCGTTCATTGCTTTCAATGTCGCGCCCGCCACGGATATCGAGACCGCCTGTCGGATCGACCGGAAAGACCCGGCGCATACGGTTCTCCTGATCGATCAGTCAGACCCATTCAATCCGAATGATTTCGGCTGGGTGTCGGAGTTCGTGAATGCCGAGGCGCGTATGCTGCCAAAGTATGGACGGTTGACGGTGCTGACGCCGAATTCGGCTTCGCCTTACAGCCCGCGCACGGTTTTCGTCGGCTGTTCGCCGGGCAGCGCCGAGGATGCCAACCCGATCCTGCAGAACCCGCAAATGGTGGAAGCGACATGGCGTGCACAATTCTTCGACCCGTTGAAGGATAGCATTGAAGAAGCTCTGCTGGAGACCGAGCAGTCATCCTCGCCTCTGTCAGAAGCGATCTATGCAGTTGCCGACCGTGCGGACTTTCAGCGTGTCGTGGACAATCGCCGCTTTGTGATCGTTTCCGATCTTATGCAGCATTCCGATGGCTTTTCGTTCTATCGGACGGGTGCAGACGTTGAGGCATATGCCAACAGTGACCTTGGCAACGAGATTCCAGCGCTTGAAGGCGTCGATGTCGTTGCCCGGATCGTGCCCCGCAAGGAATACGACCTGCCGATGGACTCAGTGAAGACGTTCTGGGCCGGCTATTTTCAGGGAGCCGGCGCACAGTACGCGTCAGTTAACTAGCGTCGGGATTGTCGCCGCGATAGCTGGCCTGCTCGGCTGTCTCGGGCTGGGCTGAGGCGCAGCAACGAACCTGCATTTCCAGAATGCGGTCGTGGAAGCGGCACTGCTCGTCATTGATTTCTCGCATGATGGACGGGCCGCCGGCGCGGTAGGTGTATCGTGTCTGCGCACAGCTCATGACTTTGAAGCCGGGTGCGCACGTTCCGATCTTGCTTTGCTGGACCGTGCGGGTCTCGCAATAGAGGTCGTCCGCGAGCGCAGCATCGGCGCGTGCCATGGCATCGTCGGCTGTGGCTTGTGCGCGCTGGGCCGCATTCAGGGCTTCATTAGCGGACTCGGTTGCGCTGTCAGCAACAGCGCGGGCTTCTGAAAGGCGAAGATCGGTGTCTGCAAGCGCGGTTTGTTGGCCGTTGATTTCGACATTCAGTTGGCAAACGGCCTGATTGGCATTGTCCGGATTGGCACAGTGCTCGGCCACCGTCGTATTGCTGCCCAATGTCTGGCAAGCCGCCAAAGTGGTTGTCAGGCAAATGCCTGCAAAGATCGTCCGAACGCCCATAATTCACCCCTTATGGCTCTGTTTGTACGGCCAGCTAGTGTTGCGGGGTGCTTATGGTCAACGAGACTCCCGCCCCGCACGAATCCGGAGCGGCATGATCGCGTGGGCGATTTCTGGCTATATGGCAGTGTTCCCGCATCGACATTCCGCGGTGCGGTTATGAAGAAGACAATGAGCGGATTCCGGTCTGACCGTGGGGCATACTGGTCGCGTCGCTTGGTTTCGGCCAATGTCAGAGCGTATCTATTTGGGAGAGGATAGAATGCGGAAAGCTGTACTGGTGGCCTGCCTGCTTGTGGCGGCATGTTCGAGCGCAAACGATGACCAGCCAGATGGCGGTGCAATAGCAAGCGATGAAGCACCGTTCCTGCCGCCTGTAGGCGAAGCCACTAGTGCGACTGCCTCCGCCAATGCCAGCGTTGCTGATGCGCTTCCATTGGACGCCCCCTCGGATATGGAAGACGCAACGCGTGGACTGCTCGCCCAGATCGAGGCGGATAGCATCATAGCTTCAGATGGAACGGTTGTCTGGGACATTGCTGGCATGTCCTTCCTTGAGGGCGAGTCTCCTGACACCGTGAACCCCTCGCTTTGGCGCCAGTCAAAAATGACGGCGCAGCATGGTCTCTACGAGATTGCTGACGGGCTCTATCAGGTGCGTGGCTATGACCTGTCGGTGATGAGCGTGATCCGCGGCGAAACCGGCTGGATCATCGTCGATCCGCTCTTGTCCAGCGAGACGGCCGCAGCCTCGCTCCAGCTTGTGAATGATACGCTGGGCGAACGACCGGTGACAGGCGTACTCTACACCCACAGCCATGCAGATCACTTCGGCGGCGTACGCGGCGTGATCGATGAGGCGGATGCGGAGGCCCGCGAGGTTCCAATCATAGCACCGGAAGGCTTTTCTGAAGCTGCTGTGACCGAGAACCTGCTGGCAGGTGCGCACATGTCACGCCGGGCCACGCTGATGTTCGGGCGGCACCTGCCGCTTGGAGAAACTGGGCATGTTGGCTCCGGGCTTGGGCCTGCGACGGCCGGTGGAACGGTAGGCCTGATCCTGCCGACCGAGGAGGTTGGAACCGAAACGCGTGTGATTGATGGCGTGACGTTTGAGTTCGTGAACGCCAACGGCACCGAAGCGCCGGCCGAATTCATGTTCTACCTGCCGGAGTTCCGGGCACTGTGTACCGCGGAAGTTGCCACCGCGACGTTCCATAACGCGCTGACGCTTCGGGGGGCGAAGGCGCGCGACACGCTGCGCTGGTCCGAAGTCATTGATGAGGTCTTGGTCAAGTATGGCGACAAGTCCGATCTTGTCTTCGCCAGCCATCATTGGCCCACATGGGGTGCCGAAAATGTTGAGCGGTTCCTGCGTTCGCAGCGTGACATCTACCGCTATGCGCATGACCAGACACTGCGTCGGGCAAATGGTGGAGCGACCATTGTGGAAGCCGCTGAAGCGTTGGTTGAACCGGACCTCGGCGAGGATGTCTTCGACACGCGCGGCTATTACGGCACGCTGAACCACAACGCCAAGGCGATCTACCAGTTCTACTTTGGCTGGTGGGACGGGGTGCCCGCCAATTACCACACACTGCCGCCTGTCGAGCGCGCATCTCGTATGGTCGAAGCTGTTGGCGGTGCAGAGGAAGCCATTAACAAAGGACGTGCGGCCTTCGCCGAGGGTGATTACCGCTGGGCGGCTGAACTCTTCAATGCCGTTGTCTTCGACGACCCCGACAATCGCGACGGTCGACAGTGGCTCGCTTCTACCTATGAGCAACTTGGCTTTCAGGCCGAAAGTGGCGCGTGGCGCAGCTACTATCTGACAGGTGCAAAGGAGCTGCGCGATGGCATCCCGGAGGGCGCGGGTGCGAACCTCGGAAACGAAGACTTCCTCAAGGCGGTGCCAACCGAAGCGCTCTTTAATGCGCTGGCGGTTCGCTACCTGCCAGAGGAGATGGAGCGGGAGCCTTATACGCTCAATTTTCGTTTCACTGACACCGAGGAGGACATCATGGTCGATGTCGGAAAGGCAACGGCGTTTCCACGCTATGGTGCGCGCTCCGACGATGCGGCGGCGACGTTCGAGACCACACGTGAATCCTTCAACGATCTCATCCTCGGGAAGACCGGAGCAGCGCGTCTGGCATTGTCTGGCAGGCTTAAGGTGACCGGCGACCGTGGCGCGGCGAGCGCTTTCTTTGACGCGCTGGAACAGCCGGCAACCGATTTCAATGTTGTTACACCGTAATTCTGCTTGATTTGACACTGAAAGTGCCAATAGTTGATTTTGATCTGTTGGTCGAAAGGAGACGCCCGTGGAGGTCTTGAGAACGCCGGATGAAAGGTTTGCCAATCTGAGCGGCTATCCGTTCGATCCAAACTACATCAATGTTACGGCGGCGGACGGAACACCCATCCGCATTCACTATCTCGACGAAGGCCCGCGAGACGGTGAGCCGATCCTGTGCATGCATGGTCAGCCATCATGGTCATTCCTGTACCGGAAGATGATCCCGCGACTGACCGAGGCCGGATATCGCGTGATTGCGCCGGATCTGGTTGGCTTCGGACGATCGGACAAGCCGGCCAGCGAAGACGATTATTCTTATCGCAGTCATGTTGACTGGATGAGCCAGTGGCTGCGCGCGCTCGACGTCAAGGACCTCACTCTCGTCTGTCAGGATTGGGGTGGCCTCATCGGTCTGCGTATGGCGGCCGACCATCTGGATCGGTTCAAACGCATCGTCGTCGCAAACACGGGTTTGCCTGCATCTGACAGGATCACGGACGAGGTTTCCGCCATGCTCGGGGAGTTCGAAAAAACCGTGCCGGTGCCGACCGTCGACATGGTGCGCGAACAGGTTGGCTCGGGTGCTCCGGGCGGATTTCTCTACTGGGTGAAGTATTGCAAGGCCTCTCCGGACTTCTCCGTTCGGGACGTATTCGGGATGATGAGCGGCATTGAAGATAAGGCCATCCTCGATGGCTATGAAGCCCCGTTCCCCGATGCCCGATACATGGCGGGCGCGCGCCAGTTCCCATCGCTTGTTCCATTGTTGCCGCGGCACAAACAGGACCGCGAAGACAATGATGATGCATGGGCGAAACTCGAGACCTTTGATGGGCCTGTGCTGACGGCTTTCTCAAACAATGATCCGGTCACTGCCGGTGGTGAAGCGCCGTTTCAGGCGCGCCTCAAGGGAGCCAGGGGCCGCGATCATCCGACAATCGATGGTGGTGGGCACTTTCTTCAGGAAGGCGCGCCGGACCAACTCAGCGACGCGATCATCAAGTTTATGGCGGAGACGGCTTAAGCTGAGCGCCTAAGGGAGGACGAACCATGGAAGTGACAAACGAAGTACTGCCAAAGGATCAGGCGCGTATTCAGGAGATGATGGCGCCCGGCCCCGACAAGCCGATATTCATGGTCAACCTGCTCAAGTTCAAAGACGTGGCGGAATATGAAGATGGTCGTGAGACGAGCCTGACCGGGCGCGAGGCTTACAACATCTATGGACAGGCCGTCGGAAAACTCCTGCCGGACTATGGCGGCCAGATGGTTTTCATCGCCGACACCACCTTCCTCTCGCTCGGACAGGTCGAGGAGCTCTGGGATGAGGTGGCTATCGTTTCCTATCCAAACCGGGGCGCACTGCTGAACATGTCGATGTCTGAGGAATGGCAGAAGGCATCCGTCCACAGAACTGCCGGGTTGAAGGGACAGCTGAATATTGAAACGGTGCTGCCAGACACACCACACTTACCAGACTGGCTGAAGGCGATAGGACAATGACAGACATCACAGAACTCTGGCTGACCCGGAACGACATTCGAAACTCCAAGGTGGTGGCCAAACCGGCCCCGGCACTCGGCGAAGACGAAGTGCTCGTGGAGATCGATAAGTTCGGCCTGACGGCGAACAATGTCAGCTATGCTGTGGCGGGCGATCAGATCGGCTATTGGGGTTTCTTCCCTGTCGATGATCAGTGGGGCATCGTGCCTGTCTGGGGCTACGCCACCGTCACCGCATCCAACAATGAAGGCGTCGCGGTCGGGGATCGCTTCTACGGATACTACCCTTTCGCCAGCCACGCCGTATTGAAGCCCGGCCGGATCAAGCCGAGTGGATTTGTGGATGTCGCCGAGCACCGCAGCGCCCTGCCGGGGCTCTACAATCAGTACAACCGCACAAGTGCCGAGCCGGAATTCCTGAAAGGCATGGAAGACGAGCGTTGTCTGTTCTTCCCGCTCTTTGTGACGTCCTACCTCCTGTATGACTATCTGAAGGACAATGAACTCTTCGGCGCGAAACAGGTTCTGGTGGGCTCGGTCTCATCCAAAACCGGTTTTGGTCTGGCGCATTGCCTCCACCATGACGAAACTGTCAGTGCTCGGGTCGTCGGTCTGACGTCGCCGGGCAATGTCGACTTCGTCCGGTCGCTCGGCATCTGCGATGATATCGTCACTTACGGCGACGAGACTGCTATCGATGCGAGTGTTCCGGCTGCCTATGTGGATATGTCTGGTGACGGCCCGCTACGAGTGCGGCTGCACGACCATTTCCAGGACAACCTCATGGTCGACACCATGGTTGGTGCCACCCATTGGGAGGCCGGGGGCGGATCGGGTGAGTTGAAAGGCCCCAAGCCTGAATTCTTCTTTGCGCCCTCACAGATAGAGAAACGCGAAAAGGAATGGGGACCGGGCGTCATCTTCGGAAAGGCGCTGCAGGCCAGCGCTGACATTGCAAACTCGGTGAAAGGCTCGGTTGAGGTCGAGAAAATCAGCGGCGCTGAGACCGGAGCCGATCTTTGGCGCAAGCTGGTCAACAATGAGATCTCGCCGCGCCGCGGCCTGATCCTGTCGCTGGTATAAATCGAAGGAGGCTGGGCTATGTCGCTGAAGTCATTTGTGGTTTCCCGCGTGGCTGAGCGACTGCTCGGAGAGGACAAGCTGGCGGCGCGCCGCCAGAAGGTCGAAGCCGAAAGGCAGGCCAAGGGCGAACCGCATCGCGTCTCCTACTTTCACGATGTGGCCGATCCCTACGCCCATCTCATGGCGCAGGTGCTGACGGACTTCGCTGCGCGATATGATCTTGTCTTTGACCCCTATCTTGTCAGCCCGCCAGACGATGGGGCCGCGCCTGAACGAGAGCTGCTCGCCTCGTACAGTCTCGAAGACGCCCGCCGTTTGGCGAACAAGGCCGGGCTCGGCCCGCCTGAGGGTAAAATGCCGTCTGCAGAGCGTGTCGCAGCCGCCGAAGCAGTGCTCGCTGAAAGTCTCTCACGGGGCACGTTTCTGGAGGACGTGCAGGCGATCAGCGATGCGCTCTGGACGGGCGAAGAACTTCCGGCGGGAGTCGATGCGACAGCCGCAAAAACCAATGGTGATGGAAAGCGCGAAGAACTTGGTCATTATCTCGGCGCGACGCTTCATTATGGCGGTGAATGGTATTGGGGCCTTGACCGTCTTCATTATCTGGAGGAGCGCCTCGACCAGCTGGGGCTTCGCAAAACCGGTGCGCCGGAGAAGCTTATCTACCCTCAGCCCATCGCGCCCAACGGTGCAGGCAAGCCTACGGGCGCACCGCCCGAACTTCATTACTATCTCTCGTTCCGGAGCCCCTACACGTACATTGTCGCGGAACGCGTAAAGGCGCTCGCGGACGCCTATGGCGCGGATCTGAAACTGCGCTTTGTCCTGCCAATGGTCATGCGCAACTTGCCGGTGCCCAAGGTGAAGGGCCGTTACATCACGATGGATACGGCGAGAGAGGCGCGCCGGCTCGGTGTGCCGTTTGGGCGCGTCGCTGATCCGGTCGGCAAGCCAGTGGAGCGGGGATACTCAGTTCTGCCGTGGGCGATCGAGTCCGGGCGAGGCTACGAGTTTTGCCTGAGCTTTATGAGCGGCGTCTGGTCCGAGGGCATCGATGCGGGTTCCGATAGTGGCATGAAGCAGATCGTGGAGCGTGCAGGGCTCGACTGGACGCACGCAAGATCCCTTATCGGCGATGAGAGTTGGCGGGAAACCGCTGAAGCCAACCGGCTGGAGCTTTTCGAACGAGGGATCTGGGGCGTGCCCAGCTTCCGGGTCGGTGACGTCGCGACCTGGGGTCAGGACAGGCTCTGGGTCATCGAGGATGAATTGAAGACACTTTCAGACCAAGGGGCTGCGCAATGACACCGCTTAAATGGATCCTCGTCGGCCTGCTCGCAGTCGCCGCCGTTGCGTTCGCTGTTTTTCAGGTGACAAGGCCGCTTATCGTCCAGCGCGCCTTCGAACGCGCCGTGGCCGAGAATGTCGGTGTTGATCGCTCGCTCGCCCTGCCAGACGGGCTGCATGTCTACATGTGCGGCACCGGCTCTCCCATGGCGGACGCCGATCGTGCGGGCCCTTGCATGGGCATTCTGGCCGGTGAGAGGGTCTTCATGGTCGACATCGGCTCCGGCGGTGCGCGCAAGCTTGGGCGGATGGGTTTTCCCATGGACCGCCTTGAGCGGGTCTTCCTGACCCATCTACACTCTGACCATATGGACGGACTCGGTGAACTCATGCTGCAGGCCTGGGTTGCGGGAGCCCGCACCGAGCCATTGCCGATCAGTGGCCCGCCGGGTGTGGAAGAGGTCGTCAATGGGTTGAACGCGGCCTATCGTATCGATAGCGGCTACCGGATCGCGCATCATGGACCAGAAGTGGTGCCGCCTTCTGGTTATGGTGGCACGGGCGAGCCGATCATCCTGCCGATTGGGCCAACGCCGGCACAGGTCGTTCTCGAAGACGGTGATCTTACGATAAGCGTTTTCCCCGTTCCCCATGCGCCGGTCGAGCCGGCCTATGGCTACCGGATTGATTACAAGGACCGGTCAGTGTCGATCAGTGGAGACCTGATTTACTCACCCGCGCTCGTTGCTGCATCCGCGAATGTCGATGTGCTGTTCCACGAGGCCCTGCAGCCGGAGATGACGAACCTCATGCGCGATGCTGCGCTGGCAAATGGCCGCCCGGGCGTCGCCAAGATTCTCGAAGACATTCTCGATTATCATGCGACGCCGGGAGAGGCAGCGAGGGCTGCGAGTGAAGCGGGAGCTGGCAAGCTCATCTACTATCATACGATCCCGCCTATCCCGACGCCGGCGCTCAATCCAATGTTTCTCGGTGACGCCGCCGATGTCTTCGCTGGACCGATCACGGTCTCCCGTGACGGACTGCTGGTCAGCCTGCCAGCTGGATCCGACGAGGTGGAGATGAGCATGGCGATCCGCTAAAAGAGCGTATGGCTGAACATCCAGATTACGGACGCCTGCGCGCTATTCAGATCACCGCTGTGCTTGTCGGCGCGGTGATGCTTGGCGTGTCACTGTATTTCTTCGGCCAGTTCTCGAAGCCCGAAATCGCACCCATTGTCATCTGCATTGCGTTGGCGGGGTTCGGGTTTGGTGCGGTCTTCTATTTCGGCTGCCTGCTGTTTGAAGGCTCACTTCAGAAATACATCGTTTCAGACGACACCGTCATCAGAAGCGAGACGGTAGAAATGGTTACGACGACGTCCGAGAGTGGTGACAAGCGAATCGATGAGTGGGTGAACCGCTACGTTTTCGCGCGGAACCTGTTCGGCATGTCGTTGATCCCGCTGCTAATCCTGAGCGGGCTGTACATCTTCGCCTGACGGCGGGAGTCATTGTGAAAAGAAGCTGGTGCCGCGAGGGAGAATTGAACTCCCGACCTCATCATTACCAATGATGCGCTCTACCACTGAGCTACCGCGGCTTGCCGGTATGGCTGCACGCGCTCTAACTTAAGCGCCTCGACTTGAAAAGTCCGTTTCAGCGGCGAGGACGCACCTATGTCAGAGAAGACACCCAAAGACGAGAAAGCCGCCCGCCTCTCAGAGGCCCTGCGGGCCAACCTGAAACGGCGCAAACAGGCCGCCCGCAAGTCCGCCGAGCCGAAGCCCGGCAAGGACAAACCGCCTCAGACATAACCTCCATCATGCTTGGATACGGGCAGATCACGAATCCGCTGGCCCGTGGCATTGAAAATGGCATTCGTGACGGCTGGTGCAATCGGGGGTGTGCCCGGCTCACCGCCGCCGCCGACTCGCGCTCCGCTATTGATCAGCGTGACCGAGATCTCCGGCGCTTCATTCATCCGTAGTATTTCGTAATCGTGGAAATTCGACTGGACCACTGCGCCATTCTCGATGGTGATTTCGCCGTGGAGCGTAGCTGAGAGCCCATAGATGATGCCGCTCTCAATCTGGGCGATGAAACCGTCTGGATTCATCACATAACCGGGATCTGCGGCCGACCAGACATGGGTGACACGCGGGCGCTCGCCAGTCGCGTCAACTTCCGCGACATGCGCGACGATGGTGCCGAAGCTGTCGACCAGCGCCATGCCAAGGCCATGGCCTTCGGGTCGCGGGCGATCCCAGTCCGCCGCCTTAGCTGCCGCATCCAGAGCCGCCATGTGGCGGGGCGCATTCGCCAGCAGTGCCCGGCGATACTGATACGGGTCCTGCCCAGCCTCATGCGCCAGCTCGTCGATGAAGGATTCGATGAAGAAGCCATGTTGGGTGTGGTCGACCGACCGCCACGGACCGAACCGCACATGATGCTCGGTCTCCGCATAGTGGATGTGCTGGTCGGCGATTTCATACGGAATCTGCGATGCTTCGGGCGGGTCATGCTTTTCGACGAACAAATTCTCCCATGACACAGGCATTCCGTCTTCGCCTATGCCCGCCTTGAATCGGCTGACGACGGCCGGCCGGTACCAGTCCTGTGTTGTGTCCTGCTCGCGAGACCAGATCAGTTTCACAGGATGATCGAATTCAGCAGCGATGCGGGCTGCCTGTGAGGGGTAGTCCGGCATAGCGCGCCGGCCAAAGCCGCCGCCCAGCAGCGTATTGTGGATGATCACCCTGTCTTTCTTCAGGTCCAGCTCGTCGGCGAGCTGATCGCGGACACCGAGCGGATTCTGAAGGCCGGACCAGAGCTCAAGCGTCCCGTCATGCATCCAGGCTGTCGCGTTGAGCGGTTCCATCGCTGCATGAGCGAGAAACGGGACGGTGTACTCGGCCTCGAAAACGCGAGCGGCTGAGGCTGCGGCCTTCTGTGCATTGCCGCGCTTCACATCATTCGTCGACTTGCCGGTATCCATCGCCGCGCGATGACTGGCGAACAGGTCGTCCTGGCTCATCGTTTCCGCGCCTGTTTGGGTCCAGGTGACGCCAACCGCGCGCAGGGCGTTCTCGGCCTGCCAGTAGCCATCGGCGACGACAGCAACGAAATCACCCTTGTTCAGGACCTTTACGACCCCGGGCATGGCTTCCGCGCTCGATGCGTCGACGTTTTCAACGGACGCGCCGAGCACAGGCGGTCCCATGATGGCCGCGTGCTTCATACCGGGCAGATCGACATCGATGCCGAACTCTGCCGTGCCATCGACCTTGGCCGGGATGTCGAACCGTTTCAGGGACTGACCCATCAGCTTGAACTGGTCCGGCGTCTTGAGGGTAGGCTGTGTCGGCGGTGCGAATTCTGCGGCTTTGACTGCGAAGGTCGCATACGGCTCAGAACGCCCCGACGCGTCGTGATGGACGTAGCTGTCGGCTGTGCGAACCTCGCTGCGTTTTACGTCCCATTCGCGAGCCGCAGCTTTCACAATCATTTCGCGGGCGGCGGCGCCAGCGATACGCATCCCGCCCTGTCCGGTGAAACGTACAGCGGTCGAGCCGCCGGTAATCTGCAGCGACATGTTCTTGGTCAGCATCAGGAACGCGCCGTTCAGGCTGTCCTGCACAAAGCCCGGTACCGTCGCGCCATTCATGATGAACTCTCGGCCGAGGGCATAGTTGGCGTAGTCTTCGTGGGCCGGGGCCTGCTCAAAGGTGACCTTGTCCCAGTCGGCATCCATCTCATCGGCCAGCATTTGCGTCATACTGGTGAAGACACCCTGACCCATTTCACTGTGCGGCACGATCGCGGTGATGGTGTTGTCCGGCGCGATCTTCACCCAGACATTTACCAGCGCTTCGCCGTCTTCTGTCATCATGTCGGCGAGGCCAGGCGCACGATGGCCCTCGCGAATGCCGACACCAACCGCCAGCACACCGCCTGTCAGGACGCCCGCCGTGATGAACCCTCTGCGTGTCCACTTTCCCATCTGTCTGTCCTCCTGCCGGATCAGGCCTGTGCGGCCGCTTTGATCGCCTTGCGGATGCGTCCATAGGCACCGCACCGGCAGATGTTGCCGCTCATGGCGGCGTCGATGTCGTCGTCAGTCGGGTTCGGCGTGTCCTTCAGGAGCGCGACCGCCGACATGATTTGTCCGGACTGGCAGTACCCGCATTGCGGCACCTGCTCGTCGATCCAGGCCTGCTGGATGGCGTGGAGCGTCCCATCGGGCTCTGCGACGCCTTCAATCGTTGTGACCTCCGAACCGTCGGCGAAGCTGACGGGGATGGAGCAGGAGCGAACCGGAACACCGTCGAGATGCACGGTGCAGGCCCCGCACTGGGCGATGCCGCAGCCGAATTTCGTACCAGTCAGCTTCAATTGCTCGCGCACGACCCAGAGCAGAGGCGTATCGGGTTCGACATCGACCTGTCGCGCCTCACCGTTGACCGTGAATGTAACCATCTGACCGCTCCCGAGTCGGTGAATGAAAACTGATTTGTTCAATATACAGGGTGTCGGCGGCGCGGCAAATCAAATTGCTGCAAGGGTTTGGCAAGCCCTGAGGCCGTTACGCCGCAATCCGGCCTTTCCCTCGCCGCCCGCTGGCTGTACCTCGCTTGCCCATGGATAGACTCAGTATCATTGGCGGCACGCCCCTGAACGGCCGCATCCCGATTTCCGGCGCGAAGAACTCCGCGCTGAAGCTGATGGCCGCCGCGTTGCTCACAGATGAACCGGTGACGTTCCACCGGATGCCCAACCTTGCCGACACGCGCTTCCTGTCAGAGCTGCTGCAAACCCTTGGTGTCGAAGTGTATTGGCCAAAGGGCGAGAACACCTGCCGGCTCAACGCGGCGGAGCTGACCAGCACGATCGCGCCTTATGAACAAGTGCGGAAGATGCGGGCGAGCTTCAACGTGCTGGGTCCGCTTCTGGCGCGCGCCGGCCACGCCACCGTTTCACTGCCGGGTGGTTGCGCGATTGGCGCTCGGCCGGTCGACCTGCACCTGAAGGCGTTCGAGGCGATGGGAGCCGATCTCAAGATCGAGGAAGGCTATGTGAAGGCTGCCGCGATCCACGGCCTGAAGGGTGCACAAATCGTGTTTCCATTCGTCTCTGTCGGGGCCACCGAACACGCCATGCTCGCTGCAACGCTCGCCAAGGGCGAAACCGTGCTCGAAAACACGGCGCAGGAGCCGGAGATCGCTGATCTCGCCGATTGTCTGATCGCAATGGGCGCGAAGATCAGCGGAGCTGGCACGGCAACGATCCGGATCGAGGGCGTCGAAACTCTGTCCGGGACTGAGCATAACGTCATGACGGACCGAATCGAAGCGGGCACCTACGCCATGGCTGCGGCTGCAGCCGGCGGTGACGTAACACTGGAAGACGCGCCGGTAGAGGCGCTGACAGCCCTGGTGGGTTTGCTACGCCAGTCGGGTGTGACGGTGGATGCGGATGCCGAGGCACATACTCTGCGCATTCAACGCAATGGCTCTGCTTTGAAGGCCACGGATGTCGATACGCAGCCCCATCCCGGCTTCCCGACCGATCTGCAGGCTCAGTTCATGGCGCTGATGACGGTTGCGGACGGTACCAGCATTATTCGCGAGAACATTTTCGAGAACCGCTTCATGCACGCGCCCGAGCTTTCCCGGCTCGGAGCTGATATTCAGGTGCGCGGCCGTGAGGCTGTCGTAAAAGGCGTTTCGGGTCTGAAAGGCGCAGAAGTGATGGCGACAGACCTGCGCGCATCGGTCTCGCTGGTCATTGCAGGGCTTGCAGCCGAAGGTGAGACTGTGGTGAACCGGATTTATCATCTGGACCGGGGGTTTGAACGCCTCGAAGAAAAGCTGACCGGGTGCGGCGCGAATGTGCGGCGACGCGGCGAAGAGGACGAATAAGACAGAATGGCCGACGCAAAACCGCTCCGCCTCGCTGCGGAGGATCCGGAAGACCTGAAAGTGATCTCTGCTGCGGTTCAGGACTCCGTCGCGAAAGCGGGTGCGCTGAAATATGATGCGCGGCGGCGGCGCTTTTCTATTGAGTTGAACCGGTTCCGCTGGGAGGCCGATGATGGTGACGGGGCAAAGCAGCGAGTCCGTTCGATTGTCGCGTTTGATGGTGTTCTAAGCGTCAAGACACGCGCGATCACGAAGGCTGACCCGGAGCTTGTGCTGTCCCTGCTGTCGGCGACCTTCGAAGCCGACGATGAACCGCCCGGCGGTGTTGTGACGCTGCTATTTGCCGGAGATGGAGAGCTGCGCCTGACAGTGGAAGCGTTGGACGCGACACTTCTGGACTCAGACTATGTCTGGCTGACGAAGAAGACACCCAACCATGAGCGGAGGCGCTGATGGCGCGCCGCTTTGATGCTGCTGATGCCGGCTTTGACGCTGCTTTCAGTGACTTTCTGAACGAGCCGCGTGGCCCGGAGGATAATGTCGCCAGGGCTGTAGCCGCGATCATCGCGGATGTGCGTGCGCGCGGCGGTGCGGCTGTCGCAGAGTACACGGTAAAGTTCGACGAGCTCGAACTCGATCCCGCCACGCTCCAGACCGCCGCCGTGGATCTCGAGGCCCTTGCCCGGTCGTGTCCGACGGACCTGCGGACCGCGATCGACTTTGCGCATGACCGCATCGCCACCTACCACGCCGCACAACGGCCTGAGGATCATCGCTTTACCGACGAGGCGGGCGTTGAACTCGGCTGGCGCTGGACGGCGCTCGACTCGGTGGGCGTCTATGTGCCCGGCGGTCTCGCATCCTATCCGAGCTCTGTCCTTATGAATGTCGTCCCCGCCAAGATTGCGGGCGTTCAGCGCGTGGTCATGGTGGCTCCGGCTCCCGGCGGTACGCTCGCACCCGGTGTTGCCTATGCTGCGCTAAAAGCCGGTGTGGATGACTACTATCCGATTGGCGGTGCACAGGCTGTCGCCGCACTTGCGTTTGGTGCAGGTGATCTTCTGCCGGTCGATAAGATCGTTGGGCCTGGCAATGCCTATGTGGCCGAAGCCAAGCGGCAGGTATTCGGTACGGTCGGCATCGACACAATTGCCGGGCCGTCCGAGATACTGGTGGTTGCGGATGAGAGCGCCAATGCCGACTGGATCGCAGCCGACCTGCTGAGCCAGTCCGAACACGATGCGTCCTCGCAATCGATTCTCATCACTGTGGACAAGGGTGTGGGCAAAGCTGTGGAGGAGGCTGTGGAAAACCAGTTGAATTCGCTGTCGACCGGCGCGCGTGCCCGCACCGCATGGGACACGCATGGCGCAATCGTGGAGGCGGCTGATCTGGGCGCGGCGGCGGATATCGCGAATCGCATCGCGGCAGAGCACCTCGAATTGTGTGTGGCAGACCCGGATGCGATGCTCCCAAGCATCCGCCATGCGGGTGCGGTGTTTCTCGGTCATCACACGCCGGAAGCGCTCGGCGACTATGTAACAGGCTCAAATCACGTCCTCCCAACAAGCCGAGCGGCCCGTTTTAGCTCCGGTTTGGGGCTCTTCGACTTCCTCAAGAGAATGTCGGTCCAGCGAGCCTCGCCAGAAGGCTTTGCAGCGCTCGCGCCAGTGGCGCTGAAACTGGCGGAAGCTGAAGGCTTGCCTGCTCATGCTCGTTCGGTCTCTATTCGCTCCAATATGCCGCTAAGGGGCAAGCCTGGGAGCGATGGCTGAGAACCGCCTGATATCCGTCGATATCGACGAAGAGACGCTGGCCGTGTCGGGCCCCGACGCCGAGCATGAGCGGCGCGTGGCGATCTTCGATCTGATTGAGGAAAACATGTTCGAGGTGGAGACACACGAAGCCGGCGGCCCGTACAAGCTCGCTCTGTCGGCGCAAGAACGAAAACTGGTCTTCGAGATTTTCGATGAGGCGGATGTGCCCGTGCACACATTCATTCTCAGCCTCAGCCCGTTCCGGGGCATCATTCGCGACTACTTTATGATCTGCGAAAGCTACTACGATGCGATCCGCACGCAGACGCCCCATCAGATTGAAGCCATCGACATGGCCCGTCGCGGAATTCACAATGAAGGATCGGAGCTTCTGGAGGCGCGCCTGAAAGGCAAGATTGGCGTCGACTTCGACACCGCCCGGCGGCTGTTCACGCTGATTTGCGCTCTACAGGCCGGTACCGCGCGCGCGCCGCAATAGTCGCCTAATTCACAGCGATGTCTGTGGAGATGAAGATCTTCACCACGAGTCCTTCTGGACGATAGTCGCGCTCGATCCTGAGATTTGGCATCAGGGTTGTCAGCAAGGAGCCGAAGCCTTGCCGTGTTGGCGGTTCGATTCCTGAAAGCCCGCTTTCTGCCCAGGTGACGACGAGGGTCTGCGTCGCCGGATCGACATGCCATTCAATGTCGAGCTTTCCGTCTGGCCGCGAGAAACATCCATACTTCGCAGCGTTGGTTGCGAGTTCGTGTGTGATCATAGACGCGTCCTGAGAGGACTTTCTCGTCAGCATTAGCGGTGGCCCGCTCAGGGTCACGCGCGATCTGTCATCGGCCCGGTATGGGCGCAACTCCGCTTCGATGATTCCCTGCAGGTCTATGCCGCGCCAGTCATTTTCCGAAAGCGCAGAGTGGGTTCGGCCCATCGCCACGAGGCGTGCACTGAACGATTCCCGGTACTCCTCTACGGTGTCAGTCTCGCTGCCTGTCAGCTCTGCGATGGACTGAATGATCGCGAACATGTTCTTCACACGATGATCAAGCTCGTTGGAGATCACCCGGTTACGCTCTTCGAGCGCCTTTCGCTCGGTGATGTCTTCAGCGTGCTGCACTACGAACTCTACCGCGCCCTCATCACCAAAATACGGCGTCTGCACCGCGCGCCAGCAATGCGTTTGCCGGGTGCCATCGGCGTGGTCCAATTCGAAATACTGGTCTTTCAGAAGGGTCACCCGGCCTTGCAAAGCGCCGTTGAATTCTGCCAGTACCTCTGCGACGCGCTCTTCTGTGTCCGGGAAGGCGTCAAAGACGTAGCGGCCGACGATTTCGTCCAGAGTCCGTTGTGTGGATTTGAGATAGGCCGCGTTAGCGTAAACGATATTCAAGTCGCGATCCATGATCATGTAGGAGTCTGTCATGCCGTCGAAAACGTGCTTGAAATCCAGATCCTTGCTGACCAACGGCGGCCGTTTTTCGTAAGTGATCTCGTCTTGAGGCATGGATTCTCTCTTCCACGGCACGATCATCGGGGCAGGTCGAGACAGTTAAACCCGCTTGCCCAAACCGGTGACGAAAGCTACCTAGCGCCCCATATACCTGACGCTGGAGCTGATTCCAGTGTCTAAATGGAGTGCCAATGGCTAAAGAAGAATTACTTGAGTTCAACGGGACCGTCGTTGAACTGCTGCCCAATGCGACGTTTCGCGTGAAGCTTGAGAACGATCATGAGATCGTTGCTCACACAGCGGGCAAGATGCGCAAGAACCGGATTCGCGTCCTGACCGGTGACAAGGTGCTTGTTGAAATGACGCCCTACGACCTGACCAAAGGTCGTATCACTTACCGTTTCAAGTAATTCGATGAGCCGGGCACAAGGTGTCCGCCTCGTGCTCGCAAGCGCCAGCCCCAGACGGCTCGCGCTGCTTGAGCAGATTGGCATCATACCTGATGCCGTCGTTCCAACCGACATTGACGAAACCCCGAAAGACGGTGAGTTGCCCAAGCCATTGGCCGGTCGGTTAGCCACGGAAAAGGCGGCGGCCAGCGTTGAAGACGGGTTTGTGCTTGCGGCGGATACGGTTGTTGGGGTCGGTCGGCGCATACTTCCCAAAGCAGAGACGATCGCTGAGGCCGAAAAATGCCTCAGGCTCATGTCCGGGCGAGCACACCAGGTGCATACCGGCATCGCTGTTCGCACGCCGGTCGGCGATATCAAGTCTCGGACGGTGTCGACGCGAGTCCAGTTCAAGCGTCTGACCGATGAGGAACTGGCGAGCTATCTTGACAGCGAGCAGTGGAGCGCGGTCGCTGGCGGCTATGCCATTCAGGGGCTTGCCGGTGCGTTCATCCGGGGTTTGAGCGGGTCATATACAGGTGTCGTCGGGCTGCCGCTGTACGAGACGCGGTCTCTGCTTGAAGGAGCGGGTTGGCGTGCTTGATATCGGCCATGTATTCGCCAGCCGGCGCTGGTATACAATGTGGTATGGCAACCCATAGGATGGGAGTGCACGATGGAATTGATTTGGTGGATCCTGCCGGCGCTTGCCGGCGTTGTCGGCATCATGCTCGTATTTGCTGGGCTTGGTCGTCTGAGCAAGATGAGACCATTCTCGGGCGGATCTCGGCTTCTTTTCGGCGTTGGGGCCTTGAGCGTCGCCGGTGTTATCACCTTTGCGGGACTTAACCTCCAGACTTACAACCGTCTTGTTTACGAGCGCCCCGTCGCGACCCTGACATTCTACGCGATCGACGATGAGAGAGACGCTTATCGCGTCGAAGTGTTGCTGCCGGAAGGCGAGCGCTATCAGTGCGGCGAGGAGGATCTTCGCGAAGACTGCGTTATTCGAGGCGATGAGTTCGCGATCGGCGCGCGCGTGATTACCTTCAAGCCCATGGCGGCGATGCTCGGCTATGACAGCGTTTACAAGCTTGACTACCTTGAGGGTCGCAATACCCGCCGCTATGGCGCGCGCAGTGTCTCGGCAGCTGAGTCCAATGGGGTGTCGCTGTCCGATAATCCGGGTCTTGATGTTGCAGCGCTGGCGCGTGAGCAGGGGTCCCGCTTCGGGGTTCGCGACGCAAACTTTGGATCTGCGGCCTACAATCCGATGGGTGACGGATTTTCCTACGAAGTCTCGATCACCCGCACGGGCCTGATCGCACGCGCCGCAAATGCTGAAACCCGCCGGGCTCTTGGTCAACTTGTTGGGGAGCCGGTTGTGAGCGAGTTGGGGAACTAGGGAGCGCAATATGGGGCTTTGGGAACGATATGTGGTACCGCCGCTGATTTCGTGCGCCTGTTCGTCCAAGCCCATCATGAAGCAGCGAGAGAAAGTCGTCCCTTTGGCAAGTGGGCGTGTGCTGGAACTGGGCTGTGGCTCGGGCACGAATTTTGGCTATTACGATCCCGACAAGGTCGATGAGATCATCGCGTTGGAGCCGTCGCCCGAGATGATCAGCCGCGCAAAAAAGACGGCTGATGAAATCGGCATGAGATCCCCGGTGACCTTTGTTGAGGCGGGCGCTGAAGACACCGGCCTTGAGGACAACTCCGTTGATACCGCCATTGTCACCTTTGTACTCTGTACCATTCCGGACTGGCGCGGATCGCTGGAGGAACTCCGCCGCGTGCTGAAACCAGATGGCAAGGTGCTTTTCAGCGAGCATGGTCTTGCGCCTGACGAAGGCGTCTCGAAATGGCAGCGGCGTATCGAGCCGATCTGGAAGCCGCTTGCGGGCGGCTGCCACCTGACGCGCGACACGAAAGCCATGCTGGAGACGGCAGGCTTCTCTGTTTCGGATCATCAGACGATGTATCTTCCATCGACACCGAAAATTGCTGGCTTTGTCAGCTGGGGCGCTGCTCAGCCGGCCTGACCGGCAACCTGTTGCTCATATCTAACTTTCTGCGTTGCTTCATGCTAAGGCTTGGGCGTGAGGTTGGAATAAAATGTCGAAAATCCTGTCTGATCGGATGACGGTCGAGATTGAGGGCGACTTTGTTGTCTTCCTCATCGGAATGCGCATCAACAAGCTCTGGAAAGTCTGGAAGTGGTGGCCTGTGATCACAGCAATGCCGCGCATGCTGCGTGAACTCTCGCAGCAGCCGGAGCTGGGGCTTCTGCACTTTCAGAACTATTTCGCATTTAGAAATCTGATGGTCGTCCAGTACTGGCGGAGTTTCGAACAGCTGCATGCTTATTCAACCGGAAAGGGCTTTGCGCATCTGCCGGCCTGGAAGGCGTTTAACAATGCTGTCGGCATGAGCGGCGATGTTGGCATCTGGCACGAGACCTATCTGGTGTCTGAGGGGCAGTATGAGGCGATTTATGGAAACATGCCGGAGTGCGGCCTTGGCCGGGCTGGTGAGCTGACGCAGGCAGCCGGCCAGTCCCGGTCTGCAAAGGGGCGGCTGCGCAAAACGAATGGCGATGATCAGCCTGTGCAGATGATCGTTGCAGAAGAGATCCGGGAGGAGCAGGCGCTTTAATGGCGTTTGCCTTGTCTGGGATCGCTGGCTTCTTGGAGAGCGTGCGCCGATGGCTTAAACGCTCCTGTCAAAGCGATTCAGGAGCCTCCTTATGAAATACTGGCTGTTCAAGTCCGAACCCTTCAAATGGTCCTGGGAGATGCAGAAGGAGAAAGGCGACGCCGGTGAGGAATGGGATGGCATTCGCAACTACCAGGCGCGCAACAATATGCGGGAGATGAAAGTCGGGGATCTCGGCTTTTTCTATCACTCCAATGAGGGCCTCGAAGTGGTCGGTATTGTCGAGGTTTGCGCTGAATCCCATCCTGACTCCACGACCGATGACGAGCGCTGGGACTGTGTCGACATCAAAGCGGTTTGCGACATGCCTGAGCCGGTAACGCTCAAGGCGGTGAAGGCCAATCCGAAACTGGCGGACATGTCACTTGTCACCTCCATGCGCCTCTCCGTTCAGCCGGTGAAACCGGCTGAGTGGAAGGAAGTCTGCCGTATGGGCGGGCTCGATCCGAAGTCGATCAAAAGCGCCTAGTCTTCATTGAACAGCGACAGCGCGGTCGCCGTCATCGCAGTGACGCCGGTTTCGATGGTTGGTGCAGCGTCCGGCGCGAAGAAGGGCGAGTGAAGCGAGGGAAGCGGTAGCTTGCTCTCTTTGGAGGCCTCATACTTTGACGGCTCGACAGCTCCGACCCAGAAGATCAGGCTCGGGATCTTGGCATCAGTCCGGCTGTACTGGCTGAAATCCTCGCCGCCCATGACCGGTTCAACCTCGACCACTTTTTCATCACCAAGCACGGCGCGCATGGCCGCCACGCTTTTCGCGGTCAGGTTCGGGTCGTTATAGGTGGATGGCGTGTAGTCGCTCTCTGAGGTCACCTCAGGTTCCGGCGCACCAAAGGCAGCAGCCTGTCCCTTCGCGATACGTTCAATCCCATCCAGCAGGAGTTGGCGCGTATCGTCATCATAGGACCGGACGGTGAGCAGAAGCTGGGCTTCTCCGGGAACGATGTTGTGTTTTGCGCCCGCCTTGAACGAACCGACGGTGACGACGGCCGGCGTTTGCGGGTTCACATTTCGGGAGACGAGACTCTGCACGGATGTGACGATGTGTGAGGCCACCAGTACCGGGTCCACGGTGGTGTGCGGGTAGGCCCCGTGGCCGCCAACGCCTTTCACCGTGATGTCGACGCTGTCCACATTGGCGAGCGCCCATCCGCTGGAATAGGCGATTGTCCCGGACGGCGCACCGGCGGAGACATGGAGGGCGAGGTTGTAGTCCGGCTGAGGAAACCGTTCGAAGAGGCCGTCATCGATCATGGCCTTGGCACCGAGTCCGATTTCCTCTGCGGGCTGAATGATCATGACGAGCGTGCCAGACCATTCATCCTTGCGGGCGACGAGATTGCGGGCGGCCCCGACCCAGCTTGTCATGTGAACATCATGTCCGCAGGCATGCATCACGCCGCTTTCAACGCCGGTCCAAGTCTCAGCGCGGACCTGCGAGGCGAAGGGCAGGCCGGTCTGTTCTGGGACGGGCAGCGCGTCCGAGTCAGCTCGAATGAGCACGGTCGGACCATCTCCGTTCTCCAGAACGCCAACGACGCCGTAGCCGCCGACACCCTCGCGGACTTCGCCTTCATCGCGCATGGCTTTTGCTTTGACCCAGTCATCGCCGACGCCTTCGGTGACGTTGAAGCCGAGGGCTCGCAGCTCGTCAGCGAGATAAGCGGCCGAGGCGCTTTCCTTGAAGGAGAGTTCCGGATTGGAGTGAAGCCCCCGATAAACGGTGAGGAGATCATCGCCGACCTGAGGCATCGATGCTGGGGTCATGGCCGCCACTTCGGCGGCGGTCGCCTCAACGTCCTCGGCGATTGAAATGGATGCGCAGGCGGTGAGCAGCGCCGCAAGGCTGGCGCTGGCGAGAAAACGGGTCATTTGATCCTCCTAGATTGCGGAAACATAGGCGGCGTCGGCCAATGCTGGAAAGGGTTACGCGGCGGCGCTCGGATGAAGGACTGGCAGGTAACCGGTTGAAAGCGCAGCGCAAACCGAGCGTGGTGTCAGGCGGGTTGCGGTGTCCGGCAAAGGTTCGGCGGGGCCGTAACCATCGAATGACCAAGGCTTTCCGGCGCGCCCGCGTTTCAGGAAGGCGCGCTCGCCAACGGCATAGATTGCCCCATCAGGCAGGCTTGCCGGGTTCACGGTTTCACGTGTGGCTTTGCCTTTCAGGACAGACTGAACTTCTCCGGCAATTGCATCGTTCAGGATCGGCGCGAGCGGGGGTGTATCGAATTCGCCGGCGCGGATCAGCGCGTCGCGAAACGCGGTCGCATCGGCGCGCCGGCATTCATAGCAGGGGCGATGACCAGCGGCGAAAGCGGTCGCCTCATCCAGAAAGAACAGCTCGGTATAGCGCTTTGGCTGCATGAGCTTTCGCCTGCGGCCCTTGAACTGAAGCAGGCAGGTGATCCAGGCGCGGGAGGCCCAGCGGGTGCGTTTAAGGGTCTGATCGTCATTGTGAAAGCACCCGCCGCGATTGCCCATGAACGTGCCGCGAGCCGGGACGGCATGGATTTCTGCAAAGGGGTCAACGCGGTTCTGAAGTGGCATCGTGGGAGTGTGGAGCGTGCTTGGGTGGATGTCATCGTTTGTCTTTCAAGTTTGTCTCCTGCGGCCGCCCGCGCGTTTGGCGTGGAGAGGAGAACCTGCGCCGGCATCCGCAAAGTCGGGCGGGACGATGCGGTGGGCGGCTGAACTGTTGGATGAGACGGGCTAGCCCGGCGCGAGGGCGGCAGGCTGGGGCTTTGCGGCCTCACCCCATGCCCCTGCCGCACTGGCCGACGCATCCGCCCGGCGGGCGAAAGC
>JANQQC010000005.1 GCA_028285145.1 Hyphomonadaceae bacterium
CTCAAGACATACAATCCGACTTCACCCGGCCGGCGCCAGCTCGTCACGGTTGACCGCTCTCAGCTCCACAAAGGAAAGCCCGTTAAGGCGCTGACCGAGGGTCTGACGAAGAAAGGCGGACGGAACAATCGCGGTCGCATCACGGCTCGCCGTATCGGTGGTGGCGCAAAGCGCCTTTACCGGAAAATCGATTTCAAGCGGTCCAAGTGGGACGTTTCGGCGACGGTTGAGCGGCTCGAATACGATCCGAACCGCACGGCCTTTATTGCGCTGATCAAGTATGATGATGGAGAGCTCTCCTACATCATCGCGCCTCAGCGTCTTGCGCCGGGCGACAAGGTGATCACGTCGAAGACCGCTGACATCAAGCCGGGCAATGTTCTGCCTCTGCGCAACATCCCGGTCGGGACGATCATCCACAATGTGGAGATGAAGCCGAAGAAGGGTGCTCAGATCGCTCGTTCAGCTGGCACTTATGTGCAGCTGGTCGGCCGCGATGGCGGATACGCCCAGATCAAGCTGTCCTCCGGTGAGCTCCGCATGGTGCCGCAGGAGTGTCTGGCGACGGTCGGCGCGGTGTCCAACCCGGACAATATGAACAAGGTGCTCGGCAAGGCTGGCCGCAAGCGTCACATGGGCAAGCGCCCGTCTGTGCGTGGTGTCGTCATGAACCCGTTCGATCACCCGCATGGTGGTGGTGAGGGTAAGTCCTCCGGTGGCCGCCATCCCGTCACCCCGTGGGGCAAGAAAACCCGCGGACCGAAAACCCGTAAGAACAAGTCGACCGATCGCCTGATCATTCGTCGGCGTAACGCGAAACGCAAATAGGGAGCCTGAAGACATGTCTCGTTCCGTCTGGAAAGGCCCGTTCGTCGACGGCTACCTCCTGAAGAAGGCCGAAGCCGCTCAGAGTGCCGAGAAGCGTACCGTGATCAAAACCTGGTCGCGCCGCTCGACGATCATGCCGCAATTCGTTGGCCTGAATTTTCAGGTCCACAATGGCAACAAGTTCGTGCCGGTGACCGTTTCTGAGGAAATGGTCGGCCACAAGCTCGGCGAATTCGCGCCGACCCGCAGCTATTACGGCCACGGTGCCGATAAGAAAGCGAGGAGGAAGTAGAGATGGGTAAGAAGTCCGCTCCTCCAAAGCAGGCATCGAACGAAGCACGCGCCGTTCTGCGCATGCTCCGTATCTCGCCGCAGAAGCTGAACCTGATCGCCCAGTCGATCCGGGGTCTTCCGGCTGATCGTGCGCTGAACGAGCTGCAATTCTCGCCAAAGCGCCATGCTGCGGACGTTCGCAAGGCGCTGCAGAGCGCAATCGCGAACGCTGAGAACAATCACAACCTCGACATTGACAGCCTCGTCGTTGCCGAGGCCCACGTCGGCAAGAACCTTGTCATGAAGCGTATCCGCGCCCGCGCCCGTGGCCGTGCGGCCCGCATCATGAAGCCGTTCTCGCAACTCACCATTGTCTTGCGCGACACCAGCCAGGAAGTCGAAGAATGGAAGGCCGCATAAATGGGACAGAAAGTTAATCCCGTCGGGCTTCGCCTCGGCATCAACCGCACCTGGGACAGCCGCTGGTATGCAGACAGCACCGATTACGGTCGTCTGATCCACGAAGACCTCGCGATCCGCAAAATGATCCGCGAGAAGATGAAGCAGGCCGGTGTGTCCAAGATCGTCATCGAGCGCCCGCACAAGAAGTGCCTCGTCACCATTCACACCGCCCGTCCGGGCCTTGTGATCGGTAAGAAGGGTGCCGACATTGAGAGCCTGCGCAAGCAACTTTCGAAAATGACGGAAGACGAAGTGCGCGTGAACCTCGTTGAGATTCGCAAGCCGGAAATCGATGCCACGCTGGTCGCCGAAGACATTGCCCGTCAGCTGGAGCGCCGCGCCTCATTCCGCCGCGCTATGAAGCGATCCATCCAGTCCACCATGCGTCTTGGCGCGCTTGGTGTCCGCGTCATGGTTGCCGGTCGTCTAGGCGGCGCGGAAATCGCGCGGACCGAGCAGTATGCGGAAGGCTCCGTGCCGCTGCACACGCTGCGCGCCGACATTGATTACGGCACCGCCGAAGCGTCGACGACCTACGGGATCATCGGCATCAAGGTGTGGATCTACAAGGGCGAGATCATGGAGCATGATCCAATGGCTCAGGACCGCAAGCTGGAAAGCTCCGGTCAGGCGCGTGCCCGTTCGACCAATCAGCGCGGACCGGCTTCCGGCCCGCAAGCAGGCGCGGGAGCGTAAGCCATGCTGCAGCCGAAACGCACCAAATATCGCAAGGCCTTCAAGGGCCGGATCAAGGGCACCTCGAAGGGCGGCACCTCGCTGAACTTCGGCTCCTACGGTTTGAAAGCGCTTGAGCCGGAACGAGTCACCGCCCGTCAGATCGAGGCGACCCGCCGGGCCGTGACGCGTCACATGAAACGTCAGGGCAAAGTGTGGATCCGCGTGTTCCCGGATGTGCCTGTCTCCGCCAAGCCGATCGAAGTTCGGATGGGTAAGGGTAAGGGTTCTGTCGACCGCTGGGTCGCGCGGGTAGCCCCCGGCCGCATCCTGTTCGAGATCGATGGCGTGCCGGAGGACATCGCCCGCGAAGCTCTGCGCCTCGGCGCGGCCAAGCTGCCGATCAAGACCAAAGTCGTGAAACGGATCGAGGGAATCTAAAGATGAAAGCCCAGGACGTGAGAGCGAAATCAGAGGATCAGCTGAAGGACGAGCTGGCGAAGCTGAAGAAGGAGCAGTTCAACCTGCGCTTCCAGGCCGCCACCGGACAGCTGGAGAAAACAGGCCGCGTGAAGGAAGTGCGCCGCGATATTGCGCGCATTCGCACCATCCTCCGCGAAAACGCGCGCGCTGGCGCTTAGAAGGAAGTTTGAGATGCCTAAGCGAGTGATGGAAGGCGTGGTGGTTTCCACCAAGCAGGACAAGACAGCGGTAGTGCGCGTCGACCGGACGTACACTCACCCACTGCTGAAGAAGATCGTGCGCCGTTCGAAGAAGTATCACGCCCATGATGCCGGCAACACGGCTGTCGAGGGCCAGACGGTCACGATCCAGGAATGCCCACCGCACTCCAAGCTGAAGCGCTGGGAGCTGGTCGCAGGAGAAGGCGCTGAGTCATGATTCAGATGCAGTCCAATCTCCGTGTTGCGGATAATTCCGGCGCACGACGTGTCCAGTGCATCAAGGTGCTGGGTGGAGCCGGCCGGCGCTATGCCTCCGTTGGCGACACGATCGTTGTGTCGATCAAGGAAGCCATCCCGACCGGCCGCGTAAAGAAGGGCGAGGTTCGCCGCGCCGTGGTTGTTCGTATTCGCAAGGACATCAAGCGTCCCGACGGCACGGCCATCCGCTTCGACACCAACGCCGCTGTTCTCGTGAATAACAACAATGAGCCGATCGGCACGCGGATATTTGGTCCGGTTCCCCGCGAACTGCGCGCCAAGAATCACATGAAGATCATCTCGCTCGCCCCGGAGGTGCTGTAGTCATGGCCGCCAAGGTGAAAAAAGGCGACAAGGTCGTCGTGCTGACAGGCAAGGATAAGGGCCGGACCGGCGAGGTCGTCCGCGTTCTTGTCGATGACAACCGCGTCGTTGTTCAGGGCATCAACATGGTCACGCGTCATCAGCGCCCGAGCCAGATGGACCCCGGTGGCATCAAGCGTTTCGAAGCGCCGATCCATATGTCCAATGTCGCCCATGCCGATCCGCGCGATGGCAAACCAACACGTGTCGGGTTCAAGACCGACGAGCATGGTCGCAAGACTCGTTTCTCAAAAAGGTCAGGGGAGTCGATCGATGTCTGACAAGTACGAACCTCGCCTGAAAACGAAGTATCGTGAGGAAATCCGTGGGAAGCTCCAGGAGGAGTTCAACTACAGCAATCCGATGCAACTGCCCAAGCTCGACAAGGTCGTGATCAATATGGGCGTTGGCGAAGCGGTATCCGACTCCAAGAAGATCAAGAGCGCGCTCGCAGAGCTCGAACTGATCGCTGGTCAAAAGCCGGTCGCCACCAAGGCGCGCAAGTCGATCGCGGGCTTCAAGCTTCGCGAAGAGATGCTGATCGGTGCGAAAGTCACGCTGCGCCGTGACCGGATGTTTGAATTCCTGGATCGCCTGACGACAATCGCGCTTCCACGCGTGAAGGATTTCCGGGGCCTGAACGGTCGTAGCTTTGACGGTCGTGGCAACTTTGCCATGGGCGTCCGGGAGCACCTTGTATTCCCGGAGATCAATTACGATCAGGTCGAAGATATGCGCGGCATGGACATCATTGTGTGCACCACCGCCGAAACGAACGAAGAAGCCAAGGCGCTGCTTGCGCATTGCGGCTTCCCGTTCCGGAATTAGCGCTAGAGGACGAACGACATGGCCAAGAAAAGCGCAATTGAAAAGAACGAGAAGCGCAAGCGCCTCGTGAAGAAATATGAAGGCCGCCGCGAGCGCCTCAAGGCAATCGCGATGGACGAAAACCTTCCGCTTGAGGAGCGTTTCAAGGCGCGTCTCAAACTCGCGGAGCTTCCACGCAATTCCGCCCCGAGCCGGGTGCGCAATCGCTGTGAAGTCACCGGTCGTCCACGCGGCTATTACCGCAAGATGCGCATGTCGCGGATTGCACTTCGTGAACTCGGATCGCTCGGCCTTGTGCCCGGTCTTGTGAAGTCCAGCTGGTAGAGAGGAGGGACCGCAATGAACATTTCCGATCCCCTCGGCGATATGCTCACACGCATCCGCAACGCTCAGATGCGGGGCATGAACAAGGTGGTCACGCCAGCCTCCAAGCTGCGCGCCCGCGTGCTTGAAGTGCTTCAGGCTGAAGGCTTTATCCGTGGCTATGCGGAAGTCGAGAAAGACGGCCACCGCAACATTGAAATCGAACTGAAATACTATGATGGCTCGCCGGTCATTCAGGAGATCAAGCGGATCTCCAAGCCCGGTCGCCGCGTGTATTCATCGGTGGATGATATCCCGCTGGTCAGAAATGGCCTTGGCATCTCCATCCTGTCCACATCGAAGGGCGTTATGTCCGACAATCTGGCACGGGAAGAGAATGTCGGCGGCGAGATCCTCTGCCGGGTGTTCTAAGGCGAGGATGAACTGACATGTCCCGTATTGGAAAACTCCCGATCTCTGTCCCCAGCGGCACGACTGTATCCGTGAACGGCCAGACGATTGAAGCCAAGGGCTCCAAGGGCGTTCTGGCGATGACGCTGTCTGAGCTGGTTGTGCCAGAGATGAACGACAACGAACTCGTGATCTCGCCGCGCAAGGACCTCACCGAACAGGCTGAGGCCAGGATGAAGGCGAATGATGAGAAGGGCCGTAAGAAGATGACCTTCGCCGAGGCGCTGGATCCGCTGGCGCGGACTCAGTGGGGCACCGCCCGCGCGCGCGCCGCGAACATGGTCGAGGGCGTCTCCAACGGCTTCACCAAAACGCTGGAGCTCGTCGGCATCGGTTACCGTGCGCAAACCCAGGGCAATGGCGTCAAGCTGGCGCTCGGCTTCTCGCACGATGTTGTCTACAACGCGCCCGAAGGCATCAAGATCTCGACGCCAAAGCCGACCGAAGTGGTTGTCGAAGGCATCGACAAGCAGGTTGTTGGCCAGGTCGCTGCTGAGATCCGCAAGTTCCGTCCACCAGAGCCGTACAAGGGCAAGGGTGTGCGTTATGTGGATGAGTATGTCCGCCGCAAAGAAGGCAAGAAGAAGTAGTCCGATGAAAAGCTCACGCGATAAGCATCAGCGCCGCGCCCAGCGGACCCGCAACCGCCTGAAGAAGCTGGCGAATGGTCGCCCGCGCCTTTCGGTTGCGCGCAGCCACAAGAATATCTCCGCCCAGATCATCGACGATGAGAAGGGGGTTACGGTCGTTTCGGCGTCTTCGCTGGAGAAAGACCTGCGCGAGTCGCTGAAGACAGGCGCTGACGCCGCAGCGGCCGCAAAAGTTGGCGAGCTCATCGCAGAGCGCGCGAAGAAAGCCGGTGTCGAGGACGTCGTCTTCGATCGCGGCGGCTTTATGTTTCATGGCCGGGTGAAAGCCCTGGCAGACGCCGCCCGTGAGGGCGGCCTGAAGTTCTAGGAGGCGGTCATGGCTGAACAGGGAAGAGGTCGCGGACGCGGTCGCGGTAGAGATCGCGACGAGGAGCAGTCCGAATTCGTCGACAAGCTTGTCGGCATCAACCGCGTCGCCAAAGTGGTGAAGGGCGGTAAGAATTTCGGTTTCGCAGCGCTCGTCGTTGTGGGTGACCAGAAAGGCCGCGCCGGCTTTGGCAAGGGCAAGGCCCGCGAAGTGCCGGAAGCGATCCGCAAGGCCACTGAAGAAGCCAAGCGCAACATGGTCCGCGTGCCACTGCGCGAAGGCCGCACCCTGCATCATGACGGCCGCGGTCGTTGGGGCGCAGGCAAGGTGGTGCTGCGGGCAGCGCCTCCGGGAACGGGTGTGATCGCCGGTGGTCCAATGCGTGCTGTGATGGAAGTCCTCGGCATCCAGGATGTCGTCGGCAAGTCCATCGGCTCGTCCAACCCATACAACATGGTTCGCGCCACGTTTGACGCGCTCAAGACACAGGCGAGCCCACGATCTGTGGCCTCCAAGCGCGGCCTGAAAGTTCAGGACGTCGTCAACCGCCGCAATGACGGGGCCTCTGAAGCCGGTCTCGCTGCGGATGCGACGAGCTAGGAGATTCAGCCATGGCCAAGAAAACTATCACCGTGCGCCAGACGGGCAGCCCCATCCGCCGCGCCGAGATTCAGCGGAAAACGCTGGTTGGTCTCGGCCTGAACAAGGTTGGCCGGGAACGGACGCTGGAAGACACGCCGGCCGTGAGAGGGATGATCCGCAAGGTCTCCCACATGGTTGAAATCGTGGAATAAACGCCTGACCTTTTCGGTCAGATTGACGCTTGAAAGAGTGAAACGATGAAACTCAACGAACTCTCCCCGAACGCTGGTTCAACCAAGAACCGCAAGCGCGTCGGCCGCGGCGTTGGCTCCGGGACCGGCAAGACGGCCGGTCGCGGTATGAAAGGTCAGAAGTCCCGTTCCGGTGTCGCGCTGAACGGCTTCGAGGGCGGCCAGATGCCAATCTATATGCGCCTTCCGAAGCGCGGCTTCAAAAAGCCGAATGCAAAGACACTGACCTGGGTCAACCTTGGCCGTATCGCCAAGGCCATTGATGAAGGCAAACTCGACGCCAGCGACATTACCGAAGACTCGCTGGTCGCTTCGGGTGTGCTGCGCCGCAAGAAGGACGGTGTGCGCCTCCTCGCAAAGGGCGATGCGCCGAAAAAGGCTACGATTACAGTGACCGGTGCCTCCAAGGCAGCGATCGAAGCGGTTGAAAAGGCTGGCGGAAAAGTCACGGTGACCGGCGCTTCTGCCGACGCCGCTGCGTAAAAGGCGGGGTTTTTACCCGACCGGCCCTTCACAAATCACCCTTCGCCGCCGATCTTGGCGGCGAAGTCATTTCCGAAGAGGAAGCAGCCCGTGGCGACAGCAGCCGAACAGCTTGCCCGCAATATCAGCTTCAACAGCTTCGCCAAGGCGAAGGACCTGCAGCAGCGGATCCTCTTCACGCTAGGCATTCTGGTCCTCTACCGGCTGGGGACTTTCATCCCCGTACCCGGGCTCGACCCGGCCCAGTACGCAGACCTCTTCGCCCGGCAGGCTGGCGGCATCCTTGGCAGCGCCAACATGTTCTCCGGTGGTGCCATTGAGCGGATGGGCATCTTCGCCCTGAACGTGATGCCCTACATCACCGCGTCGATCATCATCCAGATGATGACGTCGGCCTCTCCGACGCTGGAAGCGTTGAAGAAAGAGGGCGAGGCTGGCCGCAAGCAGATCAACCAGTATACGCGTTATCTGACGCTTGCCTTTGCCATCGTTCAATCGTTCGGCATCTCGGTCGGTCTGTCGGGTGTCGCACAGGCTGGTGTGCCACCATGGTTTTTCATCCTCACAAGTGTAGTGACACTGACCGGCGGCACCATGCTGCTGATGTGGATGGGTGAGCAGATCACGGCCCGCGGCATCGGTAACGGCATCTCGCTGATCATCTTCGCGGGCATCATTGCCGAAATGCCCAAGGCGATCTTCAACCTGCTGACGCAGGCGCGCACGACCTCGGTCAATGTGGTTTTCGTCATCGCGATCGCTGCGGTAGTCATCGCGCTGGTCGTCTTCATCGTGTTTATCGAGCGCTCGCAGCGCCGGCTTCTGATCCAGTATCCCAAGCGCCAGGTCGGCAATCAGATGCAGCAGGGGCAGAACTCCTTCCTGCCGCTCAAGATCAACACGTCTGGTGTGATCCCGCCAATCTTCGCCATCGCCATCCTGATGCTGCCGCTGACGGCGGTGGGCTTCATGGGCGGCAATACGGCTGACCCCAATGATGTCGCACAAGGCAGTGGGATCGTTCAGTGGCTGGCGACGAACTTTTCGCCGGGCAGTTGGACCTACATCATCACCTATGCGGTGCTCGTGGCGTTCTTCTGCTTCTTCTACACCTCGATCATGTTCAACCCGAAAGAGACGGCCGATAATCTGCGCAAGTATGGCGGCTTCCTTCCGGGGATACGTCCGGGGTCGAACACCGCGGCCTATATCGATTACGTCCTGTCCAGGCTGACGACGATTGGCGCGATTTATCTCGTCTTCGTCTGTATCCTGCCGGAACTGCTCCGACGATATTATCCCGAGATCCCGTTCTATATTGGTGGCACGTCGTTGCTGATCGTGGTGTCCGTGACGATGGATACGGTCACGCAGATTCAGTCGCATTTGATTGCGCATCAGTATGAAGGCATGATCAAGAAGTCGCGGCTGGGAGGGCGCAAGCGTTGAATTTGATAATGTTTGGACCGCCAGCGGCCGGCAAGGGCACGCAGGCCAAGCGGCTGGTTGACGAGCGCGGCTTCGTGCAGCTCTCCACCGGAGACATGCTGCGGGCCGCGCGGACCTCCGGGTCAGAGCTTGGCAAACAGGTCGCTGAGATCATGGATTCCGGTGCGCTGGTCTCCGACGAGATCGTGATTGCCCTGATCGATGAACAGCTCACCGTTCAAGCCGGCGCGGCCGGCTTCATCTTTGACGGGTTTCCACGCACGGTCGGTCAGGCTGAGGCGCTGGATAAGCTGCTGGAATCACGCGGCACCGAAGTACACCGCGTTGTTCGCCTCAAGGTTGACGAGGACAAGCTGATCGAGCGGGTAACGAAGCGTTTCGAGGAGCAGGGCCGCAAGGACGATAATCCCGAAACCTTCAAGACACGGCTTGAAAAATACAATGCCGACACCGCGCCGCTCTTGCCGATTTACGCGGAGCGCGGCAAGCTAACTGAAGTTGATGGAATGGCGTCGATCAATGAGGTCGCTGCCGGAATCGACGCGGCTCTGAAGGAGACCGTTTAAACCGCTGAATCAGCGGTTGACGCCGCTCGTTCGGCGTCTATAACCACCCACTTCGTTAAGAAGGCCGCGGCTTTGCGCGCGATGAGCTTTTTTGCCTGTCGCGCGGCCAGTGCATTCTAGGAAAACGTTCAGGAGATAGGCCCGTGGCCCGCATTGCAGGCGTCAACATACCGACCAATAAGCGCGTCCAAATCGCGCTGACCTATATTCACGGGATTGGCCCGTCGAAAGCCCGTGAAATCATCGAAACTGTCGGTGTCGCACCAGAACGCCGGGTCGCAGACCTGACGGACGCTGAGGTCATCCAGATCCGCGAAACGATTGATGCCAACTATATGGTGGAAGGCGACCTGCGTCGCGAAACCTCCATGAACATCAAGCGCTTGATGGATCTTGGCTGCTATCGCGGTCTGCGCCATCGCCGCAAGCTGCCGGTTCGCGGTCAGCGGACCCACACCAATGCCCGTACCCGCAAGGGCCCGGCCAAGCCGATCGCCGGCAAGAAGAAGTAGGACACGATAATGGCCCGTGAAGCGACCCGAGTCCGCCGCCGTGAGCGCAAGAACATCTCCTCCGGAGTTGTTCACGTGAACTCGTCTTTCAACAATACGATGATCACCATCACCGATGCTCAGGGAAATGCGATTTCCTGGTCATCCGCCGGCGCGATGGGGTTCAAGGGCTCACGTAAGTCGACGCCTTATGCCGCTCAGGTGGCGGCTGAGGACGCTGCGAAGAAAGCCCAGGAGCACGGCCTCCAGACGGTGGAAGTCAATGTTCGCGGCCCCGGGTCCGGCCGTGAGAGCGCGCTGCGCGCGCTGCAGGCCGCTGGCCTGACCGTGACCTCGATTCGTGACGTTACCCCGATCCCGCACAATGGCTGCCGCCCGCCCAAGCGCCGCCGCGTCTAGATGTTTTCTGGCGAGCCCACATATAGGCTCGCCAAACCCTGCCTGAAGGAGGCCAGTCTTGGCTGACAATTCCGCTGAAATGGTGAACGACAAGAACTGGAAAGAGCTGATCCGCCCCAACCGTCCGGTTGTTGAGGCGGGGCTCGACCCAAACCGCAAAGCGAAGCTCGTCATCGAGCCGCTGGAGCGCGGCTTCGGCACGACGGTCGGCAATGCGCTGCGCCGTGTTCTGCTGTCATCCCTCCAGGGCGCTGCGATTACCGGCGTTCAGATCGATGGCGTCGTTCACGAATTCTCCTCCATTCCCGGTGTGCGCGAGGACGTCACCACGATCGTCCTGAACCTGAAGCAGGTCGCGATTGAGATGATCTCCGAAACCCCCAAGCGCATGATTCTCAAGGCTAATGGCGCAGGCGAGGTGAAGGCCGGTCAGATCGAAACCCCCGGCGATGTGAAGATCCTCAACCCGGATCTGGTCATCTGTACGCTGGATGATGGCGCAGATGTGCGCATGGAATTCACCGTCGCGACCGGTAAGGGTTATGTCCCGGCTGACAAGAACCGCCCGGAAGATGCGCCAATCGGCTTCATTCCGGTTGATGCGATCTACTCGCCGGTTCGCCGTGTTGGCTACACCGTGGAAGACACCCGCGAAGGCACCGTGCTGGACTATGACAAGCTGGCGCTGACGGTCGAGACCGATGGCTCCATCAAGCCGGAAGACGCGGTCGCTTATGCTGCTCGCATCCTTCAAGATCAGCTGCAGCTCTTCATCACCTTCGACGAGCCTGTCATCGAATCGCAGGGCGCAACGGAAGAGGCCGAGCTTGGCTTCAACCCGATGCTGCTGAAGAAGGTCGACGAACTGGAACTGTCTGTCCGTTCGGCTAACTGCCTGAAGAACGACAATATCGTCTACATTGGCGACCTTATTCAGAAGTCCGAAGCCGAGATGCTCCGCACCCCGAACTTCGGCCGCAAATCGCTGAACGAGATCAAGGAAGTGCTCGCCGGTATGGGCCTTCACCTCGGCATGGAAGTGCCGGACTGGCCGCCCGAAGATATCGAAGGCCTTGCCAAGAAGTACGACGACCACCTTTAACCACTCAGCCCGTGAGGGCCCAGGGAGACCGACATGCGCCACGGACTTGCGCACCGCAAACTGAACCGCACCGCTTCGCACCGCAAAGCGATGCTGGCGAACATGGCTGCTTCGCTGATCACCCATGAGCAGATCGTCACAACTCTGCCCAAGGCAAAAGAGCTGAAGCCTGTCATGGACAAGCTCGTTTCCCTCGCCAAGAAGGGCGACCTTCCGGCCCGCCGCCGCGCGATCGCCAAGGTCCGCGACAAGGACGCTGTCCGGAAGCTCTTCGACGTGATGGGCGAGCGCTACAAGGATCGCGCTGGTGGCTACACCCGCGTTCTGAAAGCCGGCTTCCGCCATGGCGACAATGCGCCAATGGCCGTAATCGAACTGGTTGACCGCGATCCCGAAGCAAAGGGCGCGGCAGACAGGGCGCGCCACGAAGCTGAAATGGAAACTCTGGACGCCGAATAGGCCTGTTTCATTGCTGAACAGACAAAACCCCGGACACCTCGTCCGGGGTTTTTCTTTCGCCGGCCCGATCTCTGCGATTCATGCATGGCCCCTATGCCATCTTCATGGTCGTTTTCCGGCGCCAGAAGGCCCAAGTCTTGCTCAACAGTAAAGACGGCTGATGGAGGCCCGCATGTTCCGCTCGATGTTTGTTTCCGCGATGTTCGCCCTGACCGCGCACAGCGCTCTTGCAGGCGAGGCCGCCGAAAATGTCATTGAGACCGCAGCTGAGCAGCTCAGCGCCGGATCCTTTGATGGCAGGGCGCTGGTCGAGACGCTGAATGTTGAAGGCATCGCCCGGTTTACGCTCGGCAAGTATGCCCGGCGTTTGGACGCCGAAGAACTGGACCGGTTCACCAATGCTTTCGAACAATTCCTTGTCGACAGCTTCGAGGCTGAATCCCACCGTTTCGAAGGGGCCGAGATCATTGTCGAAGGCTCTCATGACCGGAACGAGCGGGACTCAATCGTCCTGACAGAGGTTCGCCTGCCCGATGCCGAGCCACTTGATGTCCGCTGGCGCGTCATTGAGCGCGGAGGCGACTGGCGTGCCGTCGATGTTGAGATTGCCGGTCTTTGGCTGGCGGTTGAGCAGCGTGCGCAGATGGTGGCGATCCTCGGCGAAAGCGGGGCCACGGTCACCGACGCTATTGATGCGCTCGGCGTCGACGAAGACGTCCAGTATGCGCGCTTCGACAATAAGCGAACCCGCCGCCGCTAAACTGCTCGCTGACTGCCGCTCGATTCGCTAGAGTCGGGGCAGGGCAGGTGAGGTGGGTTCATGGCGCAGCTACTCAGGCCTCCATGCGAGGACCGGCCGTTCGACCGGACCGCGACTGAGACGGGTGACTGCGCCGCGAAGGCGCGGCCTTTCGTGCTTGCTGCCACAATCCTTGGATCGTCCATGGCCTTCATCGACGGTTCGGCCCTGACGGTCGCCTTGCCGGTGCTGCGCGCCGATTTCGATGCGGACCTTGCTTCCGTCCAGTGGGTCATCAATGCTTATGTACTGTCGCTTGCCGCGTTCACGTTGATTGGCGGTTCGCTGGCGGACCGTCTTGGTCGCCGGAAAATTTTCGTCTGGGGTGTCGCGCTCTTCGCCCTGGCATCGCTCGCATGTGCCTTTGCGCCAACGCTTGAAGCCTTGAGCGCGGCGCGCTTTCTTCAGGGCGTTGGCGGCGCGCTTCTCACCCCGGCCAGCCTTGCTCTGATCTCATCGGCCTATCCCAAGAACGAACGTAGTCTTGCCATTGGTACGTGGGCGGCGGCGTCGGCCATCACGGGGGCCATCGGTCCCGTCCTCGGCGGCTGGCTGACCGAACGCTTCGGTTGGCCCTCAATCTTCCTGCTGAACATACCGATGGCGATCGGCGCGTTATTTCTGGCGATGCGTTATGCCCCACCGGGCAAGGTCGCGCAGGCCGCCGACCGCCGGCTCGACTGGACCGGCGCGGCGCTCGCCGCATTGGGATTCGGGCTCCTCGCGCTTGGTCTCGTTGGCTTGGGGGAGGGACAGGCAGAGGGCTTGTCAGCAGGCTGGATGCTGGGCGCGGGGCTGATCGGTCTCGGCGTCTTCGTCTGGTGGGAGCGTACCGCGTCTGATCCGATGATTGCGCCGGACCTGTTTGCCCGGCCCGCCTTTGCCAGCCTCAATCTGGCAACAGTGCTCCTCTATGCGGCATTGTCAGTCATGTTCTTCCTTCTACCGTTCGAACTGATTGAGGGGCGGGGGTACACGCCGACCGAAGCCGGCCTCGCCATGGCTCCCTTCCCGATTCTTCTCGGGGTTTTGTCCCGTTTTGCTGGCGGCATCGCAGACCGGACCGGCGCTCGCCCGCTTCTCGTCATCGGATCACTTCTGGGTGTCGCTGGTTACGCCCTGCTGGCGCTCGGCGCAGAGGGTGGCGGGTACTGGACTGCGATCTTCCCGGGTCTGATGACGCTCGGGCTGGGGTTTGCAATCCTTGTCGCGCCGCTGACCAGCGCCGTCCTCGGCGCTGTAGAGGATGAAGATGAAGGCGCGGCGTCCGGCGTGAACAATACAGCGAGCCGCGTCGCCCAACTGCTTGGAGTCGCCGGGGCGGCGGCCCTTGGAGCGGCTTTGGCGGCACCGGTCGCGATGGCAATGTGGCTGTGTGCGGTGCTGTCCGCACTAGCGGCCGTCGTACTCCTGTTTAGTCGGCCGGCTGAAACCAGTCCGGCTGTTTGAACGCCATACCCAGATCGTGCGCCACGGCGGCATGGGCAATCGCGCCTTCGGCCACTGTGAGGCCTTCTGCGAGATGCGGATTGTTGTTGAGCGCGTCCTTCGTGCCCTTGTTTGCGATTTGCAGCACGAAGGGCAGCGTTGCGTTGTTCAGGGCATAGGTTGAGGTGCGTGGCACGGCCCCTGGCATATTCGCGACGCAATAATGCAGGATCCCGTCGACTTCGTAGATCGGATCTTCATGCGTGGTCGCGCGGGAGGTTTCAAAGCAGCCGCCCTGATCGATGGCGATGTCGACGAGCACGGCCCCCGGCTTCATGACCTTCAACTGCTCGCGGCCGACAAGCTTCGGCGCGGCCGCGCCCGGGATCAGCACGGCCCCGATAACAAGGTCTGCTTCCCGGATCGCCGCGTCGAGACTGGCTGCGGTCGAATACATCGTCTTCGCCGCGCCGCCGAACTGAACGTCCAGCTCTTCAAGACGCTGCATGGACCGGTCGAAGATCGTGACATCGGCGCGCATGCCAACCGCGATCTCGGCCGCATTGGTGCCGGAGACGCCGCCGCCAATGATCACGACCTTTGCCGGGGCGACCCCGGGAACACCGCCCAGCAGCACGCCGCGCCCGCGTTTTGTCCGCATCAGTGCCCAGGCGGCAACCTGCATGGACATGCGCCCGGCGACCTGACTCATGGGCGTCAGCAGTGGAAGGCGGCCGTCGCGGTCTGTCACTGTTTCGTAGGCGATGGCCGTTGCGCCAGACTTCAGAAGCCCATCGGCCTGAACAGGGTCCGGAGCAAGATGGAGATAAGTGAACAGCGTGTGTGAAGGCGCGAGACGCGCGGTTTCTTCCGGCTGGGGCTCCTTTACCTTCACAATCAACTCGCTGGCGGCAAAAACGGCGTCGGCATCTGGCAGAATCGAAGCCCCAACCGCGGCATAGTCGTCGTCAGAGAAGCCTGACCCGATCCCTGCTTCGCTTTGAATGCCCACATCGTGCCCGGCGCGAACCAGTTCGCCGACGCTTTCGGGCGTCAGGCCGACACGAAATTCCTGTTTTTTGATTTCGGTTGGAACGCCTATGCGCATTTCGGGCTCCCAGCTGGTACTTTGATCCCTATAGGCCGCCAGACATGGAAAATCCAGTCTTGTTCAGGCCGCTTCGGACTCGCGTGGATCGTCGTCCACGGCTTTGACTTCGAACCGGTCTCTCTGGTTTGAAATCCAATCCGATACGTCTGCTTCATCAACGCCGAGATGCGCGAGCATATCCGCCGCCATCTCAATCCCTTTAGGCTCGGCAGCGCACAGATGGGCGCGCATGCCGAGGGCTCGGAAGCGTGCGACATCGTTTGCAGTATCTACGGTCACAAACCTTTCCATGTCAGGAAAACGTCTCTGGATGGTTTGTGTGATGTCGCGGGACACATCATAGCGCGGTGCGCCGATCACGGCGGCACGTGCATCGTTTGCCCCGATGGCATCGATGAGCTTCAGATTGGCCGCATCCCCAAACGAGACCTGATAGCCATCAGCGACGGCGGCAAGGAAGCGGTCAGGATCGATATCCAGCGCGACGTGTGGGATTTCATGGTCGCGCAGCGCATCTGCGGCGAGGCGGCCAGCGGCCGTCATGCCGAAGACGACAACGGGCCGTTCCGATGAGGTTTCCGCGCTTGTTGCTCCAGACTCTGTCTGACGCGCCGCCAACTTGCGGGCAATGCGAAGGCCAAGGCCGGCCCAACTGGGTGCAAGGGCAAGGGACACCGCGACAGCCGCCACCAGCACTGTCTCGATTAGCGGGGGCAGGCCGGCGGCAATCGCGGCCATTGATAGAACAACGAGGGTGAACTCCGAGCCCTGCGCCATAAGGAATGCGAGCTGCGTCGCGCCGGGTACACTCCATTTATTCAGCCGGGCGGCGGCGAAGCCGCCAATCGTTTTCAGGGCGAGGATGGCGAAAGCGGCGGCGAGAACGAGTGGCAGATTGGCGAAGAGTTGCGGCAAATCGAGGCCAAGCCCAACGCTGATAAAGAAGAAGGAGAGCAGCAGAGCACGGAAGGGGCCGGTCTCCATCTGAATCTGGTGACGATAGGCGGTACCCGATACGGTCAGGCCGGCGAGGAATGCCCCAAGCGTCAGTGACAATCCGGCGGTCGCGGTCGCCACTGCGGCTCCTAGCACGAGCACCAATGTGAAAGCGGTGAAGGCTTCCGCGTTACGGGCCTTGGCGAGGGTCCGCAGCACGGGCCCGATCAGGAACTTGCCGGCCAGCATCGCTGCTGCGAAAGCGATCAGCGCGGAGACCCCGGCAATGGCCATGGTCAGCGGCAGAGTGGCCGGGTCGCCAGCAAGGTTCGCCGCGAAAATCAGCAGGAAGATCGCGACGATGTCCTGGAAAATGAGGACATGCGTGGCCGAGCGCCCAAGCGGGCAGGAATTCAGGCTGCGCTCTGACAGGACGCCCGAGACAACCGCTGTGGAACTCAGGCCCAGGGAGATGCCGACAGCAATGGCGATCGGCCACTCCACGCCCGCGAGCCCCAGAATAAGCGAGAAGATCGCGCTGCAGACCACCAGATGAGACGGCGCGAGTCCGATCAGATCGCTGCGGCTCTCCCGCAGCTCGCGCATGGAGACATGCATGCCGATGTCGAACAACAGAAAAACAACGCCAAGTTCGGCGAGCAGGTGCGTCGTCGCTTCGTCGAACTCGAAGCCAACCGCCCCGCCGAGCATGTAAGGGCCGATGGCGACGCCCGCGATCAGATAGCCGACAATCGGGCTGAGCTTCAGAAGCCGTGATCCCAGTGCGGCCGCCGCGCCAACACCCAGCAGGGTGATCGCGGGTGCCAGCGCTTCAGCAGGTGTCATCTCAGCGGCCATTCCAGCTCCCTTTGTCACACCATATGGCGTGTCGCCCAACAAGAGAAAGGCCGCCATTCGTTTTAGCGAATGGCGGCCACGGTTTGCGTCCTGCGGCAGGCTTTATAAGGGAGGGCCTCTCCGCATGTGCGCCCCCTGTTTACATGGACCGTGAAACGGTGACGACGAAGCGCTCACCAGCCGGGCCACCGTCGCCGTCCAGGCCATCAACGCCATCGCCATCCGATCCGATGAAGCGGAAGTCGAGGCCAAAGCCTTCAAACTCCGTCGTCAGACCAATCGAGTAGTCAATGTAGCTGCACTCATCGCAGTCATCATCGTCCAGGAACTCCTGAAAGCCGACGGAAGCGTCGACGCCAAACGCGTCGCTCAGTGGGATACCGGCGGTGAACTGCGTGTAGATGGCCTGGCCTGACTCAAGATAGAAGTCCGGCGAGTAGGCAATCGAGGCCCCGACTTCGAGGCTTTCGCCCAGCGTGGTGCTGGCTCCACCATAGACTTCCACGAAGTTCTGCTCAGGCTCATCCGGCGCATCCGGATAGGCGTAGTAGATCACACCTAGATCGAGACCGAATACGCCCACGGTCGGCGTCCAGCCGCCATAGAAGTCGATTTCCGTGCTTGTACCATCGGCGAAATCAACGCCGGAGGCCCAGACACCGGCATAGAAGTCGTCGCTGGCCCAATCAAAGCCGCCCTGCACGGTTGGTGCGCCGTCAGTCTGTGTGAACCCCCGAAACACATAGTCTGACGTGATGGCGACATTGCCGCTGAATTCGCCTTCGGCGACCGCCGTACCGGCAACCCCAACGCCGATTAGCAGTGCCAGGCACGATGATTTCAAGAAACGAGACATGTTTGATCCTTCCCATGCAATCCGACCGCTCGTGCGGTGTAGATGTGCATAGGAGGGCCTGCGCCTCACTTTCGAGCAATTAGAGGGGCAAGTTTTGCTGCGCGCGCACAATGAGCGCCCGTTTCGTGGGCAATAATTGCTCAGTCCGCCCTGATATGAGGCTCTAGCGCGCGATCAGAGGGGCATAGCCAAGGTGAGTTCCGGCATCCACCAGCAGGGTTTCGCCCGTCACATGGCGAGTCGCGTCCATCACGAAGACAAGCGCGCCGTCAGCGACGTCATCCGGGCCGCTCGCGGCCTGCAGCGGGGTCGAGGCCCGCACAGCGCCTTCCAGCTTGTCATACTGCTCGGCTCCCATCTCATCCTTGAACCAGCGCGTCCCGATAAAGCCGGGGCAGACCGCATTGACGCGGATCTTCGGGGCAAGCGCCCGGGCGAGCGACAGCGTCATCGTATTCAGCGCGCCCTTGGTGGCGGCATAGGCGACCGATGAGCCAATCCCCGTCACGCCCGCAATCGAGGAGGTGTTGAGCACAGTGCTCGCCCGGCCGGTCTGGTCGTAGGCGGCCTCCAGCAATCCCTTGCAGGCCTGCATCATCAGGAACGGGCCGACGACGTTCACAGCATAGGTGACCATGAAATCATCCTTGGTCAGGGCCTCGAGGTCGGCATGGTCGCGGGCATGGCGCGTGATCCCGGCATTGTTGATCAGGATGTCGAGCCGGCCCCAGGCCGCTGCGCTGTCCGCAAGCGCCTTGCAACCCGATTCTTCCGACACATCCCCCTGAACCAGCCGCACCTGCGCGCCCGCCGCGCGGCAAAGATCGGCGGCCTCCTCGGCCTCGGCAGAGCTGCGGGAATAGTTGATGATGACGTCGGCACCACGCTCGGCGAGCTTCACCGCCATGGACCGGCCAAGCCCGGTGGCCGATCCGGTCACCAGCGCCTTGCGCCCATCGAGTTCCTGCGTGTCTGCCATGTCCATCTCCCAGTGTTTGTTGCGCCGACGTTGGAACAGGGCGCGCAGCGTGGCAAGACGCCCGTCATGTCAGATGACGCTGTATCTCCGAACGCAGAGCAGGTGGGCCAGCTCCTCGCCGCGCAGTTTCCGGACTGGGCAGGCCTGACCATTCGTCCGGTTGCCTCGGACGGGACAGACAATGTCCTCTTCCGTCTGGGCCAGGACAAATGTATCCGCTTGCCGCGCATGGCGTCCACCGCCGCGCAACTCACCAAGGAAGTTGCGCTCCTACCATTGCTGAAGGATTTGCCGCTCGCTGTGCCGGAACCGCTGGGCACCGGCGGACCTGCGTACGGCTATCCCTATCCATGGGCGGTCTATCGCTGGATTGAGGGCGTGCCTGTCATCGAAGCGGACCTGCCGGACATGGCGGCCACAGCCGAGACGCTGGGGTGTTTCGTCAACGTGCTCCGATCCATCGATGTGCCGGCGGCTCCCTTGTCCGGGCCAGCGAACAATCATCGCGGCGTAGAGCTGTCTATCCGTGACAAGGTCACGCGGCGCTCACTCGCCGGCATTGCCGATCTCTACGATGAGGCCCGCCTCAACGCCGCCTGGGATCAGGCGCTTCAGGCCGACAAATGGGACAACGCGCCCGTCCTCATCCATGGAGACATCCACGCCGCAAACCTGCTCGCACGTGACCGGGCACTCTCGGCCGTGATCGATTTCGGGCTGGCCGGCCGCGGCGATCCGGCGGTCGATCTCATCGTTGGCTGGTCGTTGCTCGATACAGGTGCGCGCGACATTTTCCGCGTGGCGGCAGGGGTCGACGAGCCAACATGGCAAAGGGGGAGGGGCTGGGCGCTTTCGACGGCGGTTGTTGCGCTCGCCTATTATCGCGAGCGCAATCCCTTTCTCTGGACCTTGTCCCGCCGCTCCATCGAGGCCGTTCTGGCAGACGCTGGATAGCACTCCGTATACAGAGCTGTCCTCAGTCCACTATCTATCTCAGATTCACATACCCGCCGTCGAGCGGGATGCTGACGCCGGTCATATAATCGGACGCGGCGGATGCCAGAAAGGTCGACAGCCCAATCATATCCTCAGCCGTGCCGATCCGGCCAAGCGGGATCGCTCCAGCAACCATCTCCTTGCCTTCGTCCGTCCCCAGCGCATAAGCCGTCATCTTGCTTTCGAACGGGCCGGGCGAAATGGCATTGACCGTGATCCTGTCAGGGGCCAGCTCTCTGGCGAGGCTGCGGGTCAGGTGGTGCACGGCGGCCTTGCTGGCTGGATAGGCGAAGTTCCCCGGAGCCATGGGCATAGTGAAGCCTTCAATGGAGCCGATATTGATGACCCGGCCGCGTCCCGAAGCCGCCGCGCCAGCCCGCAATTGCGGCAACAGCTTCTGGGTCATGAAGAAGATCGACTTCACGTTCAGGTCCATCACCCGGTCCCAGCCCTTCTCGGAAAACTCCTCAATCGGCTCTGCCCAGGCCGCCCCGGCATTGTTGACGAGAATGTCGATCTTGTCTTCGCGCTCGCTGAGCCAGTCGGCGAAGGCCGAAACGCCTTCATGCGTCGACAGATCAGATGGCTGCGCTATGCACTCGCCGAACTCCGACAATTTCTCCTGCATGGCGGTGCAGGCATCGGCCTTGCGCGATGTGATGTAGACCTTCACGCCCGCTTTGACGAAACCCGTCGCGATCATCTCCCCGATCCCGCGCGTCCCCCCTGTCACAAGAGCGGTTTTTCCGGACAGGTCGAACAGATCGGCGGGCTGTGTCATTGGGCATCCTCAATAGTGTGTCTGGGCCGCCGTTTCTCGGAGAGATGGCCGGAACTGTAAAGGCTGTGAGGGTCAGATGCCCGATGCCTAGCCGCCAGTGACCTTCAGGATGGACCACGCCACCCAGGTGATCACGACTGCGATGACGGCTCCGGTAACCGTCACGGCGAGCCTCATCAAAAGGTCGGCCTCGGCGATTCCGGCAATGCTCCAGAGAACAAACCCGCCAAGACCGGCAGCGCCGATCAGCAACAACAGCTCAAACACGCCGAAGGCGGTCTCGAACGTTCGGTCGATTACCTTGAAGATACGTTCCAGATCCATGCAGAAAGGCTCTCGCGATGCGCCCAGCGCAACAAGTTGGGCTTGCGTATTCTGGCACCTAAGCGGTTATCTGGTGGTTACTGAAAGCGTGATCCACAGCGTGCCGGGCTTCTCTCGTCCACGCAGAGAGATCGCTTTGTTGTTCTAGGTCCAGCTTCTTCCAGCGTGGCTCGAGTTGTCGGGGAATGGTGGACGTGCGCTCCAGCCACGCTTCGTCGAGATTGACACCAAGAAAGTCCACAAGCCTGGTCAGCTCGGACCGTGGCTTGGCCGTTAGCGCTTCAAAACTCAGGAATGTGCGTTGATCTCCGGGTATGTTCGCAAACTCGGGCAAGCTTTGCAGAGTGGCGTGGCTCCAGAATTCCGCGCACGTCTCCAGGGGCGGGGGATTGTTCAACATCCATTTCACCAACGGTTTGGGCGCAAAGAACCGATCGCTGAATCTGAAGTAGCGGCTTCTTCCAGCAGGAGAGTCGAGGTCAAGAAGACTTGGCCCAGTCTTCCCGAACCACTTCCAGTTCCAGATCATCGGCCGAATGGGTTTGAAAGCTTGAAAGGACAGGACGACGTCTCGCCCATCCCGATACATCATGATGTGTTTTGCTGCCGGAAAGAGTTTTGGAAGGAGGCGCACGTACATGATCGACATGCCCGTGCGTTCCACCCATACTTTCCCGCCGCACAATTCTCTCAGGCGTTCAAACAGCATTGCATGGTGACGCTCCACTGTCTGTTTAGGGTGATCGGGAACGGTCTTGGAGAGCTCATCAAAAAGAGTGTCGGGATCATCGCTTAGATGCGGCAATGGACTCGCGAGCAAGGGCGGAACGTTGTCGATCGGGAAACGCCCCATTCCGGGACGATACAGAAACTCGTTCGGCGCGTTTTCCGGTGTCATCATCAAACGTATGCTCTTCGGTTGATGAGATAACCGCTTCCAGTACTCCCGGCCGCTGATCCTTCCGGGGAGAAGCGACCGCACACCTTGCATTGAGAAGAACTCGGATAGGCTCAGTATTTCAGGATGCGTGTTCAGAATGCTTGATAGCATGGTCGAACCGCATCGTCCGGGGCCTAAAACGAAAGCTCCATCCGTTCCCAGTGGCTTCATTCCAAACACCTTCTCGAACGTCTCAATACCCTTAGCCTGATCAGGAACCGCACTGCTTGAACGCGTGACGATTTTCTCCAAACGGCAGCGGCGGTGACGGGTTGTCTGGCAGTTCCTGCAGCGAGCGGCTCCACCATCCGACATCCCGCCACGACCCGTTCTTGAAGCCAACCCTTGGATAGGTGCCCACGGGTTCAAACCCCACTCTCTCGTGAAACCCGACGCTTGCTTCATTGGGCAGGGCGATGCCGGCAAAGACGCTCCCAAATCCCTGACGGATGAGCGTGTCGAAGAGGTGCTTGTAGAGGCGGCCCGCCAATCCCTGTCGACGGGCCTCTTCCCCGACATAGACACTGACATCGCACGACCATTTATAGGCCGCGCGCGCCCTATGGGCGGTGGCGTAGGCAAAAGCGACGGCGGTTCCAGCCTGTTCGACGACCAGCCAGGGATGCGTTTCAAGCGTCGCCTCGACGCGCCGTGCCATTTCTGCGGCGGTCGGCGGCGTCTCTTCGAATGAGATGAATGTGTTCTCAACGATGGGCGCGTAGATCTTCGCGAGCGCTTCTCCATCGGCGGCACGAGCAATCCGGATAGTCATTTGCGGATCCATTCAGGCATCGGGTGGACCCTCGGTGTGCCTGACATGACCGCGTAATGTCTACTTTGTCGGCGAAAACCGACCTTCTCTAGACTCGAGGCTTGAACTCGAGGAATGCGTACAACTCGCGCACGCGCAAGTCGGGTATGGTTCGGTCAGCTATTAGCTTCCCCCCAAATACTGCAACTTCCTCGTCCATTGGTATGTAATTGTAGACATTGAAATCAGCGTCAGCATCAACACCCAAGGCGTCCAGTGTGTTGAGGATGAAATCGTCCCACTCGTCGCCAAAGATTCCGATATCACGCCACAGCCAAGTCTCCGCCGTAACAGCTCCTCGGCCTAAAGCTGTAATTGCTGCGGTCACGAAGTCAGACAAGCTAATCACACGTGTTTGATAGCGCCCCATTCCATTTCGCGAAATGCAGGTCGGCGTGCTGCCACGGAAACGAGCATCCGATCGCGGGAATAAACTGGCCCCTATCCCCGCCTTTTCGCCCGCGGTCATTCCGATCGGTGGAAACTTATCCCCCCCTCATATGCCACAGCTATGATCCAGTGATCGCTCCCCTGAAGGGCCGGGTCGGCCGTCTGGCTTTGGGGGGCGAGGTCGCGGTCTGGCGGCCCGGCACCGGCGGTGTG